>NZ_CP055157.1:3050000-3650000 GCF_013367775.1 Microbulbifer sp. YPW1
AACCAGGTGATCTAGCCATGGGCAGGTTGAAGGTTGAGTAACATCAACTGGAGGACCGAACCGACTAATGTTGAAAAATTAGCGGATGACTTGTGGCTAGGGGTGAAAGGCCAATCAAACCTGGAGATAGCTGGTTCTCCCCGAAAGCTATTTAGGTAGCGCCTCGGACGAATACTACTGGGGGTAGAGCACTGTTAAGGCTAGGGGGTCATCCCGACTTACCAACCCTTTGCAAACTCCGAATACCAGTAAGTACTATCCGGGAGACACACGGCGGGTGCTAACGTCCGTCGTGGAGAGGGAAACAACCCAGACCGCCAGCTAAGGTCCCAAATTACTACTAAGTGGGAAACGATGTGGGAAGGCCCAGACAGCTAGGAAGTTGGCTTAGAAGCAGCCATCTTTTAAAGAAAGCGTAATAGCTCACTAGTCGAGTCGGCCCGCGCGGAAGATATACCGGGGCTCAAACTGATAACCGAAGCTGCGGATGCTCTTATGAGCATGGTAGAGGAGCGTTGTGTAAGCCGCTGAAGGTGAACTGTGAGGTTTGCTGGACGTATCAGAAGTGCGAATGCTGACATGAGTAACGATAAAGGGGGTGAAAAACCTCCTCGCCGGAAGACCAAGGGTTCCTGTCCAACGCTAATCGGGACAGGGTTAGTCGGCCCCTAAGGCGAGGGCGAAAGCCGTAGTCGATGGGAAACAGGTTAATATTCCTGTACTTGCAATTGCTGCGATGGAGTGACGGAGAAGGCTAGGCCAGCACGGCGATTGGTTGTCCGTGTTTAAGGTAGTAGGCTGGGGACTTAGGCAAATCCGGGTCCCTAAGGCCGAGAGCTGATGACGAAGCTTACTTCGGTAAGTGAAGTGGTTGATGCCATGCTTCCAGGAAAAACTTCTAAGCTTCAGGCAATTGCGAACCGTACTCTAAACCGACACAGGTGGTCGGGTAGAGAATACCAAGGCGCTTGAGAGAACTCGGGTGAAGGAACTAGGCAAAATGGTACCGTAACTTCGGGAGAAGGTACGCCGGTTTTGGTGATGGGACTTGCTCCCTAAGCTGAGGCCGGTCGAAGTGACCAGGTGGCTGCAACTGTTTATTAAAAACACAGCACTGTGCAAAATCGTAAGATGACGTATACGGTGTGACGCCTGCCCGGTGCCGGAAGGTTAATTGATGGGGTTAGACTTCGGTCGAAGCTCTTGATCGAAGCCCCGGTAAACGGCGGCCGTAACTATAACGGTCCTAAGGTAGCGAAATTCCTTGTCGGGTAAGTTCCGACCTGCACGAATGGCGTAATGATGGCCACGCTGTCTCCACCCGAGACTCAGTGAAATTGAAATCGCTGTGAAGATGCAGTGTACCCGCGGCTAGACGGAAAGACCCCGTGAACCTTTACTACAGCTTGGCACTGAACATTGACCCTACATGTGTAGGATAGGTGGGAGGCTTTGAAACGAGTACGCCAGTATTCGTGGAGCCGTCCTTGAAATACCACCCTTGTAGTGTTGATGTTCTAACGTCGACCCCTTATCGGGGTTGCGGACAGTGCCTGGTGGGTAGTTTGACTGGGGCGGTCTCCTCCCAAAGCGTAACGGAGGAGCACGAAGGTGCACTCAGCATGGTCGGAAATCATGCAATGAGCATAATGGTATAAGTGCGCTTGACTGCGAGTCAGACATGACGAGCAGGTGCGAAAGCAGGTCATAGTGATCCGGTGGTTCTGAATGGAAGGGCCATCGCTCAACGGATAAAAGGTACTCCGGGGATAACAGGCTGATACCGCCCAAGAGTTCATATCGACGGCGGTGTTTGGCACCTCGATGTCGGCTCATCACATCCTGGGGCTGAAGTCGGTCCCAAGGGTATGGCTGTTCGCCATTTAAAGTGGTACGCGAGCTGGGTTTAGAACGTCGTGAGACAGTTCGGTCCCTATCTGCCGTGGGCGTTGGAGAATTGAAAGGGGCTGCTCCTAGTACGAGAGGACCGGAGTGGACGAACCTCTGGTGTTCGGGTTGTGTCGCCAGACGCATTGCCCGGTAGCTAAGTTCGGGATCGATAACCGCTGAAAGCATCTAAGCGGGAAGCGAGCCTTGAGATGAGTTCTCCCTGATACTTTAAGTATCCTAAAGGGTTGTCGTAGACTACGACGTTGATAGGCAGGGTGTGTAAGCGTTGTGAGGCGTTGAGCTAACCTGTACTAATTGCCCGTGAGGCTTAACCATACAACAGAGATGGTTACTAACGATTACTGATCAGATGATCGATCAGTGGATTGTGCGCGAGACGAGACATACAGTTCTTGCGGTGTATTACTACAGAATGTTTTACCGACTTATTTGGGTTGACTGTTAACTGCGAGAGCAGTGGCAAACGGACAGTCAAGTGGCAGCGCAGAGCACAAGCTCATAAGACCAAGCCAACCCAAGCCAGTTTGCCTGACGACCATAGAACTGTGGAACCACCTGATCCCTTGCCGAACTCAGAAGTGAAACGAAATAGCGCCGATGGTAGTGTGGGGTTTCCCCATGTGAGAGTAGGACATCGCCAGGCTTCTAAATAAAAGAAAGGGCCACCCATTTGGGTGGCCCTTTTTTTATTTTGGATACGGTGAATTACTGTCACTACCACGCAGCACCCCACACCACCAGACCGAACATAAAAAAGGCCCCGATCGCTAACGCGACCAGGGCCTTTTTTATGTCTACACGGCGCTACTGAATTAGCTTCCTGGGCAGGTTTAAGTAAAGGAGGCGTTTGAGAAACGGGTGCTACCTGCCCGAGGCCGGACTGATCACATTGGCTGCGCCAATGTGCCCTTGCGGGCGCCTGCGGCGTCCCAACCGCTGGCGCGGTTACTCGAACCGAGTGCAGGGTCTCGCCGGTCTCAAGTGCCAAACAAAAAAGCCCTGACTGCTTTCGCAATCAGGGCTTTTTTGTTTGGTACCAGAGGCCGGACTCGAACCGGCACACCCGTTAAGGCGGGGGATTTTGAATCCCCTGTGTCTACCAATTTCACCACTCTGGCAGCTTCACGAGCGAAGATCGAACTCGGCTCGGAAAGGACGATGATTATAGCGATGGGCCAGTTGCGGTCAACAGGATTTGGCTGCGGGAGTGCTTTCCGTTAGGATTCGCGACCAATCAATAACCACCTAGACTGAATTCATGCAACGCCAGGATTTCTACTTTGATCTGCCGGAATCTCTGATCGCCAAGGCGCCAACCGAGGAGCGCCGGGGCAGTCGTCTTTTGTGCCTCGATGGTGAGACCGGTGAGCTGGCTCACCGCCGCTTTAGCGACCTTCTTCAACTGGTAGAGCCCGGTGATTTGCTGGTATTCAATGATACCCGGGTGATCCCTGCGCGCCTGTTTGCCCGCAAGGCCAGCGGAGGCAGGCTGGAAATTCTCATAGAGCGGGTGTTGGACGAACATCGCGCCCTGGCCCATATCCGTTCGAGCAAGTCGCCCAAGCCCGGTAGTGAAATTCTGCTGGAAGATGACACCGTCTTGAAGATGGTGGACCGTCACGATGCCCTGTTTGAGCTGGAGTTTCCGCAGGAAGGGGCATTACAGGTGCTGGAGCGCCTGGGGCACATGCCACTGCCTCCTTATATAGATCGTGCGGATACCGATTCCGACAAAGAGCGCTATCAGACGGTGTACAGCCGCAACGCCGGAGCGGTAGCTGCGCCCACCGCTGGATTGCATTTCGACGATGAAATGATCGAATCCCTACGGCACAAGGGGGCAGATACCGCTTTTGTCACCCTGCATGTGGGTGCTGGTACCTTCCAACCGGTGCGCGTGGATGATATCCACACCCACAAGATGCATACCGAGATTCTGGATGTGTCGGAAGAGGTGTGTGCAGCAGTTGCAGCGTGCAAAGCCCGTGGTGGGCGGGTAATCGCCGTGGGCACAACCAGTGTTCGCGCCCTGGAGAGCGCCGCGGCTTCCGGCGAACTGAAGCCGACTCAGGGGGAGACCGACATCTTCATCTACCCGGGGTACCAGTTCAGGGTGGTGGATCGCCTGATCACCAATTTCCATTTGCCGGAGTCGACACTACTGATGTTGGTGAGTGCCTTCGCTGGATATCGAAACACAATGAACGCCTACGCGGCAGCGGTGGAAAATGAATACCGTTTTTTCAGCTATGGCGACGCGATGCTGATAGAGCGCAACGATGCGGTAGATCCCGCTGAAGTGGGTCGAAAGTAATATTTCGGCCTGAATCGTATATTTAACAATATCGATACTACGACATTGATTTAGCGACAGTTTGCGAGGAGATCGTCTTGAGCCGCGAGTGTTTTATGAAGTTTGAATTGGATACCACGGACGGCAAGGCCCGCCGTGGGCGGCTGCATTTCCCTCGCGGTGTGGTCGAGACACCGGCGTTTATGCCGGTAGGTACCTACGGCACCGTGAAAGGCATGCTGCCGCGTGATGTGGAAGAGATCGGGGCTCATATCATCCTTGGCAATACCTTCCACCTGATGTTGCGCCCCGGTACCGTGGTCATCAAGGAGCACGGAGACCTGCACGATTTCATGCAGTGGCAGGGGCCGATTCTTACGGACTCTGGTGGTTTCCAGGTGTTCAGCCTGGGCAAGATGCGCAAGATCAGCGAAGAGGGGGTTTCCTTCAAATCGCCGGTGGATGGCAGCCCGGTATTCGTGGGGCCGGAAGAGTCCATGCAGGTGCAGAAAGACCTGGGCTCGGACGTGGTAATGATCTTCGACGAGTGCACGCCTTATCCGGCAACACCGGACGAGGCGCGCAAGTCCATGGAGTTGTCACTGCGCTGGGCAAAACGCTCCAAGGATGCCCACGGTGAGAATCCCTCCGCCCTGTTCGGTATCGTGCAGGGGGGCATGTATCCGGAATTGCGGGACGTGTCCCTGGCAGGACTGACAGATATCGGGTTTGACGGCTATGCCATTGGCGGGCTTTCCGTGGGTGAGCCCAAGGAAGAGATGATCAAGGTGCTGGATCATCTCGCATACAAAATGCCGGAGGACAAACCGCGCTACCTGATGGGGGTCGGCAAGCCTGAAGATCTGGTAGAAGGCGTCCGCCGCGGTGTGGATATGTTCGACTGCGTTATGCCTACCAGGAACGCGCGCAACGGCCATCTGTTCACCTTTGCCGGTGTTGTGAAGATCCGCAATGCCAAGCACCGTCACGATACCGGGCCGCTGGAGGAAGGGTGCGATTGCTACACCTGTGAAAACTTCTCCCGCAGCTATCTCCATCATCTGGACAAGTGTGGAGAAATTCTCGGTTCCCAGCTCAATACCATCCACAACCTTCGCCATTACCAGCGCCTGATGCAGCGCCTGCGGGATGCCATCGCGGCCGGCGCGCTGGAAGAGTATGTGGCCTCGTTTTACGCGGGGTTGGGGCGAGAGGTGCCGCCACTGGGGTGAGTGGCGGGGTGCTGATTTGTGCCACCTGCCTATCCCCGTATAATCAGCTCCCTGTTCAGATTTGGGGCGCCCGGTGGTTGTAATCACTGGCGCGCGTCCGCATATCGTGAGTTATCGAAAAAAATGTGCCCGTGGAACGGGCCACTCCAACAATGAGACCAGCATGAATCGCTTCCCCCTCTGGAAATATCTACTGATCCTGATCATTACCGGGTTGGGGCTGTTGTACGCAGCGCCGAATCTGTATCCCCCCGACCCTGCTGTACAGATATCCGGCCAATCCAGTGCACTGCAGATTGATCAAAATGTGCTCAACGAGGTGCAGGAAGCGCTGGACGAAGCGGGCATCGCCTATTTTGGCGGTGAGGTGCAGGACAAGGCGGTACTGATTCGCCTGAAGTCCATCGAGGAGCAGTTGCCGGCCAAGCGCGCGATCCAGGAATCCCTCGGTCACAGCGAATACGTGGTGGCTCTCAACCTGGCACCGACCACGCCTGAGTGGCTGCAGAGTATGGGCGCGAGCCCGATGAAGCTCGGTCTCGACCTCGCCGGTGGTGTGCACTTCCTGATGGAAGTGGATACCAACTCCATCGTCAAAACCAACATGGAAGGCTATGTCTCCGACGTAAAATCCAAGCTGCGTGGGGCCAAGGCGCGCTACCGCAGTGTGGATCTGGAAAACGACCGGGAAATCATTGCCAAATTCCGCTCGGAAGATCTGCGCGATCTGGGCATGCGCACGCTGCGTAAAGAGTTCCCAACCCTGCAGCTGACCGAAGCCGGTGGCGGCAGCAACCTGGAGATCCGTGCGACTCTTGCCGAGCAGGAGATCAAGCAGCTGGAAGACTACGCGGTAACCCAGAACCTCACCACCCTGAGAAACCGGGTGAATGAGCTGGGCGTGGCCGAGCCCATTGTTCAGCGTCAGGGGCGCAACCGTATCGTGGTAGAGTTGCCCGGTGTACAGGACACCGCGGAAGCGAAGCGGATCATCGGTAAGACCGCCAACCTCGAATACCGTATGGAAGCCAAGTCCGATGCGCTGGTAACCAGTAAAGAGTACTTCGAATACCGCGACGAGCAGGAGCGTGCGGCATACGGCGGTGCCTGGCTCGAGCGCAAGATCATCATCTCCGGTGAGCGAGTGACCGATGCGCGCGTTGGTTATGACGAGAGTGGTTTCCCGCAGGTAAATATCACCCTGGATTCTCGCGGTGGTGAAATGATGCACCGCGCGACCTGGAAGAATGTTGGTCGCCGTATGGGCACCCTGTTCGTAGAAAGCCGCTTCACCCCGGAGAAGCAGGTCGATGCCGAAGGCAATGAGATTATTGTCCAGAAGCGTACGGACGATAAGAAGATCATCAGCCTGGCGACGGTGCAGAGCCCGCTGGGACGTCAGTTCCGCACCACCGGCCTGGGCAGTCCGGCAGAAGCGCAGGAACTGGCGCTGCTGCTGCGCTCCGGTGCACTGGCCGCGCCGATGTACTTTGTCGAAGAGCGGGTTATTGGTCCGTCTCTGGGTGCGGACAACATTGACGTCGGTGTGACTTCTGTACAGATCGGCCTGCTGGCGGTCGTCATTTGTATGCTGCTGTTTTACCGGGTGTTTGGTCTCGCCGCCAACATCGCACTGGCTACCAACCTGGTTCTGTTGGTGGCGGTAATGTCCATTCTGGGCGCGACCCTGACCCTGCCGGGTATTGCCGGTATGGTGTTGACCATCGGTATGGCGGTGGATGCGAACGTGTTGATCTTCTCCCGTATCCGGGAGGAGTTGCGCAACGGATTGCCACCCCAGTCGGCGATCAACGCCGGTTTCGACAATGCGTACAGTGCGATTGTGGATGCAAACATCACTACATTGATTGTCGCGGTGATTCTGTACGCCATCGGCTCAGGCCCGGTTCAGGGCTTTGCGGTGACACTGTCTATCGGTATTCTCACCTCCATGTTCAGTGCCATCATGGGTACTCGGGCGTTGATCAATTTGTTCTACGGCGGCCGCCGTGTGCAGAAACTTTGGATTTAAGGGGACGGTGATGAGCAATACCAAAGAAGAGAACGGCAAGATCACCGAATATATGGGCAAGCGTGTGTACGACTTCATGCGCTGGCGCAAACTGGCCGCGGCCATTTCCCTGTTGCTGGTGGTTGCCTCCATTGTGGCCCTGGCCACCAATGGCCTGAAACTGGGGCTGGATTTCACCGGCGGTACCCAGATCGAGGTGGGTTACGAAAATGCGCCCAAGATTGAAGATGTCCGTACTCAGTTAACCGATGCCGGATTTGAAGGTGCTGCGGTGGTGCGGTTCGGCTCGGATAGCGAGCTGCTGATCAAGCTGCCACCGGAAGTCGCCGAGCGGCAGACACAGCAAAATGCACGGGATGCGGAAGCGACTAATTCCATTGGTGACAAGGTTGTCGGCGCCTTGCGCCAGCACTCAGATGGCAAAATTGATCTGCGTCGTGTGGAAATGGTTGGCCCGCAGATCGGTGAAGAGCTGCGTGATGATGGCGGCCTCGGCATGCTGTTCGCGCTTGCGGTGGTGATGGCCTACGTGGCATTGCGCTTCCAGTACAAATTCGCCGTTGGTGCGGTGGTGGCCCTGATTCACGATGTGATTATCGTGCTTGGCTTTTTCGCGATTCTGCGCCTGGACTTCGACCTCACCGTTCTTGCGGCAGTGCTGGCGGTGATCGGTTACTCGATCAATGACACCATCGTGGTGTACGACCGCGTGCGGGAGAATTTCCGCAAGGTGCGCCAGGCAGAGCCCGCGGAGGTGATCAATATCTCCATGAGCCAGACGCTGAGCCGGACGTTCATGACCTCGTTCACTACCTTGCTGGTGCTGTGGGCACTACAGTTCTTCGGTGGAGAGCTGATTCACAACTTCTCGCTGGCACTGATTGTGGGTGTGATCATCGGTACCTTCTCTTCCGTATACGTGGCAGCCAATATTCTGATGGCCATGAATACCACCAAGGAAGACCTGATGCCGCCGGTGAAAGAAGGGGCCGAGCTGGACGAAATGCCCTGAGGCGAGACTTCTTCAGGCATAAAAAAGGCGGGTTTTACCCGCCTTTTTTATGCCCGCCGATTGCCGATTCAGTTGATGGCGCCGGCATGTTGCGCCAGTGCTGCCACGGGTTTCACCGGGTGGCTGGCGTTTCGGTGGGCGAAGAAGACACTCAGGCGCGGGGTTTTTTACCCAGGGTGATGTGCTTGGGGCCGGAGGTGTTGGTCTGGCCGCTGACGCCTTTGGGCACCTGCTCGATCTTGCCGCCACTGGCGAGGAAGGCCTGAACCTGGGATTCGATAGCTTCGCGTGACTCGGTTGAAACCGTTTCCTTGCCGCGCTTGCTTGCGCTGGATGCTTTTTTAGCCACAGTTCTGTCCACTTTTATGTATGAACGGTAGATATTACCGCAATTTGTGCAAAAAATCACCCATTAACCCGGGGCCGCCTCAGGTGGGCCCGGCAGAATGTGGCCGGACCGCGGGCAAAAAATCGAAAAAACTTGAAAATTCAATAGCTTATCGACGTTTATCAATGCTCAGGTGTGCTGCCGCTAAGCGCCTCTCCATTGCTGCGTTCGACCCGTTGGTTGTGTTTTATGAAGAACTGGCCCAGGTACTTGGCATAGTTGATCCCTGTGCCGCTGATATAGCTACCGCTGGCACCCTCGCCCCCGGACCAGGAGTGATCCACGCCGTTTAGCCATACCATGGAGACCCTTCCGTCTTGCCAAAGGGTCTCCTTGGCGATGCTGGAGCCTTCTGAATAGGTGGTGCTTGCGGACACTTCCGCTGCATCATAAACCGCGGCCATGCCCTCTGCATTCTGGGTGTTGTAGCAGTCGTCGACGATGGTGTCGTCGGTGCCGTGGGCAATGGAGGCGATCTGGGTGTCTAAGTGGTCGGAATACTCGCCCGCATAGGCGTTGCAGCGGGCGGCAACATCTGCGGCTTCGCAGTTGCGGATAGCGCCACTGGCACTGGTGCCGATACTTGGGCCAGCGCTGATTCCCATGCCGGAGAATACGTCGGGAGCGATACACGCCGTGGTATTGGCAAATACTGCTCCCGATGAGAGTCCGGCGATGTAAACCTGGGCGGGGTCGATATTGCGTTCACTATCTCCGCTCATGGCATTCGCCAGATCAACCAGGTTTTTGTAGTCGCCGGTAAAGCGGGACTTGTCGCTCTCCCAGTAGGCCCAGCAGCCGTAACCGGCCTTGTTCATGGCGTCGGGCACTGCGACGACCATGCCGTATTCATCCGCAGCGCTTTCCAGATTGGCGGTCAGGTAAGTATCGATGGACTGGGTGCAGCCATGCAGCACCACCAGCAGGGATTTGCCGCTGCCGATCGGCGAGACACTGTCCGGAGTATAGATATGTACCTTGTCGAATCCGCCGATGGTTACATTCTGCTGCCAGCTTCCTGCATGGGACACGTTGGTGCCCAGATAAAGGCAGGCTGCGCCCATTACCCCGAGGCTGCTGCCCAGCAGCTTGCGCAGTTTCATCTTGTTCATCGCTCTCACCGTTATTCTTTTCGGAATTGGCCCCAGCCTAGCGGGGAGAATATGCGGTGGGTATGCGACCTAGGTATTAGGGGGTTGGCGGGCTGTGGGGCGGTCGGAGGTGGCGGCCAGGGGCGGAAGCCCAGCGCGATGGCTGGGCGTATGGTTCAGCTCGCGGAAGATTCACTGTCCGCGGAGACATCGCCGTCCTCAGCTGCGGGAACACTCAGGGGCCAGCCACCCAAGTCCCGCCAGCGGTTGACGATGCCGCAGAACAGTTCCGCGGTCTTCTCCGCGTCGTATTCCGCGGAATGCGCGCTGTTATTGTCGAACTCGATACCGGCAGTCTGGCAGGCTTTGGCCAGCACGGTCTGCCCGTAGGCGAGGCCTGCCAGGGTTGCGGTGTCCATGCAGGAGAAGGGGTGGAAGGGGTTGCGCTTCAGCCCGCAGCGCTCCACGGCGGCATTGATAAAGCCGAGGTCAAAGTGTGCGTTGTGCGCCACCATGATCGCACGGGTGCAGCTGTGAGCTTTTATTGCGCTCCGAATCTTGCGGAACAGCTCTGGAAGGGCAATCTCTTCAGGCCAGGCATCGCGATCCGGTGATTCCAGATCGACACCGATGAAATCCAGTGCGGATTGCTCGATATTCGCGCCTTCAAATGGCTCGATATGGAAGCTGTGGGTTTCCTCGGCAAACAGGGTTCCCTCATCGTCCATATTGAGGATGACGGCCGACACCTCCAGAAGGGCATCCGTGCGGGCATTGAATCCCGCTGTCTCGAGATCCAATACCACGGGGAGAAAGCCGCGGAATCGCTGAGCCAGAGGACTTTTGGGGCCGGTGGGGGCTTCTGCTGGGGTCACGGAAAATCCTGGTGTGTGGGTATCTGTTGGTTGTCGGTGTTTGCTTCGTCAGCGGTAACCGGGTGGTTACTGTGGCGCCGTCAGACGAGGCGCCAGTTCAGGGTCTCGCCCGCGGCCAGAGGGATCAGCGACTCGGTACCCATCTGTAAGCCCGACGGCAGAGTCCAGGGTTCCCGCACCAGGGTGATGGTGTCCGTGTTGCGCGGCAGGCCGTAGAAGTCCGGGCCAAATTCGCTGGCAAACGCTTCCAGGCGGTCCAGCTTGCCGGCCTGCTCGAAGGCTTCAGCGTAGAGTTCGATGGCGCTGAACGCGGTGTAGCAACCGGCGCAGCCACAGGCGGTTTCCTTCTTGCCCTGCGCGTGTGGTGCGGAATCGGTGCCGAGGAAAAACTTCGGGTTGCCACTGGTGGCCGCCTCGATCAGTGCGTTCTGATGGTAGCCGCGCTTCAGGATCGGCAGGCAGTAGTAATGAGGGCGGATGCCTCCCACCAGCATATGGTTGCGATTGTACAGCAGATGGTGGGCAGTAATGGTGGCTGCCACGCCGTCGCGCGCCTGGGCCACAAATTCTGCCGCATTGGCGGTGGTGATGTGCTCAAGCACAATCTTGAGGCTCGGGAAGTCATCCACCACCGGGCCGAGGATGGTGTCGATAAACACCTGCTCGCGGTCAAAGATATCGATATCCGCCGTTGTCACTTCTCCGTGCAGCAGTAGTTTCATGCCGCAGGACTGCATGGCTTCAAGCGCCGGATAGATATTGGCGATATCGGTAACCCCGGAATCGGAGTTGGTGGTGGCGCCAGCGGGATACAGCTTGGCAGCAACAACGCCCGCTTCGTGGGCTTGCTGCACCACTTCCGGGGTCGTGTTGTCTGTCAGGTAGATCACCATCAGCGGGGTAAAATTGCCGCCTTCTGGGATCGCTGCCTCGATACGGCTCCGGTAGGCGAGGGCGCCTTCGGCGTCGGTTACCGGCGGTACCAGATTGGGCATGATGATGGCGCGTCGAAACTGCTTCGCGGCATCGCCAACGGTGCGGGTAAGGGCCGCATCGTCGCGTAAATGAATGTGCCAGTCGTCAGGTGCGCGCAGGGTAATTTGCTGCTTGGAGTCCACCGAATATCTCCTCCCGGATTGATCGCGGCGCCGATGCTACCCGAAGCGCCAAAAAATTGCGAAAACTGCGGTGAATGCCTCATTCACCACCAGATTGAATATAAAGTAATCAGGGGCTGCTGTTTGCTTAGCAGGCAAATACCGGACTGGCCGTCTGGTGCTGGTCGTGGACGTTTCAAGGCGCTACAATCGCGCCCCGAAAAAAGCGGCCTATCCGCAGTTCCTGGGCACACATCCAACAATAAAACTCCCCAGACCAAGACTTTTCACAGGTGCTCGGCGTCCGGTGTGGCAGTCGTGTACCTGTTGTGACGGTATAGCCCGTGTATACGGGCCCACTATACAGAGGATAGTAATGAGCAAGATCGATAAGGTGGTATTGGCGTATTCCGGCGGACTCGATACTTCAGTGATCGTGCGCTGGCTCCAGGATACCTACGGCTGCGAGGTCGTTACCTTTACCGCCGACATCGGTCAGGGTGAGGAGGTGGAACCGGCACGCGCCAAGGCTGAAGCCCTGGGCGTCAAGGAAATCTACATCGACGATCTGCGCGAAGAGTTCGTGCGTGATTTTGTCTTCCCCATGTTCCGCGCCAACACCATCTACGAAGGCGAATACCTGCTCGGCACCTCTATTGCCCGCCCGCTGATTGCCAAGCGCCTTATCGAGATCGCCAACGAGACCGGCGCCGATGCCATTTCCCACGGTGCCACCGGCAAAGGAAATGACCAGGTGCGTTTTGAGCTGGGCGCCTATGCGCTGAAGCCAGGCATCCAGGTGATTGCCCCCTGGCGTGAGTGGGACCTGAACTCCCGCGAAAAGCTGATGGAGTATTGCGAGCAGCACAAGATCCCGGTGGACTTTTCCAACAAGAAGAAAAAGTCCCCTTACTCCATGGATGCCAATCTGCTGCACATCTCCTACGAAGGTGGTGTGCTGGAAGAGCCCTGGGCCGAGGCCGAGGAAGATATGTGGCGCTGGAGTGTCAGCCCGGAAGCGGCGCCGGATCAGCCCACTTACATCACCCTGCAGTACGAAAAAGGCGATCCGGTAGCGATCGATGGCGAGCGTTTGAGCCCCGCCACACTGCTGGAGAAACTGAACAAGTTGGGCGGCGCCAATGGTATTGGCCGCCTGGATATCGTCGAGAACCGCTACGTGGGTATGAAGTCCCGCGGCTGCTACGAAACTCCCGGCGGTACCATCATGCTTAAAGCGCACCGCGCGATCGAATCCATCACCCTGGATCGGGAAGTCGCGCACCTGAAAGATGAACTGATGCCGCGCTACGCGAAACTGATTTACAACGGCTACTGGTGGTCCCCCGAACGCGAAATGCTGCAAGCGGCGATTGACCAGTCCCAGTCTGTGGTAAATGGCGAAGTTCGCCTGAAGCTGTACAAAGGTAGCGTCACCGCCGTCGGTCGCCGCTCTGAAGACAGTTTGTTTGATGAGCGCATCGCCACCTTTGAAGACGATGCGGGCGCCTACGACCAGAAAGATGCCGAAGGCTTCATCAAATTGAACGCCCTGCGCCTGCGAATTGCCGCGGGTAAAGGTAGAGACTTGATCTAAATCAGTCGGAAACGGCGATTGAAGCGTTTAAATCGTCGTCTCTGTACCCGCCCGGTCTACCGTGAAGGGTATAGCCGCTATTTCGCTGGCGGACCCTTCGCGCTTGACGGAAACGAATCTTAAAAAGCAACGGAAGTTACACCATGAGCACAACGGTGGCAGAGGCCGGCAAGTTGCCGGACTATGACTACAACATCGTGCGCCAGTTCACCATCATGTCGGTGGTCTGGGGTATCGTTGGTATGGGCGTCGGCGTTCTCATCGCCGCACAGCTGGCATGGCCGGCGCTGAATGACCTTTGGCAGCCCTTCACGCACTTTGGTCGCCTGCGACCCCTGCACACCAACGCGGTGATTTTCGCGTTTGGCGGCAGCGTGCTGTTTGCGACTTCCTACTATGTCGTCCAGCGCACCTGTCAGACCCGCCTCTGGGGCGGCTGGTTGATCCCGTTCACTTTCTGGGGTTGGCAGGTTGTCATTATCGGTGCCGCGATTACCCTGCCGCTGGGTCTTACCTCAGCGAAGGAATATGCGGAGCTCGAATGGCCGCTGGATATCCTGATTGCGCTGGTGTGGGTCGCCTATGCCATTGTGTTCTTTGGCACCATCGTCAAGCGTCGCACCTCCCACATTTATGTAGCTAACTGGTTCTTTGGTGCATACATCATCACCATTGCTGTGCTGCATATCGTCAACAACCTCGAAGTGCCGGTGAGTGCGTGGAAGTCCTACTCCATGTTCGCCGGTACCACTGATGCGATGATCCAGTGGTGGTACGGCCACAACGCGGTAGGCTTCTTCCTGACTGCTGCCTTCCTCGGCATCATGTACTACTTCGTGCCCAAGCAGGCTGGCCGCCCGGTATATTCCTACCAGCTGTCCATCGTGCACTTCTGGGCGCTGATCTCCATCTATGTATGGGCCGGTGGTCACCACCTGCATTACTCCGCACTGCCGGACTGGACCCAGAGCCTGGCGATGATCATGTCCGTGATCCTGCTGGCGCCTTCCTGGGGCGGCATGATCAACGGCATCATGACCCTGTCCGGTGCCTGGCACAAACTGCGCACCGACCCGACCCTGCGCTTCCTGGTGGTATCCCTGTCCTTCTATGGCATGTCCACCTTCGAAGGCCCGATGATGTCCATCAAGACCGTGAACGCACTGTCGCATAACACCGACTGGACTGTGGGCCACGTGCACTCCGGTGCCCTTGGCTGGGTGGCAATGATCTCCATCGGTGCGCTGTACCACCTGGTACCGGTACTGTGGAACCGCAAAGAAATGTTCAGCGTGAAGCTGATCAACGCACACTTCTGGCTGGCTACCGTAGGTACCGTACTGTACATCGCCGCCATGTGGGTGAACGGTATTACCCAGGGCCTGATGTGGCGCGCCTTTAACGCCGACGGCACCCTGACCTACAGCTTTGTGGAAAGTGTGATTGCCAGCCACCCGGGCTACATCGTTCGCTGGTTGGGCGGTGCCTTCTTCCTGACAGGTATGTTCCTGATGGCTTACAACGTATTCCGCACCATCACCGATGCGCCGCGGGAAGGCGAAGTGCGTCACGACGAAAACCTGCCGGTTGCGAAGAACGTTTAAGGGGAATCGATCGTGAAGAATCATGACATCGTAGAAAAGAACATCGGTCTGATGATGGTGCTGATCGTTGTGGCGATCAGCTTCGGCGCCCTGGTGGAAATCGTTCCCCAGTTCTTTACCACCAATAACAATGAGCCCATTGCGGGCCTCAAACCGCTGGGTCCGGTGGAACTGGAAGGCCGCGATATTTATATCCGCGAAGGCTGCCACGTTTGCCACACCCAGATGGTGCGTCCGCTGCGCGCTGAAGTAGAGCGTTACGGCCATTACTCCATGGCCCAGGAGCATGTGTACGAGCATCCGTTCCTGTGGGGCTCCAAGCGCACTGGGCCGGATCTGGCGCGTGTGGGTGGCCGTTACTCTGACGAGTGGCACCGCGCGCACCTGTACGATCCGCGCAACGTTGTGCCCGAGTCGATCATGCCTTCCTATCCCTGGCTGTTCGACAACGTCATCACTGGCGAAGACACCGCAGCCAAGATGCGCGCCCTGCGTTTCGCGGGTGTGCCTTACACCGATGAAGATATCGCGAATGCCAGCAAGCCGTTTGTTGGTGGCCGGGTTACCGAAATCGACGCACTGGTAGCCTACCTGCAGCAGCTGGGTACCCTGGTGCAGCAGAAGCGCTAAGCGAGGTCATCGGTGGATATCGATATTCTGCGGCAGATCGGCGTTGTACTGGGTTCACTGGCATTTCTGGGTATCTGCTGGTGGGCCTTTTCCCCGAAGCGCAAAAAGCGCTTTGAAGAGGACGCCAAACTTCCGTTTGCTGACGAGCAAGAAACTTCTGACAAGGCCGCTCGCAAGAGCGAAACCAGTACCGGCGAAGAAGCCGGCGAGAAACAGGAACAGGGGCAGGACAAATGAGTACATTTTGGAGTGTTTGGGTAATTGTGCTCACCCTCGCCAATCTAGGATTGGTAACTTGGGTTCTTTTCGCTAACCGCAAAGTGGCGGTGGACGATCAGGACGATCCGGAAAACCGCACCACTGGCCATATTTACGATGGCATTGAGGAGTACGACAACCCGCTGCCGAAATGGTGGTTCCTGTTGTTCGTGCTGACCCTGGTGTTCTCTGCCATTTACCTGGTGATTTACCCGGGCATGGGTAACTTCAAGGGTATTGGCGGCTGGACTTCCGTGGGTGCGCTCAAGGCTGATCAGGCCAAGGCGCAGGCGGAGTTCAAGGAAACCTTCGGCCAGTACGTGGATATGCCGATCGAGAAAATTGCCGAAAGCCGCGAAGCGCTCAAAATGGGTGCGCGGATCTTTGCCAACAACTGCTCCGTTTGTCACGGTGCTGATGGTGGTGGTAACTACGGCTTCCCGAACCTGACCGATAACGACTGGCTGTACGGTGGCACCCCGGAGAAAATCCTGGAGACCCTGCACAACGGTCGCCAGGGCATGATGCCTGCCCAGGGCCCGATCATCGGTGAAGACGGCGTGAAGAATACCGCTGAATATGTGCTGGCCATGAATGGTCTCGAGCACGACGCGGCGATGGCAGAGCAGGGCAAACAGGTATTCGGTACCGTGTGTATGGCCTGTCACGGCGCGGACGGTAAGGGCAATATTGCGCTGGGTGCGCCGAACCTGACCGATGACATCTGGCTCTACGGCGGTACCCGCGAAGAGATCCAGCACACCATTCGCGGTGGCCGTAGCAACCACATGCCGGCCCAGAAAGACAAACTGCGTGAAGACAAGATTCGTCTGGTCGCAGCCTATGTCTACAGTCTGTCGCGTCAGGAAGACGTTCAGCAGTAAATCAGCGGACATTTAAACGCTGAGTCAAGGAATGGGCGGTGGCCTCGCGCCGCCGCCCAGATCGCTGGAAGGGCACGCAGGGAAGAAAAACAAGCCTCATTGCATGTCGTAAGTCATTGCAGTCGTGACCCGATCCGGTCTTTTTCGGGAAGAGAGGTTTTGTGAGCGATAGAATACCCACCCGCGAAGAGCAGGAAGGCGATGGCGAAGTCCGCTACCGCATGCTCTACGAATCCGACGACAAGGTTTATATTCGTCACATCCGTGGCGTTTACACCCGTATCCGTAAATACACCGGCCTGCCGCTGTTGTTGGCCTTCTTCTTTATCCCCTGGCTCAATATCGATGGGCACCAGGCGGTTCATTTCGATCTTCCCGCACGCCAGTTCCATATTCTGTGGATGACATTTGGTCCCCAGGACGGATTCCTGCTTGGCTGGTTACTGATCATCGCGGCCTTTGCGCTGTTTGCGGTGACAACCTGGCTCGGCCGGGTGTGGTGCGGGTTTACCTGCCCACAGACGGTGTGGACCCTGATGTTTATCTGGGCGGAGCGGGTATGTGAGGGTGACCGCAGCAAGCGTATGAAGCTCGATGCGGCCCCCTGGAGTGCAGAAAAGGTACTGCGTAAGGGTGGCACCCATGCCATCTGGCTGCTGATCTCGCTCGCCACCGCACTGGCTTTTGTCGGGTACTTTTACGGCATCCGCGACCTGGTGGTGGATCTGGCCACGTTGAAGGCCCATCCCCAGGGCGCTTTCTGGGTGGCGTTTTTCACCTTTGCTACCTACATGAACGCGGGATTCCTGCGCGAGCAGGTGTGCAAGTACATGTGCCCCTATGCGCGTTTCCAGTCGGTCATGTACGACAAGGATACCCTCGCGGTCTACTACGATGCGCGGCGCGGCGAGGCGCGCGGGCCGCGCAAAAAGAATATCGATTACAAGGCCCAGGGCATGGGCGATTGCATTGATTGCTACTGGTGTGTGCAGGTGTGCCCTGTGGATATCGATATCCGCGACGGCATGCAGTACGAATGCATCAATTGCGGACTGTGCGTGGATGCCTGTAACAGCGTCATGGACAAGATGGAATATCCCCGGGGGCTGATCCGCTTTACCTCCGAGGACGAGCTGGAAACCGGCAAAACCCAGTTCGCGCGGCCGCGCCTGTTTGGTTACGGGCTGGTGCTGGCATTGATGCTGGGGCTGTTTGCGCAGCAGGTGATGACGCGCTCGCCGGTTTCGGCGGAGGTGTTGCGAGACCGCGGTGCGCGGATGTACCGGATTTCCCAGGGCATGGTGCAGAACGTCTATACGGTCAAGATCAACAATATGGACCAGAAGCCGCACCAGTTCTCGATCAGTATCGAGGGCAAGCCCGGGTATGACTACTCGTTGCGGATGCAGCGGGGCATGCAGATCAAGCCCGGCGAGATATACTCCGTGCCAATCCGGGTGAGCGTGCCGAAGGCGCAGCTCGAAGAAACAAAACACGATATCGTCATTGTGATCCAGGCGAAGGATGCTCCGGAGCTGGAGGATCGCCACAAAACGGTATTTATCGGCCCCAAATAGCGGGATCCTGATCCCGGCTAGCCTCCCGGGGTGTCCCGCGCCCGCAGTCCGTGTTACACGGGCTTTTATCTATCAATGGTTGAGCAATTAGTGTCACACAAAGCGGATAAACAAACGCCGGCTCCCTGGTACCGCGAGCCCTGGTTCTGGATGGTAATGGCGCCACTGATTCTGGTGGTCGTGGTGTCGTTTACCATGGTCTCCATCGCCGTGCGCCACGGCGACGACGTGGTGAGCGATACGTATTACAAAGACAGCCGCATGTATCACTACAGTGCGGAACAGGATCAGCGTGCCCGGGAATTGAACCTGGCGGGAATGCTGTTGTTCTCCCCGGAAGACAAGACCGTATCCCTGGATCTTCGCGGTCAGGTCGAGTTCCCGGAAAAGCTGCTGCTGACCCTGAGTCACCCGGTGGAGGCAGATCTGGATGCGCATGTGGTGCTGGAGCAGATATCCATCGGCCGCTATCGGGGCAAGGTCGAGGCACCCCTGCAGCACCGCTGGTATCTGCAGGTTATGCCGGAGCTGGATCCGGAGCAGTTCCGCGATGCCCAGTGGCGTCTAAAAGGGGAAATCAACTTTGACATCGGCAATGGAGTGCCCCTGAAGCCCGTCGAGCCGTGAGCCTATGACTGACCCGCTCGCTTCTGCACCCGCCGCTTCTTCCTGCGATTCTCCAGTACATCCGGTGGATTGTTACCACTGTGGCCTGCCGGTGGCTGAAGGCAGCCACTATGCGGTGCTGATCGACGGTGTGCGCCAGCCCATGTGTTGCCCCGGGTGCGAAGCGGTGGCGGGCGCCATCGTGGCCGGTGGGCTCGACAATTTCTATCGCTTCCGCGAACAGAGCAGTGAGCGCCCGGAAGGCGCTCCGCAAGAAGCGCGCTGGAGCGCCTACGACCTGCCGGAAGTGCAGGGTGAATTTGTCCGCGCGTTTGACGACCATAAATCTGCCACTTCTTCTCCGGAAACACTGCAGGTGGCGAGCCTTCTGGTCAGTGGAATTACCTGTGCCGCCTGTGTGTGGCTGATCGAAAAGCACCTGCTGCGACTGCCTGGGGTAGAGCGGGTCTCGGTCAATGCCAGCACCCACCGCGCCCAGGTGGTGTTCGATCCACAGCAGACCCCGGTCAGCCAATTGTTTTCCTCGCTCGCGGCTATCGGCTATCGCCCGGCGCCCGCTACAGCGGCCAACAGTGAGCGCCTGATCCAGCAGGAGCGCCGCGCCGCCATGCGCCGGCTCGGTGTCGCGGGGCTGGGAACCATGCAGGTAATGATGTTTGCCATCGCCCTGTATTTTGGCGGCAGCAAGGGTATCGACAGCCAGTTCGAGCAGTTTTTCCGCTGGGTCTCCCTGGTGGTGGCCACCCCGGTGGTGTGTTACGCGGCGCAACCGTTCTTTGCCGCCGCCTGGCGGGCATTGCGCAGCGGCCAGCTGGTGATGGATGTCCCCGTATCCCTCGCCATCGGACTGGCCTATGGAGCCAGCGTCTACGCAACCGTGTTCGAGACCGGCGAGGTCTACTTTGAATCGGTTTCCATGTTTACCTTCTTCCTGTTGCTGGGGCGCGCGGTAGAAATGCGCGCGCGGCATCGGGCCGGGCTGGCCAGCGGCGGTCTGGCGCAATTGCTACCGCTCGCAGCCATGCGCCTGGACGATTCCGGCAACGCCGAATCGGTACCGGTGACGGCGCTGGTCGCCGGTGACCGGATACTGCTGCGCCCGGGCGACACCATTCCAGCGGACGGTATCGTGCTCGATGGCGAAAGCGGGGTGGACGAGTCGGTACTCACCGGCGAATCGGCCCTGCAACAGAAACAGATCGACAGCCCGGTGTTTGCCGGCAGCGTGAACGGCGATTCCTCACTCACCGTGCGGGTCAGTGCGGCCGGCAGCAGCACCCGCTTGTCCGCCATCGAAAAGCTGGTAGAGCAGGCTCAGCTGGACAAGCCCACTCAGGTGGCGTTGGCAGACCGGCTCGCGGGCCGGTTTATTGCCGCGGTCCTGTGTATCGCGGTGGCCGCATTTGTCTTCTGGTGGCAGCAGGCGCCGGAGCGCGCCTTCTGGGTGGCACTATCGGTGCTGGTAGTGACCTGTCCCTGTGCACTGTCCCTGGCAACGCCCGCGGCACTGGCCGCTGCCACCCTGCGCCTGCAGCAACTCGGCCTTTTGGTAGCCAAGGGGCATGTACTGGAAACCCTGCCGCGGCTCACGCGGGTAATTTTCGACAAGACCGGCACCCTGACCGAAGGCGAGCCGCGACTGCGTGCGGTGATACCACTGCGCGAGGGTGTGGCCGAGAGCGAGATCCGGGATATCGCGGCGGCGTTGGAAAGCCACAATAACCATCCCCTGGCGCGGGCTTTCCGCTCCTGGTTTGGCAATCGCCCGGTGCGGGAACTGCGGTCGGTCACCGGTCGCGGGGTTGCAGGCATCTGCGCAGAGACCCCCTATCGCCTCGGGCGACAGGATTTTGTGCGCGAGCTGGCGAAAGATTCGGCTCCGTCGCTGCAAGTACCCGCGGCGCCGGGGCAGTGGTTATTGCTGGGGGACCCAGAGGGACCTGTGGCCTGGCTGGGCTTGGGCGATACGGTGCGGCCGAGCGCGGCCGAATCGGTGGCCGCGCTGCGCGACCAGGGTCTGGAAGCAGAGCTGCTGAGTGGTGATCAGTCGGAGGAAGTGCCGCGCCTGGCGGAAGTCACCGGAATCGCCGATTTCCGCGGTGGGGCCTCGCCAGAACAGAAGCTCGCGCACTTGCGCAAGCTGCAGTCCGAGGGGCAGCGGCTGCTGATGGTGGGGGACGGCATCAACGACGTGCCCGTGTTATCCGGGGCAGATGTTTCAGTTGCCATGATGTCGGCAGCGGATCTGGCGCAGTCCCGTGCCGATGCGATCCTGCTGCAGGGCGATCTGCGCGCATTGCCTCGCGCCTTTGAATTGGCGCGCAAGTGTCGCACAATTATTCGCCAGAACCTGACCTGGGCGATTCTGTACAACGCCCTGGCGTTGCCGCTCGCGTTTCTTGGTCTGGTGCCGCCGTGGGCCGCTGCCATCGGTATGTCGCTGAGCTCGCTGCTGGTGGTGGTCAATGCTTTGCGTCTGTCGCGCTGGCAACCGGCCACCTAGCGCCTGCTAGATAGTGCAGTCGACGCGCTTGCCAATGGGGCGCGCGCCGTTCGGCAAATTTTTCCGAATTGTTTTTCGAGGTAACACGTGGACAGTATTTTCCTGCTGGTACCCATTGTCATTTTGTTTGTCGCCGGTGCGGTGAAGCTGTTCTTCTGGGCCGTTAACAACGGGCAGTACGACGATCTGGAGACTGAGGGACGTCGCATACTGTTTGATGACGATGCGCCGCGTCACACCCCGCCACAGGGGGAGAGCACCGAGCATCGGGATTTCGAGGCGCGCGCGGATTCCGGTGTGGATAACGTGGATGGAAATCGATAATGCTGGATTGGGGTACGCTCGCCGCGGCGCTGGCAATCGGTTTTTTCGGCAGTAGTCACTGCGTTGGTATGTGCGGCGGGATTTCCGGCGCGCTGGGACTGGCGGTGCCCGGACAAAAGCCCGCCTGGCCCCGACTGATCGGTTATTCCACGGGGCGTGTGGCCAGCTACACCCTGATGGGGTTGCTGGTGGGGGTTCTGGGGGCTTACCTGGCGACGGATATCGCTAGCAGCCTGGCGCCGCTTCGGGTAGTGGCCGGACTGATGCTGATCGCCATGGCGCTGTATCTGGCGGACTGGTGGCGAGGCCTGGTTTGGCTGGAGCGGGGTGGAGCCGTCCTTTGGCGGGCGGTCCAACCGCTTTCGCGCCGCTTATTGCCGGTTAACTCCACGTCGCAGGCAATTGCACTGGGCGCTGTCTGGGGGTGGCTGCCCTGTGGTCTGGTGTACAGCGCACTGGCCTTTGCCCTGGCGCAGGGCAGTGGCGAACAGGCGGCCCTGGCCATGCTGGCCTTCGGCCTCGGCACGGTGCCGGCGGTACTGGCGACCGGCGCTGCCGCGGCTCGCCTGCGTACACTGGTACAGAAACCGGGCGTGCGACTGGGGATGGCGCTGCTGGTGCTGGTCTTCGGCCTGTGGACCTTATGGGGCGCGGGCGGACACGGGGCTCACGGTACTCACAATACTCACAATGCAGACAGCTCCCATGATTCCTCCCACAGCGCCGGGACGCACCAGATGGTGGGGGATGTGGATAGTGGCCCGGCTGCGGAGCACGCCCAGCACATGCCGGTCGATCACTCGACCCACGGGGATCACCCGGGGCCGAATGCCGACGATGAGCCGTCTCAGGAGCAGGCAGGGGATTCCGCCGCGCAGGAGGAGGATCACTCCGGCGCTGCGCATGGACGCGCTCATCACGATCATCACCAGCACCGAGCTGACTCGAGTGGCGGGTCGGTTCACGACCATCCTGAGGTGGACCAGAAAGTGGAAAACGAAACTGGCGCCGCAACTGAGGACTGACTCCCGCTGGTGGGCAATGTGCGCCAGCGCACCGTGGAAGCGGCGCGACGATAGGGGTAAACTGGCGCAATTCTGACCTCTGGTCTGACCACTTTGGTTGTGATCAAGTGGCGGCCGGCAAGTCGCGATGTACCAGTTGGACTCAGTATGAAAAAAATAAAAAATAAATCCGCCGGTGCCAGACGGTCCTCCGGCCCCGACAAACGTGCGCAGCGATCATCTGTTGCGCCAGCAGAGACGCTCAGCTGCCCGAGCGCGCCTACCAGTGTCTGGATCAACCTGTGTGCGCTGGCGATTTCCCTGGCGGCCGTGGTCTGGCTGCGGGAGTACGGCCAGCACCTCGCAGTGAAAACCCAGTCCCTGGTTGTGGTTGCCGTCGCCCTGGCGCTGCCGATCATCGTGCTCGAGTGGCTGTTTCTCAAACCCTATCGCAACCCGTCCGCCGGGCTTGATTTCAACCGCAAGAACCACAGCCTGAGGCGCACCGCGGTAAAACTGCTGGGCTTTTATCTGGCCGTGGGCTCGGTGGCATTCGTTTACTGGCTGTTCCCGGAGTACCACGGTTCCTTCTACGACAACTATTTTTCCGTGGTGCGGGCAGTCCTGCCCTGGTGGATGCTGCTGGCGGTGCCTTATTTTTACCTGCTGGACGGCGCCATGCGTGAGCCCAAGGACAGTTACTGGCAGCTGGGCAGCTGGCTGCTGGGGCGTCGCAAGGGAGTTTCCGGCAAGGCGATCGGCCAGCTGTACCTGGGTTGGCTGGTAAAGCTGTTCTTCCTGCCGCTCATGTTTGTCTACATGGGCAACAACCTGAACACCCTGCTCAATTTTGATTTCGCACGGCTGTTTGGCAGTTTCAAGGCGGTGTTTGATTTCACCTTCAATTTCCTGTTTTACATCGACCTGTTGTTCGTAACCGTTGGGTATGTATGTACCCTGCGGCTGTTCGACTCCCATATCCGTACTGCCGAGCCCAGTTTCCTCGGCTGGGGGGTGGCTCTCATCGGTTACCAGCCGTTCTGGAGCCTGTTCTCGGGTACCTACCTGAAATACGATGATGCGCCAGCCTGGGGTTACTGGTTCTGGGATACACCGGTGGCTTACAGTATCTGGGGCAGTGCAATCCTGTTGCTGATTGCCATTTATGTATGGGCGAGCATCCCGTTCGGTATCCGCTTTTCCAACCTTACCCACCGCGGGATTCTCACCAATGGTCCCTACCGCTTTACCAAGCACCCGGCCTATATCAGCAAGAACATCTCCTGGTGGATGATCTCAATGCCGTTCATGGTCAGTGCCAGCGCGCCCGAAGCCTTGCGGCACTCGCTGTTGTTGTTGCTGGTGAACTTCATTTACTTCATGCGCGCGCGCACCGAAGAACGACACCTGTCCTGGGATCCTACCTACGTCGCTTACGCCCGCTATATTGAGCAGCGCGGTACCTTCGCATTCCTGGGGCGCTGGTTCCCGGTGCTGCGATTCGGCCACGGCCGCCTGTTCAACCGCGGCGAAGAATCCCCGCCGGCCGAGCCTCTCGTTTCCGGGATCTCGGCATCACAATCGAATGCGACCGGCACCGCCGGTGCCTGAAGAACTGTGGATCTCGTGTAGGAGCGGTGCGATGGGGTGGGGTGTAGCGAGTTCGAATTCAGCGGTGACCAGACTGCGGCAGTGGTGGCAGTTCACCCTCGCCGACCTGCGCGGGCCGAGCGGTTTCCGCGGATCGCTGATAGAGCGGATTCCGGCGGGTGCCAAGCGTATCGATGGCCGCTGGTGGATTTACGCGGGACTCTATCTGTTAATCGCCGTGGGTATCTGGCTGCGGGTGGAGCACGTGTTCACCCACAACCCCATGGACCATATCTGGAGCGATCCCCAGCGTCACTGGGAGCAGGGCACCCAGACCCTGCGGCGCGACCCGATGACGTTAACCGACCCGGTGATGTACCAGGTCTACGTGGGTATCCTCGGCAAGCTGACCCTCGGCGAGCCCTTTCTTGTCGCTCTCTACACCGCGTTGCTCGCCTGCCTGACACCGTGGCTCTGGTACCGGTTTGCGCGGGAGCTGTTGCCGGGACGCCTGCAGGCCACGGCGGTGTGGGCGTTGCTGTCCCTGTTGCCATCGTGGATCGCCATCTACGGCTATTTCATGCAGGAGACGTTGCTGCTGCCACTATTGGGGGCAGCGCTGTATGCCAGCTGGCGCTGTCGACGGAAGCAGACCCTGGGAAGTTTCCTGTTGATGGTGACGCTGTGGACCTGTGCCGGGCTGACCCGCGGCATCGCTATTCCCCTCGCTGCTGTCGTAACCACCTGGCTGTGGCTGGTACAGCCGCGCAAGCTGGCCAAGGCGGGCTACAGTCTCGCGTTACTGGCGCTGTTGATGGGGCCGCTCGCTTACCGCAGTTACGCGGCCATGCATATGATTTCCCCCCACGGTATCGGCCAGCTGGTGGCGTTGTATCTGCGCTCCGGCAAGCGCGAGATCCACGTGCATTACAGCCGCGAAGGCGCGCAGTGGAATTACTGGTTCGGCTCTCCTTCCACCGGGGAAAAGCCACTGGCGCCGCTCAGCGATTGGACGACCAGCCGCGATGGCCAGGTGCACGCAAGAATCCATATTGAAAACGGTGCTGACGATTGGGCGACGGCACTGGCGCGCTATCCGATGACGCTGGAGCGCTACCTGTCCCTGGCCAGTGAAAACCTGATCTACCTGTTTTTCGGCTCGTCCTGGCCGGATAACAACCGCGAGCGAACCCTTGAGAAAATCAATCACCACAGTCGCTGGCTGTGGGCGCCACTGACCCTGGTGTTGTTGATCGGTACGATATTGAGCTGGCGTCACCTGCGAGGTGCACGGCTGTTTGCGGTACTGCTGGGAACCTGGATCCTGGTGCAGGGACTGTTGCCGATCGCTGTCAATGAAGGGCGCTATCGCAAACCGGCCGAGGGCATGCTACTGGTGCAGGCACTCCTGGTAGCCGGTGCCCTGCGGCGGCGCGTCTCCCGCAAAAATACCGCGGCAGAAGAACTGGCCGGGGAGCGCGAGGCCAGCCCCGAATTTATTGCTGCCGCCAGGGGGCAAACGGATTCGATATTAACCGAAAGTGAGGACCGGCCAGTGAAGCAGCCACAGCGGGAAGCCGATGATGCGCCCGTCTGAATACTCACAGCACGAGCCTGTTTCAGGTGCGCAGAAACCAGGCAGGTCGCTGGCAGCGGTCAAGCTGATGTCACGCGCCGGACGTTTTGCCCTGGTGGGAGGGATAGCCACCGCTTTGCAGTACGGCTTGCTGGTGGCCATGATTGAAGTGCTGGGCGTGTTTGCGGTGCTAGCCTCGGCGCTATCGTTTTGCTGTTCGGCGCTCGCCAACTACCTGCTCAATTACTACCTGACGTTTCAAGGCGGAGTGCAACATCGCCGTGCGCTGCCGAGGTTTGTGCTGGTGGCGGCGCTCGGGCTTACCATCAACACCCTGTGTTTTTCCCTGGTGTTGGCCGTGGCTCCGTATCTTTTGGCTCAGGTCGTCGCCACTCTGGTCACGCTGGTGGTTAACTTTCTCCTGCATCACTTCTGGATATACCGGGAGCCCGAATGGAATCCATGACCGAACAGGCTTTGCCGACACTGGCGATCGTTGTCCCCTGTTACAACGAAGAAGAGGTAATTTCGGATACCACGGCCGAGTTGCTGTCCACGCTTTCACAACTTGAAAATAGTGGCCGTATCGCTGCCGGTTCGAAAATCTACTACGTGGATGACGGCAGTCGCGATGGTACCTGGCCAATCCTGCAAAAGCTGGCCGGGGAAGATACCCGTATCGTGGCGGTGGCGCTGTCGCGCAATCGCGGTCACCAGAATGCGCTGTATGCGGGGCTCTCGCAGACCAGTGAAGACATGGTCGTCAGTATCGATGCGGATCTGCAGGACGGCCCGGAAAACATCGCGTCCATGATTGACGCTTTCCTGGCGGGCAGTGAGGTGGTATTCGGCGTGCGCAAGGAGCGGGCAACGGATACCTGGTTCAAGCGCATGACCGCGGAAGGGTATTACCGCGTGATGCAAGCCCTGGGGGTGGATCTGGTATTCAACCACGCGGACTTCCGCCTGATGTCGCGGCGGGCCGTGGACACGCTGCTACAGTACCCGGAAACCAACCTGTTCCTGCGCGGTATGGTGCGCGAGCTGGGCTTCCGCTCGTCGACGATTTCCTATGCGCGTCGCCCGCGCCTGGCCGGGGAAAGCAAATACCCCCTGCGTCGAATGTTGTCCCTGGCCTGGAAGGGCGTCACCGCTTTTTCCATTGCCCCGTTGCGGGCGATTACCCTGCTGGGGCTGATTTCTGGTGGTATTGCCCTGGGTCTGATTGTCTGGGTGCTGATCGTGAAGCTGGTATCCAACAGCGTGGTGCCGGGCTGGGCGTCAATTATGGTCCCGGTGCTGTTTATTGGCAGTGTCCAGTTACTCTGCCTCGGCGTGATTGGCGAATACCTCGGCAAGATTTACGAGGAGGTCAAGCGTCGTCCCCGATTCCACCTGCGGGAAGTTGTTGGAGGGGAGAGCGTTTTGCCGCAAGCGGATGTGGGCCGCGTCATGCATGCGGAGAGCGCTGCCAGCGCGGCAGCGCAGTATGTGAAGAAAGAGCAGTGTGCAAACAGGTCGACAGTGGGTGAACGCCCCGAGGGCTGATCAGTCGGTTGCTCTACTCGGAAAGCAGGCGCAATGACAGGTCCACTGCGCGCAGGTGCTTGGTCAGGCTGCCGCTGGAAATATAATCCACCGCCAGTCCGGACAGTTGCTTGAGACGCTCCTCATTCACACTGCCAGAGATTTCGATCTTGGCGCGCCCCTGGGCCCGGTTCAGCGCTTCCGCCGTCATGGCGTCGGTGAATTCGTCCAGCATGATCACGTCGGCACCGGCATCCAGGGCCTGCTTGAGTTCGTCAATACTTTCCACCTCGACTTCCACCAGCGCGCCTGGTTTGATCTGGTGCGCCTGGGCCACTGCGTTGGCAATGCCGCCGGCGGCGGCAATATGGTTTTCCTTGATCAGGAACGCGTCGTAGAGGCCGATGCGGTGATTTTCACAGCCGCCGCAGAGCACCGCATATTTCTGCGCACTGCGCAGGCCGGGAATGGTTTTGCGGGTATCCAGAATCTTGATATCGGAGCCTTCCGCCAGGGCTGCATAGGCGGCCGCGGTCGTCGCGGTACCGGACAGGGTCTGTACGAAATTCAGCGCACAGCGCTCGCCGGTCAGAATGGTGCGGGCGTTGCCTTCCAGCTCAAACAGGGTGCTATCAGCGGCAACGCGATCGCCGTCCCGCACGTGCCATGTCACCTGCAATGCCGGGTCGAGCTGGCGGAATACTTCGTTCACCCAGGCTTTCCCACAGAACACACAGTCCTCGCGGGTAATCACGCGGGCCTTGGCCTGACGTTCCGCCGGTATCAGCTGGGCGGTAATGTCACCATCGCCAATATCCTCTGCCAGCGCGTCGCGGACGGAACGCTCGATATCCTGTTGCAGGTTGGGGATAGCGACAGTCGCTGGTGTCATGGCTGAACCTCGGTGATCGGGTGGCGTCTTGTTAGGGGGCGATATTGCTGGGTTGCGAATACTAGCAAAATGTAGCTCGCTGTCAGTATGGATGTGGTTATTTCCGGCCGGCAACGTCTTTCGGGGCACTGACGTGCCGGGTCCAGGATCAGTTCGGGGGCGCAGCTTTGCCGGGATTTGAGGCGGGCCTGTGATGATCGTCGCAAAACGATCTGCGCCAATGACGATACAGTTGTGCTATTGGTTTGCGTGTCCGTAGAATCTACCTTCGATCAAAATTGATCACTGCGTATCCACTGTCCCGCGACAGTTATAAGCCCTGCCTAGCGGGGCCCACGAAGCAAGAATAAACCAGGTCCGCAGGGCGCATCCCAGAGCCCCTGTGGTTGCATCACCCGGCACTCCTTTCACCAAGTCCGCCGGCCGAGGCTATATGGCAATGAATGACTCCAACAATGTGGTATCCATACAGGGTGTTTATCGGGAGCGGGGAATGAAGCGTACTCCCAAGCTACCGGCACCGGTCGCCGCAGTGAAGGATAAAGCCCAGGCGCTGCTCACAGAGCAGGCCAAGCGCGTATTTGCCAAAGTGGATGACTCGCTGTTTGCCATGGCCGAAAAAGCCCACGGGCAGGACGAGCAGGATGGCCTTTTCCAGGCGCTGCGCATGCTGCGCGTGGAGCGCCGCAAGGTGGTGGAGCGCTTTTCCGAAAATATAGCGGAGTCATTCCAGGTTCGCGAAGTGTCTGCAGACGATGCGGACGATCCATATTCCGCTGACAACCTGTCACTGGTGCACAACGATGACCTGGAACAACTGGTGGCGGTGGATACCATGGTCGCCAGTGCCAAGCGGGATTTTGCCGAGCCGCTGACCGAAATTTCCCTTCGTCTGAATACCCTTCTTTCTGTCAAGGTCTACGACAAAAACAATCCGATTGGCCCCGATGCAATCTGTGATGCATTTGTCGAGGCCTGTCGTCCGCTGGAATTGCATGTTCGAGCGCGACTGACTCTACTGAAAAAGTTCGAACACCTGGTAATGGAACAGCTCGGCCAGTTGTACGAGCAGTGCAATGAAGTATTTGTCGAACACGGTGTGCTGCCATCGCTCAAACAGCAGCGACGGGCGGCGCGCCAGCAGCGCACAGCCCAGCGCCAGCCAGCCCCGCAGCCCACAGCCGGGCAGACGAATGGGCGGGACACCGGCTACTCCGACACAGGGGGCTATTCGCCATCGGCAGCCCCAGCGGGAAACCACGGCTTGCTGCCGCTGAACTCCGGTGTCGCTCCGATGGGGGCTCAGGACCTGCTTTCGCACCTGGGGGCCTTGCAGGGCCACCTGCCAGAAAGTTACGACGAGAGCGGGATTCAGCTGCTGAACGTCAACCACCTGTTGCAGCAGCGTCTTGTGGATGCGCGCCAGTCTGCGTCACTCGCGAAGATGGACAGCGACATCATCAAGCTGGTGGAGATGCTGTTCTCTTTTATTCTCGAGGATCGCAATCTCGCCGAGCCGATCAAGACCCAGCTGGGGCGCCTGCAATTGCCGCTGCTGAAAGTGGCCATTGCTGACAGGTCCTTCTTTAGCAAGGGGGGCCACCCCGCGCGCAAACTGCTGAACGAACTCGCTGACGCCACAACCGGTTGGCAGGCGAAGGACAACTACGAATCCGATCCACTGTTCAAAAAAGTCGGCGAAGTGGTGGCGCGCGTCCTCGCCGAATTTGATCAGGATATCAATATATTTTCCGAACTGCTGGACTCCTTCCAGCAGTTCATCCTGCGCGAGCGCAAGCGCGCCGAGAAACTGGAGCGTCGGATAGTCGACGAGGCTGATGGCAAGGCGAAATCCCAGGCGGCCAGGGCGCGCGTGGCTGCGGTCATGGACGCATTGATGGCCGAACGGGATCTGCCGCCAGTGGTGGTGGAATGGCTGGAAAAGGTCTGGGCCAACATGCTGTTCCTGACATGTATCAAGGAAGGCACCGACAGCGAAAGCTGGAGCCGCGATGTGCGCACCGCAAGGGATCTGGTCTGGAGTGTGCATGCCCCCATGCCGGATAGCCGCAAGCAGCTGCTGGGCCTGTTGCCTGCACTGCAGGACCGGCTGAAGGCTGGCGTGGAGATGGTATCCCTCAACTCGTTCGATGCGCGACGCATGTTTACTGACCTCAAGCAGGTCTACCGGGAGCGTTTTGCGCTGGCTCAGTCCATTTCCGAAGAGCGCAGCCGTAAAGCCCGCGATGAGGTGCGGGAAGAGGCGCGGCGCGCGCAAGAGGTAGAAGCCGCCTCCACTGCGGTTGATTTGGCCGCCACTAAAGAGGAGGCTGCTACTCCCTCCATCAATGAGCAGGAAGCGACGGTCGCCGAGCTGCCACAAATGGAAGAACTGGAGCAGGCGGTTGCGGAAGCTGAACTGGTATCCGAGCCGAGTGGCGAGGTGGATTCCCTGCCGGAAAGCGACTCCCACTGGCAGCAGACATTCCGTCTGGCCCAGGGCAGCTGGTTTGAGCTGAAGCGTGAGGGTGAGGAGCAATTCCGCTGCCGTCTCGCCGCGGTGATTAAAGATATCGACCAGTTTATTTTCGTGAATCGCAATGGTGCCAAAGTCGCCGAGTTCACCCGCATCGAATTGGCACACGCCCTGCGCAATGCACAGCTGATGCCGCTGGATGACGGAATGCTGTTCGAGCGGGCCCTGCAGTCGGTTATCGGCACCGTGCGCAAGTCCCGTGGTGAGATGAACTGAGTGTCACTGGCTGTACTTGGACAGTGGCTGCGGGTGATGACATCCGACCGCTCGCAAGTCGCTTAAATCATGTAATAGAAATGTAATTTGGATGTGTTTCGGAGCGGTGGCCGATGGCAAAGTCGGCCTGCCAGCCTCCGCTTATCAATCCCTTCCCGTCGTTCTCCTGACTTACCATTAAATCCCCGCTTTATATAAAGAAAATCGCGAAGATTGGTCCTTTTGGGCACTTGCGTGTCACTTCTCTTTGCAGGATATTGAGTACTAGTTCCACTTTTTCTGAGCGGTCTATCCGGGCGGTGCCCGCATTTCTGGCACGCACCCCTCATTCTGATTGATGTAACCACAAGATTTATTGCTTTCGGGAATTCCGCTTTAGAGGTAGCTGGACATTCACCGAAGTAATGTGTTGCTGGGTTCGCGAAGTACTTGGTGGCCTTTGCAATCTCTATTCTCTGAGCCGATGCCAGGAGGGCAACAGAGGTGAGCATGGACGATATGGATCGAAATAATAACGAATTGTTTGTCATAACCGGCGGTGGGCAGGGTAACGGTCAGCGTGTGAGCAAGCCGCGCGGCAGTGCGCGTGCCGGTTCCCGGCAGAAACTTTCGAAAACCGTGACTTCCGTAAAGCAAAAGGCCATTGAGTGGCTGCAGGCCAAATCTGATGATGTTTTCGCCCAGGTCGACGACTCACTGTTTGCCATGGCGGAAAAGGCCCATCTGCAGGACGAGCAGGACACCCTGTTCCAGGCGATTCGCAATCTGCGGGTTGGACTGGGCGACCTGATTGATGGCTTCTGCGATGGTATCGAAGAGCGATTTCACGCCCCGCGTAATGACCGCCTGGAAGAGGAGGCGGGGCTGGAATCCGGCGCCTCCCTGAAAAATCTTTCACTGGTCAACGACGACGAGCTTGAAAAGCAGGTCGCGATTCGCACCATGGTATCTAACGTCAAGCGCGACCATGCCGAATCCATTGCGGCCTTGTCCCTGCGCATGGATACCTTGCTTCCCGGTAAAATTTACGACGAGAGCCTGCCCATCGGGCCCGCCGCTGTGTGTGTCGCTTTTGCCGATTCGCTCGATGATATCGAGTTGTCCCTGCGCGCGCGCATGACCGTGCTTAAAAAGTTTGAGCTGAACCTGGTCAATCACCTGGGAGAGCTTTACGACGCCTGCAATCGCCTGCTGGTAGAGCAGGGTGTGCTGCCCACAATCGAGGACCCGCTGCGCCGACAGCAGGGCCGCGCGGGTAGTCAGGTGCCAACCCCGTCTTCTGCCTCAGGCCCTTCTCCGCAAAGTGCGGCGTCGGCGCATAACCCTTCCTCTGTTGACGGAATCCCCACTGCACCTGCGGGACAGGCGGGCAATATGCATTTCAGTGGCGGCGGTGTGCCGGGCGCTTCCTCAGCTGCCGGCTTCGGTCAGGTTGCCCCGCCCGGCGGCGGACAGTGGACTGGCGGTGCATCGGGTAGCGGCAGCGTATCTGGGCCCGGGCTGGCGCCGGTGGGTTCCGGCGCCGCGCCGATGGCGACGCCTACGCTGTTGCAACATCTGGGACAGTTTCAGATGGCGCTGCCGGAGCACGCGGCCGGTCCGGGGCAGCTGATCAATGTGACGCAGTTGCTTGAGCAGCAACTGGTGTCAGCCAAGCAGAGCGCCTCCCTGCATGAACTGGATAGCGAAGTCATCCGCCTGGTGGATATGCTGTTCTCCTTCATGCTGGAAGACCGCAACCTGGCGGAGCCCGTCAAAGCCCTGTTGATCCGACTGCAGCTGCCAATGCTCAAGCTCGCCGTCGCTGACAAGGCCTTCTTCAGCAAGGGTGGCCATCCGGCGAGACGCCTGTTGAACGAAATGGCGGATGCGGCGATTGGCTGGCAGCCCCCGGAGCACTACGAGGAAGATCCGCTGTACCGTGAGATCTCCGCCATCGTTGAGGACGTGTTGGCGGAGTACGACCGGGACGAGCAGGTGTTTGTGCGCCTGCTGGAATCTTTCAGGGAGTACTCTGCGCGCGAGCGCAAGCGTGCTGCGGTAATGGAGCGTCGCACCATCGACGAGGCTCAGGGCGCCGCTCGCGTGGAGGCGGCCAAGGCGCGGGTTGCCGCGGTGTTTGATGCGCTGACCGCAGAGCGTAATTTGCCCAAAATTGTGTATCAATGGTTGAACCGGGTCTGGAGTAGTGTGTTGTTCCGGACTTGCCTCAAAGAGGGTACCGACAGTGGCTTGTGGCGTCAGCATGTGCTCACTGCGCGGGATCTTATCTGGAGTGTCGTTGCCCCAATGCCGGAAAGCAGCGTCAAGATGCGCCGCTTGTTGCCGGACCTGAAAAAGCGCCTGGAAGAAGGGGCCCAGTCTCTCTCCCTGAGTGCTGGTGATCGCCAGCGGCTTATTGGTGGTCTGGAGGCTCTGTACGGCGAGCGACAGAAGTTGGCTGAGCGGGTTGAGTCCGAACGCGAACGCCGTACCCGCGAGCGTCTGGTTCAGGAATTGCGGCGCGAGGCCGACAGTATACTGTCCATCCCGGTTGCGGAAGGTATCACGGCTGCGCAGGCAGAGCATGAAGCCAGTGATGCCGCGCCTGAGTCTATGGTTGATGAACCTCGCGATCTCCCACCCACCCAGCCGGCGCTTCCGGAAGTGGAGGAAATCCAGCAGGTGGTTACCCGGGCGAGTGCGGCGAAGCCGGTTCCGTTGCAGCCTATTGCCCAGGACGACGACCACTGGCAGCAGACTTACCATCTGAAGGACAGCTGGTTTTTGCTGCGGGATACGAACAAACTTCCCGTGCGCTGTCGCCTGGCGGCCATCATCAGCGATCTGGACCAGTTCATGTTCGTAAATCGTCGCGGCGCCAAAGTGGGTGTTTACTCGCGTCTGGAACTGGCACATGCACTGCGTAATGAAGAGTTGCTGCCCCTGGAACAGGGGCCGCTGTTCGAGCGGGCTCTGCAGTATGTGGTTGGTCACTGCGGTGAGAGCAAAATCGCTATCAGCGTATGACGTGACTTTTCCACAGCAGGTATGCTGTTGTGGAAACTGGAGTGAAAAACCCGGGTTTATCCCGGGTTTTTGCGTAAATATTGCACGCTTTGTCGTTTTAGCGCCCTAATCCTCAGAATTAACGACATCTATTGGCAGTTACTTCGTTGCTTCCATAAAATAACTCTCTGCTCAATTCCAGCGGAGTCGCGTTTGTGAAATATCAGGTCCAGTCAGGGTGGCTTTCCGGAGTACGCCGGGTACCCAGTCCGCATTGCAACAGTCGTCCCGACAATGCGGAAGTGGATCTTCTGGTTATTCACAGCATCAGCCTGCCGCCTGGCGAGTATGGTGGTGCCTATATCGATGAGTTCTTCCTGGGGCATCTGGACATGGATGCCCATCCCTACTTTTCTGAAATTGCTACTCTGCAGGTTTCTGCCCATTTTTTGATCGATCGCAATGGTCGCGTCACCCAGTATGTGCCGCTTAACGAGCGCGCCTGGCATGCGGGGCAGTCTGAATTTTGTGGACGCGATAACTGCAACGATTTCTCTATCGGTATCGAGCTCGAAGGGCTCGATACCGATACCTACACCGCTGCGCAGTATGAATCCCTGGCAGAGGTCTCCGCGGCAATCATGGAAGCGTATCCTGCGATTGATAAGTCGCGGATAACCGGGCACTCGGATATTGCCCCGGGCAGAAAGCTGGATCCGGGGCCCGGGTTCGACTGGCAGCGGTATTTTGACAAGCTGGACCAGCAGGGCGGTAATTCCCGCGAAGCTTGAGTCCGGTTACCACGGTGTTGTTCGACGTGTTATGCGACAATGCCATTACATAACAAATTGAACAGGTGGGGACGCTATGGCGCTGTTGATTGTGCTGTTGGCATTGGGCCTGGTACAGGTGTGGGGCTCGGGTGGACCGCTGCACCGTGATGGCTGGTTTTATCAGTGGCAGGATTTTGTTTACCGCAGTGGACTGATGCGCGAAAGACAGGGCATTGGTTTCGGGCTTGTGGTGTTGATTCCGGTGCTGGGGGCTGCTGTGCTTCTGGTGCTGGCGGACTCGATATTTGGCTGGCTGGGGGTGTTGCTGGTCAGTGTGCCGGTGCTCCTGTACAGCTTCGGTCGCGGGAATTTTAACGAGGCGCTGTCGGCATATTTACGGGCCTGGTATCAGGGTGACCTGGAGGCGGCCAGAGCTGCGGCAGAACCGCTGCTGGATGTGGCGGACATGGAGCGTGCGCAGAGCATCAAAGATGCGCAGGAACTCCACCCGCTGGTGTTCAGGGCCGCAGCCTACCGCGCTTTTGAACGCCTGTTTGCGGTGCTGTTCTGGTTCCTGCTGTTGGGCATTCCGGGAGCCATGCTTTACCGGCTCAGTCATTTGGCGCGCGAGAGATTGGCGAAGCAAGGTCAGGCGCAGGAAGAATCACTGTCCGCGGTGGCCGATGCGGACAGGTTCCTGGCTGCACGCTGGCTGTGGCTGATTGAGTGGCTGCCGGTGCGGGCGATGGGCTTCACGCTCGCGATCGTGGGGAACTTTGCCGGTTGCTACCGCGCATGGCGCGATCACCTGACCTGCAAACAGACCGCTACCGAGGATGTGCTCGAGTACTATCTCGAGGGTGCCCTGGGGGGGATCGACAGCAGTGAATGCAGTGCCGGTGTGGCCGTGAGCGAAGGGCAGCGGCTGTGCGGCGCGGAAATCGAGGGCATGCAGGCCCTGCTGTCTCGCGCCCTGCTGATGTGGATTACCCTGATGGCCCTGTACGGGCTTTTCAGTAACTAAGCTTTCCACTGTTCCTTTCGAATCAAATACTTGCGCGAGAGAGTGCGTGTCAGACGTTATCACCGACAATATTGATCTGCCGAGCGCAGCCGATGTATTCACCGCGGCCGAACGCATTGCGGGCCACATCCATCGAACACCGCTGATGAGCTCGTCCGGGCTCAACGCGCAGCTTGGTGGCGAGCTTTTTTTCAAGTGCGAGCATCTGCAGAAAGTCGGCGCCTTCAAGGCGCGCGGCGCGGCCAATGCCGTGCTGCAATTGCCGGCGGACACCGCAATGGTGGCGACCCATTCCTCGGGCAACCACGGTGCGGCACTGGCCTGGGCGGCTGCATTGCGCGGAATCGCCTGCCGGGTAGTGATGCCTGAAAATGCCCCGGAAGCAAAAAAAGCGGCGGTCGCCGCCTATGGTGCTGAAATCGTTCTGTGCGAAGCGACACTGGCTGCGCGGGAGTCCACGCTTGCGGCGGTGGTGGCGCAGACCGGGGCACATGTGGTTCCACCGTTTGACGATCCACGGATTATTGCCGGGCAGGGCACGGTGGTACAGGAAATCGTTGGGCAGTGCCGCGAACAAGGTTTCACCCCCGATATGATCGTCTGCCCGGTGGGTGGCGGCGGCTTGCTCGCCGGTGCGGGTCTTGCCGCATCGGCACTGGGGCCCGAGATCAAGGTATTGGGTGCGGAACCCTGCGGCGCGGATGATGCGCAACGTTCCTTCCGCAGCGGCGTGCGGGTGACCGAGCAGGTGCCCGACACCATAGCGGACGGCCTGCGCACCACCCTGGGCTTGCGGAATTTTGCACTGATTCGCCGTCACGTAAGTGATGTGGTGACCGCTTCCGAGCCGGCCATTCGCGAGGCGCTTGGCCTGATGTGGAATCGCACCAAGCAATTTGTCGAACCCTCCGCAGCGGTGGGGTTGGCGACGGTTCTGGAACATCCGGCGCGTTTTCGCAACAAGCGAGCGGTGATCGTGCTCACCGGTGGCAACATGGATATCTCTGCGGTGGCCGGCATGATCGCGGGTAGCGCTCAGTAGTCCGGACAATGTGGCGGGTGTCGGTGCAATCCGGTGCCTGAAGGGAGGAAGACAGGAGGATTGACGATGAAGCGGATCAACGACCAGAGAGGGCTGTTGGCGCGGTTCAGCAGCGTACTTAAAGGGACTGCTACACTGTTTGCAACTCGGCTGAAGGGAATATCCGTACCGCTCTTGATCCGCCTCTCTGTCGCCGCGTTTGCCCTGTCCACAGTGCATGTAGCGCGTGCAGATTCACTGCAGCTGGCGTCGTCGACCCTGACCGATGGCGGCCGTATGCCGCCGGCGCAGTTGTATTACGGTTTCGGTTGCAGCGGCGAGAATATCTCTCCGGAACTGCACTGGCAGGGGGCCCCAGAGGGCACTCGCAGCTATGCCCTGGTGATGTACGACCCGGATGCACCCACCGGCAGCGGCTGGTGGCACTGGGTGGTGTTCAATATCCCTGCCACCGTGAAAGCGATACCCGAGGGGGCCGGTGATCCCAAGGCCGGCCTGATACCCGAAGCGATACAAAGTCGTACCGATTTTGGCAGTCCGGGTTATGGTGGTGCCTGCCCACCGGAGGGGCATGGTGACCATCGATACCAGTTCCGCCTGTATGCTCTCAAGGTGGATCAGCTGCCGCTTGATGAGGATTCCCCTGCGGCGATGGTGGCTTATCACATCAATGCCAACAAGCTGGCGGAAGCCCAGTTGGAAGTGAAATTTGGCCGTTGACGCCTGATGTGTCAGGGCGCGGCTTTAAGGCAAGCAATAAAAGGAAGCACAGCCTGCCCATGCAAAAGCAAAAAATGACTTGGGGAGAAGCGCTCAAGGTTTACTCGCGGCCCAAAGTGGTAGCGATGTTTTTCTTTGGGATATCTGCGGGGCTACCACTGCTTCTGGTCTTTTCCACCCTGACCGCCTGGCTGCGGGATTACGGCATCAGTCGCACCACCATCGGGTTTACCGCGTGGATTGGCATCACGTTTTCGATCAAGTTTATCTGGGCCCCGATCATTGACTCCCTGCGCATCCCGGTCCTGACTGGGTTGATGGGGAAAAGGCGCAGCTGGATCCTGGTGTCGCAGATTGGCGTCGCGTTCGGCCTGTTCTCCATGAGCCAGATCAATCCCCAGCTGGCACTGCCCGCGGTATTCGGATTTGGCATACTGGTGGCTTTCTGTTCTGCGTCCCAGGACGTGGTGATTGATGCCTACCGGATCGAAGCCGTGGACAAGGAATACCAGGGCGCCATGGCCGCAATGTACGTCTTTGGCTACCGGGTAGCGCTACTGATCGCGGGCGCCGGCGCCCTGTTTATCGCTGAATATGCCAGCTGGAGTATTGCTTATATTTCCATGGCGGCGTTGATGGGAGTGGGTATTCTCACCACGTTGATGGTGTCGGAGCCCGACCATCAAAAGGCCCGCGCGCAGGGCAAGGAGTTCCAGCACGCTTGGGTCGATCGGGTGCTGGGCAGCGGCAAGCACGGCAAAATCAGTGAGTGGTTTGTGCGCGCGGTCGCCTGTCCATTTATCGATTTCTTTGAGCGAAATGGCCGATTTGCCCTGGTGCTACTGCTGTTTATAGGCATTTATCGGGTCAGTGATATCGCCATGGGTGTCATGGCCAATCCTTTCTATCTGGATCTCGGTTTCAGCAAGGATGATATCGCGCAGATCGGCAAGCTGTTCGGGTTTGTGTGTACGATGATCGGGGCCTTCCTTGGCGGAGCGATGGTAGTGCGTTTTGGTATTCTGCGCCCGTTGATCCTGGGGGCCGTGATGGTCGCGGCGACCAATCTGCTGTTCGCGCACCTGGCAACCCTGGGGCCGGACAAAACCTGGCTGGCGATTGTCATCAGCGCCGACAATATCAGTGCCGGCATATCCAACTCGGTGTTTATCGCCTTCCTTTCCAGTCTGGTGAATCAGTCCTATACCGCTACCCAGTACGCCCTGTTCAGCTCCCTGATGACCCTGCCGGGGAAATTCATCAGCGGGTTCTCCGGCATTGTGGTGGATGCAGAAGGCTATGAATCCTTCTTTATCCTGGTGGCCATACTCGGCATCCCGGCAGTGTTGCTGGCCATTTACATCTGGTACCGGAACCGGGACCAGGAAGCGGCGGAGGCCAAGGAGGCTGCCGCCGGGTGACCGGGGCGGTTTCGGCATTCGCTTGTCGGGCGAATGCGCGCCTTGTTCTTCGGCCTCGTAAGTTGGCTCCCCCAGTTAGCTACAGCTCATCTGGTTTCGGCCACGCGTAATGTCCCAGGTCAATTTTCCCTTTCACTGGCGTAATACCCTCATCGCGTAACCGCTCCAGCTGACGCTGTGCCGAGGGACCGGGCAGGGAGATCCGTCCCTGCGCATTGATCACCCGGTGCCAGGGAAGCTGCGTATCCCGCGGCAGCTTGCGCAGGGTCTGCCCCACCAGCCGCGCGGCGCGCGGGAAGCCTGCGAGTTCCGCCAGGGTGCCGTAGGTGACTACCCGTCCTGCAGGGACCCGTGCGAGTACAAGGCAGATCCGACTTGTGGCATCATGACTCCCAGTATCCTTATTCCCTGATTTGTTCGATCCTGGATCGGAACTAATCGTGTTGATTGATTTCTTAGTCAATTCTCTGTCATAACCCCAGGCTATCGAAAAGGTTGTTTCGTGCTTTCTGCTGTACCCAGAACTTCTTCCCGGATTTTACCCCGTTTAGGCGCTTTACCCAGGCTGCTCAGCGGCCTGGTTTGTGCGGCGCTGGTGGGGTTTGCATCTCACGCCAGTGCCGGTGTACTCAGCCTCGCCAATGGTGATCGCATTTACGGCGAGCTGGTGGTTGTGGAGCGTGACCATGTGGTGTGGAAGTCTGAAACCTTCGGTGATATTACCGTAGCGAAAGAGAAAATCCTGTCCCTCGAGACCGATAAAGACCTGAAAATTGCCGGTCGCGACGAGCCTTGTGTACTTGCGGGGCATCGCCGTGAACAGTGGGAGCTTTACTGTGATGAGGGATCTGGCTGGGTAATGGACTTCCCGGCGATTGATCGCGCCGAGCCGTACATCAACTTTGTCGGTAACCCCATCATCTTCCGCGGAAACGTGGCAGCTTCCGGTGTGTTCGAGGAGGGCAACCGAGAGCGTGAAGACTGGGATATCAATGCCAATTTTGATATCCGCAACGGCGACTTCCACCATCTGGTCGGCACCCAGTACCAGAACCAGAACAGTACAGAAGTCGACGACCTGGAAAAGTACCGATTCAATTACGACCTCCGCTGGATCTTTGCCGAAAAGTGGTTCGCCGCGGGCAACAGCTCATTTCTGCATGAAGAGGCGCGTAACCTGGATCTGAGTACCACGGTCGGTCTCGGTCTCGGTTACCTGTTTTTTGACACGGACAAATCCGCACTGTCGATCCAGGGCGGTGTGAGTAGCCTGAAAGAAGATTATATTGATCCCAGCCTGAATCCGGATCCCAGCAAGCGCTATGGAGCGGGACGAGCTGCTTGGGACTTCCGCTACAAGTTCGATATGGGCCCGGAAGTGTATTACAACCAGGAACTGCTGCAGTCTCTGGACCGCAGTGAGGATTACCAGAGCAACGCGGAAATCGGTGTGCGTACCCCCTTGGTAAAGGGCATCCTGATGGAAGTGAAATATGCCTGGCAGTACGACAATACGCCGTCTCTGGATAGCGAAAAAGAAGACACCAAAATGACGGTTGGCGTGGGCTATTCCTGGTAAAGGAAAGTACCGCTCGAAGACATTTGAAGAATTTTTTGAGGTTCACATGCAGGTTACTAACAGCATTATCGCCATTACCGGCGCCGGCCAGGGTCTCGGGCGTGCAATGGCCGAGTATCTTGCCGGGCGCGGTGCTCGCCTTGCACTGATCGATGTCAATCAGGAGCGGCTCGACGAGAGCGTTGCGGCCTGTAGTGCGCAAGGCGCCGAGGCGCGCAGCTACGTAATCAATGTCGCTGACGAAGATGCCGTAGACCAGGGCTTTGCCGAGATTGCCAAGGATTTTGGTGGCCTCGATGTCCTGGTGAATAACGCGGGCATCATGCGCGATGGCATGCTGTTGAAAGTCAAAGACGGCAAAGTCGCCGAGCGCATGTCCCTGGCCCAGTGGCAGTCGGTCATCGACGTTAACCTGACCGGTGTGTTTCTGTGTACCCGTGCGGCGGCGGGGATCATGGCGGAACGTGGAGAAGGCGGCGTGATCGTCAATATCTCCAGTGTGTCTCGCGCTGGCAACATGGGGCAGACCAACTACTCCGCCTCTAAAGCCGGTGTAGCCACCATGACCGTGACCTGGGCGCGGGAGCTGGCACGCTACGGTGTGCGGGTTGCCGCAATTGCACCAGGATTTATCGGTACCGAGATGGTGGCGCAGATGCGACCGGAGATTCTCGAAGGCCTGGTGAAGCAGGTTCCGCTGCGCCGGATCGGCGAGCCGGACGAAATCGCCAGTACGGTGTCCTTTATTATTGAAAACGACTATCTCACCGGTCGTGTACTGGAAATCGATGGTGGCGCCCGCATGTAAGCCTGCCGGGCACTGACAACTCTCATCTGAAGTCCGGCCAAAGGGCGCCTTGTCGGGCCCGCTGATCTTGTTTCACGCCCGGTATTGGCCGGGCCACAGGAGTCGCCCCTATGCGTCCTCTATTGCTGCTCTTCATCGTTCTGCCGATTCTCGAAATGTGGGTCCTTATCAGCGTGGGCGAACAGATTGGTGCCTTAGCCACCATCGGGTTGGTACTGCTGACCGCAGTGATTGGCCTGGCGCTGCTGAGAAGGCAGGGCATTTCCACCGTGATGCGCGCCCAACAAAAGATGCAGGCCGGAGAGATGCCGGCCAGGGAAATGGCAGAAGGTATTTTCCTCGCGGTTGGCGGCGCGCTGCTGTTGACCCCGGGCTTTATCACCGATGCCTTTGGCTTCGCCTGCCTTGTCCCCGGGGTGCGGCAGCTCATTATCGGGAAACTCCTTGGTCATGTTGTCGTGGTGCGGGGAGCCAGTTATTCAGAGGGCCCCTATCACAAACCCGGCGCGGGGAATTCACATCAGGGGCATCCGCACCAGGACAACTCCCAACAAGGGCATTCTCCCGACGTGATCGAAGGCGATTACGAGCGTGAGGACAAGAAGGGATCCGGCAAGGGTGACTGAAATTTGAGCAGTTTTGCCGAGTAACCCCGCCCAGTCCTCCAATTCTCCAAATTTCCTCCAGTTTTTTCTCCCGCCGCTGTTGAAATTCCACGGTATCCCCCCCAGATAGGCTGCACCCCAAGTTTTTCCTGGCCCGGTTAGCCGGGGCAGGGCTGGCGGAGGACCCGCAAAGCGGGCCCGAGCCACTTGTAATTGCAACCCTAAACGACTCATTGGAGAGCCAATCCATGAAAATTCGTCCTTTACACGATCGCGTTGTTGTACGCCGTAAGGAAGAAGAAGAGAAAACTGCTGGTGGCATCGTGCTGCCGGGTGCAGCGAAAGAAAAGCCGAATCAGGGCGAAGTGGTTGCCGTTGGCGAAGGCAAGTTGCTGGATAACGGCGATGTGCGCGCACTGTCCGTAAAAGTAGGTGACACCGTGGTGTTCGGCCGTTATGCCGACAGCAACACCCTCAAGGTGGACGGCGAGGAGCTGATCATCATGAGCGAAGGCGACATCTACGGCGTACTGGAAGGCTAAGACCCCCGGTACTTTTCCCGACAAGACGCAACCACGAGCAGAATTGAGGAATTAAGATCATGGCAGCAAAAGACGTAAAATTTGGTGACGACGCTCGCCAGAAAATGCTGAACGGCGTAAACATCCTGGCTGACGCCGTAAAAACCACCCTGGGCCCGAAAGGCCGCAACGTGGTTCTGGACAAGGCTTTCGGCGCTCCGACCGTGACCAAAGACGGCGTATCCGTAGCCAAAGAAATCGAACTGAAAGACAAGTTCGAAAACATGGGCGCCCAGATGGTGAAAGAAGTTGCCTCCAAGGCTTCTGACACCGCAGGTGACGGCACCACCACTGCGACCGTTCTGGCTCAGGCGATCGTAACCGAAGGCCTGAAATCTGTAGCTGCAGGCTTCAACCCGATGGACCTGAAGCGCGGTATCGACAAAGCCGTTGCTGCAGCCGTTGACCACATCGCCAGCCTGGCTACCCCGTGCACCGACAGCAAGTCTATCGCTCAGGTAGGTACCATCTCCGCCAACAGCGACGAGAACGTCGGCACCATCATCGCTGAAGCGATGGACAAGGTGGGTAAAGAAGGTGTGATCACCGTTGAGGAAGGCCAGTCTCTGGAAAACGAGCTGGACGTGGTTGAAGGTATGCAGTTCGACCGCGGCTACCTGTCTCCTTACTTCATCACCAACCAGGAAAACATGACTGCCGAACTGGACAGCCCGTTCATCCTGCTGGTTGACAAGAAAATCTCCAACATCCGCGATCTGCTGCCCCTGCTGGAGCAAGTAGCCAAGGCTTCCAAGCCGCTGCTGATCATCGCTGAAGACGTAGAAGGCGAAGCGCTGGCGACTCTGGTAGTCAACAGCATGCGCGGCATCGTAAAAGTAGCTGCGGTTAAGGCACCGGGCTTCGGCGACCGCCGTAAAGCCATGCTGCAGGACATCGCGATCCTGACCGGTGGCACCGTGATTTCTGAAGAAGTTGGTCTGGAGCTGGAAGCCACCACTCTGGAGCACCTGGGTACCGCCAAGCGCGTAACCCTGTCCAAAGAAAACACCGTCATCGTAGACGGCGCTGGCGATGCTGCTGACATTGAAGCACGCGTTAAGCAAATCCGTGCACAGATCGAAGAATCTTCTTCCGACTACGACAAAGAGAAGCTGCAAGAGCGCGTAGCCAAACTGGCTGGCGGTGTTGCTGTGATCAAGGTTGGCGCTGCCACCGAAGTCGAAATGAAAGAGAAGAAAGCCCGCGTTGAAGACGCCCTGCACGCCACCCGCGCTGCAGTGGAAGAGGGTGTTGTTCCTGGCGGTGGTACCGCTCTGGTTCGTGCTACCCAAGCGATCTCCGTAACCGGTGACAACGAAGACCAGAACCACGGTATTGCCGCTGCACTGCGCGCCATGGAAATGCCGCTGCGCCAGATCGTTACCAACGCTGGTGACGAAGCTTCTGTAGTCGTAGACAAGGTGAAGCAGGGCGAAGGTAACTTCGGCTACAACGCCGGTACCGGTGAGTACGGCGATATGCTGGAAATGGGTATCCTGGATCCGGCCAAGGTGACTCGCTCTGCTCTGCAGGCGGCTGCCTCCATCGCTGGCCTGATGATCACCACCGAAGCCATGGTTGCAGACATCCCGGAAGACAAGCCGGCTGCACCTGACATGGGTGGCATGGGCGGAATGGGTGGCATGGGCGGCATGATGTAAGCCGGCCTACCAGCCAAACCGAAAAAACCCCGCTTTATGCGGGGTTTTTTTATGTTTGATTAAGCGACTGAACGATAGAGAATGACCGGCTCTGAAATACCACCTGATTCGCCGGGGGAGAGTCGGTCCATCGGGCTGAAAACCCCTTTATTTCCTCGGTTCACCACGTGTGTATAGATTTCTGTGATACTCACGTCTGAGTGCCCGAGCAGTTCCTGAATGGTCCGAAGGTCGTATCCTGCCTCTAATAAGTGGGTCGCAAAGCTGTGCCGGAATGCGTGCGCCTTCGCCGGCTTCATTACCTTGGCCAGCTTTACTGCCTCGCGAATATGCCGGGACAGTGTGGATGGATGCAAATGATGCCTGCGCTCGACGCCACTCCTTGGATCTTTGCTAAATCCTCCCGCAGGGAACAGGTATTGCCAGGCTGCCTGCCGGCCCCCTTTTGGATACTTACGCTCAAGAGCATCCGGCATATAAACTTCGCCAAAGCCGTCTTCAATATCTCGCTGGTGAAGCTTCAGTACTTTCCGTACTTGTAGTTTTAGCTCCCCTTTCAGATCTTGCGGCAGCAGGGTCGTACGGTCTTTATTGCCTTTGCCACTCCGAACCACAATATTGTTGCTGTCAAAATCAATATCCTTCACCCTCAGCGAGAGTAACTCAGCAATACGTAAACCGCTGCCGTACATCAGCGCGACTTGTAACCGATAGACGCCATCTAGTTGTGCGAGAATTCTACAGATCTCATCCCGGCTATAAACTACCGGTAGCCGGCGAGGCTGTTTTGCGGTCCTGAAATCCAGGTCGGCGGTGTCTACCCCAAAAAACTGCTTATAGAGGTAAACTAGGGCATTGAGCGCAACTCGCTGTGTGTTTACCGAGCAGCGTCTATTTACTGAAATATGGGTCAAGAACGCCTGAACTTCAGACCTTCCCATATCCTTGGGGTGCTTCAGTTCATGAAAATGGATGAACCGCTTTATCCAGTGGACATAAGTCTGCTCGGTACGGTAAGAAAGACCCTTCTGTCGAATATGGAGTCTTAGTTGGTCCATGAACCGTACCGGTGAGCCTGGTATTGTGTGGCGCACATCATCCATTGGTATGCCTCATTCGTAGCTGTATTTATATACAGTATTTTTCGAGGTGTCCCCAGTGTCAAGACGTAGATCAATAGCTTCAGCTCGATTTGGCAGGGCTAAAGTGCTAACTAATTGATTTTTAAAAGATAAGTTCTTGGCGCGGTAAGTTACCTGAGAAAGATATACAGCAAGGCTGCCATATATTTGCAGGATGCAAAGAGCAGGTTGTGATATAACTTACTGAATTAACAGGCCTTTTAGGTCACATTTAAACAGTGGTGCCAAATTGGATATGTGGCAAGGTGATATATGACCTGGGCTTTTGAATAAACTGTTAAGTGAATACATGCAAAAAGAAAGTGCGAGCGTCAAAGAGACGTTGTCAGGAATTTTCTCAATGATCGGTGGCAGCGTGGCTGCACTTGCGCCTGTTCAAATTTGGGCGTCTGGGAAGTCCGTACTTGTAATCGGAATAATATTAGCTCTAGTAGCTACTTCAGTTCTTCTGTATGCGATAGAGAATGGCTATAAAGTGTCGCTGTATTTTTCGATTTGTGTGGCTGCATATTCAGCGGGATTTGGGTTCGTTGTATTTATACCTTTAGCCTTATTCCGTGTTGACTATCCGATTCCAACAGAGGTATATCTGATCAGTATATTGATTGGTATAGTTGTTATTTTTGCCGGCTATTTTATCGGGCAAAAATTTAAATTACTTAACAAAGCGCTGCAGGCCGACGTCTAACTTTGTGCACTTTATACGCGGTCGCTTCGCTCCCATTATCGCGCATAAAGCGCCCAAAGCTAGCCGCGGCTGAGCGCGGCGTTATGCTCAGTGAGTAAAAGTAATGAGAATATACATAGCGTTTTTCTTTTCTTTTTTTCTAATTGGCTGTCAATCTCAAGCACAGCATGAAATAGAATTACCTGTTGTCCTAACTCTGGAAGGTAAAGCTTTCATCTCAGCTGAAGCTATGGATGAGCACCAATTAAAGATTGAAAGGCCCGCGGGTGAAGTCTATTTAGTTACTACTCCCGAAAATGAAGCACCCTTGTACATGGGTAGCAATTGGTGTGGCGTTTATTCAACTTCATCAGAAGGCCTGGTATTTGGCCAAAAAATTATCGAGGATTCAAATTTAGTCTTGGACTTTAAAGGGGTGAGGGAAGTTTGGGTTCCCATTGAAGGCACGCCAAAGAAATTGTACGTGTTCGAAGTCCGCTAGCATAACAATCACGGGCAGTGAAGCTCTGGCCCTTCGGGCCTCCGCGGGACGGCTTACCTTATACGCGTTTTGCGCGGGTCGCTCCGCTCCCATTTTCGCGCAAAAAGCGCATAAGGTAAGCCGCCCCTGCCGTGGGCGTTAAGCCATTATGAAAAGAAAGAGCAGAATAATCGGGCTGATATCAATAATTCCTGGAACTGTCTGGGTGCTCTATCTAACAGCTGCTCTTGGAATGGTGGTCTTAAATGGAGGTAAGTCTGATTTTGGTCCAGATCCATATCAAACGGCTTTCCTGCTCATTGTTCCATGTCTAGCTTTGGTGCAACTTTGGAGGCTGCTCTACAAAGAAACTCCTTTGTCTAAAATTGGTACACTTGAAAAGGCGATTTCTACAGTTTTGGGTGTGCCCGCAGTATTGTTAGGAACTGGCATAACGCTCGTAATGCTATTTACTGTGCCTACGGCCATTGTGTTTTATGGGATTCTTGTACTCCCTTTAACTATCTATGGCGCGTGGTGCCTGTATGAGCTCTGGCTGGCTTAACAAGGTGCTGCAGGCCGACGGCTAACCTTGTGCACTTTATGCGCTGGTCGCTGTCGCTCCCATTATCGCGCATAAAGCGCACAAGGTTAGCCGCGGCTGAGCGCGGCGTTAAGCACTGAGAGTCACAATAAGGAAATAAAAAATGAAAATCATAGTTGCATCAGTATTACTTGTACTATTTTCCGGGGTCGCATCAGCTAGCGAGAACAATCAATTTAAGCTACAAGTTGTAGTGGATCAGAACCCTATCCAAGAATTTGTTGTAGAGACAGGCTCATATGGATCTCAAGAGTTTGTTCTTTCGGATGAGCTTCGTCTCTCAGTTATAGTAAATCCCCAAAACACGAAGAATTTTGAATCAACTTTGTATTCTAAAGGCAAAGTCATTCACTCTGCCGTCCAATCGAAAAATGCTGACTCAGATCCAAATTTCTACTTAATTTGCGCAGGAAAGTTGACTAAGTTTCTGTCGCCGGTAGTGGACAAGGAACCCTCTTGTCCAGCGCCAAGCGCTTAACAAAGCGCAGCAAAGGGACGGCTTACTTTATGCACGTCTTGCGCTGGTCGCTGCGCTCCCATTTTCGCGCAAAGCGCGCATAAAGTAAGCCGCCCCTGTGCGCGGCGTTAGGCAGCTATCTGAGAGTCATATGACGGAAGAACAGTTAATTTATAAGTCGATAGCCCAGCTAATCTACAATGTAACTCCAGATTCTCGGAAAAAGATTCATTTTATATTTTTCAAGAAGCCACACAGCCACGTCACAACAATATGGAACGGTAATTATCTTGAGAAAGAAGGTAGTTTCACTCTGAAACATGATGCAAGTAAGGCAATCAACGATCTTTTTTTAACATTGTATGAAAAGCAATCTGATTTTAACTTGGCAAACTGGAATGTAGTTCACTTTATACTTCACGAGAATGGATCGAAATTCGAAATTAAGTATGATTTTTCGAGTGAACTTGATGAAAAGAAGCTGCCATTTTGGAAGTATTGCAATAGATACAAGAAGCCAGAAAACAAGAAAGCAAAATTTCTTAGGTTTCTTCACTTTAAGTGGTTCCGTCGTGCCTAACAATCAGCGGCAGAGCGACAGCCAACGCTACGCACCTTTTGTGTTACTCGCTGGCGCTCAAACATTAACACAAAATGCGCTCCGCGCTGGCTGCGCCTGCGCTGGGCGTTATGTGTAATTAGTATGAAGAGTGAATTGGATAAAGCTTACTCATGGTTAATTGACACAATTTCCTATGAAAATTTGGGGATTTCTATCATTTTGTTGGAAATGGTCAAGTCAGGTTCATCATCTACTAAAGAAGAGGGCGCTCCAGTAGAAGGAGCACACCTAGTATATTCTCCAAGGAAAGCCCAAAAGCTGAAAATTAAATTTGATCTTATTTATACTTTTCAAGTAATCAATGAGTCTTGTGATAGTGGAGACTCCTCGCTTAAGTTAAGTAGTGATGGCTTCTTGTCGGTAGTTTCTGAATCAGATTACCTCAACTATCTCAGAGAGAAGTTCAGCTGGTATGAAGAAATAAATGGAAAAGCAAATTTATATCGTCTCTGGAGTGAGAATGAGATACTTGAAATCTATAGCCCCTGCTCTCCGGAGATCGAGAGTCAGCACCCTGAACGCACATAACAATTTGCTGCAGCCGACGTCTTACTTTATGCACCTTTTGCGCGGTCGCTACGCTCCCATTTTTGCGCAAAAGGCACATAAAGTAAGCCGCCGCTGAGCAAGGCGTTAAGTGTCAGTACTGATGAAAGCACTTGGAATAGTAATTAACGTAGCTCTACTTATTTTTTCAATCACTGCATTGGCTCAAGCGAATTGTGTATCTGAAGTTACTGCGCACCGTGCAGTTGAGGTAAAAATTGAAAGTAGCGGTTCGTGCACAAAATTGAATTGCACCAATGTAAAAGCAAGAAATATCCAGGCAGCATTAGCCATCTGCCACCAAACAGAAAAAGACTTCAATTTCTGTGGTTGGCATGAAAAACGTAGGATTAAACACGTAGAAATGTTGCAGCCTAAAGGTGGTGTGTATGAAGTGGGTATCGAGAAATGCCACACTTAACAATCACGGGCAGTGAAGCTCCGGCCCTTCGGGCCTCCGCGGGACGGCTTACCTTATGCACGTTTTGCGCGGGTCGCGCTGCTCCCATTTTCGCGCAAAAAGCGCATAAGGTAAGCCGCCCCTGCCGTGGGCGTTAAGCACAATGATGGCAAGAATAATCTTCGTGATAATTGTTGTACCTTTTATCGTAGGTCCAGCCCCTTCAGGAGGTTGCCGGTGGGTTCCTTCAACCTTTTTCAAATCATTGGACGAAGACGGGAATCGCAAGATTTCATATATTGAGTGGATGAGCTATTACGGAACGCCTTTACATTCACATCATATAAGTGAGTGTGCGAGAGTTGATTTTTATTATGGGGATTGTAATGTTGATGACCATCTATCTTGGCATGAATATTATAATTTTCGGATGCAGCATAGGTCGTGCGGAACGTCAGCGGTAAAAACTTTAAGGCGTATGTATGAAGAAAATCCAGAGTACATGGGAAGCCTAAATCGAGAACAGTTGAAAACCGTGCTTTCTGAGAAATACGAAGAGCTCTTGGAGAGAGAGGAGTTTTTAAAAAGCAAATATGGGTTGGATAGCGAGTAGGTGCTTAACAATCAGCGGCAGAGCGACAGCCAACGCTACGCACTTTTTGTGTTACTCGCTGGCGCTCAAACATTAACACAAAAAGTGCTCCGCGCTGGCTGCGCCTGCGCTGGGCGTTATGTTTCACTATGAATGAGCTGCTCACATACCTCGAAGAATGGAAGAATTCCAAATCAAAAATATTTAGAGCTGAAGGCTTTGCCGTTTTCATCATGGAAGAACTAGGTGATTCCGTTAAAGCTCGTTATGTTGAAATAGATGGGAATGGGTTACTTGCTAGAGCCACTCTGTGGGAGAGTGGGAACCTAGTAGTGGAGGCTTTGGATGTAAAAACAGAATCGCAAGTGCTACAAGAAGCCTTTGAAACACCTGAGCCCTGGCAGCTCAATGATAAGTTAAACTGGTGGCTCAGCGAGGTAGCAACCTATGAGCCCTAAAAACATAACAATCAGCGGCAGAGCGACAGCCAACACTACGCACCTTTTGTGTTACTCACTGGCGCTCAAACATTAACACAAAATGCGCTCCGCATTGGCTGCGCCTGCGCTGGGCGTTAGCTTTCCGAAGCATCAAAAAATATAGAAATTATAATGAGTCAGTATCAACAAAAATATTGGAGCCTCATAAGGGAGCTAAAAACTCACGTCATCTATCTCCACAATTATGCTGCGAGGTCAGAGTGGTGGGATAAGGCCATCAACATACTTCTCGCAATTACGTCATCTTCGAGTATTGCAGCATGGGCCATCTGGCAAGAATATCAGCTACTTTGGGCCGTAATTATTGCGTTGTCACAAGTGGTTACGGCGATCAAGCCGTTTTTGCCATTTAAACAAAGGTTAAAGCCAATCAGCGACCTCAATGATCAAATTCAGGATATTTCACTTGACTGTGAGAGGCATTGGTTTTCGGTTGCTGAAGGTGAGCTTACAGAAAAAGAAATTCACGATTTGTATATCAGTCTTAAGGATAAATCGCTAAAGGCGGAAAAGAAGGCACTAAAAGATCTAGTTCTTCCTAAAAAGAAAAAAATTCTGCAAGAAGCTGAAAAAGAAGCCGAACAATACCTTGTAAACACGTACTACTAAGGAGAAGTCAATGTCTGATAAAAACAAACCCGGTTCACCCAGCCGAGATAGAATAATCAAAGAAAATGGCAGAGGCTTGCCGATAACAGGCACTAATACGCCTATGCCATCTGTGAAGCCTCCCAAATCGCCAGGTGGATCGAGCAAAAAAAGCTAACAATGCGCAGCAAAGGGACGGCTTACTTTATGCGCGTCTTGCGCAGGTCGCTGCGCTCCCATTTTCGCGCAAAACGCGCATAAAGTAAGCCGCCCCTGTGCGCGGCGTTAAGCGTCACTAAAGGAATAGCATGAAATTTCAAGATCTAGTAACAGTAGGGATAAAGGTTTGCGGCATCCTGCTAATCTTTCTAGGCCTTCGCACCATTTCACTACAGTACTCGTTTTTAAGTACTTTAGTCGGAAGTAGTGATGATAGTGTTCGTGTATACACATTTATTACGATTCTTGAAATTTTATTGATTTTTCTTTGTGCATTGGTATTCGTCAAATTTCCAAACTTGGTGGCGAAAAAGCTATTTCCGAAAGAAGTCGAGTTAAATGTCAATTTATCTCAGGACGCCGAGCGTCTTATATCTGTGTCATGTTGTGTTCTCGGTATCTATATTTTGTCGTGGGCGATTCCAGATTTCATAAACAATGCACTTATGATTTCATTCCTTTCAAAATCCATGTACATGAGTGATGTTGTCTATATCGAAACGATATTTGCAGAAGTTGTCACGGTAGTTGAAATATGTGTTGGGCTGTTCTTATGCATGCGTAGTGCAGGCCTTAGCGAGCTAGTTTGGAGGTTTCGTGGAGCCCGCGGCGCTTAACAAAGCAATGCAGCCGACGCCTTACTTTGTGCACTTTTTGCACGGTCGCTGCGCTCCCATTTTCGTGCAAAAAGCACACAAAGTAAGCCGCGGCTGATCGCGGCGTTAAGCGAAGAAAAAGAATTAACCTATGTGGCAATGCGTTTTAGATTCAATAGATTTAATTACCAAGATCGCACAGACCTTGATTGCTGGCTTTGTCGCTTGGTTAGCATGGAGAACCTTCATTAAGGAGGAGACCCAGGAAGCTGAGGATTACGCTGACAATTCAACAATTGATCAAGGCGTAACAGAGTTAAAAATTTTCGAAACGACAAATCAAACAACAACGTTAAAGCGTACGATCAATGGAATCGAGTGCCACCTTGATGACAGGCGTCCAAATAAGAAGCAAGGCCACCGCTGGACATTAACGCCAAACATGGTCAAAGAAATACTTGAAAGCGGAGACATTTACGTAAATCCGAGTTATAAGTTGAAAACTGGATATTTATCAATCGGGACGCACACTAACTGGTTGTACTCAAAAAATTTGTTCCCTGAGCCCGCAGGTTTACACCACAGAGTCATTGAACTACTGAAGTCCGTAGGCGCTTAACAAGGTGCGGCAGACCGACGTCTTACTTTGCGCACTTTTTTGCGCAGTCGCTACGCTCCTATTTTCGCGCAAAAAATCCACAAAGTAAGCCGCCGCTGCGCACGGCGTTATAACTAATTAGTTGAGCCACGATGGAAGTAAAATTAAAGATCTATAGGAATAAAATAGAGCTATCAAATGGCTCGAAAATCGTTTCCGAAAGCTCAAAAGAGGCATTCTCAACGCAGAGATTATTGGTCGCTAATTTTGACGCGGCCTGGAACTGTTTAGTAACAGCCGAGAAGAAACTATCAATCAAGGGACTCTTTAAAAGAAAGCCCAAGGTTGTTGTAGAGCCTAAAGAGCTAATTGAAGGCGGCATTTCTCAGGTAGAGGATAGAATCTTCAGAGAGCTATCAATGGCGCTGAACCCAAAAAGTGTAGAAATTCGCGCGTAGGAGGCCCGGTTATAACAAGTGACTATGGCTCTGAGTCAACCGCTTAGGCCATGTTTCCCTCCCAGGCAGTACCATTTCGTACCATGCTGTTGAGGATAACAATCATCTTGCGCATGCATGCCACCAGAGCAACCTTCGGCCGTTTGCCGGCTGCTCTGAGTCGCTCATAGTGGTCTTTGAATTTCTTATTGCATTGGATGGTCGACATCATCGCCATGAACATAACTGTGCGTATTTGATGGCGTCCACCGCGTATTCGGCGAAGGCCCTGGTAGCGGCCGCTCTCTCGGTTGATCGGCGCCACCCCGACAAGTGCCGCGATCTCTTTGTTATTCAGGGTGCCGAGTTCTGGAAGGTCGCTAAGTAACGTGTAAGCCATGACTTTGCCCACTCCGGGCACACTTTGGAGAATTTCATTTTTCTCTTTCCAGTCGTCAGCTTGGGCAATCATGCCATCAAGGGCAGCATCTATCTTATCGATCTGCGCTTTGATCGTTTTCAGCATGGTGTTAATGCTGGTGCGCAGCTCTTTGGGCATGATGGATAGACGGTTCTTTTCCATCGTCTGCATCTCCATCAACTGTCGCCGGCGAACGAGTAAGTCACTGATTTTTCTGTCATTTTCCGGCGCCACAGCTGTTTGAGTAGGCTTGATGCTCTCGCCAAAGTGGGCGATCAGCTGAGCATCGATCTTGTCTGTTTTCGCGAGCTGCCCAATGGCTCCAGCAAACCGCCGTACATGAAGAGGATTGGCGACAACTACAGGTAGATTATGTTTTGCAGCAGCGAACACGAAGGTATGCTCCAGGCGGCCAGTGGCTTCAATAACGATGCGCGTTGGCTGATGTGCTTTGATGCGCTTAATAGCTTCGCGAACACCTTTCGCATCGTTGCTGACAGCAAAGTATTCGCCAAGAGGGCGTATATAAATATCGAGCTGGGTCTTGCCGGTATCTATGCCGACATTGACTTCATTGTCTTGTGAGTGGTTCATTGGTAAGTTAACTCTTGCTTGCAATACGAGCTCGAGGCCCTGATGACTATTCGAGTTGTTACTTTGAGTTTATGCGGCGTTCCCACTTGTTAACGGTCTCTCGACAGAGGAGCCAGACAGGCATCGAACTACCGCATAAAAGGCCTCTGGTTGCAGCCAGAGGTGGGCCTCAATTTTGCCCGTTTGAGAGAGCATGTACACCATACAATGCCAGGCAGTAAAGCTCCGGGCCTTCGGCCCTCCGCGGGACAGCTTACCTTGTGCACGTTTTGCGCGGGTCGCTGCGCTCCCATTTTCGCGCAAATCGCCCACAAGGTAAGCTACCCCTGCTGGCGGCGTTAAGTGAGTATGCAAGTGAAGAGAATCTGTGTTGCTCTCAACCTCTTATTGACGGCTCTTTCTTGCTCGGCGAATGAAGTCGTAGAGCTGAAAGTATACGATTGTGGGCCATTGGCTAGAGGGGAGTTGGGGGTTGTCTTTAGTACGGGTGAATACGGGAGCGGGCAAACGTATTTTTCAAAAGGTAAAGCAACAGTAGTATGTAGCAAACTTGTAAACGCAGAAAAAGTGTCTGGCTATGAATCAAATTACTGTGAAAAATACGAACCAGAGAATTCCCATGAGTGTAAGCATATAAAAGTATTTGAGATTCTAAAGTACCATGGGTCCTGATTCACTTAACGAGCAGCGGCAGAGCGACAGCCAACGCTACGCACATTTTGTGTTACTCGCTGGCGCTCAAACATTAACACAAAATGTGCTCCGCGCTGGCTGCGCCTGCGCTGGGCGTTAAATATTCAAGTTATCCGAAGAGCATATGAGCCAAGAACACCGAATAGAATTAGTAGAAAATGATGTATGTACAGTGTCCATGGCCGGTAACTGCGGTCGCTATTTCATGTGGCAAAAAGGGCTGACAGAACAAACCGGTTCAAAAGACGGCATCTACTTTGAGTACAATGATCAAATTAATGGCGGGTACAATACAGCATCTCATTGCGTTGTAGAGAGTACTGGCTTGCGAGTTACGTTGGTTAGCACGGAAACTATATTTTTGGGTTTTCCGAAAAATTTTAGTCAGCTTAATGAGCTAAAAGCTGCGCTAAAAAAGGTATATGCAGAGCGCGAGGATGCCCTAGAGTTCAGCATTTAACAAAGCCAGGCAGTAAAACTCCGGGCCTCCGGCCCTCCGCGGGACAGCTTACCTTGTGCACGTTTTGCGCAGGTCGCTTCGCTCCCATTTTTGCACAAAACACGCACAAGCTACGCTGCCCCTGCTGGCGGCGTTATGGTGCCGGGCCGTTAAATTTGTGGCGTGTGCCAGCGTGTAATTGAAAGCACTGTTTTGGCCCGCAGTATTTGGCTATTTGCCATGATAAAATCAAGCAGTTTCGTTCCTAGTGCTTTCGTTTAAGTCCGTAGGAATCGGGGCAACTCCGCTGCAGCAATGCGGAGTGCCAATAAGAGAATAATTGGTTGGGGGAAGCTGGAAGTTCTTTCCTTGTTTTAAAGGAGCTTCGGCGCATTCGGTGCCCGTAGGTACTTCGGAGCGCGTCAGCCATAACCAGGCGCTGCAGCCGACATCTTACTTTAAGCACTTTGTTGCGCAGTCGCTACGCTCCTATTTTCGCGCAACAAAGCGCCCAAAGTAAGCTGCGGCTGAGCGCGGCGTTATGAGTCCATGTAGTCATGCACAAATACAAGACTTCGGCTTTTCCATATTTATGTGAAATCGCCATTGATCCAGGTTTGGCGTATACGAAAAGAGATCTAAGAGTTTTCAACAGTAAGAATGAGCGTGGCGTGGCTGTCTATGGACATTCACCAAATGTTCTTATCGTCTCAAAGGAGAGCTACGACCACTGGAACACAATACGCGTTCTGGTTGGCGCCCTGGATACCGGTAAATTGGCTATCTGTGGAAGCAATTTCCCGAAAGATTTTCCTGAGTATTTAATGAGCTCAAATCCGGCGATAAAAGTACGCCTCTTGAATTATGATCAGAGTGCAGAAGGCAGGAAGTGGCTCCGGTGTTAAACCAAACTCATAACAATGCAATGCATCCGACGTCTTACTTTGTGCGCTTTTTGCACGGTCGCTGCGCTCCCATTTTTGTGCATAAAGTGTCCACGAAAGTGGTAGCAGATCATGCCGCTGCTCGCGGCGTTAAGTTTCTTAGTGTTCAGAGAAGCTTCCATTCAGTTGCTTGAAAAAAAGTGGATAGGGAAATTTCACATGAATAAGAAGGCATTCAGAGCATCAGCTTTAGTTATTGGCATAGCCTGGCTTTGCGCCATCATCTTCACGGCTATCTCTCCAATGCAAATTACTATGCTCGCCATACTCTTGTTGGTTTTGTCCTTTGTAGTCTTGGCTATATTGGGAGCCATAAAGTGAACCAGGGCGGCCAAAACGGCAGTAAGGCTACGGCCCTCCGCGGGACGGCTTACCTTATGCATGTTTTACGCGGGTCGCTTTGCTCCCATTTTCGCGCAAAACGCGCATAAGGCAAACCGCCCCTGCCGTGGGCGTTAGTAAGCAGACTCAAGTCTCTGCTCTAGATAGCGGACAAAACGGGTTATTATTGATAGGGTGACTGATGTCAGAAACTGGCCGTGAGTTACAATTTGATGAGTAGAACATGAAAGCGGATCTTGAAAAATTTCCTCATATCTACGTGTCGAAAAAGACCTAAAATGAAAAATGCACCTTTTCGCTAAACGTTACATTGAAAAGTAAGGACTCGATATTGAAAGAAGAGAAACCGTTTAAACCACTAAAGTCAGTTGCAGGTGAACCTGATAATTTGACTAGACTTGCATCTCGAAGTTCTCGTTTGATAGCGACGTTAATTGATTCAGCCACTGCGGCGTTCCTTTTATTTCCACTTCTTTGGTTTATATTGTTAGAGGAAGCTCGCGTAGGAAATATTACAGTGCTTCGTATGATCATCTGCTCTCTAGTTATTGGCATTTTAAGTTATGCTCTTGTTAATGCCTATTATTTACATAAAAAAGGTCAGTCTTTTGGAAAAATGTATGTAGGGATACGAGTGATAGGCTCCAAAAGCGGTCAGGTTATTCCTTTTTATAAGTATTTTTTATTGAGGATTCTTCCGATAATAATAGTTATTTTTCCTATATTTATTGGCCTTATAATAATAATTATTGATTCTTTGTTTATTTTCAGGAAAGACAAGCGCTGCTTACATGACTTATTAACGGGAACCCTTGTCGTTAATGTTAATGAAAAGTGAATATGCCTAACAAGAAAATGAAAAAAGACGCAAACAAAAGCACGCTTTTTATTTGAGCGTTAGTAGTCAATGGAAAGTAAACTTGATACCGGTGAGATACTAAAAATCAAGGACGAAGGCACCTTGCTTGAGGTATATACATCTGACGAGCTCGATCTACTCTTTTCAGTTCAGCCGCCCGAGTATTCGGGTTTCTATACTTTCGCACGCCATTCCATAGAAGGTGAATGTCCGATCGTTTCATTTGAACCTTCGCATAAAATTAATGGTTGGCAAGATTGGTATTACAAGGTAAATCTTAAAACCAAGAGTATTGAGCGTCTAAACCCGTGGCGCTAAAACTACTAACAAACGCAAGCAGAATGCTCCGGCCCATCGGGCCTCCGCGGAACGCCCAACGCTATGCACATTTTGTGCGGGTCGCTGCGCTCCCAGTTTCGCACAAAACGTGCATAGCATTGGTCGCCCCTGTTGCGGGCGTTAGCCATCATAAGGAAAGTCGAGCATGAAAATAATAAAAATACTGATGGTTGCCACCATTGGTCTATCTCCACTTTCTCATTCGGAGGAAGACCGAGAGCCCTTAAGAACAATGTCAGATTGCTTGATAATGCATAATTGGAGTTCTTGGGGTATGTGGAGATTCGATGTATATGCACTGGCTAGTGAAAAAATATTGATCGGGGATAGTAATAACTATTTTCTAGTGACATCTAGCGAGCCAGGTTACAAGCATGTAGTTTCTGGGGAAACTGTTGCACACTTCAAGGAAGCTGAATCGCTGAAGGAGTTGGGGGCCGAGTGTAAAGAAAATTGCCCCGTGAATTATAAAAAGCGTACCGGTTGGTTTAAGCGTCGGTGCAGCTCTTTTCAGTCCTGAGCCATGAAATGGCTAACAAGGCCGGGGGAAGATACTCCGGGCCATCGGTCGTCCGTGGTACGCAGTAGCTTGCGCTTGAGATGCTAGGATCACTGAGCTGCCACTTTTATGCAAAAAGTTCACAGATCAAGCTGCTTTCCTTAGTCGCTTGACGTGTTTTCAAGGAGGAAACAATGAGTCTTCATCAAATTGCACAACTCAATATCGCTACGCTGAGTGCGCCTATCGATTCGCCGCAGCTCGCAGATTTTGTGGCGAACCTCGATAGAGTTAATGCTCTGGCGGAGGCGTCTCAAGGCTTTGTGTGGCGGCTCCAAACAGAAGAAGGGGATGCTACCGGGGTTGATTATTTTGGTTCCGATAAGATCGTGAATCTATCCGTTTGGGAGTCGGTCGAGGCTCTACACAGCTACGTTTATCGCTCTGCCCATGTAGAGATCATGCGCCGTAAGCAAGAGTGGTTTGAAAAGATGGGCGAGGTCCACATGGTACTTTGGTGGGTTCCTGTTGGTCACATCCCCTCAATCGAGGAGGCGGCAGAAAGGCTAAATATTCTGCGAGAAAGCGGCCCATCGGCGGCGGCTTTTACATTCAGGAAGGTATTTCAGGCTCCCGGTGAGCTCAACTCGACTCCAGCGGTAACTTGAACTGGTAACTGATCCATCACTAAGCGAATTAATTGTGGTTGTGAGGACAGAAAAGAAAAAGGCCCGAACTTTCTCAAGTTCGGGCCTTTCTTGTATGGCGCGCTCGGGAGGATTCGAACCTCCGACCGCCTGGTTCGTAGCCAGGTACTCTATCCAGCTGAGCTACGAGCGCGTCGTTGTGGTTGCGAACTATAGTGACTTGCCTTGGCTTCGTCAACTCTTTTTTAAAGAAATTTTTAAAAAACTCTTTAAAAATCCGCAGGTTACCGAACTTCTTGGCTTTCCGGAGATCGCCGGTTCAGCTCGATAGGGCGCGCATTCTGCCGCGGGCCCCGGGTCTTTGCAAGCACTTTTTTCAGCTTTTTTTGCGGGCGGGTAATGTGCCCTGTTCGAGGCGCGGATTCAGCCTATGCGGCGCTGCTTTCAGCGTGGTCATGGCGTAGGTCGCTGCCCCCTTCCGCGGGCCTCATGTGCTCTGCAAAAGCCTGTTCCAGCAGCTCCGGGTCACGGTGGCGCTTGATCTGTTCAAAAAAGCGGATGGCTTCCGGGTAGCTGAGTTTGAGATACGCGAGCCACTGCTTGATGCGGTTGCCGAGATACTTGGCCGGGTAAATATCCTTGGTTGTGGAATAGTAGTCATACAGCAGGGTGGCTACCTGGTGCCATTGCAGCGGCTGGTAGTCGCGCCCCTCGCACAGGGCCTGAATCTGGAGTCCTATATCTGGTCGCGCCAGCAGGCTGCGGCCGAACATGTAAGCGTCACAGCCGGTGACCTCGCGGCAGCGCTTGAAATCGTCCAGGGTCCACAAGTCACCATTGGCAATCACCCTGATACCCAGTTGCTCGCGAATCTCGCCAATGTATTCCCAGTACGCAGGGGGACGGTAGCCATCCACCTTGGAACGGGCGTGTACCGCCAGCTCGGATGCGCCGCCGGCCTCGGCTGCGCGGGCATTGTCGAGGTAGCTGCTGCGGTCGCTGTAGCCCAGCCGGATTTTGGCGGATACCGGAATCTCTGCGGGCACCGCATTGCGAACCGCGGCCACGATGCCCTCCACCCGGGAAGGGGACTGGAGCAGGCAGGCGCCGCCGTCGCTATTGTTGACCGACTTCGCCGGGCAGCCAAAGTTGAGGTCGATGGATATGGCACCGGCGTCTACTGCTTTGGCCGCGTTGTACGCCATGGCCTGCGGGTTGCCGCCGAGTAACTGCAGTTTGACCGGGGTGCCGCTGGGGGTATGCGCGCCCTGGTCCAGTTCGGGACACAGGCGGGTGAAGACCCTGCGCGGCAATCGTGTGTGAGTAACACGCACAAACTCGGTCACACAGATATCCACACCGCCAATTCTGGACAGAAGTGCCCGCACATGGTGATCGATGACACCCTCCATTGGCGCCTGGTAAATCATCGGCGTATCCGGTGTCGCGTTCGGGATTGGGGGCTGCGTATTTTGCATGGGTCTCTGATAGCCAGTACTGCTAGCGGTTATAGGGCTTCGATGGCCGGCTATTGTACGAAATTCCACTGCCTGCTGTGCAATTAATCGACACCCGCATGGGATGGGAGCCCTGGTCGAATTTGGTAGCGAAAATGGTAGAAATCATCGTTAATTGGCGGGTTCTTGGTTGCTTCTGTAACTAATAAGTGTTTGATTTTGAAAGGATCTTGTATTGATAATATCGCCCGAAAAATCGGAACACATACATAAAAAGCATTTTGCGAGGGGATACAGGTGCAAGAGTCACTGATGCAGCAAGGTCTGGATATCACGCTGTTCGGCATGGGGATTGTTTTCACGTTCCTGCTGGTTCTGGTTATCTGCACGACCATCATGTCCCGCGTTATCACACGTTTTTTTCCTGAGCCTGAGCCCGTTATCGCTCCAGCCCCAGCCCCAGCGCCTGCTGCCGGGCCCGGGGATGCGCGCCTGAAAAAAATTATCGAGGCTGCCATCGAGCAGCACCGCAATAAGCGTCGCTAACACGCGGGCCAAAACCCAAGTACTCAACGAACGGCCTGGGTTGGCCGGGTGGGATTCGAAAGAACTCCCGGCGCCAGAGCAGCGCGTTATCGAACTTTTCAAGATCAACTTTCCAAGAGAGACGACCCATGACTGAGGTTAAAAAGCCATTGGGGATTACGGACGTAGTCCTACGCGACGCCCACCAGTCGCTATTCGCCACCCGCCTGCGGCTGGATGACATGCTGCCCATCGCAGAGAAGTTGGACAAAGTCGGTTTCTGGTCTCTGGAGTCCTGGGGCGGTGCGACTTTTGACGCGTGCATCCGCTATCTGGGCGAAGATCCGTGGGAGCGGATTCGCGAGTTGAAAAAAGCCATGCCGAACACGCCGCAACAGATGCTGTTCCGCGGCCAGAATATTCTCGGCTATCGCCACTACGCCGATGACGTGGTGGAAAAATTTGTCGAGCGCGCAGCCACCAACGGTGTGGATGTATTCCGCGTGTTTGATGCCATGAACGATATGCGCAACCTGCAAACCGCGCTCGCGGCCGTGAAAAAGCAGGGCAAGCATGCACAGGGCACCATTTCTTATACCGTGAGCCCGGTTCACAATATGGACCTGTGGGTAGATCTGGGGCGCCAGATCGAAGATATGGGTGCCGACTCCATCGCGATCAAGGATATGGCCGGCCTGCTGCGCCCCTACGAGGGCTACGAGCTGGTAAAACGCCTCAAGGATGCGGTGGATATCCCCATTCACATGCAGTGTCATGCCACCACCGGCCTGTCCACTGCTACCGCGCTCAAGTGTGTGGAAGCGGGCATCGACAATATCGATACCGCCATCTCCTCCATGTCCATGACCTACGGACACAGCCCCACCGAAGCGGTGGTAGCGATTCTGGAAGGCACCGAACGCGACACCGGCCTGGATATCAATCTGCTGGAAGAGATTGCCGCGTATTTCCGTGAAGTCCGCAAAAAGTATGCGAAGTTCGAAGGCTCCCTGCGCGGCGTTGACTCGCGCATTCTGGTGGCTCAGGTGCCGGGCGGCATGCTCACCAATATGGAGAACCAACTGCGCGAACAGGGCGCGGGCGACCGTCTCGACGAGGTGCTGGAAGAAATTCCGCGCGTGCGCAAGGACCTGGGCTTTATCCCGCTGGTGACACCGACCTCCCAGATTGTGGGCACCCAGTCGGTGCTGAACGTGCTGACCGGTGAACGTTACAAGTCCATCTCCAAGGAAACCGCGGCGGTACTCAAGGGCGAGTACGGCGCGACCCCGGCCGAGGTGAACAAGGAACTGCAGGACAAGGTACTGGACGGCGCTGAGCCGGTCACCGGCCGCCCCGCGGATCAGCTGGCGCCCGAGCTGGACAAGCTCGCCGCAGAGCTGCAGGAAAAAGCGGCGGCGGACGATATCTTGCTGACCGAAGGCGAGGGCCAGATCGACGACGTGCTGACCTACGCGCTGTTCCCGCAGATCGGCCTCAAGTTCCTGAAGAACCGCGATAACCCGGACGCCTTCGAACCGGTGCCCACCGGCAAGGAATCCTCGGAAGTGAAAAACGACGCGGGTGAAAGTGTTTACACCGTCTCCGTGGAAGGGCAGAGCTACACCGTTACCGTCGCCGATGGCGGCGATGTCACGGGCATGGTCAAGGTGGGTGGTGAAGCCGCTGCGGCGGGCGCCCCGGCAGCAGCGCCGGCTGCGGCTGGCACCGGTGAGGCGGTGAAGGCGCCGCTGGCGGGCAATATCTTCAAGGTGCTGGTCAAGCCCGGCGACCAGGTGACCGAGGGCCAGAACATTGTGATTCTGGAAGCCATGAAGATGGAAACCGCGGTCAGTGCGCCGCGCGCCGGTAGTGTAACCGGGGTGACCATCAAGGAAGGCGATGCAGTGGCGGTGGGCGATGCCCTGCTGACCATCGCTTAACGGGGGCGCTTGTGGAAAACATAACAAATCTCTGGCTCTCGTCCGGCGCCAACCAGATGGCATTCGGGCAGTTCGCCATGATGCTGGTGTGCCTGGGGCTGCTGTTCCTCGCCATCCGCAAAAACTTTGAGCCCCTGTTGCTGGTGCCGATCGGTTTCGGCGGCATCCTGGCCAACATTCCCGGTGCCAACCTGGCGGTGCCGGCGGTGGAAGCGGCGATTTACGCAGGCGATGCGGGCGTGCTGTCCCAGCTTGCACAGGCGCTGGGCTTGGGAGCATTTGAATCCGTCGAGGGCCTAAAGGCTGCGCTGGAAAGCGCTCCCGCTGCGGCCCATGAGCGCGCGGCCCAGGTGGCTGCGGATGCCGGTTACAACAACGGCATGCTGTACAACTTCTACAGCGTGGCGATTGCCTCCGGTGTGGCGCCGTTGGTGATCTTTATGGGCGTTGGTGCCATGACGGACTTCGGACCGCTGCTGGCCAACCCGCGCACCCTGTTCCTCGGTGCTGCGGCCCAGTTCGGCATCTTTGCCACGGTGCTTGGCGCGGTGGGCATGTCCGCCCTGGGTATCATGGACTTCTCCATCGCAGACGCCGCCGCCATCGGTATCATCGGCGGCGCTGACGGCCCCACGGCGATCTACGTGTCCAGCCTGCTGGCCCCGGACCTGCTGGGAGCGATTGCCGTAGCGGCGTACTCCTACATGGCGCTGGTGCCACTGATCCAGCCGCCAATCATGCGTGCGCTGACCACCGAGCAGGAGCGTCGTATCGAGATGGTCCAGCTGCGCCCGGTCAGCAAGCGCGAGAAGATCGTATTCCCGCTGGTGCTGTTGATCCTGGTTGCCCTGTTCCTGCCGGATGCAGCGCCGCTGCTCGGTATGTTCTGTTTCGGTAACCTGATGCGGGAGTGCGGTGTGGTATCGCGCCTGTCCGACACCGCGCAGAACGCGCTGATCAATATCACCACCATCTTCCTCGGCCTGTCTGTGGGCTCGAAGCTGGCGGCGGACAAGTTCCTGGATCCGAAAACCCTCGGTATCCTGGCACTGGGTATCGTGGCCTTCGCCATCGGCACGGCGGCCGGTGTACTGATGGCCAAGCTGTTGAATGCGCTCAGCAAGAACAAGATCAACCCGTTGATCGGGTCCGCGGGTGTGTCCGCGGTGCCGATGGCGGCGCGGGTTTCCAACAAGCTGGGGCTCGAGGCCAATCCGCACAACTTCCTGCTGATGCATGCTATGGGGCCCAACGTGGCCGGTGTGATCGGCTCGGCGGTCGCGGCGGGCGTCATGATCACCATGGTGCGTGCGATGACCGGTTGACCGGTTTTCGATGGCTGCTTTCGCACCCGCAGAAACCCCGCTCCGGCGGGGTTTTTTTGTATCTCGACCCACGCGCCGACCTGTTGGTCTGGTTTTGCTCTGGGGGTAGGGGCCCGCTGTTGCGCTCCGTGCTAAGATGGCCGCCGTTTTAGCAACACAGCAGCGCGGTTTTCAGCGCTGTGGAAGGAGAGGTTATGTCCTGGTTGGGAGCAGGTATTGGCGCTGGCATCGGCATGATGTTTGGCGGCCCTATCGGCGCTGCGTTGGGCGCCTGGGTCGGTGGATCTTTTGGCTCGGGGCTGAAAAAGCTCAGCGAGGCCGGCGTTACCCTGAACCGCGATGGCGCGCAGACGGTGTTTATCGTCGCACTGTTTTCCATGTTGGCGAAAATGGCCAAGGCGGATGGTCAGGTCTCCAAGGCGGAAATTCAGCTGATCGAGGATTTCATCAGCAACAACCTGCGCCTGAATGCGGAAGACCGCAAGCAGGCGATCAAGATTTTCCAGAACGCCAAAGACGACAACTTCAGCATCTACGATTATGCGAACCAGTACCGACAGCTGATTCGCAATCAGGCCATGCGCGAAATGGTGTATCGCCTGCTATTTGCGGTGGCCTTTGCCGACGGCGAGCTGCATCCGGCTGAAGAACAGATTCTGCGCAGGATCCCCGAAGCGCTGGGGCTGCATGAGTCGATTTTTACCGCGATGTTTAACGAGTTCGGGCGCGGCGCTGCGGGTGCGAGCGGTACCGGTGGCCTGCAGGCGCACTACGATATTCTGGAATGCAGCCCCGATGTGAGCGACCGCGAGTTGAAGCTCGCCTATCGCCGCAAGGCGGCAGAGTTCCATCCGGACAAGATGGCCTCCAAAGGCCTGCCGGAAGAGTTTATGCGCCATGCGGAAGACCAGATGAAAAGCGTCACTGTGGCATACGACACGATTGTTGCCGCGCGCAAACGCCAGGCGGCCGTCGAGCGGGCCTGATAGAGGCCCTGACAGAGGCTCGGTTGAAAGGAGTATTCGAACATGTCCCTTGCAGAACAGATTCAGCAGAAGCTCACTAGCGCCTTCACGCCCTCGCATGTGGAAGTGGACTGTGAAAGTCATATGCACAATGTGCCCGCCGGCTCGGAGATGCATTTCCGCGTAGTCCTTGTCAGCGAGGCTTTTAGCGGCACCCGCAAGGTGCAGCGGCACCAGAAAGTCTACGGTGTGCTGGCGGATGAAATGGCCGGGCCGATTCATGCCCTGGCGCTGCATCTCTACACCCCCGAGGAGTGGGCCGGACAGGCGCCCGCCAGCCCCCAGTGCCTGGGTGGCAGCAAGGGCTGAGCGCAGGGCAGGCAACTGCGCAATCGTTTATGATGCGGCCAGTTTGCGGTCGCGCGCCCATGACGGGTAAAACACAGAATTTTCAGGAGTAACCGTGGAAGACTTTATCGTCGATGTCACAGCCCAGAACGCCCAGCAGGTGTTGATCGAAGAGTCCATGAAACGCCCGGTGGTGGTGGATGTATGGGCCGAGTGGTGTGAACCCTGTAAACAGTTGATGCCGGTACTGGAAAAACTGGCCAATGAATACGCCGGGCAGTTCCTGCTCGCGAAACTCAACGCGGATACCGAGCAGGCGCTGGCGGGTCAGTTGGGCGTGCGCAGCCTGCCGACCGTGATGGTACTGAAAGACGGCCAGCCTGTGGATGGCTTTGCCGGTGCCCAGCCGGAAAAAGAAATTCGCGAGATGCTGGACAAGTACCTGCCGAAATCCTGGGATCTGCAATTGCAGCAGGCGCAGAAGCTGGTTGGTGAGAATCAACTGGACGAGGCGCTGCCGCTGTTGCGCCAGGCGTATACGGATTCCGGCGAGCGCGCCGATATCGCCAAGCAGTACGCGGCGATTCTGCTGGAAAAAAACCGGGTCAAAGACGCCGAGCAGGTGCTGGGCAAGATCCTTCTGGCAGACCAGGACTCCGACTACCAGCAGCTGATGGCACAGCTGGAGCTGAAGCAGCAGGCAGCTGACTCTCCCGAGATCAAGGCGCTACAGCAGGCGTTGGCGGAAAATCCGGACGACCAGGAAGCGGCGTACAAGCTGGCGGTACAACTCAGCCAGGCCGATCGCCACGAAGAGGCGCTCGAGACCCTGCTCGGCCTGTTGCGCAAAGATATGGGGTTTGCGGATGGCGCGGCCAAGCAGGCCTATCTGGATATCGTCAAGGCGCTCGGCGCCGGGGATCCGGTAGCGACCGCTTACCAGCGCAAGCTGATGACCCTGCTGTTCTGAACGATGGGTCGAGCGATCGTCATGTTCAAACTCTGTGTTTATATCCCCGAGTCACACCTGGAACCGGTAAAGCAGGCGCTGTTTGCCGCGGGCGCCGGGCGTATCGGGGATTACGACAGCTGCTGCTGGCAGGTGCTCGGCAGTGGCCAGTTCCGGCCGCTCGATGGTAGCCAGCCGTTTATCGGCCAGCAGGGCGAGGTGGAACAGGTGGCGGAATACCGGGTGGAGACTGTCTGCGCGGATGCGCTTGTGGACAATGTACTCGCGGCTATGCGCGAGGCCCACCCCTACGAAGAGCCCGCGTTCGACCTGTGGAAACTGGACGAACGCTGTGGCTAGTGGCTGGTATTTTTGCCGGGTCTCCTGACCCGGGCGGATCAGAGCTTTCGCTCGATTACCCCGCGGTGTAAGCCGTAACTTCCTTTCTCGCGGTCACTGAAGTAATGGTTCAGTGTCTGTGTCATCACCGGAAAGGCCATCTCATCCCAGGGGATGTCCTTTTCGTCAAACAGTTCCACTTCCAGCGACTCCGGCCCCGGGCCGAAATTGGTGTCTTTCAGCTCGCCTCGGTAGATCAGGTAAACCTGATTGATGTGCGGAATGTCATACACCGAGAAAAGCTCATCGACGCGGATATTCGCCCGCGCCTCTTCCCAGGACTCCCGCAGCGCACCCTGCTCACTGGTCTCGCCGTTTTCCATAAAGCCGGCGGGCAGTGTCCACAGGCCGTAGCGGGGTTCAATGGCGCGTTTGCACAGGAGAACCTGCTCGCCCAGATAAGGCAGCACGCCAACGATGACCCGCGGGTTGACGTAATGGATGGCGCCACAGTCGTGGCACAGGTGGCGGGGACGATCGTCGCCGGCCGGGATTTCAAAGACGACCGTATGGCCGCAGTGGCTGCAAAATTTCATGGCGCAAGTATACCCGCGTAGGGAGTGGGCGCCAGTCTGCCTTCTATAGTGTTTGTTAGGACATTTTTGTAGTAGGCGATGGCTGGTTTTCCATGGCGCGATTTTTGATCTCGATCCTGTTGCTGTGCGCGATTACTGGCTGCTCCAAGAAAGAAGAGCAGCCTGCCGCCAAGGCGCCTCCTGTAGAGGTGCTTGCGGTGCGCGAACACCAGGTAGTTCCCCGCTACGAGTATGTGGGGCGGGTGGAAGCCACGGATGAGTACATGGTGCGCCCGCGGGTTGAGGGCTATATCGAATCCCGCAACTTTGTCGAAGGCCAGCTGGTGCAGAAGGGCGAGCTGCTCTACCAGATCGACCCCAGGCCGTATATTGCTGCGCTGGACAACCAGCGGGCAAACCTGGCGCAGGCGCGCTCCGCGTTGCAGGTGGCGCAACGCAATTACCGGCGCGGCCTTGAGCTGGTGAAAACCGGCGCCATCAGCAAGGTGCAGATGGATGAGCTCACCGGGAATTTCGAGGAAGCCGAGTCCAGGGTGGCGGCGATGCAGGCGGACCTGGAATCCGCACAACTCAATCTCTCCTACACGGAAATCCGCGCACCGCTCACGGGCCTGATCGGCCGTTCCGAATTTACCGAGGGCTCTCTGGTTGGCCCCAGCACCGATCCCCTTACTTCCATTGTCCGCATGGACCCCATCTACGTAACTTTCCAGGTGCCGGAAAACCGCTTGTTCGCGGTGCAGGAGGAGGCGGAGCGCCGACGCCAACAGGGGCAGGCGGCGGTAAAGCGCGAGGTCCGGATCAAGCAGCCGGACGGCAATTTCTATCCCTATCCCGGCATCATCGTCTTTGTGAACAACCAGATTGATCAGGCTACGGGTTCCGCGTTGGTGCGGGCGCGTTTCCCGAATCCCGAGCGGTTGCTGGTACAGGGACAGTTCGCGCGGGTGGCGATCAGTGTTTTCGCCGGTGCCGATGCGGTAAAGCCGCTGGTGCCGCAATCGGCGGTCCTCGAAGACATTCAGGGACGGTTTGTTTACGTGGTTGACGACGAGAATATTGCCCGCAAGCGCTACCTGGAACTGGGGCAGCGAGAAAACATGCTGTGGGCCGTGCAAAAAGGCCTGAAAGCGGGCGAGCGGATTGTGGTGAACGGGCTGCAGCGGGTTTCTGCAGACAATCCGGTCACCCCCCAGAATACGGCCCTCGATCCCTACAAAGATATCCAGAAACAATCCGCGCCCCAGCAAACCAGCCCCGTCTCCCAGTTCCGGGAAGGCGAAGTGTCTCCGCAAGAGCGCCGCGAAGCGGGTGCCGCCGGTACGGACGGGCGCGCGGAAATGGAGCGATTTGAGTCGGAAGTGCGCGGGGGCAAAGCCCTCGATGATTCAGAGCCTTCCGAAAAAGACCAGGTCCCGGATGCGTATTTTGACAGCAAGTAGATTTCGCAGTGCCGGTTGCCAGGGGAGGCGCCGGTGATAAGCGCAACGTTTATCCGCCGCCCGCGCTTTGCGCTGGTGATCTCCATTCTTATCTCGCTGGCCGGGGTACTTTGCCTGCCGTTACTTCCGATCGCCCAGTACCCGGATATCGCGCCGCCGACGGTGGTGGTGTCTGCCAGTTATCCGGGGGCGAGTGCGGAGGTGATGCGGGATAGCGTGGCCGAGCCCATCGAAGCGCAGGTGAACGGTGTGGAGGGGATGCAGTATATGTCCTCCACCAGCAGTAACGACGGCACTTATAGCCTCACGGTGACCTTCGATAGTGGATACGACGGCGATATCGCCCAGGTCAACGTGCAGAATCGCGTACAGCAGGCAACCCCGAGCCTGCCGGATGAAGTCACACGCAGCGGCGTTACCGTACAGAAGCAATCGAACACCATCCTGATGGTGATCAACCTGATCTCGAAAGAAGATAAATTCGATACGCTGTTTCTGGCGAACTACGGCGACATCTTTATCAAGGATGAGCTGGCCAGGGTGGACGGCGTCAGTAATGTCGAAATACTGGGGGCACAGCAATATGCCATGCGCCTGTGGCTGAACCCGGACAAAATGGCTGCGCTGGACGTCACTGCCAATGATGTCATCTCCGTGGTCCGGCAGCAGAACCTGCAGGTGGCCGCAGGCAAAATCGGTGCGCCGCCGATCAAACAGGATCAGCAGTTCCAGTACACCGTGATTGCCAAGGGGCGACTGGAGAGCGTCGAGGAGTTTGAAAATATCAGCATCCGTTCGCGTCCCGATGGCGGCATCGTGCGCATGCGGGATGTGGCCCGGGTAGAACTCGGAAGCGCCAGTTACAGTGCCTATGGCGAGCTGGACGGAAAGCCGTCAGCGGTTATTGCGGTGTACCAGCTGCCGGATGCGAATGCACTGGATGTGGCAGATAAAATCCGCGCGCGGGTGGAAGAACTTTCCAAGCGCTTTCCCGAAGGCCTGGAGTCGGAAATCACTTACGACACCACTCTATTCGTACGCGCATCAATTGCGGAAGTCGTGGAAACCCTGGTCATCGCGTTGCTGCTGGTCATCCTGGTGGTGTTTGTCTTTCTGCAGGACTGGCGTGCAACCCTGATTCCGTCTATCGCCATACCGGTCTCGCTGGTGGGCACATTTGCGGTGATGTACGCCCTGGGCATGACCATCAATACGGTCACCCTGTTTGCGTTGATTCTCGCCATCGGGATTGTTGTGGACGATGCCATCATCGTGGTGGAGAACACCCAGCGACTGTTGGGAGATGGGCTGCCACCCAAAGAGGCAGCCATGGAATCCATGCGCGAAGTGACGGGCCCGGTGATCGCCACTACCGCGGTGCTGTTTTCGGTGTTTGTGCCGGTGATGCTGATGCCGGGCCTCACCGGCAAGATGTACCAGCAATTCGCCATGACCATTGCCATCTCGGTATTTATTTCCAGTATCAATGCATTGACCCTGAGCCCCGCGTTGAGCGCGATCCTGTTGCGCGCCCCGGAGGGGGGCGACGGCGAAAAGCGCCACGGTATCTTCGGTTTTTTCAATCGCTTCCTGCACCGCGCCACCAATCTGTACACCGCGATTGTGCAATTCTGCGTGCGTCGCCCGCTACTCGGGTTGGCCTCGATTGTGGGTGCCGGCGCTCTGTGTTTCTGGCTGTTTGCGGTGGTGCCCTCAGGATTTATCCCGAATGAAGATCAGGGATATTTCATGATGAACGTGCAATTGCCGGATGGCGCCTCGTTAAAGCGCACGTCTCCCGTGGTCAGCAAGTTGAGTGCAGAAATCCGCAAAATGGACGGGGTCGCTCATGTCACGTCGGTGCCCGGGTTCAGCCTGCTCTCCAACAGCCTCGCTTCCAACACCGCTTTTATGATCGTGATACTGGATCCCTGGGAGGAGCGCACGACACCGGAACTCAACCAGTTTGTGATCCTGCAGAAGGTGCAGAAGCTGGGGGCGATGGTGCCGGAAGCGCAGGTACAGGCGTTCCCCGTCCCCGCATTGCCCGGGCTCGGGACCATCGGCGGTTTTGAGTATGTGCTGGAGGACCTGGAGGGGCGGGATATTCAGGAGCTGGCAGGCGTGCTGTATGCCCTGTTGGGGGCAGCCAATCAGCGAGCAGAGATTGCCCAGGCGTTCACCACCTATCAGGCGGCATCACCGCAACTGGAACTGAAGGTGGACAAGGACAAGGCGCATATCCTGGGGTTGCCACTATCCGATGTGTACCTGACGTTGCAGACGTATCTGGGCAGCTATTACATCAACGACTTCAATCGCTTTGGCAAGGTGTTCAAGGTGATGGCCCAGGCCGACGCGCAGTACCGGGATAGCGAGGAAGATCTTGCGGGCTTTTTTGTGCGCGCGAACAGTGGTGGCCTGGTGCCGGTCAGCTCGGTGGCCGAGGTAGAGCCCATCGTCGCGCCGCAAACAGTACAGCGCTACAACCTGTACAACAGCATTACGATCAATGGTGCCGCGGCGCCGGGACACTCCAGTGGTGAGGCTATGCGGGCTATGGAAGAGCTGGGTAACCAGTTACCCGGGGGCTACGGCTTTGAGTGGACGGGCGCCAGCCTGGAAGAAATCAGCGCAGGCAACCTGGCTCCGATCCTGTTCAGCCTGGCAATCCTGTTTGCCTACCTGTTTCTGGTGGCGCAGTACGAAAGCTGGAGTATTCCCATCGCCGTTCTGCTGGCGATTCCCGTCGCCATCTTTGGCGGTCTGTTCGCCAGTTTTGTGATGGGGCACGACAGCAACCTGTACACCCAGATCGGGCTGGTGCTGTTGATCGCGATGGCGGCGAAGACGGCGATTCTGATGGTGGAGTTCGCGATGCTGCAGCGGGACAGCGGCCTCTCCATAGAAGAATCTGCGCTGCAGGCGACCCGCCTGCGCTTCCGCGCGGTACTGATGACGTCGCTGGCGTTTGTTCTGGGGATCTTTCCGCTGGTGGTGGCTACGGGCGCAGGTGCCGCCAGTCGCGTATCCCTGGGGCTGGCAGTCTTCGGTGGCATGCTTGCTGCAAGCATTCTCTCGACTTTCCTGGTTCCCATTTATTTCGCGTTGATCCAGTCCTTTCGCGAAAAGGTGCGGGGCGGATACAAGCCGATGGATAAGGGGAACGATAGCAACACTGCGGCGGTCTCTAACAAGCCAACTTGAGCTGTTTTTCTGCCGCAGTCTGATTGCCCACCGCTTACTTCGGCCATTTGGGCTATGGGCCATTTGCCGCCGAAGAGCGTATAGTAGTTTTATCGCCGGATGGCCTTTCACAGGTGTCGGAGTGGCGACAGAGTAGATCGATAATGCTGAATATCATTGAACAGAAATTTGCTGCAGTGAAGGATGACCTGCAGGCACGCGTGCCCCGGGGCCCGGATCTGCACGGCCACGCGGCGGTATTGCTGGCGCTGACAGATGAGCCCGACCCGCAGGTCATCCTTACCCTGCGCTCCCAGCAGCTATCCAGCCACTCGGGCGAAGTCTCGCTCCCCGGTGGCCGCTGGGATGAAACCGACCCCTCCCTGAAATTCACCGCCCTGCGGGAAACCCACGAGGAAATCGGCCTGCCCGCGTCAGAGGTGCGAGTTCTCGGCCCCCTGTGGACCCGGGCCACGCGCTGGCAGGTACAGGTTACTCCCTGGTTGGGGGTGGTACCGGCAGATGCGGAGCTGACTCCCAATCCCGGGGAGCTGGATGCCATCTTCCGGGTGCCGTTGTCATACTTTTTTGATGATCCGCGCGTCCGTACCGACCGTATCACCATCGACCAGCGCCGGATCTATCTGCCTGCTTACGAATACGAGGGGTACGAAATCTGGGGCTTCACCGCCGGCGTGCTGACCGAGTTTCTGGTGCGGGTGCTGGATGCGCCGATCGGGCGGCGTGATGACGTGCCGGTCAGGGCGCTGAGCTGAAATCGGGTCAACGCTAGCCCGAACGAGGTTCGGGTGCCGGTCAGGTATACTGCGCACCTGTATTAGCGAGATTGACCATGCCGAGACCGAAGTCCGCCGTTGCTCTGGAAGACGTCCACTGGAGCGCCCTCAAAACCCTGTTTCCCTACCTTCTGGAATTCAAGCGCCCGGTGCTGCTGGCACTGCTGTGCCTGGTGGGCGCCAAGGCCGCCAGCGTGGGCCTGCCATTTATTCTCAAGCATATTGTCGATGACCTGGACAGCGCCGGCGGCGCTGCAGCGGCCATTGCACTGCCGCTCGGGCTGCTGCTGGCCTATGGCTTCGTGCGTTTCTCATCGGTTCTGTTTGGCGAGCTGCGGGATACCATCTTTGGTCGCGTGACCGAGCGCGCCCAGCGCCGTGTGGGACTGGAAGTGTTTCGCCACCTGCACCGACTCGACCTGGACTATCACCTTAACCGCCGCACCGGCGGACTCTCCCGGGATATCGAGCGCGGCAACTCGGGCATCGGATTTCTGATGCGCTTTATGGTGTTCAATATTGTGCCCACCCTGGTGGAAATCCTGATGGTGGTAGGCCTGCTGTGGTGGAATTACAGCATCAGCTTTGCGCTGCTGGTGATGGGTGCGGTGGTTGTGTATATCGGCTTTTCCGTCGTCGCGACCGAGTGGCGCACCCATTTTGTCCGCGCCTTGAACCAGGCCGAGTCCCAGAGCAGTAGTCGCGCGGTGGACAGCCTGTTGAACTATGAAACCGTCAAATATTTTGGCAATGAAAAGCACGAGGCGGATCACTACGACCGGGAGCTGGCGGAGTGGGAGCGCGCGCGCCGGCAAAACCGGCTGTCGCTATTTGGCTTGAACGCCGGGCAGGCGTTGATTATTGCCGCCGCCATGTGTGGCGCCATGGTGATGGCCGCGGTCAATGTCACCCGTGGCAGCATGACCATCGGTGACTTTGTGCTGATCAATGCGGTGATGATGCAGATCTTTATTCCGCTGAATTTTCTGGGCTTTGTCTACCGGGAAATGAAGGGAGCCCTGGCTAATATCGAAAAAATGTTTTCCATCCTCGACGTCAAACCGGCGATCGAAGATCAGCGGGAAGCCGGGCAGCTCGCCATGGAGCAGGGCGCCATCGAATTCCGCGATGTGCATTTCGGTTACACCCCTGAGCGGGAGATTCTAAAAGGGGTGAGTTTTAGCGTATTACCGCGGCAGAAAGTGGCCATCGTCGGAGCCAGTGGCGCCGGCAAGTCGACACTGTTCAAACTGTTGTTCCGTTTCTACGATGTGGATAGCGGCAGCGTGCTGGTGGATGGCCAGGATATTCGCGAGGTCAGCCAGGATTCCCTGCGTCGCGCCATTGGCGTGGTGCCCCAGGACACGGTGCTGTTCAATCAGTCGATCCTGGAAAACGTGCGCTACGGCCGTGTGGATGCCTCTGACGAGGAGGTGCTGGAGGCCATTCGTCACGCCCAGCTGGACAGCTTTATTGCACAGCTGCCCGAGGGCGTTGATACCACCGTTGGCGAGCGCGGGCTGAAGCTGTCCGGCGGTGAGAAGCAGCGTGTGGCTATTGCCCGCGCGCTGCTCAAGCACCCGCCGATCATGGTGTTCGATGAGGCAACCTCAAGCCTCGACAGCCGCTCTGAGCAGGGCATTCTGCGCGCATTGCAGGAGATCTCCCGCGAGCAGACCACCCTGGTGATCGCCCACCGGCTGTCCACCATTGTGGATGCCGATACGATTCTGGTGATGGACCAGGGACGTGTGGTGGAGCAGGGCGATCACGCAACCCTGATCGCCGCGCAGGGGCACTACGCGGCCCTGTGGCAGATGCAGCAGCGGGAAAAGGCGCTGGACGCCGAGCCGCTATCGCCCTGACTTATCATTCTGTGCACCAGTTGGCGTGAATTGTTTGTTCTTGTCCCATTCGCGCCATCTAAATTCCTCCCGTTGCCCATACTTGCAGTCGAATATCTGGCACCCTGTGTACAGCGTCCCATTGCTGGACAACGCCAGAGGCCACATTTAATGTGGTCTGCAAGGCCTTGGCCGACTTTCAATAACAACAGATCAAACCATTAACAGGCAGGAATCTGAATGAAATCTGCACTCTTCGCCGCGTCTGCACTGGCGCTCGCCGTTATTGCCGGCTGTTCTTCTGACGATAAATCTACCACTGCAGCGGATGTTTCTGCGGCGGGTGAAGGCACTGAACAACAGGTTGCCGAGTCGTCCCAGAACACCGTCCAGCCCGCTACCGGTCCGCAGGCGGGTGGTATCGCCAAAGGGGTGGACCCCGCGCGGTTCGATATCTACGCGCCGGTCGAGTTGAACGCGGATCTGTCCGCACTCTCGGATAATCAGCGCAAAATGATCGGCCTGCTGATCGAAGCCAGCCAGATCATGGATCAGCTGTTCTGGCTGCAATCCTATGGCCCCGCGCAGGAGCTGCTGAGCGGCATCGACGATAGTGCGGCACGCAAGTTTGCCGATATCAACTACGGCCCCTGGGATCGTCTGAACGATAACAAGCCGTTTATCGAGGGCTATGAAGACAAGCCGCTGGGTGCAGAGTTCTACCCCGAAGACATGACCAAGAGTGAGTTTGAATCCTGGCAGCAGCCCGGCAAGGACGGACTCTACTCCCTGGTGCGTCGCGATGGCGAAGGCAAGCTGAAGCTGGTGCCTTACCATGAAGCGTATAAATCCGAGCTGGAAAAAGCCGCGGCCCTGTTGCGCGACGCTTCTGCACTTGCCGAAGACCCGGCGTTTGCCGGTTACCTCAAGCTGCGCGCCGACGCGCTGCTGAACGACCAGTTCCGCGACAGTGATATGGCGTGGATGGATATGAAGGATAACCGTATCGATGTGGTAATCGGCCCGATCGAGAACTACGAAGATCAGTTGTTTGCCTACCGTACAGCCTATGAGTCCTATGTGCTGCTGAAGGACATGGCGTGGAGCGAAAAGCTGTCCAAGTTCGCCGCCTTCCTGCCGGAACTGCAGCGCGGCCTGCCGGTGGACGACAAGTACAAGGCGGAAACTCCGGGAACCGATTCCGACCTCAACGCCTACGATGTGCTCTACTACGCGGGGCACAGCAATGCCGGCTCCAAGACCATTGCCATCAACCTGCCCAACGACGAAGAGGTACAGCTCAAGAAGGGTACCCGTCGCCTGCAGTTGAAAAACGCCATGCGCGCAAAGTTCGATCAGATCCTGCTGCCGATCAGCGGCGTGTTGATTGCCGAAGACCAGCGCAAGCACATCACCTTTGATGCCTTCTTTGCCAATACCATGTTCCACGAAGTGGCCCATGGCCTGGGTATCAAGAAAACCGTCACCGATGGAAGCAATGTGCGTCAGGTGCTGAAGGAAACTTCCTCCGCGCTGGAAGAGGGCAAGGCGGACATCCTCGGCCTGTACATGATCACCAAACTGCACGAGAAAGGTGAGCTGGAAGAGGGCGAGTTGATGGACAACTACGTCACCTTCCTCGCTGGCATTTTCCGCAGCGTGCGCTTTGGTGCGGCCAGTGCCCACGGTAAGGCGAACATGATGCGTTTCAACTTCTTCAAGCAGGAAGGCGCATTTGCTCGCGATGAAGAAACCGGGCAGTACAGTGTCGATTTCGAAAAAATGCAGGCGGCCATGACCAAGTTGTCCAACCTGATCCTGACCATCCAGGGCGACGGTAACTACAGCAAGGCCAAAGACCTGCTGGACAATATGGGCGTCGTTGGTACCGAGCTGCAGGCAGATCTGGACCGTCTCAAAGACGCCAGTATTCCGGTGGACGTCACCTTTATCCAGGGTAAGGAAGTACTGGGTATTCAGTAAGCCGTAGCGCTATCCGCGAAATTCAGGATTTTTTCACACAGCGCGTTATCCTCGAGTAAACGTGTGTGTCCCAATCCTGAGGTCAGGAACAATTGTGCGTTTGGCCGGTTGTTCCTGATTCGCTCCGCGTGTTCGACGGAGATTTTGCGATCCTTGCGGTCGTGAGTAACCAGTAATTGGCCGCTGAAGTTAGAAAGCGTGTTTTCCACATCTACCTGGGTGATTGCCACGCCCGCAAACCTTTCAATATTTTCCAGCATATATCGCCGTGCCGCCGGCGACAGGCGTAGCCAGTCCGCTATACCAGTGATGGTCGAAGCCACATCCGCAGGGGCGGAGATGGTTACCAGGTGCGAGGCATCCAGTCCCTGACGTACAGCCAGCGTTGCCGCCAGGCCTCCCATGGAGTGACCGACCAAGAGTTTGATTGGCCCCACAATAGCTGCTGCGGCCTTGAGGGCGTCGGCAAAGTGTTGCGGCGATGCTTTATCTCCGTCTGCGTCCCCGTGGGCCGGCGGGTCCACCGTAACCACGGCAAATCCTTTCTTCCGCAGTGCGCTGCCAATGATATGTAACTGGCTGTGGTGACCTTCCCAGCCGTGGATCATTAAGGCTACGGGTTGCGTGCTGGAGCCCCAGCGGCGAAAGCAGCCCTCTTGCCGATGCCAGAGACTATCGGGTTCGGCCAGCATCGCGCGGCCCTTGCGGGTGCGGCGAGGTATCTGTACCTGAGTTGCGGCCCAGTTGCCGATGGTGCGAGGAGCGATATGGCTGGCACCGCCAATCAGCGCGGGCACAAGTCTGTTTAGCATGCTGTGACTCCTTAAAAGCCGTAGTCGAAGCCGACAAGTAAATGGTCGCGGGCATCAAACTGGCCGAAACGTCCGTGCTGGCTGCCGTAAAACACGTTGGCTTCGATACGCAGTTCGAGATTTGCGAGGTAGTCGTAGGCGAGTTCCACGGAGAGCAGGCCATCGCCCGTGTCGATGTCCTGGATCAACTGATTGCGGAGCGTCAGCACCTCGTTGAGGAAAGTGCGTTCGACCAATAGCGTTGCGTCGGTTTCCATGGTGTCGCGAACGGCTGGTATGCCGTCCCGATCAAACCAGCTCTGAATCAGCTGCACCGATACCAGAGTGTCACTGAGTCCCATCCAGTCCACTCCGAGGGCGTAGGTAAATTCGCCTCCGCGGATCACACCGTCTTGCTCCACAGCCGCCGGCGCCTGGATATAGCGATTCGTGGTGTACCCCATTTCCGTTCGCAGGGTGAAATCACCAAAGGCATTGGAAGCGGAGCCGCCGAAAGTGTGGGTGCGCTCGTAGAACCCGTGGACATGCACACCGCTCTCCTGCTCGAACAGTCGAATTACCGGCGTATCGGCATAGTGGTAGAGGTAGTTCAGGCTGACATCCCAGCCGCGCACGCGGGTAGACAGCTGTAATCCCCAGTCGGCATCCGCCAATATGCGATCTGGCTTCTCCAGGTTGTAGCCAGTGACGGGGCGATCCGACCGTGTTACTGCAAGTTCCGGAGACGTGGGGGCATAGGCCGCGCCCGCAGCGGGCACTTCGTGATAGGTTTGGTCGGGCAGCAGGATCAGCTGCCCGTCCCAGTCTTTATTCATTGAAAATTCCCATTTGGCCGCCCAAAGCGGGATTCGGGAACTTTCAAAGTCTTCCAGAATAAACTCGCGATAGCGCTGGGGATTGACGCGGTCGAGTACCTTCAGGCCATCGGTCTGTCCCCACACAATCTGTTGCTTGCCCAGCTTGAGATAAGTGCCGAAGGGGTACGCCTCAATATAAAATTCACGCAATTCTGCTTCCGCGTGCGAGCCTAAAAAAGCTCGGCGTGACCAGGAGGATATTGCTGCCTGATCCGGCTCGCCAGGTTCCAGCCGGTTCTGGCCGTCGGCCCGAATACGAGCGATGGCGGTGAGGTCTATCCCGAACGGGCTGCGCCATTCCAGCTGGGGCAGGATGATGACCTCGCTTTTCTGGGCATCCGCATCGGTGGTCTGTACCGCGTGGGTTGCACTCACGATGCCACCGACCCGCACGGATGCTTCGCTGATCGGACCCATCAAAACGAAGATACAGCCCGCAGTAATTTTCCTGGTTACGCCACTCACTGGCGTACTCCCCGACGGAGTGTGCGCTCTTCAAAGCTGTCATCATCCAGAGGTATTTCGTAGGCCACGTCCGTGATCTGCAAATGAGTCTGATGGCCGGTTTTATGGTTGTCGACGGTGATTTCGTGCACCGTCCATATACCGTCGATTTCGCGAATATCGTTGAATAACGCTGTTTTTAATGGGTTGCCCTGGATGTCGAAGTTCTCGGAGCGGCGGATGGTGTTTGTGGCCGGATCGATATACCACCTGGCGCGCCCGTATCCCAGTTCGTCGGCGACCTGTTCTGTGATGGGGGTGCCCTCGACGGTGACGGTTTTGATACCGTCGACTTCAGATTCACCGACGTGAGTGAAGCGCCAGTCTTTCAGGGAAATCTTGTTCTGGCGTTTCATCTCTTCGTAAGTCAGGTCGGTTCCGAGAAAATAGTCACCGCGGTCTGACGCAGAGATACGTCGTGTTTTACGCAGTGCGGGCAAGTACAGCCACTGCTCGTCTTCGGTAGCGGGGTCGGCGTAATCGTATGTAAGAAACGCAGTGTCGCGCACATTGGTTGGTTCCAGGTAATACAGCACTTGCCGCTTGTCTTTACCGAAATATTTGCGCAGAACGATGGTCTGCTGAACCCGCTTTCTGCCGCGGCGATCGGTAAGTTCCAGGGTGAGGTTGGCACGCTGGGTAATGCCTTCCGGCCGTTCATACACTGCTTGCATGATCTGCAGGCCCGCATTGCTGTCGTCCGCCACGCTGGGAATCGCAAAGGCGAACAGAGAGAGCGTGGCCAGCAGTTTCAGCAATCCGATGTGCGCGAATCCCTGCTGGACCAGCGGTGTTGAAAGCCTGGTGGTAGATTTTTCTCGCTTTGCAAAAAGTGCACGGGGTCGCAGTACACCAATCAGTGCCGTCATACTGGTCATGCTGATCACAAAACTGGTCAGCACGGCGATGGCGACGAGCAGTCCGAAGTCTTGCAGTGGTGGCACTTTGGAAGTCATCAGTACCCCGAAACCCAGTGCCAACGCCAGCAGGTTGAACAGCAGCGCACGGCCCGTACTCGGAAACAGGATGGCGACAGCCTCCCCGTATTCGAGGTGCTGATCGCGGATCAACGTGCGTAGCCGGTCGATGGTATGAATCGCAAAGTCGACCCCCAGGCCGATCGCAATGGCCGCAAACATCGATGTACCGATGCCGATCCAGATGCCGGTATAACCCATGATTGCAAACACCATCAGTACCGAGAAGGCGACGGGCAGTGTGGCAATCAGCCCCAATACCAGGGAGCGGAAAAAGAGGGTAGAGGAAACCAGAACCAGTATTAGCGCCAGTGCCATTCCCGCCGCCGTGTTGCCGGCAAGGGGTTTCAGCCACGAGTAACTGAGATCAATGGCGCCGGTGCTGTTGCCACGAATGGCGGGAGAGTTGAATTCCTCGTCAAGGTATTGCTTGAGACTCAATACGATGGGCTCTACGTTCTGGAAGTTGTCCTCCCGAAGCTGGCCGCGCACGTGCGCCTGCCGGTAGTCGTAATCAATTTCCTCTTCGAAATCATCGGGATCGCCCGAGGCACTGTACAGGAGGAAGTACTGGGCGATCAGTGCCGGGTCATCAGGTATTGCATGGTAGGCCGGGTCACCTTCGTGCAATGCCTGGTGCATCTGTTTTATGTAATCCACGATCGAGGTGGTGTTGTAAATGCCCTCGCGCTGTTCCATCCAGGTTTGCAGCGCTTCGATCCTGCGCAGGTTTTCTGGCAGAAACAGGTCTTCCGGCTGTGGGGTTTCGATCGCGACATCTAGGTAGTAAGTGCCATCGAATCGCTGGTTGATTATCCCATCGGCAACCCGCAGGGGTTCCTGTTCCTGAAAACTGTGGATACGCTGATCGTTGAATTCAACCCGGGTTGCACCGCCCACCGCGATTACCAACAGCAATGTGGTGGCCATCAAGATCTGCGACGGGTAGCGCGCGACAATACCACCGGATGCCGTCATGATTTTTGTGGCAATTCCATGCGTTGCCTTATGTGTTTCAGGTGCCGGTTTTACTCGCGGTCTAAACAGCGACAGCAGTGCCGGTAACAACAGCAGGGTCCAGGCCCATGCCGCAAGAATTCCGATAGCAGCGAAAATTCCGTAGGACTGCATGGGCGGTAACGCGGCCGCGAGGGACAATCCAATAAAACCGGCCACCGTGGTGAGGGTCGTCAGGGTCACGGGCCGCCACATGGCGCTCATCGCCCGTGCAACCGCTTCACGCCCGGAAAGTTCCGGGTTGTTGGCCAGTTCCTCGTAGTACTGGGTGAAAATATGGATGGAATCGCAAACGGCTATACCGATAAGAATCACCGGCAGGGAATTGGTGATGACATACATGGGGACACCCGCTGCGGCCATACTGCCGAGCCCCACGGCAACGGTACCCAGCACGATCAGATTGGGGAGCAGCGTCCCGGCAAGTGTTCGAAAGGCCAGCAACAATACGACGGTGATAATCAGCGCGGCAATGGGGTTCAGGCGGCTGGCGTCTGCAGCAATATACGCAGAGAGATAGCCGGAAACCGCACCCTGTCCGGCCACATAGAGCCCGATATCCTCTGCCAGCCATCCCTCCTGCAGACCTTGCGCTTTTACCTGCTCGGTTAACGCGAGTAATGCGTGATAGACCTGCTCATCATCCGCGTCCGGGAGCGTTTCAGCGATAAGCAGCGTTGCGCTGCCGTCGCGCGCGACCAGTGTGCCGAGCATCAGAGGAAACTGTTCGACCCGCTCCCTGATGGCCTGCGTTTCGGCAGAGGTTTGCGGAGGGGATTCCCAGAAGGGTTCCACCAGCATGCCGTCGCTGGTACCGCGAATATCCTTTTCTGTGGCAAGGCTGGTAATCGCGTCGGGATCCACTCCCTCGACGGTGGTGAGTTCTTGCGTGAGGCGGTGCACAAGCTGCAGGGCGCCCGGGGTGTAAATTCCGCGTTCGCCGTCGGAAGTGATGGCAATCACCATGGGATCCTTGAGGCCGAATACGCTTTCCACATGATCGCGATAGGCCAGAGCGGGGCTTCCTTTGGGGACGAAGGCCTCTGGCGTTGTGTCTTTGGTCATTGTCGGCAAATAGCGCCCCACGAGGCCGATTGCCAAAAAACAGCCGATGATCACCAGCCATCGCCAGCGGAGTAGCCTGTGGAAAAAATGGATTGCGGTGGTGTCTGTCTCCGTGTGCTCTTTAGTATTCATTCCCTACCTACCGATCGTTAGTTTTTGGGGTTAATAAAAAGCGCAGGTAAAACTGCGCTTCAGCTGCTCGCCGTCAGGCCTGTTTGTGGCAGATGTAATTCAGCGTTTGCTGACAGAGTCGGGTAAACGTGGCCTCGCACGATTTTTTACTGGCGGATCTCGTATCGAAATTGATGCGGGCGGTGACCAGGGCGCCCTGCACGGCGGCCATCAACCACTCGGCCAGATCTGACGCCGATCCGTGTGCCTCATCGATACTGCCATCGGCAATACCGGCAGCAAGTGCGGTCTCAAGAAATCTGCGCTGCTCGCGAAAAACGGCCTTCACGGCATACTGCAGATCCGCTGGCAGAGTGCTCCAGCCGGAGGAGAAGGCACCGGCTGGGCAAAGCCTGGTGCCCGCCCCCAGCCATTTGAGATAGAGGTCGAAACAATAGGCCTCCAACTGCTTGGTGGGTGCCAGCCCCGCCCTGGAGCTGGACCACCGTACGATTCCCTCCCGGGCGCGCTCGAGCATCGCCACTGCCAGTGCTTCCTTGGACGGAAAGTGGTGGTAGATGCTCGCCTTGCGAATGCCGACCTGTTCCGCAAGGTCGCGAAAGCTGAAGCCGTCGTACGATGCCTTCTGAATCAGGGATTGCGCCGTATCGAGCAGCTGTTCCCGGGTATCAATTTTGCTGGTTGTTGTGTTGGCCATGTTGTCTACCTACCGAAAGGTAGGCTCAGGTTGCGCTAGTTTGTATGGGCTGTCAACAATCGCGATTGGGCGTGGCCGGGGGAGGGGTAGAATTTGCCGCCAGCCGAATCCGTTGAATAGCCCTCTGAGCGGACCTCCTTCCGTCCCATGCTGTGGGTGGAGCTGGCCAATCTGTCAGTTCCGAATCTGACTAGCCCTGTTCCTCTGTCAGCCATACACTGGCTATCACAGTATCAACCAGTGACCTTACCGTGCGCCCTGATTCCGAAATCTGTCACAGTGCCAGGCTCGCCCGCGACCGGCGGTTCGATGGCCGCTTTTATACCGCGGTGAAAACCACGGGTATCTTCTGTCGGCCCATCTGCCCGGCGCGCCCGCCACTGGAGAAAAATGTCGAGTATTTTGCGACTGCCGCGGAGGCCGCGGTCGCAGGGTATCGCCCGTGTTTGCGCTGTCGCCCGGATGCTGCGCCTGGAAGTGCAGCCTGGGGACTGGTTTCCACCACGGTGCAACGCGCGCTCAATCTGATGCGGGCAGAGCGCGAAGCCCAGTCTATTGAGAGGCTGGCAGAGCGCCTCGGCATCACCAGCCGTTACCTGCGTAAACTGTTCGCGGAGCATGTCGGGCTGAGCCCGTTGCAGGTCTGGCAGACGGAGCGTGCGTTGTTTGCGTTCAGCCTGTTGCGGGACACCCGTCTGCCCGTGGGGGATATTGCTTTCGCGGCGGGCTTCAGCAGCCTGCGGCGTTTCAATGCGGTGTTCAAAGAGCTTTACCAGCGCACACCGACAGCGGTGCGCCGTGAATCAAGGGTGCGCCGTGAACCAGAGGGGCGGCGGGAGTCTGCCAAAACCAAGCTCGAAGATGTGCGCGCTAAACCGATCCAGATTTACCTGAGCTACCGTCCGCCATTCGACTGGCCCGCGTTGCTGGCATTTTTTGCCGCGCGTACCTTGCCGGGGGTGGAGCAGGTAATTGCCGGGGAAGATCCGGAGCAGGGGGAATACCTGCGCAGTTTCCAGTTGCTCGGCCAGCGTGGCGTGTTGCGGGTGGCCCATGAACCGGAGAGGGGGCGCCTGCGGGTGAGCGTTTTCGGCGAGGGTTGTGGCGCAATACTGTATCCGCTGCGGGAAAAGCTGCGGCGACAGTTTGACCTGGATGCCGATAGCGATGAAATCCGCGGACACCTGCAGGCGGACCCACTACTGAGCGCAGTGCTCAAGGTAAGCCCCGGTGTGCGCCTGCCGGGAGCCTGGGATCCCTTCGAATACACGCTGCGCGCCATCCTCGGCCAGCAGATCTCGGTCGCTGCCGCCACCACCATAGCCGGGCGTGTGGCGAGCCGCTACGGCGAGACGTTTGCCGGGCCGGAAGGAGAGCTGTTGCTGTTCCCCACGGCTGAGCAGCTTCGCAATGCGGACTTCTCCGAAATCGGGGTTACCCGGACGCGTGCGCAAACGCTGCGGACCTTCGTCGCGGCCACCCTGAATGGCGAAATCGACTTTGACGAGCCGGATCTCGAATCTTTCTGTGCACAGATGACCGCGCTGCCGGGGATAGGCGACTGGACCGCGCATTACACCGCCATGCGCGGCCTCTCCATGCCCGATGCCTTTCCCGCATCCGATCTCGGGATTCTGATCGCGCTCGGTGATGGCGAGCGAAAGGCGACCGCAAAGCAGGCCCTTTTGCGCGCCGAGTCCTGGCGCCCGTGGCGGGCCTACGGGGCACTATTACTTTGGCAGTCGCTCAAACTGAAGTCCGATAAGGGAGCGTCAACATGATCTGTTACGAAATCTATCCCAGTCCGTTTGGGGAACTGGGTATCGCCGCGAGCGAGGCGGGGCTGGTGGGCATTGACCTGCAGGCGGGTAAGCGGCCACTACCGGTCAATGAAAACTGGCAGCGCGGAGCTACTCTGCTGACGGATGCGGCATCAGAACAGCTGGAGGCCTACTTTGCCGGTGCACGGCGCTCCTTCGATCTGCCATTTGATGCGGCCGGAACACCGTTCCAGCAGTCCGTATGGCGGGCCTTGTGTACCATTCCCTATGGGGAGACCCGCAGCTACCGGGAGCTTGCCGAGGCGATCGGTAACCCGAAAGCAGTGCGCGCGGTGGCCCGGGCCAACGGCGCCAATCCGTTGTCGATCGTGGTGCCCTGCCACCGTGTGATCGGCGCAGATGGCACCCTGACGGGCTATGCCGGGGGGCTGGAGATGAAGGCGCGGCTACTGACCCTTGAGGGGGTGTTGATCGGCTGAAAATGCCCGGTTGGTCACGGCGTTGCGGGGTGGTATTCCCGCCCTTTGGGCTGGATAATGGCCGGCTGATTTCTACCAACCAGAGTCCGCGAGCAGAACCGTGAGAGGGAGGCCAGATGCTGTACAGATTGGGCGATAAACAGCCGCAGCTGGAAGGCGAGGGCCACTATGTGGCGCCTGGCGCCCGGGTGGTCGGCAATGTGCTGATGATGCCCCACAGTTCGGTGTGGTTTAACGCGGTGATTCGCGGTGACAATGACCTGATCACCATTGGTGAGCGGGCGAATATCCAGGATGGCTCGGTGCTGCATACGGACCCTGGCATGCCGCTGGTCGTCGGCACCGGGGTGACGGTGGGCCACAAGGTGACGCTGCACGGTTGTCAGATTGGTGAGTATTCGCTGGTGGGCATGAATGCGGTGGTGCTGAATGGGGCCAAAATCGGCAAGTGCTGCATCATTGGGGCGAATGCGCTGGTGACGGAGAATGCGGAGATTCCGGATTACTCTCTGGTGCTGGGCAGCCCGGGTAAGGTGGTGAAGTCGCTGGATGAGTCGACGTTTGAGTTGTTGAAGGCCAGTAGCGATATCTACGTGGCGAATGGCAAGCGGTTTGCGGAAGAGTTGGTTGAGGTCTGAGTGATGGCCGAGAGTGACTGGAGTCGGGTGAAAGACAAAGACCCCGAAGCTGAATTCGAGTTTCCGGTGAAGTCTCCCTGTGTTTCCGTTTGCGCATTGAACCGCGACGATATCTGTGAGGGATGTTTTCGTTCCGGGACTGAGATCAGTCAGTGGGGCCGGATGTCTAATGCCGAGAAGAAGCAGGTATTGGGGAAGTGCCATGAGCGGGCTGTGGCGATGAAGCGGGTTTGGTGGTCTGACTGACCTTTTGTGGTTCGTTTTGTCCGACCTTGTGGCGGCGGATCAGCGGGTACGAGTTTTCAGGACCGGGCTAGGCGCCCCCCTGTGAATCCATCCCTGGGCGCTGCGGCGCAAACATCCTGTTTGCGACGCTCCTGAAAACTCGCACCCGCTGCTCCGCCTTCGCATTTGACCATATCACTTCGTCAGAAATTATTGGGCACCAAGCCAGTTAGTAGCTTGGGCTTACGAAGAAAAAATTTACCAGAATTGCACTAAGCGTTGAGCGGGAAGACCTTCCCGGGACCTTCACCGGCATGGATGCCGGTGCAGAGCGTACAGGGACTTATTTACAGCGTGTCCCGGGAAGGTCTTACCGCTCGGCGCGCCCCGGATCAGAGCGCCAATTCAAGGGCCTCCGGGGTCAAACCAAATAGAAAAAATATGACCCAACCCTTCGTACATTTAAGAATCCACACTGAATACTCTCTTATTGATGGCCTGGTGCGCATCAAGCCGCTGGTCAATCGTGTCGCCGAGCTGGAAATGCCGGCAGTGGCGATCACGGATCAGACGAATTTCTACGGCCAGGTAAAGTTCTACAAAGGCTGTATGGGCGCCGGTATCAAGCCGATTACCGGTGCGGATTTCTGGCTGAAGGAAGGTGGTGAGGAACAGCCGACACTGTTGACGCTGTATGCCATGAACACCACCGGCTATCGCAATATCACCGAGCTGATTTCCCGTGCGTGGATGGAAGGCCAGTACCACGGACATGCGTTTGTGGAGCGGGAGTGGATTGAGCAGGCATCGGAAGGGGTGTTGATGCTGTCCGGTGCCAAATATGGCGATGTGGGGCGCGCGCTGATTGCGGGGCGCAATGCACAGGCCGAGGCGCTGGCACAGGAGTGGGAGCGGATTTTCCCTGGGCGTTACTATCTCGAGCTGCAGCGTACCGGGCGCCCGGGAGATGAAGAATACCTGCACGCTGCGGCTGCGTTGGCGGGAAAGCTGAACCTGCCGGTGGTTGCCACTAACGATGTGCGCTTCCTCGAAGACAGTGAGTTCGAGGCACACGAGGTGCGGGTGTGTATCCGTGAGGGCCGTGCCCTGGACGATCCGCGCCGTGAGCGCCGCTATTCTTCCGAGCAGTATCTGCGTACCCCGGAGGAGATGCAGGAGCTGTTCAAGGATATTCCCGAAGCACTGCAGAATACCGTGGAAATTGCCCGTCGCTGTTCCTCGCCGATTCAGCTGGGTAAATACTTCCTGCCCCAGTTTCCGATTCCGGAAGGGATGACGGAAAACGAATTCTTCGAAAAGATCTCTTTCGACGGCCTCTACGAGCGACTCGAATTTATCCTGGATAAGTCCGCGCCGGATTACGAAGCGCGCAAGAAAGTCTATGAAGACCGCCTGCGCTTCGAGCTGGATATCGTTATCCAGATGGGATTCCCCGGTTACTTCCTGATCGTAATGGACTTTATCCAGTGGGCGAAGGATCACAATATTCCGGTCGGCCCGGGGCGGGGTTCCGGTGCGGGCTCGTTGATTGCTTACTCGCAGAAAATTACCGACCTGGACCCGCTGCAATACGACCTGCTGTTCGAACGTTTCCTTAACCCGGAACGTGTATCCATGCCCGACTTCGACGTCGACTTCTGTATGGAAAAGCGCGACCGGGTGATCAGTTACGTGGCCGACAATTACGGCCGTAACGCGGTGAGCCAGATCATTACCTTCGGTACCATGGCCGCGAAGGCGGTGGTGAGGGACGTGGCGCGGGTGCAGGGCAAATCCTATGGCCTCGCGGACAAACTCTCGAAAATGATTCCGCCGGATCCGGGCATGACCCTGGAAAAGGCATTCGAACAGGAAGAGGTACTGCGCGAATTCCTCGAGAACGACGAGGAAGGCCAGGAAATCTGGGAGATGGCGCTGCAGCTGGAAGGTGTGGCGCGGAACGTGGGCAAGCACGCCGGTGGCGTGGTAATCGCCCCCACCAAGCTGACCGACTTTGCGCCGCTCTACTGTGACGAGACAGGTGCCGGCCTGGTTACCCAGTTCGACAAGAACGACGTGGAAGACGCGGGCCTGGTGAAGTTCGACTTCCTTGGTCTGCGGACCCTGACCATCATCGACTGGGCCAAGGCGATGGTGGACGAGAAGCGCGCGCGCGAGGGTGAAGAGCCGCTGGTGATCGAGGCGCTGCCGCTGGACGATCCCGAAACCTACAAGATGATCAAGCGCGCCGAGACTACCGCGGTATTCCAGCTGGAATCCCGCGGTATGAAGGACCTGATCAAGCGCCTGCAGCCGGATAACCTCGAGGACATGATCGCCTTGGTGGCCCTGTTCCGTCCCGGTCCGTTGCAGTCGGGCATGGTGGACGACTTCATCAACCGGAAGCACGGTCGCGCGCAGGTGGCCTACCCGGATGCCAAGTATCAACACGAGAAACTGAAACCAATCCTGGAGCCCACTTACGGGGTAATTGTTTACCAGGAACAGGTGATGCAGATTGCCCAGGAACTCGCGGGCTACACTCTCGGCGGCGCAGACATGCTGCGCCGGGCCATGGGTAAGAAAAAGCCCGAGGAAATGGCCAAGCAGCGGGCGACCTTTGAGGAAGGCGCGAAGGAGCAGGGGGTAGACCCGGAGCTGGCGATCAAGATCTTCGACCTGGTGGAGAAGTTCGCCGGTTACGGCTTCAACAAATCCCACTCCGCGGCATACGCCCTGGTGTCTTACCAGACCGCGTGGCTGAAGGCGCACTACCCGGCGCAGTTTATGGCCGCCACCATGTCTTCGGACATGGACAAGACCGACAAGGTGGTGACCTTTATCGAAGAGTGTCGGGCGATGAAGCTCGACCTGGTGCCGCCGGATGTAAACCTGGGTACCTACCAGTTCTCGGTGGATGTGGATAACCGCATCATTTACGGCCTGGGCGCGATCAAGGGACTTGGTGAAGGCCCTATCGACAATATTATCGCCGAGCGCGAGCAGGGCGGCCCCTTTACCGACCTGTTCGATTTCTGCTCCCGTATCGATCCGCGCAAGGTGAACAAACGCGCGCTGGAGGCCCTGGTGCGTTCCGGTGCGCTGGATAGCATTGGCCCGGATACCAACGGCGTGGACGGTCTCGATTACTCCCGCGCGGTGTTGTTCAACGCGCTGGACGAAGCGGTGAAGTCCGCCGAGCAGCAGAGCAAGAACGACAGTGCCGGTATGATGGACCTGTTTGGGGAGGTGGTGCGCTCCGCCTCGGACGGCGATGTGTATGAAGACTTCCGCAACGCGCGCCCCTGGGGGATTCGCGAGCGTCTCGAGGGAGAGAAGAACACCCTCGGTCTGTACCTGACCGGCCACCCGATCGATGAATATGAAGAAGAACTCAAGCACCTGGTGAAGGCCCGTATCGCGGACCTGAAACCCGGGCGCGAAAACCAGAAGGTAGCGGGCCTGGTGGTGGGCATGCGGGTCATGAAGACCAAACGCGGGGATTCGATGGCCATTGTTACCCTGGATGACCGCAGTGCGCGTATCGAGGCGGCGGTGTTCAGCGAGGCTTTTGGCGAGCACCGGGAAAAGCTGGTGAAAGATTCCCTGCTGGTACTGGAAGGCTCGATCTCCCACGACGACTACAGTGGCGGCCTGAAGATGAGCGTGAACGGGGTGTCCACACTGGATGACCTGCGCAGCGGCAGCGTGATCGGTGTGACCCTGAAGCTCGACAGCGCCCAGGCATTGCCCAAGATGGGGCAGCGACTGAGTGCCTGCCTGCGCCCTTACGTCGGGGGCGGCTGTCCGATCCTTGTGGAAGTTGAACGCAGCGACGCGCGCGGCACCTTCCGGCTCGCGGATGAATGGAAAGTGGAACCAAACGACCAGCTGATCCAGTCCCTGCGGGAGGTGGTTGGTCGTGAGCGGGTACAGCTCAACTACACTCAACGGCAGTAATCAGAAGCCAACGGGTTCGAATTGGCCGGGTATTGGCTCTCGCCAGCACCCTCGCCAGCAATTGGGGCAATTTGGACACCGGAGTTACGGGTAGGTGCGCTGTGCACTCGACTGGGTGGTCCTATGCCGGTAAGCTAGCCGCCATTTTCAGTAGACGGGGCCTGTTTGCGACCATTTGGGGTATTTTGGTCGCATTTTCCAACAATTGGCAGGCCCACAGAATTATCAAGGCGCGAAATAAATGAACTTCAGTTTTCTCGAGTTTGAACAGCCGATTGCGGAACTGGAAAGCAAGATCAAGGAGCTTCAGCACGTAGGGGACGACAACGACCTCAACATCGCTGAAGAGATCACCCGTCTGCGGGAAAAGAGCGAGAAGCTCACCGAGTCCCTGTATTCCGACCTGTCTCCGTGGCAGATCGTGCAGGTGGCGCGTCATCCGCAGCGTCCCTACGCGAAGGACTATATCGAGCGTATTTTCACTGACTGGGACGAGCTGCACGGCGATCGTCACTTTGGTGACGATCAGGCAATCATCGCTGGTATCGGCCGCCTCGAAGGCCGCCCGGTGGCGGTGATTGGTGAGGAAAAAGGTCGCTCGGTCAACGAGAAGGTGAAGCGCAATTTCGGCATGCCGAAGCCGGAAGGCTACCGCAAGGCCCAGCGCATCATGGAAATGGCCGAGCGCTTCAAAATGCCGGTGCTGACCCTGATCGACACTCCCGGGGCATACCCGGGCATCGACAGTGAGGAGCGCGGTATCTCCGAGGCAATCGCCAAGAACCTGGCGGTTATGTCACGCCTGCGCACCCCGATCATCTGCACCGTGATTGGTGAAGGCTCGTCCGGCGGTGCACTGGCGATCGGTGTGGGCGACCAGCTGAACATGCTGCAGTACTCCACCTACTTTGTGATTTCCCCGGAAGGTTGCGCCAATATCATCTGGAAAACCGTGGAGAAGGCGCCGCTGGCGGCCGAGGCCATGGGGGTGACCTCCAGTGTGCTGGAAGAGCTGGGCATTGTGGACGAGACCCTGCCGGAACCGCTGGGCGGCGCTCACCGCGATCCGGATCTGATGGCCGCCCGTCTGCGCGATCGTCTGTCGGAACAGCTGGACAAGCTGACTGCGGTGCCGCTGGATGAGCTGCTGGAAAAACGCTACCAGCGTCTGATGAGCTACGGTAACGTCACCGGCTGATCCAACAGCGATCTGCAGCTGTAAAAAAGCGGCGTCAACTTCGGTTGCGCCGCTTTTTTTGTTCTCCAGGTTCCTTCCCCGCTATCCGCACTTACAGGCGCAGAATTTCCCGATAACCGGCAACCCGTGCGCGGAAGGGGGTATTGTCCTGCAGGTAGAGGCGCAGGCAGTCGGCGGAGTCGGGTTCACCGTGCACCAGTTGAATCTGCGTTCCCTTTTCCAGTTCCGACTGTAAAAGCCATTCTCCCAGTTCTACGTAATCCGCGTGGGCTGACAGCCCTTCCAGAAGTTCTATCTGTGCCTTGCAGGGGATGTACTCGCCGTGAATTTTCACGCTCTGGGAGCCGGCCAGTAGCCGGGCCCCGCGGGTGCCGCCGGCCTGGTAACCGGCAAACAGCACGGTCGCGCGGTGGTCGGGCAGCAGTCGCTTCATATGGTGCAGTATGCGGCCGCCACTGGCCATGCCGCTGCCGGCGATGATGATGTGTGGGTACTGGATATTTTCCAGTGCCTTGGACTGATCCACGCTGCGGGTGTACTGGATGCCGCTGCACATGAAGGTGCAGTTTGCGGCGCTCAGCCGGTGCTGGTCTGGATAGCGGGCATAGATTTCCGATGCATCGATGGCCATGGGGCTGTCGAGGAATACGGGTACCTTGGGAATTTTCTTTTGCCGCATCAATGTCAGCAGCAGGTGTTGCAGGGTCTGTGCCCGTCCCACGGCGAAACTCGGAATCAGTACCACGCCCCCGCGGCCGAGCGTGTTGTTGACGATTTCTGCCAGTTGTTGCGCGTGATCAATCTGCGGGTGGCGTCGGTCGCCGTAAGTGGATTCCAGTAGCAGCAGATCGAGCGCCGGTAATGGTCGCGGCGGATGCATGATGAGGTCATCCGGTCGCCCCACGTCGCCGGAAAACCCCACCCGCTTGCCATCGGCGTCGAGGATGACACTGCCGGCTCCGAGAATGTGGCCCGCGGGCTGAATTTGCAGCGTTGCACTGCCAATTGTGAACTTCTCATCAAACCCCACCGGCTGGAAAAGCGCCAGGCACTGTTCCGCGGTATCGCCGTTGTACAGGGGTTGTGGGTGGGCGTGCTTGCCGATTTTGTGGCGCTGGTAATAGCGGGCGTCTTCTTCCTGAATGTGTCCCGCATCGGGCAGCAGAATCGAGCAGAGATCGCGGGTTGCGTGGTGACAGTACACGGGACCGCGATATCCCATTTGGTACAGCCGAGGAATATAGCCGGAATGGTCCAGGTGTGCGTGGGTGAGGACTATCCCCTTGAGGTGACGGTAATCGAAAAGGGGGGCTTCCCAGTTCCGCTCCCGCAGCCACTTGTAGCCCTGGAACATTCCGCAGTCCACCAGAAACTCTGTTTTACCATCGTCTACACTGACCAGAAATTTCGAACCGGTAACCGTGCCCGTTCCGCCGAGAAAAGTAATATTCATGGGTACGCGTCTCTCAAGTCGCCATTTTCGATGTCCGCAAGCAGGTTGTTGATCACCGGAACCAGTTGTGGCGACAGGTCAAAGGTGCAGTAATCGCCGGGAATACTATTGCTCACTGCCAGCGGACCTGTGCTGGCCTCCAGTATTTTTCGATCGGCGTTTTCGGCGAACACTCCGTGCACCGCCGCACAGGCAATTTTTTTTACCCCGGCCCGCTGCAGCGCGGAAATGGTTTCCAGTATCGTGTGGCCGCTGGAAATAACATCGTCGACGACGATCGCGGCTGTCGCATGGGAAATATTGTTCGCAGCCCCCAGCGATACCTGGACATCGCGGTCGCCACGCCGTTGCTTCTTGCCGACGACGAAATGTTGGCCGGTTGCTTTCGCCAGCGTTTCCACCCATTGCCGGCTTTCGGCATCCGGTCCGATCAATAGAGTATCGGGCTGTGTGGCGATCCAGGATTGCAATGCTGGCATTCCGGAAACGGCCAGCGCCGGGATTGAATAAATTTCGTTGAGGTTTTGATAGCGATGCAGGTGCGGGTCTACGGTCACCAGCCAGTCGACGGCCGAGGAAATTACTTCGGCAAAAATACGTGAAGTCACCGCTTCGCCCGGGTTGAACACCTTGTCCTGACGCATATAGCTGAGGTAGGGCGCCACCAGTCCCACACTGGCGGCGCCCTGTGCCCGCAGGGTATGGGTGAGAAACTGGAGTGGGAGAATTTTGGTGTCTGGCTGCAGGAGATTGGCGAGCACTACGCAGTGGCGACCGCCGACTGGCGATAGTACCCGCAGATAAGTTTCTCCATCGGGGAAGCGTCGTGTCACCAGCCTTCCGCTTTCCGCATTCAGGCCCGCACTTAAAGGCGCCAGCAGTGGAAGCGCCTTTTCCAGGGTAAACAGAATTGGTTGTGACATCTGCAGTATTCCTGGTAAGTCCTTTCAAGCCCGGGCGGGGGTATCCACGGGAGCCACGTCAAACAGATCCCGGTTCTGGTGGAAGTACTCCCTTGCATAGGCCAGTTCCCCCGGCGTCTGAGCCAGGAGCGTGGCCAGTGATTGGCCCGCCTGGATGTTGTCACCCACTTTGACCTGCAGGCGCAGGCCGGCTTCCGGGGAAGACGGGGCGCCGGCTACTTTGGCCAGGTGTGCCAGGCGGCGGTTGTCCATGCTGCGCAAATGCCCGCCCCATTTACTGCGCAGTTCGATATGGTGACTGGCGCGGGGAATTTCGCGAAGGCCGCCCTGGGCTTCGCAGATATTCAGAAACTGTTGTAATGCCTTACCCGACTCGAGTATCTCGCGGGCATTCTGGTGCGCCTGCTCCGCGCTGATATCGCTGGCCATGCACAGGAGTTGCGCGGAGAGGAACAGTGCCCGTTGGGTCAGATCGGCAGGAGCGTGTTCTTCATTGCGCAACACGCTCAGCACATCTCGAGCCTCTTCCGCGGGCCCAATGCCCCAGCCTATTGCCTGAGTGCCATCGGTTTGCACACAGCGGACCTCCACGCCGAGTCCGCTCGCCACCGCCTGAAACAGCGATTTAAGCCTCTCCGCCTGCTTTTGGTCGCGCACTTTCGCGGTGGGGCCTACCGGTATATCAATCAGGATATGGGTAGAACCCGCGGCCATTTTTTTTGAAAGTACCGAGGCCACCAGTTGCCCCTCACTGTCCAGGTCAAGGGCGCGTTCGATACGGATCAGCAGATCATCGGTGGGGCTCAACCCGACCTCCCCGCCAGCCGCCAGGCAGGCCCCGGTACGGGTGATAACGTTGCGGAGCTGCTCCAGGGGCAGGTCGACATTCGTCAATACTTCCATGGTATCTGCGGTTCCCGCGGGGGACGTGATCGCGCGGGAGGAGGTTTTGGGTATCACCAGGCCCGCAGCGCTGGCGATAGCCACCACAATGGGTGTGGTGCGATTGCCCGGTAGGCCCCCGATACAGTGCTTGTCGAAGACACACTTGTAGTCCGGCCAGTACAGGCGGTTGCCATTGTCGATCATGGCGGTCGTCAGCGCCGTGGTCTCGGCACTGTCAAGACGCCCTCCGGCACAGGCCGTCAGAAAGCTGGCGATTTCGATATCCGAATACAGGCGTTTGCCGATATCGCGGATGATGCTGGTCACCTCCAGTGAATTCAGGCGGTGACCATAGATTTTCTTGCGCAGGGCACTGAGGGATGGCACGAGGGGAGAGTGGTGCACATGTACCACTACTTCGTCCTGTAGATCGAGGAATTCCCAGGCACTGTCAGAAAAACCAATATACCCCTGCGGCAGAATCTTCTCGGCCACGGTATTAAGCGTGGCAATAAGCGTCTGTTTACCGGCCTTAATTTGCAGGCGCGTATTGGCGGTATACCCCTCTGCACGGCAAATGGCGCAGTCCTTGCGCATAAATACGATGGGCTCTTCGTGGGTATCAATTCCCATTCTGTAGGCTTTCAGCGGCAGTGCCCGGCCCATAGCGTGGTCCCTGATTCCCCTAATTTTGCCGTGTGGCAATAACGCCCGGTGGATGTAAATTATAGGTGGTAGATGAACCTCTCGGTGTGTGCTTCGGTGATGATTTCGTGCATGGCGGTACTGGTGTCGGGCTTCATGAAAGCAGTGTAAAGTCCCCCCTTCAGGAATCGGGTGGAGTCCCTAATTAACCAGTTTGGGGCCCGTGACTACTGGGTTTGCCCCTGTCCTGAGCGTAGACTGGGCATCGCTGAAAAACCGACCAGTAAAGGGGTCGCTGCGGCGTAAACCAACCAATTCACACAAGACGGGCGAGGTCGGCTTTGGCAGAGCTGGGAGAGTTGTTCAATCTGTTACCCGGCCAGAATTCCGGTCTGATGCTGGGCGTGCTGCTGCTGGTGTGTGTGGTCAGCGCGTTTATCTCCGCGGTAACTGGGGGGGCAGGCGGTATCCTGATGTTTGCCGCCCTCAATGTGGCCATCCCCCTGCGTATGCTGGTGCCTATTCACGGTGCCGTACAGCTGCTCAACAACCTGGCCCGTATCGTCTACGTGCGTGAGCATATCCGCTGGGACCAGTGTATTCCGTTCTTTGTGGGGTGCACCCTCGGCTCCGCTGCCATGACCCTGGGGCTTGCCAATCTCGACTGGCAGCAACTACCGCTGATTCTCCTCGCCGGCTTGATCTTTTACACCGTCTTCAAGCCCAAGAAGCTACCGGAAATACGCCTTAAAGCGCGTAATTTTTTCTGGGTGGGTATCGCCACTGGCACCCTCGGTATTATCGCCGGCGCGGTAGATCCACTACTGGCGGCTTTCTTTGTGCGCAAGGATATGAGCCCGAAGGAAATTGTTGCGAACAAGTCGGTTATGCAGGCCTGGTGTCATGCGCTCAAAGTGCCCGCCTTCATCTATCTGGGCTTTGCGTTTTCCGACCATCTGGGGCTGATTCTGCTGCTCACTGTCGCCGCAGTGATCGGTACGCGTATTGGTATTGCCCTGCTGAATCGAATCGACAGCGAACTGTTTTTCAATTTGATGCGCGCGGCACTCGTGATCGCCGGCGCCCGCATTATTTACCAGTTAATAGCACAATAAAAATCAGGTGCTCACACTACAGGTACACACAATGGCCGATTACCAGATCATCAATCCTTTCAATGGCGAGCAGATTGAAGCCTACGACTTCCACACCCGCGAGCATGTGAAGGCTGCGATTGAAGTCTTGAAACAGGGGCGCGGGACCCAGCAGGCGACTCCGGCATTTGAGCGTTCGAATATTCTGCTCAAGCTCGCCCGGTTGATTCAGGAGCGCAAGGAAGACCTGGCAGCGTTGATTACCGAAGAGACCGGCAAAACCATCAGCGATAGCCGTGTGGAAATCGACCGCGCCTACAACACTGCACTGGCCAGTGCCATGGAAGCCCGCAGTATCAACGGCGAAGCGCTGGACTCCGATGCCTATCCGCCCATGCGTGAGAAAATTGGCGTAGTGCTGTGGAAGCCCCTGGGCTCTGTATTGTGTATTACGCCGTTCAACTTCCCTATCAATATCGCGGTGCACAAAATCGGCCCTGCTTTTGCCGCGGGTAATACCATTCTGTTCAAGCCCGGCCCACAGAACAAGCGCTCCGCAGAACTGCTGGTAGAACTCTGTTATGCCGCGGGCATGGACAAATCTGTCCTGCAAATGCTGATTCCGGATATCGATGCTACCAGCTATGCGGTATCCCACCCGGAAATCCACGCGATCAATTTCACCGGCGGCACTGCCGCGGCCAACGCCATTGCTGCCAATGCCGGCTACAAAAAAATGCTGTTTGAACTGGGTGGCAACGACCCCCTGATCGTCATGCCAGACGCCGACCTCGACGCCGCCGTCGGCGCCACTATCAACCAGCGTTTCGCCACCGCCGGCCAGCGCTGTACGGCGGCCAAACGTCTGTTTGTACACAGTGCAGTGTTCGACGCCTTTGCCGAAAAACTGGTGGCTGCCACCGCCAAACTCAAGGTCGGTAACCCGGCTGAAGAAGAAACCTTCGTCGGCCCGCTGATCCATACTGCTGCGGCGGATGAAGTCGAAGGGCGTATCCAGGCCGCCGTCGATGCAGGCGCCCGCGTCCTGTTTGGCCACAAGCGCGAAGGCAATATCCTGTGGCCGACGATTCTCGACAATATTGCCGACGATGCCGAACTCGTTGCGGAAGAAACCTTCGGCCCTGTGGTGCCGCTGCGCAAATTTGAGGATGAGGCAGAGCTGGTTTCCCTGATCAACAGCTCCCCTTTCGGCCTGCAGGCGGGTGTATTTACTCAAAACCTCGCACTGGCCAAGCGACTCTATAACCAGCTGGATGTGGGCCTACTTGCAGTCAACGATGGCCCCGGGTTCCGCGCCGAACACTTCCCGTTTGGCGGCGTAAAAGAGAGCGGTGTCGGCAGGGAAGGGGTGAGTTATGCGATTCGTGAAATGAGCTATCAGAAAACACTGGTAATTTAATTTTCTCAAAGTCCATAGCCTGAATCGAAGGCTGGGTACTGGGCGGCCGCAACTGAGCGTGCTACAAAGTCTACCAAGGACCAGAGGGCGCAGTCTGCCGCCAACGACGCTCAAAGACTTGTCCCTCTGGTCACATTACTACTATACTCGGCCCCAACTTGTCGGAGTGCCTTCGGGCTGAGATCGCTGTTGCGAGATCCGTTGAACCTGATCGGGGTAACCCCCGCGTAGGAAACAAGATCTGAATTCGCTACATTTTGAGCGCCACTTTTATCACGCTGCGCTCAAAAACTGCTCACCTCTACCGCACCCCCGGCAATCCATTCACGGAACCATTTATGGAAAATGCGTCAGGAAACGACGCAAGGGGTCAGTATGTCTCAAGTCGCAGAACCGCAGAACAAAGCCAGCAAAAGCAGCCGCAGTGCCCAGCGCGACAGCGCCAAAGATTTTCTGGATAACCTCACCGCCCAGCAATTCCCCAACTCCCGCAAAGTTTATCTACAAGGTGAACATCCGGGCGTAAACGTGGGCGTGCGTGAAATCTGCCTCGGCCAGAGCCTTGTCGGTGGCGATGAAAACAACCCCGTATTTGAACCCAACGAACCGCTCCAGGTTTACGATACCGCTGGCCCATATTCTGATCCGGACTACAAACCCAACGTCCGCGATGGTCTGCCCAAACTGCGTCAACAGTGGATCGAAGCCCGCGGCGACAGTGAAATCCTTGAAACCCGTCAGGCCGCATACAGCCAGAAACGTATGGCGGATCAGGGACTCGACCATATCCGTTTCGACAACCTGCCCGCACCACGCAAAGCGAAAGCGGGCAAAAACGTCACCCAGATGCACTACGCCCGTCAGGGTATCATCACCCCGGAAATGGAATTTATCGCCATCCGCGAAAACATGGGTCGCGCCGCACTTGCCGAACAACTGAGCGATGCGGATTATAAAAAGGCCCGTGAAGGCATCTATATTCCGCCGAAAATCACCCCGGAATTCGTGCGCCGCGAAGTGGCCGAAGGCCGCGCGATTATTCCCGCGAATATCAACCACACAGAACTGGAGCCGATGATTATCGGCCGCAATTTCCTGTGTAAAGTGAACTCGAATATCGGCAACTCTGCGGTAACCTCCTCGATTGAAGAGGAAGTCGAAAAACTGGTGTGGTCCATCAAATGGGGCGGCGATACCGTCATGGATCTGTCCACCGGCCAGAATATCCACGAGACCCGCGAGTGGATCCTGCGCAACTCTCCGGTACCTATTGGCACCGTGCCGATTTACCAGGCCCTGGAAAAAGTTGACGGCATTGCCGAAGACCTCAACTGGGAAGTCTTCCGCGATACCCTGATTGAACAGGCAGAGCAGGGCGTGGACTACTTCACCATCCACGCTGGCGTACTTCTGCGCTATGTCCCGCTCACCGCCAAGCGCGTCACCGGAATCGTCTCCCGCGGTGGTTCCATCATGGCCAAATGGTGCCTCGCACATCACAAGGAGAACTTCCTCTACACGCACTTCGAGGACATTTGTGAAATTCTCAAAGCCTACGATGTCAGCTTCTCCCTGGGCGACGGCCTGCGCCCCGGCTGTATCGCCGACGCCAACGACGAAGCCCAGTTCGGCGAACTGCACACCCTCGGTGAACTCACTGAAATCGCCTGGAAGCACGACGTACAGACCATGATCGAAGGCCCCGGCCACGTGCCCATGCACAAGATCAAGGAAAACATGGACGAGCAGCTGGAACACTGCCACGGCGCCCCGTTCTATACCCTCGGCCCGTTGACCACCGACATCGCTCCCGGCTACGACCACATCACCTCCGGCATCGGCGCCGCCATGATCGGCAGTATGGGCTGCGCCATGCTGTGTTACGTCACGCCCAAAGAACACCTCGGGCTGCCGAACAAGGAAGACGTCAAGGAAGGCCTCATGGCCTACAAAATTGCCGCCCACGCTGCCGACCTGGCCAAAGGCCACCCACGTGCCTACAAGCGCGATGACGCTCTGTCCAAAGCCCGCTTCGAATTCCGCTGGGAAGACCAGTTCAACCTCGGCCTCGACCCCGAACGCGCACGCATGTATCACGATGAAACCCTGCCGAAGGAATCCGGCAAGGTCGCCCACTTCTGCTCCATGTGCGGGCCGAAATTCTGCTCGATGAAAATTACTCAGGATGTGCGTGACTATTCCCGAAAACTAGAGGCAGCGAAGCAGGAAGCGGAGCAGGGTATGGAAGAAATGTCCATCAAGTTCAAAGAACTAGGCGCAGAGATTTATCACAAGGGGTAACCCCGAACCGATAGAAAGCGCAGCGTCAAAAGCGAAGGCAGCGATGCGGGTAAGCCTTTGCCAGACCTTCTGCGAGAGGGACCTCGCAGAAGAGTCCCCCATGGATGGGTTCACGGTGTGTCTGGCAAAGGCTTACCCGTAGCGCTGCCGCCCTAATTTAGCCGACAACGAACCCCGGAACTATGCTGTGGCACAAGCCGAACTAAACATCGCAATAGCAGGCGCCGGCCTGATGGGCCGTCTCCTAGCCTGGCGACTTTCCGAAAAAAGCCATCGGATTACATTGTTCGAATCCGGCAGCCTGGAAACTCCTGGGGGCGCTTGCCACACCGCTGCCGGCATGATCTCCCCGCTTTCGGAGCTGTTCCATTGCCCGCTGCCCATCTACGAGCTGGGCATGCAAAGCCTGCAACACTGGCCCCAGTGGGTAAAGCAACTGGAACACCAAACCGGAAGCCAGGTCGACTACCGCCAATCCGGCAGCGTCCTTATCGCCCACCCTCAGGACCGCAACGAACTTCTGCAATTCCAGCAGGAACTCAACGCAAAACTCGGGAGAGAAAGCGGCGGGCAACTGCAGTGGCTGGATAACCCCGCCCTGCGAAACCTGGAGCCGGAACTGGAACGCTTCGATCAGGGGCTGTTTCTCGCCAGCGAAGCCGACATAGACAACAGAAAACTGCTCCCCGCACTGTTGCAAGCACTCAAGCAAAATCACGTTCAACTCCGTGAAAATACCCCCGCAGAGTGCTGCCCCGGAAAAATAGAGAGCGCCGGCGGCTCAGAGTCATTCGACCTGGTCATTGACACCCGCGGACTCGGCGCCCGCAGCCAGATCCAGGGACTGCGCGGCGTGCGCGGTGAAGTCATGGTCGTGGAAACACCGGAGGTGCAACTTCAGCGACCGGTGCGACTGCTGCATCCAAGATACCAGCTCTACGCCGTGCCCAGAGCAAACAACCGCACCGTTATCGGCGCCACCGAAATCGAAAGCGATGACCTCTCGCCGATCTCCCTGCGTTCCACCATGGAGCTCTCCAGCGCCCTCTACTCGATCCATCCTGCGTTCGCCGAAGCGCGGGTTATCGAGACCCGCGTCAACTGTCGTCCTGCCACCATGGATAACTTGCCCGTAGTGGAAAGCGAGTCAGGCCTTATCTGCGTCAACGGACTGTTCCGCCACGGCTATTTGCTGGCGCCGGCACTGGTGCAAAAAGCGGAAAGCGAAATCGGAAAGCAGACTCAAACTTTAGCCACAGCACAGGTGACCTGATGCAATTACTGGTCAACGGTGAAACCGTCACCGCAAATCAAGGCGATACCGTCGCCGCAATACTGGAACAACTGGGCTATAGCGGCGAGACCTTCGCCGTCGCCTGCAACGGCGACTTTGTGCCGCGAGGTACCTACGATGAAGCCCGACTCAAACCCGGCGACCGCCTCGATATCGTTGCCCCGGTTGTCGGAGGCTGAATGATGGAAAAACTGAAACTCTACGGTAAAGAATTCCACAGCCGCCTTCTGGTGGGCACTGCGCTATACCCGTCACCGGCGATCATGCGCGAAGCCGTGGCGGCCTCCGGTGCGGAAATTATTACCCTGTCCCTGCGGCGCCAGAGCCCGGAACAACAGCAGGGGAAAATGCTCTGGGACTATATCCGCGCGTCCGGCTGTCAGTTGTTGCCCAATACCGCGGGCTGCAAAACCCCGAAGGAGGTCATCGCACTGGCAGAGATGAGTCGGGAAATCTTCGCAACCGACTGGCTAAAGCTGGAAGTGATCGGCGATGACTACAACCTGCAGCCCGACCCCTACGGTCTGGTGGAAGCCGCGCGGGAGCTGGTCAAGCGGGGCTTCAAGGTTTTGCCTTACTGCACCGACGATCTGGTGGTATGCCGTAAATTGCTGGATATAGGCTGCGAGGTACTGATGCCCTGGGGATCGCCCATTGGCACCGGTCGCGGATTGATGAACAAGTACAACCTGCAGACTCTGCGCGAGCGATTGCCGGATACGCCACTGATCATCGACGCGGGAATCGGCGCACCTTCGCAGGCGGCGGAGGCCATGGAGATGGGCTTTGATGCGGTGCTGTTGAACACCGCTATCGCCAAGGCTCAGAACCCGGTACTGATGGCCGAGGCGTTCAGGCTCGCCATCGAGTCCGGCCACGCGGCGCGCAAGGCGGGCCTGATGCTGAAGCGCCAGACCGCAAGCCCCAGTACCCCCACGCTGGATATGCCCTTCTGGCAGCAGACCGTCAGCGATGGAGAAAAGGCATGAGCGCAGTCAAACCGGCGCGTCCGGTTGTGCGTAAACCGATTGTCTGGACGATTGCCGGCAGCGACTCCGGTGGCGGTGCCGGCATCCAGGCCGATCTTCTGACCATGCACGATCTCGGTGTCCATGGCTGTAGCGCGATTACCGCCAATACCGCGCAGAACACACTCGGAGTGCCCGCAATCAATGCCGTTTCCGATGAGGTTTTGCAGTCGCAGCTCAATGCATTGTGTGAAGATCTGAAACCCGCGGCGATCAAAATTGGCCTGCTGGCCAATGCGGGGCAGGTCAAACTGGTGGCCAAGTTTCTGCGTGCACTGAAGGCGCAGGGTGCGCAAATACCGGTGGTCTATGATCCGGTAGCGGTGGCCACCAGCGGCGCGCGACTTACCGAAGACAGTACCGGCGCCGCGGTTTTGAACGAGCTTTTACCCCTGTGCGACCTGATAACCCCCAACACTGAGGAGCTGGCGTGGCTAGCTGATGTCAGTGCGGAGACAGTGCTGGGAAGCGCTGAGTCTATTGTGGCTGCTGCACGACGAGTGCGCGGTGATTGCGAGAGTGCACTGCTGGTTACCGGTGGCCATTTTGAAATAGAACCAGGCACCACCGCTGACCTGCTTTGTCGCGGTCGCGACGACACGGTGACGGAAGACTGGTTAATCGGGCAGAAAATTGATACTCGCAACACCCACGGTACCGGTTGCACCCTGTCGTCAGCCATCGCAGCACTGCTTGCTCAGGGTTACCCGCTGCAGGACGCCTGTGTGGTGGCTAATGCCTACGTGCGATATGGACTGCGGCTGGGCACTGGCGAACACATCGGCGCAGGCCCGGGCCCGGTAGGGCACTGCGGGTGGCCGCAGGAATTGCGGGATTTCCCGGAGGTACTGGCAAAAGGGAGTGAGCGGGCTAAGCGCTACGGCTACCATTCCCAACAGCTGGCGGAGCGATATGCCGCTGAGTTTGCCCAGCCCGACAGTAATCGGTTGGGACTCTATCCGGTGGTGGACTCGGTTGAATGGATTGAACGACTGGCAAAAGCCGGTGTGCGCACGCTGCAGCTGCGCATCAAGAATCCCGGAGATGACCTTCGCCGGCAGATCGAGCGAGCCGTTGCCATCGGCCGCGATTACAACCTGCGTCTGTTTATCAATGATTACTGGCAACTGGCGATTGAGTGTGGTGCCTACGGTGTGCACCTTGGTCAGGAGGACCTGCAGAGCGCGGACCTGAATGCGATCCAGGCTGCTGGGCTGAAACTTGGCATCAGCACCCACGGTTTCTTCGAGTTGCTGTACGCCTACCAGTTTCGTCCCAGCTACCTCGCCATCGGCGCCATCTACGCCACCAATACCAAGGATATGAGTGACCAGTTGCAGGGGCCCGAGAAGCTCGCCCGTATGGCGGCGCTGTTGCCTGACTATCCACTGGTCGCCATTGGAGGGATCAATCTCCAGCGTGCCCCGCTGGTTGCGGCGAGCGGGGTGGGGAGTATTGCCGTGGTCACGGCAATTACCAAAGCACCGGATTACCGCGAAGCTGTGGCACAATTGGCGACTGTATTAGAGTCCCACTGACCGGAGTGCCGTCATGTTGAGCCGTAAACAGCTGCAGCGCTACAGCCGCCAGATCATGTTGTCCCAGATTGGAGAATCCGGTCAGCAAAAACTGGCCGGGGCAAAAGTGATGATTGTGGGGCTCGGCGGCCTGGGCAGTCCCGCGGCGTTATACCTCGCTGCGGCGGGCGTCGGTGAGCTGCACCTGGTGGATGGCGATCGGGTGGAAATATCCAACCTGCAGCGCCAGGTACTCTACAAAACCAATCACCGGGACAAGGAAAAGGCACAGGTCGCCGCCCAGCAATTGACGGCGGCCAACCCCGAAATCCGGATTCACGCCCACTGTCAGATGGCGGATACGGCGTGGTTGACGGCGCAATTACCCGAGCTGGGAATCGACCTGGTGCTGGATTGCACAGATAACCTGGATATCCGTCACGTCATCAATCGCGTCTGCCGGGAAGTGCGGGTGCCGGTGGTAATGGCTTCGGTGCGCGGCTTTTCCGGACAGCTGGTAAGCTTTGATTTCCGCGCGGAGGGCGGCCCCTGCTACGCCTGCCTGTTCCCGCCACAGCTGCGCGACAGCGATCTGCCGGAAGTGGAGAACTGTTCCACCGTGGGTGTGATCGGGCCAGCGCTGGGGATGATGGGCAGTGCTCAGGCACTGGAAGCGATCAAGCTGCTGGTCGGCCTGCCGTTGTCCAGCCTGAATCGGTTGCAACTATTCGAGGCTGAGAGTCTCGAGTGGCGGGCACTGGCTCTACCGGTAAACAGCGCTTGCCCGGTTTGTGGTCAGAAGTAACTTTTTAGGGGCTCAGGAGAGAGCCCCTTATTGCGGCGGCACGTTATTCGGCGCAGATCAGTTATCAGCGCGCCGCCAGCTCCACGGCATTCAATAGTTCCGCGTACTGACCGGTAATCACATTCATATTGCGCAGCATGATATCGGTGGTGCCGGTTATCACATGAATCTGGCGCGCCTCTGACATATGCATCTCTCCGTCAAACCCGCGGCTGGCATAACTCAGGTGTCCCCGTGTTTTGAGCAGGTTGCGGGTAATTTCCGGGGTATTCAGCGGACTGTCCATTAAAAACGCCAGCATCTGCTCGAACTCAGCAAGATCCTCGTATAACAGCTTGCTGCCATCGCTGCCCGCTACTCCCCAGAACTGCGCCACGTAGTTTTTGGCAATTCGCTGGGACAGCATACGCTGCCGCCCGGCAACATTTACCAGTTCGGCACTGCTGTGGTGGGCTAGCGCCTGCAGGCGCATTACATAGGTATGCGCTGCGGGGAGCAGGGTATTGCTGCGTTTGAACAGCTCCGCTGCGGTAAATTTACTCACAGGTTGCCGCGCGATCGCTGAAAAATCCTGCCACTCCTGCTGTACCAGTTTGAGTGTACTGCGCACCGGTGCAGCGGCTTCGAACGCAGCAAGCTGATTCAGGTTGCGTTCAAATTCCGCCATCGAGCGCTCGAACACCTGCTGGTGCTTTTCGGCTTCTGGCTGTATGCCTCTGAGAATATAGGATTGGGTGATTCGCTGGGAGAGCATCCGTTGGCGACCGGCGATATTGATGGCATCGCCCATATTGAACCCGGGGGTTACCGATGGGGTGTCTTCAGCGGCAACAGCCATGTTCAACGGAAGCAGTAGAAGCAGCAGTATCAGGGCAAAGGTGTGTTTCATCTTTACATTCCTGAAATTGAAAATGGGAGGGAAAAATCCCCGGCCTTGCGGCCGGGTAAGACTCAACGAGTGGGTTGGGGTACTTCTGTGTATCCTGTGAGCAGGATCAGAATTGCGCTGCCGCAGTGAGCCAGAGCTTGTTGGTGTCAACGCTGAAGTCATCTGCGGTGTAGTTGCTGTACTTCATGCTGAGATTGACCCCGGCGAGTTTGCCTGCAACCAGAAACCCGGCTTCGCTGCCGAGCTTGTCCATGCCGGATACGCCGCTGTCATCAGAACTGAGCTGGTGATAGTTGAGTGCAAACTTGACGCCGCCCAGATTGGTGCCGACCGTCAGGTAAACATCTTCAATACCACCGACAATATTGCCGGTGCCGCCGCCGAGAAATTTATCGCTCCAACCCTGGAACTTATGCAGCGTCGCCAGGGGAGTAATGAATTGTCCATCTGCACCATCCGCGCCCAGCAGCTCGTAGCCCGCTGCGAGTGTCACTGCACCAAGTTTGTAAGCGCCTTCAGCCAGCAGGTAATCGGCGTCGTAATCCGCCGGGTTGTTGGCCGCAGAAGACTGGGTAGCATATTCCAGCGCATAGCTCAGGGCCTCCTGACTACCGGCGAAGCGGACACCGTAGGTATCGGTGGAGAAAGCCGCGGCATCCTCATTGTCAATCAGGTAGGCGTAGCCACTCAGGGCACCGGCGGACAGGCCTGCGTATTTTGCATTCAGCAGATAGGTGTCATTGGTGTGGTCGCCAATGGGACTGTCTTCACCGAAGATACGATTGACGTTGTGTACGTGTGCCAGGAACAGGGTGGTGTCGGCAATGCTGGTATTACTTGCACTAAATCCGTCGTACGTCTGTTCGTTCTGGCGGAAACCGACACCGCCAACAAAACGTTGGTTGTCCAACAGAATTCGCTGACGTCCGTATTTAAACGTGGTGGCACCGGCAGTGTAGGCCAGATAAGCCTGGTTGACTTCGGTTCCTTCGGGGTCGCCGATGCCACCTTCAAAATCGGTGATATGTGTAACGTCGTCCATTTCGATCAGAGTGCTAAAGCCCTGATAAGCGGCAGAAGAGTAAGTGAGCCGCGTCTGAAGGCTGGTCAAGTCCACGTCGTTACCATCTACGTCGACCATCTCGGTACGCGCACGGAAGCCGAGAGTGGCTTCACCCTGGGCGAGGGCTTCGCCGAAGCTGGTTACTGCGGGCGCTTCGGTTTCCGTCATTTCCTGCGCAAAGGCCGGTGCGGTTACCGTTGCGGCACTCAGGGTGCTTACAGCGAGTGCGAGTGTACGGCGTTGAACTGCGGATTGGAGAGCGGTTGTCAGAAGGTTCTGGCTTTTCATGTTGTTTTCCTTTTTCAGAGAATCGTGTAGTTCCTTTCGCCCCTTGCCCAGTTTTTTGGGCGCAGGGGCCCCTGTCGACAGCGTTGACCCACTGTCGGTCAGGCAATTCGGTTTACTATTTTATGCGGTAATTCAGGCTGCGTTATCAACAGTTTCCGGTACGCTCGTTTTGTTTTTCGACGTCGCGGAGGAAGAGGTTTCGGTTTTCTGGGGTTTGGACTTTGTTGTCGGAACATCGGGTTTACTGTGACGTTCGTGCAGGAACTTCAGCACTTTGGCCCGGTACTGGTTGTAAAGCTGGTCATCGGCCAGCTCTAGTCGATGCCGTGGTCGCTCGAGGTTTACGTCAAGGATTTCGCCAATAGTAGCGGCGGGGCCATTGGTCATCATCACGATGCGGTCAGAGAGCAAGACTGCTTCGTCCACGTCGTGGGTAATCATGATCACGGTGTTATTCAGCTCGGCCTGGATCTCCATCAGGGAATCCTGCATATGTGCCCGGGTGAGTGCGTCCAAAGCACCGAAGGGCTCATCCATCAGCAGCACTTTGGGCTGCATGGCGAGCGCGCGCGCGATGCCGACCCGTTGCTTCATACCACCGCTGATTTCCCCGGGACGCTTGTGCATGGCATGGCTCATGTGCACCAGTTCCAGGTTGTGCTCGATCCACTGGCGCATCTCCGCTTTGGATTTACTTTTACCAAAGACCTGCTTTACCGCCAGCTCGACATTTTCGTACGCCGTGAGCCAGGGCAGCAGGGAGTGGTTCTGAAAAACCACGGCACGTTCCGGGCCCGGTTCAGTCACTTCCTTACCATTAAGAATGACGCCGCCACGGGTTGCCTGGTAGAGCCCCGCAACCACATTCAGCACGGTGGATTTACCGCAGCCCGAATGACCTATTAGGGATACGAATTCACCCTGCTGAATTTTCAGGTCGACATCCCGAAGGGCTGTGAAAGGTCCCTTGGGAGTGGGGAATTCCATATCGATATGACTGATATCCAGAAGTACACTCATTGTCTCGATCTCCACAAATTTAATTCGGTTACTGTGCTGGTTTCTGCATGAAAAGTTTGCTGATCTCGTCGCTACTGTGCGGCGGAGTTGTCCCAGGAAACCAGCTTCTGTAGTGCCAGCATGCCCCGGTCCAGCAGAAAGCCAATAAATCCGATCACCAGTACCGCGGCCATAATGCGCGCGAGTGAATCGGAGCTACCGTTCTGAAATTCATCCCAGACAAATTTTCCGAGTCCCGGGTTTTGTGCAAGCATTTCCGCCGCGATCAGTACCATCCAGGCCACGCCCAGAGAAAGACGCATGCCGGTGAAAATCATCGGTACCGAGGCAGGTAGTACGATTTTCTGTACATGTCGCAGTGCCGGGAGACGCAGTACCTTGCTCACATTCACCAGATCGTTATCAATGCCCGCGACGCCTACGGCAGTATTGATCACCATGGGCCACAGGCAGCACAGAGTGACGGTAATCATCGAGTTGAGAAATGATTTGGCCACCATCGGTTCCGGGGTGGTGTACACGGCGGAAACTACCATGGTCACCAGCGGTAGCCAGGCCAGGGGGGACACCGGCTTGAATATCTGTACGATAGGATTCACGGCGCTGTTCAGGGTTTTGCTCAGGCCAACCGCTATACCCAATGGAATGGCAATGGCAACGGCTAACAGGAACCCACTCATGACCGTGATCAGGCTGGTAAAGATCTGGTCAATAAAGGTTTCCTTGCCGGTATAGTCGCGGATTTTGGGAACATAAGAGGGATCTTCGGCAACACGCTTTGCATTGCGTACTTCCTGGCGTTCGTAAAAGGCGTGCTCTTTTTCCCGCGAGCGCTGGTGTTCACTGTAGAGCGCATCGAACTGTTCCATCACTGCAGAGGGGCCGGGGAATTTTCCCAAAGAGGTATCGATTTTCTGTGCGGTGACAGACCACAAAAGCAGAAAGGCAAGGATGCCAGCCAGCGGCAGCGCCACCAGGCGAACGGCATTACTCAGCCAAACACTGTTCAGTTGTGGCAACCTGAAACCATAAAACTTTCCGGTATTCACAGTAGTGGTGTTCATCTTCTGTTACCTCGGCACTCTGAATGAGTGGATTCGTTGAGTTTCCAAATCGTTTTTGATTTTCATCTTTCGATGTGAACCGGGGCTCGGCTGGCGAGCCCGGTTCGCTCCAGGTCGATCAGAGCTTCTGGCCGGACTTCAGGCCGATGGAAAACTTGTCGATATATTCGTTGGGTTTCTGGCCGTTGTAGACGATGCCGTCAATAAAGTGTGTCTGCGGATCGCGGAAGCCGTCTTCGGTGGCAAAGTCGGGGAACTGTTCCGGCTTGGCCAACTTCTCTGCGATCAAAGACTTTGCGGCGGCCTCGTAGATATCCGGGCGGTAAACCTTGGAGGCGAGTTCCTTGTACCAGGTGTCCGGCTTGTCTTCGGAAATCTGGCCCCAGCGACGCATCTGGGTGAGATACCAGATGGCATCGGAGTAGTAGGGGTAGGTGGCGTTATAGCGGAAGAAAACATTGAAATCCGGTACTTCGCGCTTGTCACCTTTTTCGTACTCGAAGGTGCCGGTCATGCTGTTGGCGATGACATCGTAGTCGGCACCGACATAATTGGATTGCGACAGGATCTTCACCGCCTCCGGACGGTTGGCGTTGTTATTCTCGTCCAGCCACATGGCGGCGCGGATCAGGGCGCGGGTAATACGCACCGTGGTGTTAGGGTATTTCTCGGCGAACTCTTTGGTTATGCCGAAAACCTTTTCCGGATTGTCTTTCCAGATTTCGTAATCGGTAACCACTGGAACACCGATATCCTTGAATACCGCCTGTTGGTTCCAGGGCTCACCCACGCAGTAGCCGTAAATGGTGCCGGCTTCCAGTGTCGCGGGCATCTGCGGGGGCGGGGTAACAGACAGCAGCGCGTCTGCATCGATCTGGCCAGAGATATCTCCCTTGTGCGGCGCGTAGTAGCCGGGGTGAATGCCTCCGGCAGCCAGCCAGTACCGCAGTTCGTAGTTGTGCGTGGATACCGGGAACACCATACCCATATTGAACGGCTTACCATCCGCCTTGTATTTTTCCACTACAGGCTTGAGTGCATCGGCCTTGATCGGGTGCACCGGGCGCCCATCTTCCATCTTCGGAATATTCGGCTTCATCTGCTCCCAGATAGTGTTGGAAACCGTGATGCCGTTACCGTTCAGGTCCATGGAGAAAGGCGTGATGATGTCGGCCTTGGTGCCGAAGCCCATGGTGGCTGCGATCGGCTGGCCCGCCAGCATATGCGCGCCGTCGAGGCGACCGTCGATAACGCCATCCAGCAGGACTTTCCAGTTGGCCTGCGCTTCGATAGTGACGTACAGGCCCTCGTCTTCGAAGAACCCTTTTTCATAGGCGATGGCAATGGGAGCCATATCAGTGAGTTTGATAAAGCCGAACGTCAGCTCTTCTTTTTCGGGGTAGCCGAGGTCCTCTGCGTTGACTGAAACTGTTCCCGAGGAGAATCCCACGGCCAGTGCCAGCGAAGCGGCAAGTTTCTTGAAGGGCTTTTTCCATTGCATGGTTATTGTGCTCCTGGTCTTTTTTAAGTTTTCAGTTTTGTTAGTTCGAAAAATCTGGGCCAAAAAAAACGCCCACCGATGACCTGCCTCCAGGGACAGGATCGGTGAGCGCCTCTGCTCAAGGGCATCGCATTACGATGCCGGTCTGATTGTTATTCGGGCAACAGGTTGCCCGCTTGTTCAACGGAAATGAGGTGCCGGAATTGGCGAATCATTTCACTACGGAAATTTAGTTCCGCACTTACTGAGGGCATTGCAGGCTCTATGCCAACTTTTTCATCGGAGATAAGTATGGGGGCCGCGTGGGGCGCAGAGATGTACACGGTATGGCGGTTGCTATGTAGTTAGGCAGGGTGACGTAACTTATTGTATTTAAAAAGTTTTTGCATGTGTCCTGGCAAGGAAGTGTTCCTGGCTGGCATTCATCTAGCCGCTGCGACGGGAGAAGTAAGTGAGGTTGGAAGGCGCGCCAGGGGTGTGTCGAGCTGCGATTTTGAGCGCTTCGCTGCGGTGTTAACTCGGCATCAATAGGGCTCTAATGTGGTGCCGATGGAATAATCTTGGTGCACTTGAAAAATCGGGCCGGGCGCTTTCGGTGCGAACCGGCGGGGTGATTTGGTGCATGCGCTTTAAAAGCGGGCACGAGAGGATAAAAAAAACCGGGCACTGGGCCCGGTTTGAAAGCAAGTTCTGACGTTACCTGTTTCAGAAACTGTAATTTAGGGAGGCGCCAACCAACCAGGCTTCCAGGTTGGTGGTACCGCCGTCAAAGTAAGTGCCAAGCCCAACATCCGGAGTCAGAGGCAGTGCCTGGAATTCCTGGATGCGTTCATCGTCACCCCACAGATAAGCCAGACCGCCGTCGATGCTCAGCTGATTGTTGACTTTGTAGGTGCCACCGAAGGTTACCCACTGGCGATCTGCATCAGGGATGGAGAGGGTGCGCCAGGTTACCGGCAAGCCCTGGCCAGCTCCCAGGCCGAAGGCGGCGGACTCGGCGATAGCATCATTGTTGAATCCGTTTCTCGCTGCACCGTTGTCGTAGGCGTAGCCTACGCGCCAGGTGACCTCATCACAGGGGTAGTATTCAACCCCGAGGCTGTAGCGCCAGCCACTTTTGAAGTTTTCTTCCTTAATTTTTAGCGGGTTGTATTCCGGGAAGGGTTGACCGTTCACGCGCTGGCGGGGGAAGAAGGCTTCCAGGCGTTGGAAATCGTCCCAATCTGTCCACATGGCTCCGAGAGCTACGCCCCATTCATCGTGGAAGCGATGGTAAAGTCCCAGTTCGAGCGTGTCTGGCAGATCGAGCGTCAGATTTGCGCGCTCATTGTCAAACGGGAGCCCGGTGTTGACACTGGTTAACAGGTCCGAATTTACGTCGGCCTCGATTTCAGGGTCCAGTTCTGACTGGTAAGAAACACCAATATGGGTGCGGCCGTCCACGCTGCGCCACAGCATGCCTACGCTCCAGCCGTATTCCCAGTCATCGCCATCGGCATCAAGGATACGCGCATTCGAAGCGGGGCCACCCAGTACCTGTTCAGCCAGTGGGTCCAGCAGGAAGTTATTGGGTACTTTGCTCTTCAGCGTAGCGTCCGCATACAGGATATTTGCGGATACACCGATGCTGAACTGGTCGTTCCAGTCGAAGGCAACAGAAGGTGCAATATTAACGGACAGTAGTTCGGTTTTGTCAGCGATGTGGGTGACCGGCCAGCTGCTGTTGAAGTCGGTTTCCAGACCATAGTCGGTATTCATCGCCAAACCGAAGGACCAGCAATCGTCAAAGGGCACTGCAAGATAGGCGTTGGGCACCACGGCGCTACTTGCGTAGTCATCTGCGGTGTCAAAAATGGAACCCGCGAGGCTCGGGCCTGCAGCGGTAAGCAGGTAGTAATCGGTGGTGCCGGCCGCATCGATTTCAGGATTTACGTAGGTTGCACCAATAGAAAAGGCCATCTTGTTAAACAACGCGGAACCCGCCGGGTTGCGAGCGAGAATAGCCGCGTTATCGCCGATGGCATTTTCCGCGGCAAAGGCGCGGCCCAGTCCAGAAGTACTGGATTCCTGAAGGGCAAAGCCCGCTGCCATAGCACCACTAGAAAAAGTACCAGCGGATACGGAACAGATTGCGGCGGCCAATGCGGCTTTGCGCAGAGTTTTGATAGTCATGGGTTTCCACTCTATTTGCTGAATTGTGTGCCAACGGGAAAACTGCCCAATGTTTCACAGAGAAGCTTTTCCGGAAAAAATTGTTTAAAGCAAACAAATTCCTAGTAGACGAAGTCTAGCAGTGCCAAATTCACCTACTTGCTAAAACGAGCGTCTTTATAGTGACGAGTAGCGGAAAAATCTACCGGTTGACGTGGTTTTTTTGGAGAGTGTGAAAAAAATTTATGAAATTTCTAGTCGGCTTGTTCCGGGGAGGTTTTTGCAAAGAAGATTGGTATTTTTTGACCTTCTTTTAATCGGTATTTTTCGAATGGTGGATGGTCGCGATCCATGATGGATAGCGCGACCAGTTGATGTGAAATACGTGAAAAATTTGTGAGCGAGCTGGCGGAAGAATTATTGATCGACGTTAACTTCTTGCCCATCAATGGATAGTTTCGTCAGGGTGATCTGGTAGCTCTTGCCATCTTCGTATTGCTTGAGTTTTACCAGCGCGTAATTCCATTGCGGGGCGAACCAGATATTGGTGACGCGCTCCGCGTCCTCTTCACGGACACGCTGCACCTTGATGGTTTCCACCGCGCCCATGGGCGTTTTCACGGTCTCTTTGCCCGCCACACGAAACTCGTATTCGCGAATCCTCTTACCGTCGGCTACCTGGTACTTCAGTGGTGTTTTGCCGTTGGCGACATCCATTGCCAGCTGCAACTGATAACTGATTTTATCCTGAATATTGGCGGGCGCCTTTTCGATGCTGCGAGATTTGTCGTAAACATTGACCACGCGGCTGGCGCCATCTTCAAAACTCAGCGCTGTGTGGCGATCCTTGCCGAGGCCGGATTTCTGGTAATCGTAGTGTTGTGGTACCAGACGCTGCCCCTGTTGGGCGAAGCGGGAGTACTCCTCGATTTTGGCAAACATGGAGTGGGCGGAAAAATCCAGCCGCCAGCTGGTAGGAGAGCCACTGAGTTTGCGCTCTGCGGTTACCCCAAAGCCGCTGAACTCGGCTTTGTAGGTGGCGGTAAATGGCTGGAGCACCTGGGATTTGGCGGTTGTCGCTGTTTCAGCCTGGCTGAGAGGGGTCAACGGCGCGAGGGCCAACAGGGAGAGAAAGGAAAACAGCGAGCTGCTGATGATTTTTTTGCGCAGTACGTTGGGAGTCAAGGTTCCACCTCCGGCCTGAATGTCTGATTCCGTGATTCAGGCCGAAAGTGTAGTCGGCCTGTCAGTCGAGGCGTTTGCCGCTGCGTGGCAGCAGCTCGCCATCCAGCTCGGCGCGATCGCCGGCCATCTTCAGCCGCCCCTGGGCGAACCAGGTAGCGGCCATCGGATAGATGATATGTTCCTGTACCTGAACACGCTGTGAAAGTGTGCCCGCGTCATCACCGGCTTCGATGGGCACGGCGGCCTGTAGTACAGGCGGGCCACCATCCAGCTCTTCAGTGACAAAGTGTACCGTCGCGCCGTGTTCGCTGTCACCGGCGTCCAGTGCGCGCTGGTGTGTGTGCAGGCCCTGGTACTTGGGCAGCAGAGAGGGGTGAATGTTCAACATGCGGCCGCTGTAATGGCGCACAAACCCGGGAGTGAGGATGCGCATGAAGCCGGCCAATATCACCAGGTCTGGCTCGTAGGCGTCGATTACCTCAATCATCGCCTGATCGAAGCTTTCGCGATCCGAGAAGTCCCGGTGGCTGAGCACCTCGGTGGCGACCCCGGCATTCTTTGCCCGGGTCAGGCCGTAGGCGTCCGCTTTGTTGCTGATAACGGCTTCGATGCTGTAAGCGCACTCGGCTGCCGTTACTGCATCCAGGAATGCCTGTAGGTTGGTGCCGCTTCCGGAGATCAGGACTACCGCGCGGCACTTGCTGGAAGATGGATTCGACATCGTAGGATTACAGTCCCGCCAGCTCGACAGCTTCACCGGTGTCGCCTTCGGCGGCGGTCTCGATGCTGCCGACAATAAAGGCGTCCTCGCCCAGTTCCTTCAACTTGGCTACAGCCTTGTCTGCTTCTGCCGCCGGCACACAGATCACCATGCCCACACCGCAGTTGAAGGTGCGGTACATTTCGCGGCCCTCGATGTTGCCGGCCTCCTGCAGCCAGCGGAATACCGGAGGCAGGTCCCAGCTCTTGGTGTCGATTACCGCGCGCGCATTCTCCGGGAGTACCCGCGGCAGGTTTTCCAGCAGGCCGCCGCCGGTGATGTGGCTGAGCGCATTAACCTGAACTTCTTTCATCAGGCTCAGCAGGCTCTTCACATAGATGCGGGTCGGCGCCATCAGGGATTCCGCGAGGGTTTTGCCCTCGAGATCTTTGTGCAGGTCGGCACCGCTGATTTCCAGTACCTTGCGGATCAGGGAGTAGCCGTTGGAGTGGGGGCCGGAAGCGCCGAGGCCGATCAGCTTGTCGCCGGCCTGTACTTTGGAGCCGTCGATGATCTCCGACTTCTCTACCACGCCGACACAGAAACCGGCCAGGTCGTAGTCGTCGCCCTCGTACATGCCGGGCATTTCCGCGGTTTCACCGCCGACCAGCGCAGCGCCGGCCAGTTCACAGCCCTTGCCAATGCCCGCTACGACATCGGCGGCAATGTCTACATTGAGCTTGCCGGTGGCGTAGTAATCCAGGAAGAACAGGGGTTCTGCACCGGCGACCACCAGATCGTTCACACACATGGCGACCAGGTCGATGCCGATGGTGTCGTGGATGCCGAGATCCATCGCCAGGCGCAGCTTGGTGCCGACGCCGTCGGTGCCGGAGACCAGCACTGGCTGCTTGTAGCCGCTGGGCAGCTCGCACAGGGCGCCGAAGCCGCCGAGGCCGCCCATCACTTCCGGGCGCGCGGTGCGCTTGGCAACATGCTTGATGCGCTCAACCAGGGCATTTCCCGCGTCGATATCGACACCGGCGTCCTTGTAGCTGAGGGAAGGGCTAGTGGAGGAAGAGTTCGGCTTGGAGTCGCTCATGGTTCAACCTGTTAAGGGCCTGTTTGGAAGGGCGCGTATTCTAGTGGAAAATTGCCCGAATGTGCGAACTGAAGGCTGGGAGAAACAGCCGACACTGATACAATAGCCGGTAATTGACTGCCGGGGCTCGTCTTCGGCGTGTGAGCGCACCACCTGTTTTCAGGTATCGGGGCCCCTGAGAGGCCCGATCTGGTGCGAATCTGCGCAGGGATGTGCATCTGTAATATAAAAGAGGTAAGGGGACCGCGAGCCAATGCCATCGATCATAAACCCCCGGGTGCTGCTCTGTTTTTTGCTGCTGCTGGCAGTATTCATGTCTGCTCTGCCGGCATCCGCACGGGTGATGCCGGATCTGTACGAGGTGAGTGAGGCGGTCTCGAGCCGCGGCACCACCGACCGCGCTGGGGCCACCAGCCGCGGCCTGGAGCGGGTCTTCATTCGGGTAACCGGCGACCAGAACGTGGGGAACAACCCCAAACTGGCACCAGTGCTCAAGCAGGCACAGAAGTACGTCCAGAGCTATCGCTACGATACCGACGATAACCAGCTGTTCCTGCAACTGACGTTCGACCCGCAGGCGGTGAACGACCTGGTGCACCAGTTGCAGCTGCCCCTGTGGCCCAACAACCGCCCGGGCACTCTGGTGTGGATGGCGGTTGATACCCTCCAGAGTGGCCGCGATACCCTGCGCCAGGAAGATTATCCCGAGCTGTTCGGTCTGCTCGATGGCCTGGCGCTGGAGCGCGGCCTGCCACTGGACTTCCCGGTCATGGACCTGAACGACCAGCGCAATATGCCGCTGGGAGCGCTCTGGGCCCAGGACGAGAGCGCCGCGCAACGCGCCGGAGTGCGTTATCGCCCCGACGCCACGCTGATGGGACGCCTGCTGCAGACTTCCGGGCAGCGCTGGCAGGCCAACTGGCTGCTGATTCACGGCGGCCGCAGCTACGCGTTTGATGCCAGCGGCTCCTCCCTCGAGGAAGTTGCCCTGCGTGGGGTGAACGAAGCTGCCAACCAGCTCGCAGAGCGTTACGCAGTGCGCACCGACGATACCGGTGTCGCCAGCGCGGTACTGGTCGAGATTTCCGGCATCCGCAGCTTTGCAGATTACTCCAGTGCAACCAAGTACCTGCAGGGCCTGGCCCAGGTGAGCAGTGCGGATGTGCTGGCGGTGAATGGCGATCGCCTGACACTGGCGCTCACGACCAGTACCCAGCTTGAGTCCCTGCGGGATGTGCTGGCGTTGAATCGCAATCTGCAGCTGTCCAGAGACGACGGGCTGGTAGATCTGTCCGGCTACCGTGCTCCACTCGGCAGTGCCCAGAACCCCCTGCGTTACAACTGGCAGTAACCCGTGTCTGATAGCAGTAAATCCGGTGGTGTTCCACAACAGCTCTCGCTGGGGGTATCCCTGCGGGACGACGCCACCTTCGCCAATTTTTTTCGCTCTCCCGATGACGGCAACCGCCAGGTAGTGGACCTGCTGCGGGCCTTTGCCAGCGGCGACAATACCGAGCAGGCGATTTTCCTGTGGGGGGAATCCGGCAGCGGGATCACGCATCTGCTGCAGTCCGTGTGCCAGGTGGCGGAGAGCGCCGGGCGCCGTTTCCAGTACCTGCCGCTGATGGATCTGATCGAGGCCAACCCCGAGGTCATCGTGGAAGGGCTCGAATACCTGGACCTCGTATGTATCGACGACCTGCACCTGATAGAGGGGCGGGAGAACTGGCAAACCGCGTTGTTTCACCTGTATAACCGCCTGCGCGATAGCGGCCGCCAGTTGCTGTTGGGGGCGCGCAAGTCTCCGCGCGGACTTGATCTGGAGCTGGCGGACCTGAAATCGCGCCTGCAGTGGGGGCTGACCTTCCAGCTGCACCCGCTGAGCGATGCGGACAAGCTGGCAGCTTTGCGCCAGCGCAGCCGTCTGCGCGGCTTTGACCTGCCGGAGGATGTGGCCCTGTACATCCTGCACCGGGCGCCGCGGGATACCCGTGCATTATTTGCCTGCCTGGAGCAGCTGGATCGTGCCTCGTTGCAGGCCCAGCGCAAGATCACCATTCCCTTCGTAAAACAGGTCCTCAATATCTGAGTCTGTATCCCCGGGCGCGGTCGCCGATTGGCGGCCGCTCCCGCTTTTGGCATTTACTTCTACACTGTTAGCAATCACGTGAATTTATCCGCCGGAGACTTTTGCGGTTGCCGGCTTGCAGTGGAGGAATGTCATGAATCATCTCGCCAGAACGATTGTTGCGGGGGCCCTGGCCAGTGGCCTGGCGCTGGCCGCCCATGCCGAAACCGTGGTCAGTGTGCTGAAACTCGATAGCTCGGGTGTAGGTTCAATGCTGGGCACCGTCACGATTACCGAGTCCCCGCACGGACTGGTATTCACTCCGAGCCTGAAAGGGTTACCCAGTGGCCTGCACGGCTTCCATCTACACGAAAATGGCAGTTGCGAGCCGGCGATGAAGGACGGCAAGAAAGTGCCGGGCCTGGCAGCGGGGAGCCACTACGACCCGCAAAAAACCGGCAAACACGGTATGCCCTGGGGCGATGGCCACCTGGGAGACCTGCCGGCACTGTATGTGGACAACGACGGCAATGCATCCGAGCCGGTGCTGGCGCCGCGCCTGAAAAAGTCCGATCTCAAGGGGCGCGCGCTGGTGATCCATGCCGGCGGCGACAACTATTCGGATAATCCCAAGCCGCTCGGCGGTGGCGGTGCCCGCTTCGCCTGTGGGGTGATTCAGTAAGGGGCCGTAGCTTCCTGCGCAACTTCCCCATAGCCGCCAGTACCGCACTGGCTGCTCGCCGCGCTGCCGTCCGACGGCTGGTACAGATGGTCAAAGCAGCGCGCAAGCGGCCAGGTGGGCTTGGTGATATTCAGTCCCTGCTGTGGTGTGCATGGGTGATCTGACCCCGCTATGCACCAGCCGACGGGTTCCTGTTGTGGGGCCTCGTTGCGCTGGTGGCGGAACTCGGACACCGCGTGATAGACCAGCCGTCGGGCCCGGTTGAGGCTGCCGAGCGGCTCCCATTTTCCGACTGCGCGCCAGGGGTTCATGGACAGGTTTTCACAGAATTGCTGCTGGGCTTCCCCGGTGAAGGTTTGCGGCGGAATGTGAATCCGCGCGATGGGGACAAACGGCGCGGCCGTTTCCTCCCAGATCACCGTGGCATCATCCAGTGGCATGTCTGCCGCGGCCTCGCCGATGGCTCGCGGCTGTACCATAAACTCAAAGCAGGCTGAGCCGGATTCCAGCGTAGTGGCCATTTGCCGGGTGAGGAAATCATCCGCGGTCTTGTCCGCATCGGCAGAGTAGCGGACGCCGGCACAGGGGCGACTCGAAAATTTCACCGTGGTTTCGCCGAGCTGATAGGGCAACATGGAAAAATATTGCTCCGCCAGCGGATTGTCGATTTGCGAAGACACCGTTTGGTAGGCGCGCAGCATTTCTTGTAGATGCAGCCGCGGCGGCCACAGATTGATAAACCAGCCTCGGCGGTCCAGCTTGGCCAGGTGCTGCATATTTTCCGCGTAGTCGAAAATATCGCGGTTAAAGAAGGCCGGCGTATTGGTCATGATGAAGTCCTGATTGCCGTCGCCCAGTTCCGGCGCGATCACCGGTCCTTCGGTCCCCATCACTTTTACCGCCATCCCCCTGGCATCGCCCTTGCTGTCCGGTTGAACCAGCATGTCGCCGTTGGAAAAGCGGATCCAGGCTTTGTAGGTCTGTCCCGGTTGGGCAAAGACACTGTGCTGGAACTGCGCCGGAATATCCCCGTTGACTTCGAACTCCGCACGCAGACACCCGGTCGCCTTGGCATGGGCATCACGGCGGTAGTGATCGCCATATTCCGGACTGTTGTGCTGGTGGGCGATGCGGGAAATCTCCCGAGCCGAAACGATCGCCGAGGCGATGGCTTTGCGCTCGTCTGTGGATACATCCATTCCCAGCTTCTCGATACTGTTATCCAGCGCTTTAGCAATATCTGGCTCGCCGGAGTAGGGGCTTTGTACAGACCAAGCTTGCTTGGTAGTGAGCGCACCGAAGGCGCACGCGAGCGCGACGGCGCGTCCGCTGGTGAATATCCAGTTCATCGGGATTCCTCCCGTGCTGCCAACTGTGTACTGGAAGAGTGGCGGAACTGATCGCAGGCCAGCTCACCGATGGCACTGTCGGGCGCTGGCGGGTACTGGTCCCAGTTTTGCGGATCTCCACCGAGCGCCTCGGAAAAGTCCGGGTTGCCCATCACCTTGAGATACTCGAGCAGCGCCATACGCTCACCTTCGTCGAGGCGTTTGCCTATTCGCCCGTCCACGTCGGCATCCGTAAACAGGTGGCCGCTGTTTTTGTTGCCGGTTTGCGTGGTGTCGAATTCAAAGCTGCCCGGGCGCAGGTCGGTGATATAACCGAGTTTGGCCGGGTTGTATTCCCGATGGCCAACACCGAAGCGTACCGGGCGCGCCTCAAGCGGGGACAAGAGATCGTAAATGGTGGGTACGGAACCGTTGTGCAGGAACGGCGGGGTGGCCCAGACGCCATGCAGTGGACGGGCCTTGTAGGCGGTCTTGTTGACGATACGGAAGGGCACGTTGAGTCCGTCGTAATCCGCCACTCCATTGTTGTCCGCGGAGATATTGTTGTTTTCATAGAGAACCGGTACCAGGGTATTCAGCAACAGCTGCAACCCGTCGCCCGCATTGACCCGGCGATTTTCTGCATCGTTAGGATCTGTCGGGTCTCGCGGTACCAGGGGGCCCGGATCGAAGGTGTGATTGACGTAGTTTTTCGCTGCGGTGGCGTCGGTGCCGATCACGCTGACGTCAATCCAGGGGACTGCCCACATCGACTCGCGCCAGTCCTCGCGCACCGGGCGGTTTTGCTCGTCATAGGAAACTTGCCCGGACATATCCCACTGCCAGTTGACGCTGCGCTGGCCTGCGGGGTTGTCTTCGGGGCCGGCGGCCAGTGACCATGCGTATGGCTTGGACTCGTGGGGGCCATGGCAGTGGGCACATTGGTCAGCGAACAGGTTCTTGCCGCGACGCGCCTGCTGGATATCGATTTTACCCAGCACATCCTCTGGCCATTTCGGCGGCCGCAGTTTGCGCAGCGTGGTCTCGATACACTGCATGCCTTCCACATTGATGGTGGACTGGCCGAATTCCCCCTCGGGCAGCAGCGCACCGGTTTCGTCCACCAGTTTTACCGGCGCCATCACGCCCAGGCTTTCGCCCACGTTGCGCGCCATGGCCTGGTTGGTAAACCCGGTATATTGCACCCAGTCGAAGCGCCAGATGTCCCACAGGAACGGATAGCTGACCGGTGCATCGGCCTTGGTATAGTTGTCCTCGATACCCAGGTTGTAACCGAATACCACGTTGGCAATGCGCCCCACCGCATCGGTGCGCCCGCGGCCCTCGGTGGTGGGGAAATTGTCCGGGTTCCCCGGCCCCTTGGCGAACTCGAAAAAGCGTTTGCGGAACGCGGCAAAGTCTTTTTTCAGCTGCCGGCGCTGTTCAGGATCGTCGCCGGCCACACTATCCGCGAAGCGGTTCCATTTGGCCGGATTGAACATCATCTCCACTGCAGTGACGCCCAGGGAGTGGGTAAACTCGCCGGGGGCACCGGTAGACATCCCGTGTATCGCCTGGCCCCCGTCCACGCGCAGCGCTGTGCCCTTGTAGTGCAACTCACCGGTGTGGCAGAGCGCGCAGCCCAGGTCCAGGCGCACCGAGTCATCCTCCGGATTGACGTGATGCCCCATACCCACCGGGTGCACTCCCAGGTCCGGCTCGTTGGCCTTCTCGGGTTCGACGATAAATCCCCAACCGCGCATGTTTTCGGCGCTGGCCAGCTTTTCCTCTGAAAAGGGAAGTTCCAGGGCTTCCAGCCACTTGTAGTGCAGCCCCTGTAACTCCGTTCCCTGCGGGGTGGAGTAGAACAGCTGGCGATCCTCCTCGCTCCACCCCTGGTCCAGGTAGCGAACCTCTGTGATTTCTTCACTAGTGATATTGGGGGTGAAAAACTGGTGCGCGAATGAGCAGCCGGCAAGGGTGCCCCCTGTGATTACCGCGGTGGCCAGTATGCGTAGGGCACTGCGCGGAAAGTTGCGGGAAACTGGAGGGGTTGCCCGGCCTTCGCGAAGGGAGCGACGGTGCTTGAGGGAAAAATCCATTTAGATGACTTTTGTGTTTGTTGTTATGCAGTTGTAGTTGCGACGTCCTGTCAGCGAACCTCTGCCGTGTAGTCGCAGCCGTTATATAGTGGTCTTCAAGAGTTGGCTATTGTAGCGTGACGCGGTACTCAAAAAAAAGCCGGGCCAACATGATTGGCCCGGCGTTACAAAGTTACTTAAATGTAATGTTGGTTGGCGAGTGGATCAGAGATCAAAGCCAAATTAATTGAGCAGGGAATTAATTCCCTTTCTTTTCCTCAACCCAGTCATCCACCAGCTCTTCCAGCACATCCAGCGGCACCGCACCATTCGCCAGTACCACATCGTGGAATTCGCGGATATCGAACTTGTCTCCCAGTTCCTGTTTGGCGTTTTCGCGCAGTTCGACGATCTTCATCATGCCGATCTTGTACGCAGTGGCCTGGCCTGGCATCACGATGTAGCGCTCGATCGCCTTGACCACATCGCCGTGTGGGTTGGGGCTGTTTTCTGCCAGCCAGTCGATGGTTTCTTCGCGGGTCCATTTTTTGCTGTGCATGCCGGTGTCCACTACGAGACGGCAGGCGCGCCACAGTTCCATGGCCAGACGGCCGAAATCGGAGTAGGGGTCTTTGTAGAAGCCGATCTCTTTTGGCACCAGCTCTGAATACAGGCCCCAACCTTCGGTGTAGGCGGTGTAGCCACCGAACTTGCGGAAGCTGGGGACATTTTCCAGTTCCTGCATGATGGACAGCTGCATATGGTGGCCCGGAATGCCTTCGTGGTAAGCGAGCGCTTCCATCTGGTAGGTGGGCATGCTGCTCATCTTGTACAGGTTGGCGTAGTAGATGCCCGGGCGGGAGCCGTCTGGGGCAGGGCGCTGATAGAAGGCTTTACCGGCGGATTTCTCGCGGAAGGGCTCAACGGCTTTTACCACCAGGTCTGCTTTCGGCTTGGTGATAAACAGCTCGTCCAGGCGGCCTTTCATGGTGTCGATGATGGCGGTGGCTTCCTTCAGGTAGCGCTGCTTGCCTTCTTCGGTTTCCGGGTAGTAGAACTGTTCGTCGGTGCGCATGAACTCGAAGAATTCCTGCAGGGTGCCTTCGAACTTCACCTGCTTCATGATCGCGCGCATTTCATCGTGGATGCGTTTGACTTCGTCCAGGCCGGTCTGGTGGATCTGATCGGCGGTCATGTCGGTGGTGGTGTAAACGTTCAGGCGGTGCTGGTAGAACTCATCTCCGTCCGGGAGCTTCCAGGCACCGTCGTCGGTGGTGGCCTTTTTCTCCAGCTCGCCCAGGTAGCCGATCAGTTTTTCGTAGGCCGGTTTGACGCTCTCCAGCATGGCGGTTTTGGCTTGCTCGATCAGTTCGGATTTCTGTTCGTCACTGATGCTGAGCTTGTCGACCTTGCCCTTGAAATCGGCGAACAGGGTGCTGTCTTTGCCGTCATCATAGGGCGCGCCGGTAATCAGGTTTTTGCCGTCGCTGATCACGTAGGGGAAAACAAATTTGGGCACGATCACGCCCTTGTCTGCACGCTCCTTCAGGTTTTCGATCAATTGATCGAAATGCGCGGGCAGGCCGTTCAGGCGGGAGATATAGGCTTCCGCGTCGGACAGGTCATCCACCCGGTGCTGGTTGATCAGCAGGGAGGCAACGCTGGTGTGCCCAGCGTACATCTGATTGACCGGGTAGGTGTGCAGGCGCCACTTCCAGCCCTCGATATCCTGCTCCAGATTGCGGATAGCCAGCTCCAGAGAGAGGCGGGTGGGGGCATCCAGTTGCGCCGGATCAATCTTTTTCAGCGCTTCCAGCTGACGCTTGTTGATCTCGTGGGTTTCCTTGGCGAACTTCGGGGAGATATCGTCCCACTTGCCATAGTCTTCCTTGATACCCAGAAAGGTCTTGAACTCGGGGCTGCGGTTGACGTGGGTCTGGAACTGCTCTTCAAACAGTTCGTTGGTCTGGGCGATGACTTCCGGGTTGCCTTCGCTGGCCTGCGCGGATTCTGCGGTGGTATCGGACTGTGCATCTGTGGATTGTGCACTCTCCGCGGCGGCGACCTCCGCAGTGTCTTCTGCGACTTTTTCTTCCCGGTCGCATCCAGTGATGGCCAGGGTGCTTATGGCGGCGGCCAGCAACGTCATCTTCAGCTTCATTTTGTGCTCTCAGCTTCTGTTTTTGAGGGATGATTGCTCTGTACGAGCGCATGGTGTTGTAACCATAACCCCGACAGGATGCAAATTCCGTGCTCTGGTGCAGTCTGGCGCACGAAACCAGCTGAGGTTGGAGCGGACATAAAAAAAGCGGGCCAGAGGCCCGCCTTTTGCGTCAGTGAACGCTTGCCTGATTGGGGATCAGGCGAAGTTCTGGTTCACGAACTCCCAGTTCAGCAGCGCCCAGAACGCTTCCATGTACTTCGGACGCGCGTTGCGGTAGTCGATGTAGTAGGCGTGTTCCCACACGTCGCAGGTCAGCAGCGGAGTGACGCTGTCGTCGGTCAGCGGAGTTTCGGCGTTGGAGGTGTTGACGATGGCTACGGAGCCGTCGGCTTTTTTCACCAGCCAGGTCCAGCCAGAACCGAAGTTGTTCACCGCGCTGTTGGTGAATTCTTCTTTGAATTTGTCGAAGGAACCGAACGCAGCGTTGATCGCGTCGGCTACGGCACCAGTCGCTGCGCCACCGCCGTTCGGGCTCAGGCAGTTCCAGTAGAAAGTGTGGTTCCAGATCTGGGCTGCGTTATTGAATACACCGCCGGAGGAGGACTTGATCACTTCTTCCAGGGACTTGTCCGCGTCCGGAGTGCCGTCCAGCAGGCCGTTCAGTTTGTCGACGTAGGTCTTGTGGTGTTTGCCGTAGTGGTATTCCAGAGTCTCTTGAGAGATGTGCGGCTGCAGCGCATCCATAGCATAGGGGAGTTCGGGGAGAACATGTGCCATGTGATATTCCTTCCTTTGTCTGGGACCTGTACCGACCCAAGTACAGTAGCAGGTCAGTTATTGGTGGCAGGCATTCTACACCCGCTTGATGTCATTATTAAGCCGTTGGAATGAGCGGGAACGCCCCAATAGAGGCAAAACGTGCTGTCATTTGTAGTTAATTTCGAGAATGATTATCAATGACGGCACGGTCGGCCGTGTTTACTGTCCTATTCTGATAACTGGACCCGATTACTTTTTCGTCAGTTTTTGGTATAACTGCCGCTTATTTCTACCGTTTTCCGGCCCCTGAGGCCGCAAGCCAAAGCAGGACAACAGCATGCAACGTAGAGAGCCCACATTCGATGGCAGCAGCTCATCTTCTATGGACCCTCAGATCCCCAACGGCCCCGCTGGAGGTCGTCCTCGTCACGTAGCGCCTCAGCCCTCTGTACCGGCTGCGGCCGAAGAGCGCGGTTCCGGCGGTGGCTCTTCTTTTCTGGCGATCGTGGCACTATTGCTGGCGATGGCTGGCCTGGGCGGTGCGGGCTTCCTGTACACCCAGTGGCAGGATACCCGGGTACAGCTGGTGGACGCGGAAGCGCGTATCGTGCAGCTGGAGAAGCGATTTGAGATGTCTGGCGAAGAGTCCGCGGCTTCCGTGGAAGTTCTGAACGCCAAGGTAAAAGAGAACGCCTCCGAGATCCGCAAGCTGTGGGGTGTTTCCTACGACACCAACCGCAAGGACATCGCTGCCAACAAGGCTGCCGCGGCTTCTGCCAAGCAGCAAGTTGCCGCACTGTCCAAAAAGGTCAGTGGATTTGAGAGCAGCCTGAAGAAGGTGGCGGCGCTGGAGAGTGAGCTGGCCAAGCTGAAAGAGTCTACGGTCAGCGCTTCCCGCGACACCAAAGACAAAGTCACTAGCCTGGAACGCCAGCTGTCTTCCGTACGCGCAGACCTGACCGCCCGTGTCGGTGCCAACGAAGAAGCTGTGCAGTCCATCGACAGCTACCGTCGCACCGTGAACAAGGACCTGGTGCAACTGCGCGATGCCATTCGCAGCCTGCAGTCCAGCTCCAGTACCGCCTCTGCGCCCTGATCCGGGACTGAGCGCACCCTAAATAGTGGTTAGCGGCGATATCGCTCGTCGCTAACCATTCTCATTTTCATCTGCACTGTCTGTGCCGATTTTTTCTCCCTTTCCTTGCTTCGCCTAATCAAACACCCGCAGATAATTCGTGTAAAATCGCCGCCTTCGAGACGAGACGACAACCGGAGCCGGCAATGACGATTATCCGCCAGGACGACCTGATCGACAGCGTGGCCGACGCGCTGCAGTTCATTTCTTATTACCACCCGCAGGATTTTATCCAGGCCCTCAACCAGGCCTATGAGAAGGAAGCCAACCCGGCGGCGAAAGACGCCATGGCCCAGATCCTGATCAACTCCCGCATGTGTGCCCAGGGCCATCGCCCCATCTGTCAGGACACCGGTATTGTGACCGTGAAACTGAAAGTTGGCATGAATGTTCAGTGGGACGCGGAGATGAGCGTGACCGACATGGTCAACGAAGGCGTCCGCCGCGCTTACAACAATCCGGACAACGTCCTGCGAGCCTCCATCCTGGAAGATCCGGACGGTGCCCGCAAAAACACCGGCGACAACACCCCGGCGGTTATCCACTACGAAATCGTGCCCGGTGATACCGTGGATGTATACGTGGCGGCCAAAGGGGGCGGCAGCGAGGCCAAGAGCAAGTTTGCCATGCTGAACCCGTCCGACTCTGTCGTGGACTGGGTGCTGGATATGGTGCCGAAGATGGGCGCCGGCTGGTGTCCGCCCGGCATGCTGGGGATCGGTGTCGGCGGCACCGCCGAGAAGGCCATGTTGCTGGCGAAGGAATCTCTGCTGGACCCGATCGATATCCAGGATCTGCAGGAGCGCGGTGCATCCAACCGCGCCGAAGAGCTGCGCCTGGAACTGTTCGACAAAGTGAACAAGCTGGGCATCGGCGCCCAGGGGCTGGGCGGCCTCACTACCGTACTGGACGTTAAGGTCAAAGACTTCCCGACCCACGCTGCCAACAAGGCCGTGGCCATCATCCCCAACTGTGCCGCTACCCGTCACACCCACTTCACCCTCGACGGTTCCGGCGCTGCGCGCCAGACCCCGCCGAAGCTGGAAGACTGGCCGGAAATCACCCGCGAAGCGGGCGGTAACACCCGTCGAGTAAACCTGGACGAAGTGACCGCGGAAGACGTGCTGAGCTGGCAGCCGGGCGATACCCTGCTGTTGAACGGCAAAATGCTGACCGGTCGCGACGCCGCACACAAGAAGATGGTAGATATCCTGGCCAAGGGCGAAAAACTGCCCGTGGACCTGACCGGCCGCTTTATCTACTACGTGGGCCCGGTGGATCCGGTACGCGAAGAAGTGGTTGGCCCTGCCGGCCCCACCACTGCTACTCGCATGGACAAGTTCACCCGCACCATGCTGGAAGAAACCGGCTTGCTGGGCATGATCGGTAAAGCCGAGCGCGGCCCGACCGCGATCGAAGCCATCCGCGATAACAAAGCGGTATACCTGATGGCCGTGGGCGGTGCAGCGTATCTTGTTGCACAGGCAATCAAAGATGCCAAAGTCATCGCCTTCCCGGAACTGGGTATGGAAGCCATCTACGAGTTCGAGGTGGAAGACATGCCGGTAACCGTTGCTGTGGACAGCAATGGTGAGTCGGTACACAACACCGGTCCGGTGATCTGGAAGCACAAGATTGAAGAGGGCGCGGTGTAAGTCCGCTTCTTTTCAAAGACCTTAGAAAAGCCAGTCCCAGTTTTGGGGCTGGCTTTTTTTGTGTCTGGAGAGATGTTGGATGGTTGTCGCCGCCAATGTTTTGACTGCTTTTTGTGCAGTCAATGCCTTGATCAGAAGCCTACGGCTTGTGTGCATCTAACCGGATACGCTAACTTACTGATTTCCAAAGGGTCAGAAAAAACAAACAAGCCAATCGAGAAATAAGAACAAAAGCCACAGGCTTCTTTTGTTTTGAGCGCAAAAAATATATACGCACTTAACTATCTGACTGATAAGCAAATTGTTTGTTTATGATGCTTTTGGCGCCAGTGCAAACAAGTCAGATGAACAAAAGCCTATGGCTTATGAATAAAACTGTTATGCAAAGGAATGCTGAGATAGTGAAAATTGAAGACATATGGAAATTGGTGTTGAGCTATCAAGCAGCAGTTTCAGCGGTTCATGAGATCTCTCGTAGTGATGGATACCCTATTTATCCGGAAGAAATTTCAAATTTCATGAAATTGTTGCAGTCTCCCCCTTGGGTTGCATATGAATATCAGCCAAAAGAGATTAGCGGGATTCTAGGGTCAATAGAAAACGCGACCACAGAAGAAATTAAGTGGGCCTTAACTGCCGCGGCCAGGTCTGAAAGATTTTGTGATGGATCTTGGGAGCAAATTCTAAAAAATAGGAGGCTGGATCCGGTCTTTGAAAGGCTTCAGGAGCTGCATCATGCATAACAAGTGACTATGGCTCTGAGTCAACCGCTTAGGCCATGTTTCCCTCCCAGGCAGTACCATTTCGTACCATGCTGTTGAGGATAACAATCATCTTGCGCATGCATGCCACCAGAGCAACCTTCGGCCGTTTGCCGGCTGCTCTGAGCCGCTCATAGTGGTCTTTGAATTTCTTATTGCATTGGATGGTCGACATCATCGCCATGAACATAACTGTGCGTATTTGATGGCGTCCACCGCGTATTCGGCGAAGGCCCTGGTAGCGGCCGCTCTCTCGGTTGATCGGCGCCACCCCGACAAGTGCCGCGATCTCTTTGTTATTCAGGGTGCCGAGTTCTGGAAGGTCGCTAAGTAACGTGTAAGCCATGACTTTGCCCACTCCGGGCACACTTTGGAGAATTTCATTTTTCTCTTTCCAGTCATCAGCTTGGGCAATCATGCCATCAAGGGCAGCATCTATCTTATCGATCTGCGCTTTGATCGTTTTCAGCATGGTGTTAATGCTGGTGCGCAGCTCTTTGGGCATGATGGATAGACGGTTCTTTTCCATCGTCTGCATCTCCATCAACTGTCGCCGGCGAACGAGTAAGTCACTGATTTTTCTGTCATTTTCCGGCGCCACAGCTGTTTGAGTAGGCTTGATGCTCTCGCCAAAGTGGGCGATCAGCTGAGCATCGATCTTGTCTGTTTTCGCGAGCTGCCCAATGGCTCCAGCAAACCGCCGTACATGAAGAGGATTGGCGACAACTACAGGTAGATTATGTTTTGCAGCAGCGAACACGAAGGTATGCTCCAGGCGGCCAGTGGCTTCAATAACGATGCGCGTTGGCTGATGTGCTTTGATGCGCTTAATAGCTTCGCGAACACCTTTCGCATCGTTGCTGACAGCAAAGTATTCGCCAAGAGGGCGTATATAAATATCGAGCTGGGTCTTGCCGGTATCTATGCCGACATTGACTTCATTGTCTTGTGAGTGGTTCATTGGTAAGTTAACTCTTGCTTGCAATACGAGCTCGAGGCCCTGATGACTATTCGAGTTGTTACTTTGAGTTTATGCGGCGTTCCCACTTGTTAACGGTCTCTCGACAGAGGAGCCAGACAGGCATCGAACTACCGCATAAAAGGCCTCTGGTTGCAGCCAGAGGTGGGCCTCAATTTTGCCCGTTTGAGAGAGCATGTACACCATACAAGCAGAGGCAGAGCGACAGCCAACGCTACGCACCTTTTGTGTTACTCGCTGGCGCTCAAACATTAACACAAAATGCGCTCCGCGCTGGCTGCGCCTGCGCTGGGCGTTATGCATCGGAGCTATGAATAAACTAGTTATTTTCATAATTTTTTCCGTACTTTCATTTTCGGTAGCATCATCTCCGAGTTTCGAGGCGCGGTATGAATTTGGCAGGGAGCTTGAATTAACTATTTCTCCCTCTTTCGCCGATTCGGCGGTTTATACGTTGGTAACCTATGACGGCAAAAAAAATCTCGCTAAAAGGGTTTTTGAAGGCAGCTTCCAAAAATGGAGCAATGTGAAAAGTGAATCTCACATTGAGCTAACTGACGACACGTATAAAAAGCTACTTAAACTTTTAGATGATGCACTTACTTTTCGTATTAAAGATGATGTCCGAGTGGAAGACGGCATGACTTGGGAGTTGGAAACTTCGAGGTATCAATGGCTAAAAGTTCGAATAGGTACGCCAGAGTACGACACTGAATCCAGGGGATACAGTGGGCTTCTAGAATTGGGGGCGTTCGTCCAGGCACAATTCCCGTAAAATGCATAACAATGCAATGCGCCACGGAAATTAAGTTAAGATTTTTAGAGGTCAAAGCCTCCCAGATCCATGCCCATACCCATATCTCCACCGAGATCGGGCATTCCCATGTCGGGCGTGGAGGGTAGGGTTACGGCTTCCGGCATTCTTGGTGCTTCTACCCCCCAGTCCGGATCAACTTCGCGACCAATACCACCGCCGCCGCTGCCACCACCGGGTGGTACTACAATCACCGGGCGACGAAAGCCGATCCACGGGCGCCATGCGTGGCCGTAGTAATGGCTCCTGTAGCCTGTTCCGCCACGCGCTGCTTGTGTGTTTCTTACATTAGTACTGCTGCTTTGATTGCCGCTGCTGCCGGCGCAGCCGCTGCTGAGTGCGAGCGGGGCGATGATGGCAGCAGTCGCAGCAAAGGCCAGTATTCTCTTGAATGCAATCATGGTTACTCGCCTCCCGCTTGAATCGCAAATACGCCGCCTGTTGGGTCGGCCACGATGGCGATATCGGCATTTAAGTCCCCTTTCATCGGAGGAACGAGGATTCTGCCGCCATTTTTCACCACGGCACGGGCTGTCGCGCGAACACTTTTGACTTTCATATACAGTAGCCAATTCGATTCGACGTCGGCGAGTGGCGTGCGCAGTATACTGGCCCGCGCAGTACCATCCCGGCCGAGGATTCTGTAATCCTGCCCCTGTTGTCCTTTACGAGAGACTGCGTTGTAACCGACCACTTTGTTGTAGAACTTTGCGGTACTATCGGGGCGCTCCGTCCACAATTCCGGCCACAGCCATTCGTTGTAGCGAGCACGGCTATCAGCAGGATCGCCGTTGTCATTGCGTAACAGCATCACCACGGCGCCGTTCGGGTCCTCGATCACTGCCGCACGTCCTATGCCAGGTAATCGCTGTGACGGCTCTACAACCTTGCCACCGTTGAGCTTTGCTGCTTTGACGGCGGCGTCGACATCGACGACGGAGATAGAGGGTAACCAAATTGAGCCATCCTGGGGCGCCCGCGCACCGGTGTATGTCGCTAGCGTTGCGACTGGCTCACCACGAATATAGGCATCGATATAACCCTCTGGATCGTTACGCCGGAGCTGCCACCCGAACACCGCGCTATAAAAATTGGCGGCAGTATTGAGATTGGTTGTTAAAAGGTCGGCGCGTACGACCTTTCCTGGCAAATAGTCTGCAGCTGCTAGATATGATGGCCGCACGATGACGAACAGCAGCGCTGCCAAAGTTAGCAGTCGTCTCAGGCATGATTGGCCCGGTGGGGTGGCGTACATTTCTGCCTCCTGAGTTAAATTCCGCGCAGGTTTAGCATTAGGTATAGACGGTAGGGGGAGTGAACTCAATGAGTCGGCTGCGCTATCGGTTGATCGCGGCATCGAAAGAGGGCAGGCCGCGTTTGGGCATTGGCTTGTTTACTATGTTGTTGACTGCGCTCCCAACTCACCCAGCTTCAGGTGAAAATTTACGCTATCGATACGAAGATGTTTCGTGTCTATGTGTGTGCCTCGTCAATTTTTTTCTATCTCGGCCAGCATCAGCTCGCGAATTACCGGAACCGGGGCATTTCCATAACTCAGGAATTTTTCGTGAAACTGCTTGAGGTTAAACCGGTCGCCGAGCTTTTCTTTTATTTCGTCTCGCAGCGCCATGATGTCCATGTACCCGGCAAAGTAGCTGGTGAGCTGGACCTGGCTGAGGGTGGCGCGGCGCCATTTCCCCATGGCTTCGGTTTTCTGCTGAAAGGCCTGCTTCATCATCAGATCCATCGCCTGCTGTTCGGTAATACCCTTAACCTGGATCGAATAGTCGAGAAGCGTGTTGACCACCGTCCGCAGGTTCCACTTGTAGTACATCATCCACAGTTCCGGTGAGAAATCGCCGTAACCTGCCTCCAGCATCATACGCTCGGTATACACTGCCCAGCCCTCGATCATCGCGCCATTGCCAAGAATATTCTTGATCAGGCTGGGAGATTGGTTGGCGTAAATCAGCTGGGTGTAGTGTCCCGGAATGGCCTCGTGGATATTCAGTATCTGCATCAGGTAGGTGTTGTACTCGCGCAGGAAGCTCTCTGCGCGGTCATCTGGGAGCTCTTCCACCGGCATCACGTTGTAGTAAGTATTTGCGTCTTTGTCGTAAGGGCCCGGCGCATTGATCGAGGCCACAGCGAAACCGCGCATGTAGGGCGGGGTGGTGCGTACTACGAGGGGCTTGCTGGGGTCCAACGTCAGTAGATCTTTTTCATTTACAAAGGCTACAAGCTCGGGAATCTGTGCTTCCACCGCGGCTTTGAAATTCTCCTTGGTAGCGTGGTGTTGCGAGAGCTTTTCTAGTACCCGTGCGATTTTCTCGAGAATATCGTCTGGCCGCTTTTCACCGGTGAAATACTTTGGCCACAGTTTGTCGGCCAGATCGTCCATCTTCAAATGCAGGCGGTCTTTTTCTCGCAGCGCCCGCTGGTATAGCTCTTTAGCGGTCATGCCTATCTGGATTTCGTAGCCGAATTTCTCTTCATACAGTTTTTCGCCGATTCGGAAATTGTGAAAGCTGTCCGCCTTCTCCATTGAGGCGTAGAGTGTCTGCAGCATGGTGACATATTCGGTAATTGCCTGGCGGGTAGCCTCGAGTCGGGTCAGGAACATCTCCTTTTCCTGTTTGGAAAGCCCGCTCTCTGCTACTTTTTTTTCAAGTTCTTCACCGAACACTGATCGAGCGCCCTCGTTTTGCTCTATGGCCAATATCAATTGCGGTGACGCAGGGTTCCGCAGCGATTTTTCGGCTGCGGCATAGTATGCCGGTACTAGTTGCATCCGATTGCTGAAGGCGCGCAGTCGCTTATCTAGAGGGGCGTAGTCGGTATTGAGTATCAGGGCGAAGCCATGAGAGACATTGTATTTGGCCGGATTCCATTCGTGAGACTTGAATACCGTCAGATCCCAGATTGTCTTGTCCAGGAAGTTATTGATCAGCGCCAGGTCGGTGCGGGCGTTTTCACTCAAGTCCTTGTTATTGAAGCGAGAGAACTGGTTACGGTAGTTGCGCGCGAAGCTGAGCACTTTCTGACGGTAGTTTTTGTCCGGAGCTTCCAGTCGCTCGGCTACCGCGTAGTAGCCGTTGTTGATGGCCCAGGAGGGGAACAGGTGCCACATACGCTCGATCATCTGGTTGCTCAGATGCTGGAATTCGAGTTCGTCCGCGGAGAGCTTTCTTTCGTCCTTGTTCCGGGGCTTGCTTTGGACCTGGCTGCTGCTGTCGGTCACATCACTTGTGGGCGCGTTGGCATCGCGCTCTTCCGCGGGGGGCGCCGGCTGTGCGCTTTTGTCCCCACACCCGGCCAGGGCGGCGGTCACAAGTATGGCTGTCATCAGGCGTTTCATAAGCGGTCTCGAATTTTTCACGGAATCTGCTCAAAAACTAGCACAGTCAACTTATAGTTATCCGTTGATGCGACATTTATTTTGTGTGAACCAGGTCGCCTTGTCTCACATTGGGGCGGCGGCTAAAGTGGCAAAACAAGAATTTGTGGCCGAGTGCCGCGAATCGATTCAAACAATTTTGTATTTTTGTCTTAGGAGTCTGGTATGACAGAACTCGCAGCACAGGCATGTGAGGCCTGCAGAGCTGATGCGCCATTGGTGTCCGATGAGGAACTGGCCGAACTGATGCGGGAAATCCCCGATTGGACCCCGGTAGCCCGGGACGGTGTGATGCAACTTGAACGTGTGTTCAAGTTCCGCAACTTCAAGCAGGCGCTAGCGTTCACTAACCGCGTCGGCGAAATTGCCGAAGAAGTGGGCCATCACCCCGCGCTGCTGACGGAGTGGGGTAAGGTAACCGTGACCTGGTGGAGCCATGAGGCCGGTGGCCTGCACAAGAATGATTTCATTATGGCTGCGCGTACTGACAAGCAACTCGACGCAGAATAAGCGTCGCAGTAGTTAGGGCCCTTCTTCGCTCAACATTGCTTTGCAGCTTGTCTGGCCCCGGCGGCATTTGTCGCTGCGGGCCGAACGCGCCGCCAGATCCGCAAGATGTACAAAGAGTAAGTTAAGAAGGATCACAATGCTGAAGATGAAAGCCACCTGCGAGCGGTGCAGTGCGAAGCTCGGCCTTTCTGCCCAGGCCTTTATCTGTTCCTATGAGTGCACTTTCTGTCCTGAGTGTACGGAAGAGTTAAAGCACGAGTGTCCCAATTGCCAGGGTAACCTGGTTCTCCGCCCGGCTCGTCGCACCTCTCCGACAGAGGTTGCCAAGTCCGGTTTCAAGGCGAAGCTGGAAACCATTCTTCCTTAGTCTCTTTCTTCCCCAGTCACCTCTCCGGGCGTGGCGTAATTGGTCCTTGCCGGCGTCAGGCGGCCTTTTGCGCCCACAGCAAAAATTCCCTGTTGCCGTCGCCGCCGGTGATTGGGCTTTCCATGTAGCTGCGCACCTGAAGATCCAGTTCCTCGCACAGCGCGTAAATTCTTTCCTGAACCCCCTGGTAAAGGGCTGGGTCACGTACCAGTCCGCCTTTACCGAGGCCCTCGGGGCCCACCTCAAACTGGGGTTTCACCAGGCTCAGCAAGTGACCGCCGGTCTTCATCAGTGGCGGCAACTGCGGCAGTATCAGGGTCTGGGAGATAAAAGAAACATCCATTACCACGGCATCGAAGCCGTGATCTGCATAGGGTGCAATCTGCTCGGCGGTGATGTGGCGTGCGTTGAGGCCCTCGAACAAGTGCATGCGCGGGTTTTCACGCAGGGATTCCGCCAGCTGGTCGTGTCCGACATCCACGCCGACCACGAGTTCGGCGCCCCGTTGCAGCAGGCAGTCGCTGAAACCACCGGTGGAACAGCCGACGTCCAGCGCGTGCCATCCGGCGGGGTTGAGCCCGGTGTGGTCGAGAATACCCGCCAGCTTGAGGCCGGCGCGGGATGCATACTGGTCCTCGGGCAGCGGTTCGACCTGGATCTGGGTTTCCTCGCTCACTGTTTGGCTGGCCTTGCTGGCCGGGCGCCAGCTGTGACCGTCTGACAGAGAGACCCGGCCGGCATCGATCAGTTTGCGGGCGTGGGTGCGCGAGCTGGCGAGCTGTTGCTGGACGAGGAGGAGGTCGAGACGGATCATGCGTTGTACTCACTATATTATGGGGAGCACCGGGATTGGAGGAAGATTCGGCTGCCATGCTAACCTCTGCCCCTCAAACGGAAAAGTCTCAGTTAGAATCCCTATTCATTCCGGAACCGAATAACAGGAGTTGGCGTTAGATGGCAAAAAATGTGCTGAGTAAATTCAGGGTGCGCAAGGGCAAGGTCTTTGAGGCCCCGTTGGAGAACGCATTCGGCCGCCTCGTTACGCCATTCGAAGAGTTCATCCATCGCCAGAGCAGCAGTGGCCTCCTGCTGATGGCGTGTGCGGTGATCGCTCTGGTGATTGCGAACTCTCCCTGGCAGGAATGGTACAAGCATATTCTTCACCTGCCGGTCAGCTACAACTTCGGTGAGTGGTCGCTTTCGATGAGCTTCCACCACTGGATCAACGACGGCCTGATGGCCATCTTCTTTCTGCTGGTGGGGCTGGAACTGAAGCGGGAGTTCCTCGTTGGGGAGCTTTCGGAGCTGAAGCACGCGGTGCTGCCGGTTATGGCGGCTATCGGCGGTATGGTCGTGCCGGCGCTGATTTTTTACATGATGAACGGCGGCACGCCGTCAGAGCGTGGCTGGGGTATTCCGATGGCCACGGACATTGCATTTGCGGTGGGCTGTATCGCTATCCTCGGCAATCGGGTACCGCGCGCTGTGGTGACCTTCCTGGTGGCCCTGGCCATTGTGGATGACCTGGGTGCGATTCTGGTGATTGCCATCTGGTATACCGAGAGCGTGAACACCAACGCACTGATGGCTGCCTGCGCGCTGGTTGCGGTGATGTGGCTGCTGAAGTTCGCCGGTGTGCGCCGCTCCGCGGGATACATCTTCGTGGGGATACTGCTGTGGTATGCGCTCTACGTAACGGGGGTACACGCGACCCTCGCCGGGGTGATTACCGCCATGGCCATTCCCGCGCGCCCCAAGTATGACCCGGTGGCGTTCAGTACCTTTGTGAAAGACATCATTCGCAGCTTTGACCGCTGTTTCCGTCCCGGTGACAAGATCATTGCTAACGACGCCCTGCGCGCCCGGGTGACGGCACTCGACAATGGCATACACCTGGTGCAATCGCCGCTGCAGCGTATGGAGACCCGTCTGCATACGCCTGTGGCATTTATCGTGGTGCCCATTTTTGCCCTCGCCAATGCCGGGATTCCGATCGATAGCTTTACCAGTGCGTCTGCGGTGCTGAACCCGCTTACGCTGGGGGTTATCTGCGGCCTGGTGTTCGGTAAGTTGATCGGGATTGCCGGTGCAACCTGGATCGGCTGGAAGCTGGGATTGGGCGAGCTGCCCAAATCGGCAACTTTCCATCACATCGTGGGTGTGGCGTTGCTGGGGGGGATCGGTTTCACCATGTCGATCTTTATTGCCGAGCTGGCATTTGCCGGGGAAAACGAGATGTTGATCCAGGCGAAGGCGGGCGTGCTGTTGGCCTCGGTGATTGCCGGGGTGGCTGGATTCCTGATTCTGCGGCGAGCGCCAATCGTGGAATCGACCCAGAGCGATGAAGCCGGGCACCTGGATTCCCCCACAACGGATATCAAGCCCGGCGACAGCGAGGCAAAAGACCAGGATGAGGGGGAAGAGCGCAAGCTGCCCTGAAGCCTGGCGAAACCGGCCTGGATACTGCGGTGATTAGGCCGGTAGAGCGAGCCAGGCAATCGCCAGTAGTGATGCCCATGCAACCACCGCGCAGACCAGTTGCCAGCTGCGCGGTGTATTTTTCAATATTCCCGAGCCGTAAACCACGCCCACACACAACCCCACCAAAAGCAGGCTGGTTTGCTCGGTGCTTGGTGCCTGGCCATTTTTGTACAGCAGCACCGGCCAGAATGTGAGCAGCAGGCTGGTCAGCAGGGCGGCCACGAATGTGGTGATCCTGAGTGCTTTCATCCAATTGACTTTAGCGCCTTCTCGTCGTAACGACCGAGGCTCCGGCGCGCAGTTACTCATCAAACTCGGTCTCGTTCCTGTCCATATTCTCGGTGACTTCCAGCCATAGCGCGTTGACCACACCGAACAGACAGGCGAGTAGCACGCCGAGAATCCATGTGAAATACCACATAACCCTATTCTCCTGAGTCAGTAGCTACTGTGGGAGTTGTCTTCGATATATTCCTTGGTCACTCGGCCGAACATTTTGCGATAGCACCACAGGGTGTACAGCAGAATGATCGGCACAAAAATGACAGCGGCGGCAAACATCAGCCCGAGGGTCAGCTCGCTGGAAGTCGCGTCCCACAGTGTGAGGCTCATGTTGGGATCCCGGGATGAGGGCAACACGAATGGAAACAGGGCGATACCCGCGGTGAGAATCACGCTGGTCACTGCCAGGGAGCTCGACAGGAACACGAGCGCGCTTTCCGCGCGCGCGAACAGCCAGGTGGCTGCGGCCATCAATATACCCAGCAGCGGAATGGCCCACAGCAGCGGGTGTGCACTGTAATTCGCCTGCCAGCCATCATTGCCGTATGCGACGGTTTTCATCAGCGGATTGAGTTTATCGCCGAGGGGTTTGATGTCCACGATGTGCATGCCATCGATACCCACCAATAGCCAGATCCCCGCCAGCACAAACAATCCGATAACGGCGAGGGCGGAGAGCTGGGTGGCCTGCTGTGCGCGGAAATGCAACAGGCCGCGGGTTTTCAGTTGCAGCCAGGCTCCACCGTGCATGGCGAGCATGGCGACCGACAGCAGCCCGCAGATCAGGGCAAAGGGATGGAGCAGCGTCCAGAACGAGCCGTGGTAGCTGGGGCGCAGCAGGTCGTCCAGCTCAAACGGCAGCCCGAGCATCAGGTTGCCGAACGCCACGCCGAAAATCAGTGGTGGCACTACGCCGCCGATGGTCAGTCCCCAGTCCCACAGGTTGCGCCAGCGCGGGTCGTCAATTTTTGAGCGGTAGTCGAAGCCCACAGGCCTGAAGAACAGCGCGCACAGGGTGATCATCAGCGCAGCGTACAGTCCGGAAAAGGCGGCGGCATAGACCATCGGCCAGGCGGCAAAGATGGCGCCGCCTGCGGTAACGAACCACACCTGGTTTCCCTCCCAGTGTGGGCCGACGGTATTGATCATGATGCGCCGGTCCATGTCGGTTTTACCGATTACCCGGAGCAACATCCCCACGCCCATATCGAAGCCGTCTGTCAGCGCAAAGCCGATCAGTAGCACGCCGATCAGGGCCCACCAGATCAGTTTCAGCGTTTCATAATCCATAGCGCGTCTCCTCTCTGGTTCAGGCCTGGGCCCCGGGTTTATTCGCCGACAGCTCAAAATGGTATTTGCCGGTCCCGAGGCTGGATGGCCCGAGTCGGGTGAAGCGCAGCATCAGGTATACCTCGGCCACGGCCAGCGCGGTATAGAAAGCGATAATGGCGGTCAGGCTGCCGAGCACCTCCCCGCGGGTAATGGAGGAGGCGGACATATAGGTGGGAAGCACTTCGGCGATGGACCAGGGCTGGCGACCGTACTCGGCCACAATCCAGCCGCACTCCGCCGCGATCCACGGTAGCGGTAGGGACCATAGGCAGGCGTAAAGCACTGCGCGATTACCGGCGCTGCGGTGGCGCGCTGACTGGATGAAGGCGGCGGTAAACACGAACAGCATGATAAACCCGGCCCCGACCATAATCCGGAAGGTCCAGAACAGGGGGGCTACCCGGGGAATGGAGTGCTCCGCTGCCTGCTTGATCTGTTCTTCGGTGGCGTCGGTGATGTTTTCTGTATAGCGTTTCAGCAACAGGCCGTACCCGAGGTCGTACTGCATGTCGGCAAAGGCGTTGCGGGTTTCCTGGCTGGTGTCCCCGGCGCGCAGTTTCTGTAGCAGGTCATAGGCCTGAATACCCCGGCGGATACGTTGTTCGTTTTCCGGAATGATGCGATCAAAACCCGTCACCTCCTCGTCGAGGGAGCGGGTGGCAATCAGTCCCAGTGCCCAGGGGATCTGGATCTGGAAGCTGTTTTTCTTTCCCTCCTGATTGGGGAAGGCAATCAGGGTAAACGAGGCTGGGGGCTCCTGGGTTTCCCATTCGGCCTCGATGGCTGCCAACTTGACCTTCTGTATGTCGCCGACGGTGTAGCCGCTTTCATCCCCGAGCACGATCACAGAAAGAATCGACGCCAGGCCAAAACTGGAGGCGATCGCAAAGGAGCGCCGTGCGAAGGGAATATCCCTTTTCCTCAGCAAATAGTAGGAAGACACGCTGAGCACAAACATGGCGCCGGTCACGTAACCTGCGGCTACCGTATGTACAAACTTGACCTGCGCCACCGGATTGAACAGCACATCGCTGAAGCTGGACAGCTCCATACGCATGGTTTCGAAATTGAATTCCGCACCGATCGGATACTGCATCCAGCCATTGGCAATCAGAATCCACAATGCCGACAAGTTGGAGCCGATGGCCACCAACCAGGTGCAGGTCAGGTGCTGCACCTTGCTCAATCTGTCCCAACCGAAGAAGAAAAGGCCGATAAACGTCGACTCGAGGAAAAATGCCATCAAGCCCTCGATGGCCAGGGGCACACCAAAAATATCGCCGACATAGTGGGAGTAATAACTCCAGTTGGTGCCGAACTGGAATTCGAGTGTCAGGCCGGTGGTGACCCCCAGGGCGAAGTTGATCCCGAACAGCTTGCCCCAGAACTTGGTCATGTCCTTGTAGATGGCCTTGCCCGTCAGTACATAACAGGACTCCATGATCGCGAGAATAAACGACAGGCCAAGCGTCAGTGGTACAAACAGAAAGTGGTACAGGGCTGTCAGCGCGAACTGCAGGCGGGACAGATCCACTACGGTTTCATCGATCACTTAACGCTCCTTGTCTTGGTGACCTGATTCGGCGGAGTGCGAAGCTGGCACGGGTGCATCTTCGTCGGGTTCAATGTCCGGCCGGATTTCAGGAAAAAAGCGAGCCGGGTCAGGCGCTGCACGCTCCGGGGGCGGAGAGAAGAAATAGATTTTGATCAGGGTGATCAGAATGAGCTTGATGATCAGAACCGCGCCGAGTTCGATCAACAGGCGACGGTCGGAAAGCGTCATGGTGTTCCCGTCTGGTTTTCCACAAAAAAGGCGCCGCGCGGCCCAATATTAGCAGCGGTACCCGAGAGTGGCGGGTGACTGATGCCTTTTGGCGGGTAAAGCCGAAAACTGACGTAACTTGCTTTATATCGCTGTGTGAAGCGGGCCTTTAAGTAGCCGGGTGTCAGGCAAAGCGGTGGTCAACAAAGGGGGGGGCGGGCAACAGGCCGCATACCCGCAGTGCCAAACCAAGGTTGCTGAGCACGCTCTGCGCAAGATTCTGGGGGCGGTACGCCATGGGAGCCTCTTCATTTCTTGATTTTTATGGGTTACTGGTTGGTCGAAATAAAGCTCGTCCGGGCTCCGTGGTATTACCAGTTTTCGTGTGTTAAAACCCGATATCTGTTGGTTTTCACTGTGTTAGTATCGGTTTCCATAAGAAGTGGTAAGTCCAAAATTGCGAGGCGGTCTGTTTACCTCCATGTTGGCAGGCCGGTTGCGCCAAATGTCCTGTTTAGCAACGAATACGAATAAAGAGAGAAGACACGTAGGAATACCTATGTCGCACAAGATCTATCGTTATCACAACGGCAGCCAGCTGTGCTGGAAACAGGCACTGCGCTGGTTGGCACTGCCGGTAATCACCCTGGTCGGAATACTGCTATTGCTACCATCCTCAGTGCAGTCCGCAGCCGGTTATCCGGTGGACGATTCATTCAATCTTCACGCCGCCTTTAACAAGGCCCGCAAGACCTATCCCCGGATCAGCATTGCCAATGTGGTACCCGATCCATCTACCGTGGTGCAGAGGGGCGTGGTCTATCGCCAGCTGGGTGAGCGCACTCTGCATCTGGATATTTTCCGTCCCGAGTCTGCCGGGGCTGACGCGCGGCGCCCGGCCGTCTTGCTGGTGCACGGTGGCGGCTGGCGCTCGGGCAACCAGACACTGCAGGAGCCCATGGCGATTTACCTCGCGAACCGCGGTTTCGTAACGGCCACGGTAGAGTACCGCCTGTCAGTGGAGGCCCGTTACCCGGCAGGGGTGCAGGATGTCAAAGCGGCCTTGGGATGGCTGCGCAATCACGCGGACGAATACGGCATCGACCCGCAGCGCGTTGCGATTTTGGGCGCGTCTTCCGGTGCCCAGATGGCCACCCTGGTGGGGGTGGCCCCGGGAATGGAGGTATTTGAAACTGCCGAATCCAGCGGCCTGGACCGAATCCAGGCGATCGTAAACCTGGATGGCATCGTTAGCTTCACTACACCAATGGCACTGAAGTATGAAAATGCGCCACACAAGAACCCGTCAGCGGCGGGTGCCTGGTTTGGTGGACGCTATCAGGAGGTGCCGGAGCTTTGGAGACAGGCTTCACCGCTGGAATATGCCGGTGTGGGCTCGCCGCCCACGCTGTTTATCAACAGCAGTCTGCCGCGCTTTCACGCCGGGCGCGACGCCTATATTGAAAAGCTCGCGGCCGCCGATATCCCCACCGAGGTGATGACCCACGACGACTCTCCGCACCCTTACTGGCTGTTTGAGCCCTGGTTTACCCCTTCCGCTGAAAAGGTGGCGGAATTTCTGCAACGGACGTTGAAATAACCGTAAATAACGGTCGCAACCGGCCGAATTTGCTGGATATACTCGCGCGAATTGCCCCTGGCTTCTTGGGGCCTGCGAGCAAATCTACCTTCTCCTGATCGCGTGGAGTCCGTGCCCAATGCAACAGTCCGAACAGTTTATCGATCTCCTCAAACTACTGGTGCGCAGCCCCAGCGTCGTGGGAGCCGAACATTCCTTTTTCCGGGTATTGCAACGGGAACTGGAAGAGCGCGGCGCCCAGGTGACCTGGTACGAAGGGTTGCTGGTTGCTCAGGGGCGGCGCCCGCACAGTGCCAAATTTTCCGCACATATCGATCGTCACGGTCTGATCTGTACCGGTCCCAACGAGTTCCAGTACGCCGCGTTTGTTTCCGGTCGCCGTTCAGACCTGCTGGGTAACTCCGTATCGGAAAAGCTGATGACGAAAATTGTCGATCGGTTTCAGGGCGTTCCCGTAACCGCCTACGAGCCCTGGTCGGGTTCCTATTTTGGCTCCGGTGAAATCCGGCGGGCCTATGTGTGCAGTTACCGCAACAACCTGATTTTTGAAGTGGCCGGGTTGGAGCACGTCGTCGCCGGCACTCCGGTGGCGTTTACCGATCGCCTGAAAATCAGTGACGGCATTTTAAGTGCGCAACTGGATAACGTGCTCACCGCAGCACACCTGGTGCACCTGTACAGTCTCGGCTTCCAGGGCACCGCATTTTTTACCGCGCAGGAGGAGTCTGGCAGCAGCTGGCGCTATCTGCTGGAGTGGTTCCGTCGCTTCAACGGCGGTACCGAGAAACTTATTGTGGTGGACACCAGTCCCTATCCCGATCGCACCAGCGCCGACGCCCAGCAGGTGGTGCTGCGGCGGCGGGACGCCAATGCGGAGTTTCATCGGGTAACCACCGAGGGGCTGGCTGCCTTGTGCGAATCGAAGGGAATTTCGTACAGCTTCAAAGATACGTATATCGAGGCGCAGAACCGGAAAGCGCTGGCAGAAGGTCTTGAGCCCCAGTCGCTGGGCAGTACCGAGTTGGGGCGAATTGCCGCGGCCTCATCTGGTTTTGTGCAGGGCACCACGTTGCAGATTCCCACCACTGGCTATCACACCATGGAGGAGTCTGCATCACTGGCCGCTAACAGCGCGTTCAGTGAACTGCTGTTTGCCCTGGCCAGTGAGAACTAAAAGGACGCTCAGAACTCGTCTGCGATCTGGTAGCGATTGCAGCGGTTGTTGCAGTAGGGACGGTCCGAGCGCAGTTTGCCGGATTCCGGGTGTACGGTGAGCTGGCGTTTTTTCTGCCCGTGGTATGCCACCACATTCCAGTAACCATTGCGGAAATACATATTCGAGAAGGAGTGGAAGCCGAGCCTCTGTAAACGCAGTCGTACCGCGCCGGCGCTGAGGGCAATCTCCGACGGCGTGCCGCCATCCAGGTCAGGACCGTACAGATGGGGTGGTATCTGACCGGGCGATGGTCCAGAAAACTGGAAGTCATTGGCGCTGAACGGCCCCGGTTGCTGGGCGTAAGCGCCTGCGTTCAGCACCACCAAGAAGGTGAACGATAAGGTTTTCACGGTCAGGCTTGTGCGATGTCCGGACGTGGCAAACGGCATGGCTTTCCCCAAATTGCCTTTATCAGAAGATTGATAGGGTGCGGGACGACCGGGTCCAAGGGGTTTTTGTGCTGCCGGCGGAGACGTTGAGAGCTGCGTTGGCAGATGCGGTGAATGGAGTCTTGGCTGCGGTGGCCCTGACGGCACGGAATCGCCGGTCACCGGGGAACTGCTAAAATGGCGCGCTATTTATCATTATAAGTGAGAAATGGCGCCAATCATGACTCTGCATTCCCTTTTTCGTCGCTTCGGCGCGGTCCTGCTCGGCTTTGCTGGCAGCACCGGGGCCCTCGCCGCTGACCCGCTCAACGTTACCGGCGACAAGTTCCGCCAGCTGGAAGAGCTCCTGCCCACCCCGAATATCTACCGTGCCGCCTCCGGTGCGCCGGGCCACGCCTACTGGCAGCAGCAGGCAGACTACGACATCAAGGTCTCCCTGGACGACGACAAGCAGCGTATCAGTGCGTCCGAAACCATCACCTACAAGAACAACTCCCCGGATACCCTGCGCTACCTGTGGCTGCAGCTGGACCAGAACCGCTTCAAGCCCAACTCTTCCGGCAACCTGGCGGCGCCTGTAGACGTGCAGTCCATCGCCCCGGACACCATTCCGTTCGGCAGCTTCCGCCGCGAAGTGGTTTCTGCGGAGTTTGACGGTGGTTACCAGATTACCAAGGTGGCCGATGCCCGGGGCCGCGACCTGCGTCATACCATTGTTGATACCGGCATGCGCATCGACCTGCCGCAGCCGCTGAAGTCCGGGGAAAGCGTGAGCTTCCGCGTGGACTGGGAATACAACATCATCGAGCAGAAGGCGCTGGGTGGCCGTTCCGGCTACGAGTACTTCGAGCGCGACGGCAATTACCTGTACGAGATCGCCCAGTGGTTCCCGCGCATGGCCGCCTACAACGATGTGAGCGGCTGGCAGAACAAGCAGTTTCTCGGCCGCGGTGAGTTTGCACTGGAATTTGGCGACTACCGGGTAGCCATCGAAGTGCCGGCGGACCATATCGTGGCGTCCACCGGTGTACTGCAGAACCCCGCCGACGTACTCACCCGCGAACAGCGCAAGCGCCTGGACAAAGCGCGCACCGCGAAAAAGCCGGTGATGATCGTGACCAAGGAAGAGGCACTGGAAAACGAGAAAGATCGTGCGAGCGGTCGCAAGACCTGGGTGTTCGAAGCGGAAAACGTGCGTGATTTCGCCTGGGCCTCCTCGCGCAAGTTCCTGTGGGATGCACAGGGCTACAAGAAAGGCGGCACCGATACCATGGCCATGTCTTTCTACCCGGAAGAGGGCACTCCCTTGTGGGACAAGTACTCGACTGAAGCGATCATCCACACCATGGATGTCTACAACCGCTACAGCTTCGATTACCCGTACCCCACCTCCATTTCCGTGAATGGACCGGTGGGCGGTATGGAATACCCGATGATCACCTTCAATGGTCCGCGTCCGGAAATCGATGAAGAGGACCGCAGCAAGCGCACCTATTCCCGTCGCACCAAGTACGGCCTCATCTCGGTGATCATTCACGAGGTCGGTCATAATTATTACCCGATGATCATCAACTCCGATGAGCGTCAGTGGACCTGGATGGATGAAGGTCTGAACACTTACGTACAGTTCCTGGCCGAGCAGGAGTGGGAAGAAAAGTACCCGTCCCGTCGCGGCGATGCGCGCAAGATTGTCGAGTACATGAAGAGCGAGAACCAGGTTCCGATCATGACCAACTCGGAATCCATTCTGCAGTTCGGCAACAACGCCTATGGCAAGCCGGCCACCGCGCTGAATATCCTGCGCGAATCCGTTATGGGCCGCGAGCTGTTTGACTTTGCGTTCCGCGAGTACGCCGAGCGCTGGAAGTTCAAGCGCCCGATGCCGGCGGACTTCTTCCGCACCATGGAAGATGCTTCCGGTATGGATTTGGACTGGTTCTGGCGCGGTTGGTTCTACACCACCGACCACGTGGATATCAGCCTGGATGCGGTGAGGCACTACACGGTGGGCACCAAGAACCCGGATATCGAGGGGCCTTGGAAACGCAAGCAGTTTGAACAGGAGCCGGAGACGGTCACTGTGCAGAAAAACCGCGCTCAGCGCATGACCCGCATTGTGGATGGCAAGCCGGAGCTGTCTGACTTTTACAACGAGCACGATGAGTTCGATGTGTCCAATGCGGACCGCAACAGTTACCAGGGTATGCTGGATGGCCTGGAAGATTGGGAGAAGGATTTGCTGAAGGTGGAGAGCAATGTGTATGTGCTCGATTTCAGCAATATCGGTGGTCTGGTGATGCCGCTGTTCCTGCAGCTGGATTACGAGGATGGTTCCAGTGAAGAGCTGCGTATTCCGGCCGAGATCTGGACGCGCAATGCGCTGAAGACTTCGAAGATGCTGGTGCGCGGCAAAGACAAGGTCCTGAAGTCTGTGACCCTGGATCCGCACTGGGAAACGGCGGACACCGATGTAGAAAACAATTACTACCCGCGTCGTATCATCAAATCGCGTCTGGAGCTGTTCAAGGACGAGAAGTCCCGCAACCTGATGAAGGACTGGGGCGAAAAACTCAAGGAAGATTGATCGCCCTGATACCGAAATAGTTTTCGTGCGACCGCCACCCTTCGAGTTGCTTGGGTGGCGGGATCGCAACCTTTGCGCGTACTTCTGTGGTTGCCTGCCGAGTTTTCTTACACTTCTCTCTTTATCTTCACACTGGAATCCCTATGCGATTCAACAAGCCTAACTCTTTCGTATATTGTTTTATCGTTTTGCTCGTGACGTTGGCCTCTCAGGCTCACGCGCACCGCTACCATTTCGGTATCACCGAGCTTTCCGTAAACGAACGCACCCAGTCCCTGGAAATTTCCCACCGCTTTTTTGTCGCGGATATGGAGCGTGCGCTGTCACTGAGTGCCGACAAGGAAATGAAGGATGCACAGAAGCAGATGGCGTCTTATGTGAATCAGCATTTTCAGCTGAAGTCCGAGGCGGGGGTGCTGGTGAAGCCCACGTGGGTGGGGATGGAGGCCGACGTGCACGATGTCTGGGTTTACCAGGAGGTTCCGCTCAAAGAGGTGCAGGGCAAGTTGTTTGTGGTGCGCCAGTCCATGCTGATGGAGATTGAGGGCGATCAGGTAAATACCCTGAACCTTACCCGCGATGGCAAGACCGAAAGTTTCACGCTGAAGCCGGGTGCCAGCGCGGTGGAGATCCGTCTTTAACCGCCAAGGTGTCGCGGAAACACCACCGCAAGGGCTTGCCCCTTTTCGGAGAGGAAGCCTCTGCGGTGGTATTCACTGTGCTCCGGGACGCTGAGGACCGGGCCAGGGCCGAGCAGTTGCTACAGATCGTTCAGTAGCAGCCCGTGGGATCAGCTCTCGTCCTGCTTTACTTCCAGGATCTCGCCGCTGTTGGGGTCTACTTCCAGATCCCATTTCTTGCCTTCTTTGTATGCCTCCACTTCCCAGCGCCCGTTCTCCAGGGAAACGTCCACCACCGGCACATAGCCCTGCTGCTCCAGCTTGGTGACGATGGCCGAGAGCGCCATGGCGCCCGGGGGTGGCATTTCATCGCTCTCACTAGCCTGGGCCGCGGCGACAGTGGCAATGCTGCCCAGGGTTACGGCAAGGAGCGAGTTCTTGATGTTCTTCATCCAGGGTTTACTCCGTATTGCAAAGCCGGTCAGTCTCCGGTGCCGAGGCGCTGTTGCATCATGAAGCACCACTCGTCACTGCCGCCGTCGGGGCCATGGGCGCCGTCACCACCGGTCAGCTTATCTGCGGCCATAAACCATTCCTGGCTGCCAACGGAAGGCATGCCGTCCGGATACTGCTCGGCGATGGCCTCGCCGTACTTTTCCACCAGCTGCCCGTTGACCCATTCGAACCACTCGGCATTGCAGATCAGCTGGCCCTCACTATTGGGACTTTCTCCCGAGCTGCTGTCAGATTCGGGTGACGAAGCGCTGTCATCCGCTGGTTCATCCACAGTGATTTCTTCAATCACCTCGGTTTCTGTTTCCGGCGCCTTGTCCGGGTCATTGGTGTCGGACTGGCGGCTACAGCCGGCGATGGTGAAAGACGTCAGTAGAGCTGCAATCAGTAAAGGGCGAAACATAAATGCTCCTCTTGAGGTACTTGTAATGGCGCGAAATTGATTGGGCCACTGGGATTAAGCATAGGGCGGATTTCGCGACTTGCACGGTGGGTGGAGGAGTTTAGGTGCGCTTCGCGCTTTGGGCGAGGTCAGATAAACGAAAACAGGCGGCCCAGGCCGCCTGTTTTCTATGTGGGGGAGGGGAAAGTTACAGTGCCGGGACTGACCCTGTCTCGACAACCGGCGCGTCAGCCAGGGCTTCGCCGTCGTCGTTGGCCGCTGCTGCAGCCAGACGCTGCTCTTCGATTCTGCTGGTCCAGGTCAGCAGCGCCTGGTAGTGGCGAATGTTCTGTACGTAGGTGACCGGCTCCCAGCCTCGCGCATAACCGTGTTTCAGGTTCTTGTAGTACTGCCGCTTGGCCAGCAGTGGCAGGTGATCGCGCACGTCCTGCCAGCGGTCCGGGTTACCGCCCAGTTGCTGGGTGAGAACGCGGGCGTCTTCCAGGTGGCCGTAGCCGATGTTGTAGGCTGCCAGGGCCATCCAGGTGCGGTCGGGTTCACGGATGCGCTCCGGAATCTTGTCTCGCACCTGCAGGAAGTAGCGGGTACCGCCATCGATACTTTCGATCGGATCGAGGCGGTTGACGCCCATTTCGCGGGCGGTAGCGCGGGTCAGCATCATCAGGCCGCGTACCCCGGTGGGGGACTTGGCGCGGGGATTCCAGTGGGATTCCTGATAGCTGAGCGCCGCCAGCAGCTCCCAGTTTACTTCGTATTTGTCTGCGGCTTTCTCAAGCTCGTCGCGCCACTTCGGCAGGCGATCCCGGGTGAGCTGGGCAAAGGTCTGGGCACCACCCACGTTCATTTTGCTCACGTGGCCGAAATAGAGTTCGCGCAGCTCCGCGACCATGCCGCTGGTGTTTGCGCGCAGCATGAAGTTCCGCGCGGCGCGGTACAGGGTGTCGTCGTCCCCCTTGGGGAAGGCCCAGGAAACCGGCTGGAACTGGGTCAGGTTGAACGCGATATGCGTATTCGGATACAGGCCGCGGTGTACCGCATAGGCGTTGGAATCGACAATGGCGTAGTGGTATTTGCCCTCGTTGACCATCTCCACCAGTTCCATGGCGTCGACATCGGAAATTTCTTCCCAGGAGATGTCTTCGTAGCGGCGTGAGAGCTTGCGCAGCTGTTCGGCGTGGGCACTGCCGGCGATCACTGCAATGTTTTTACCGGCCAGGTCGGCCACACTGCGGGGGCGCGATTCGCCAAGGCGGTAAATAACCTGCTGGCGAATTTCGAAATAGGAGGGGGCGAAACGCACCTGCTGGCGGCGTTCGGGGGTAACGGTAAGACCCGCTGCCGCCAGATGGGCGCCGGATTCCGGGTTTTCCAGCTCGTTGAACAGGTGGCTCAGGTCGTGCACGTCGCGGATTTCGAGCTTCACCCCGAGTTCCCGGGCGAATGCCCGCAGCATGCCGTATTCGAATCCGGTGTAGTTACCGTTGGCGTCTTCGTAGTAGGTGGTGGGGCCGTTCTGAGACAGCACCACCAGTTTGCCGGAAGTCTTTACCTGTTCCAGCAGGCTAGGCGCCTTGCTGGCGACCAATAAAGAAGCACAACAGGCCAGTGCCGCCCCCTTGAGAAGGCGGCGGCTGTATCGCAACAGTCGGCTTTTCATGATCATAGGTTTTCCCCTCGAATCCTTTCTCTGCTTTATTTTGGGGTGCTCTGGGTTAAGTAAACCCGGGGCATCAAGCCCATCCAGAACACGATTTCCTGCGAGCGGCGGCTCCGTTGCCACCCGCGTGTAAAGCCTGCTGTCTATTATTTGCGCAGGCTTGAGTCAAAAGCGCGGCAATTTTACCCCAAACCCCTGCGCGCTGACCAATCGTCTTTCAATGTCGTCTGAAACTTTGTGACCGATCGGCTTGCTCTGACCCGTTAAGTGTAGTAGATCGCGCCTGTTGCGGAGGCCTCTGCGCCAGCCCGAAACGCTGTTGGGGTTGAGTTCGGTGTCTAAAACGCCTTTTTCGCTTTCGGCCGTATATTTACCCCGGGAAGGTCGACATTCCCGGCTAACGTCATCTTTACTGCACAAGTTAGTTTCCGGCAGTGTTGGAGCGGCGGAGCATCGGGTACAATGCGCGCGCTCCGATTCCCGGTGTACCTGTGTGGCAGCGTCTTCGTAACCCTGATACTTCCGCCCGCAGGCGCTCAAATCCAGACAAGAGGCCAAATCCCGCGATGCTAGTTCTGCGTGGTGCTCCCGCACTGTCGAAATTTCGCCATCAAAAACTCCTTACCCAACTCCGCGCCCTGCAGCCCGCGATTGCAGACGTGTACGCCGAGTTTGTGCACTTTGCCGACAGCGACAAGCTGGGCAAGAAGGACCAGGCGCTGCTGGAGCGTCTGCTGCAGTACGGCCCCACCGAGGAGAAGCACCAGCCGGAAGGCGAGCTGATCCTCGTGGTTCCGCGCCCTGGCACTATCTCTCCCTGGTCGTCCAAGGCAACCGACATTGCGCACAATGCGGGCCTGACCCAGGTGCACCGCCTTGAGCGGGGTGTTGCCTACTACCTTACCGGGGTCAAATTAACCGAGGCTGAACGGAGCGATCTGGTTGCTCTGCTGCACGACCGCATGGTTGAGAGCGTCTACTTCCAGATGGAGCAGGCCGAACAACTGTTCGTGGTGGAAGAAGCCCGTCAGATGGGCCGTGTGGACGTGCTCGACGGTGGCCGCGGGGCGCTGGAAGCTGCCAACGTGAGCCTGGGCCTGGCGCTGGCGGATGACGAAATCGATTACCTGCTCACCAGCTTCGAAGAGCTGGAGCGCAATCCCACAGATGTTGAGCTGATGATGTTCGCCCAGGCGAACTCCGAGCACTGCCGCCACAAGATCTTCAACGCCAGCTGGACCATCGATGGCGAAGAGATGCCGCACTCCCTGTTCGGCATGATCAAGAACACCTACCAGAAGGGCGGCGAAGACGTCCTGTCTGCCTACGCGGACAACGCCGCGGTAGTGGTCGGCCACGAAGCGGGTCGCTTCTACCCGGATCCGGTCACCAAGGAATACGGCTTCAGCCAGGAAGCCATCCATCTATTAATGAAGGTGGAAACCCACAACCACCCGACGGCCATTGCACCCTTCTCCGGTGCGGGTACCGGCGCTGGCGGCGAGATCCGCGACGAGGGTGCCGTGGGCCGTGGTTCCAAGCCCAAGGTGGGCCTGACCGGCTTTACAGTGTCCAACCTGCAGATCCCCGGCGCCCTGCAGCCGTGGGAAGTGAATTACGGCAAGCCTGAGCGCATCGTCACCGCGCTGGACATCATGATCGAAGGCCCTATCGGCGGTGCCGCGTTCAATAACGAATTCGGTCGTCCGAACATCTGCGGTTACTTCCGTACCTTCGAAGAAGATTTCGACGGCGAGCGCCGCGGCTACCACAAGCCGATCATGCTGGCGGGCGGCTACGGCAATATCCGCGAAGAGCATGTGGACAAGCCCGAATTCAAAGCCGGCGCCAAGCTGATCGTGCTGGGTGGCCCGGCGATGCTGATCGGCCTGGGTGGCGGTGCCGCTTCCAGTATGGCCAGTGGCTCCAGCTCCGAAGACCTGGACTTCGCTTCCGTACAGCGCCAGAACCCGGAAATCGAGCGCCGCTGCCAGGAGGTCATTGACCAGTGCTGGCAGCAGGGCGACAAGAACCCGATTGCGTTTATCCACGACGTGGGTGCCGGCGGCCTGTCCAACGCCTTCCCGGAGCTGGTCAAGGACGGCGGCACCGGCGGCAAGTTCGAGCTGCGCAATGTGCCTTCCGATGAGCCGGGCATGAGCCCCCTGGAAATCTGGTGTAACGAATCCCAGGAACGCTATGTTCTGGCGGTGATGCCGGAGGATCTGGATCGCTTCGAGAAGATCTGCGAGCGCGAGCGCGCGCCGTTTGCGGTGGTGGGTGAAGCCACCAATGAAAAACACCTGACCCTGAACGACAAGCAGTTCGACGCCAAGCCGGTGGACCTGCCCATGTCCGTGCTGTTCGGCAAGCCGCCGAAGATGCACCGAGTGGCGGAAAAGGTGGAAGCGAAGACCACCGCCTTCGACACCAGCAAGATCGATCTCGCCGAGGCGGCAGAGCGCGTACTGCGCCTGCCCACCGTGGCCAGCAAGAGCTTCCTGATCACCATCGGCGACCGCACCGTAACCGGCCAGGTTTCCCGCGATCAGATGGTCGGCCCCTGGCAGGTACCGGTAGCAGACTGCGCCGTAACCACCGTGGCCTACGACAGCACCGCCGGTGAAGCCATGTCCATGGGCGAGCGCACCCCGGTGGCACTACTGGATGCCCCGGCTTCCGGCCGCCTGGCGGTGGGTGAGGCGATTACCAACATCGCCTCGGCACCGATCAAGAAGCTGTCCGATATCAAGCTTTCCGCCAACTGGATGTGTGCCGCCGGCCACCCGGGCGAGGAGGAAAAGCTCTACCGCACTGTGGAAGCAGTGGGTATGGAGCTGTGCCCGGACCTGGGTATCACCATCCCGGTAGGCAAGGACTCCATGTCCATGCGCACCGCCTGGAACGATGGCGGTGTCGACAAGGCGGTTACCGCACCGCTGTCCCTGGTGATTTCCGCGTTCAGCCCGGTCACCGATGTGCGCAAAGTGGTTACCCCACAGCTGCGCAAGATGAAGAAGGGCGAGAGCGAGCTGCTGCTGGTAGACCTGGGTGCGGGTAAAAACCGCATGGGTGGTTCCTGTCTGGCACAGGTTTACAGCCAGCTTGGCGATACCCCGGCGGACCTGGATGACGCCAAGCGCCTGAAAGGCTTCTTCGAAGTCATGCAGGAGCTGCTGGAAGAAGAAAAAGTCATCGCCTACCACGACCGCGCCGACGGCGGCCTCTTCGCCACTCTGGCGGAAATGAGCTTCGCTGGCCGCGTGGGTGTCGATGTAGAGATCTACGACCTCGGCGATGACCCGATTGCCGCGCTGTTCAACGAAGAGCTGGGTGCGGTGCTGCAGGTACCGGCTGCCGATGCGGACATGCTGGCAATGCGCTTTGCCTCCGTGGGCGTGCCGGCCCACCGTATTGGTGAACTGAACGACAACGAGCACTTGCGCATTACACGCGAAGATAAAGAAATCTTCAGCCGCAGCCGCGCGGAACTACAGCAGATCTGGTCCGAGACCAGCTACCGTATCCAGTCCCTGCGCGACAACGCCGATTGCGCCAAGCAGGAATTCGATGCGATCGCCAAGAGCGCCAAGGAAGATCCGGGCTTGTCGGTGAAACTGTCTTACGACATCAACGAAGACATCGCCGCGCCCTACATCAAAAAAGGTGTACGTCCGAAGGTTGCCATCCTGCGCGAGCAGGGCGTCAACAGCCAGGTTGAGATGGCGCATTCCTTCCACCGCGCCGGTTTCAATGCGGTTGATGTGCACATGAGTGACATCCTGTCCGGTCGTGTTGAGCTGGATCAGTTCAAGGGGCTGGTTGGCTGTGGTGGTTTCTCCTACGGTGACGTGCTCGGCGCCGGTGAAGGTTGGGCCAAGACCATTCTGTTCAACGATCGCGCCCGCGACCAGTTCGAAGGCTTCTTCAACCGCAAGGACACCTTCGGCCTCGGCGTGTGTAACGGCTGTCAGATGTTCTCCGTAATTAAGGAGCTGATCCCCGGTGCGGATCACTGGCCGCGCTTCGTGCGCAACCTGTCCGAACAGTACGAAGCGCGCTTCGCGCTGGTGGGCGTGGAAGATTCCCCGTCCGTGCTGTTCAAGGGCATGGCCGGTTCCTACATGCCGGTAGCCGTTGCCCACGGTGAAGGTCGTGTGGAGTTTGCCAGCCAGCAGCAGCTGGAAGACTGCGAGCAGTCCGGCACCATCGCCATGCGCTACCTGAACAACAAGCAGCAGATTACCGAGACTTACCCGGCCAACCCCAACGGCTCGGTGAACGGTATTACCTCGCTGTGTTCCGAAGACGGTCGCGTGACTATCATGATGCCGCACCCGGAGCGAGTTGCCCGCGCGGTCAGCAACAGCTGGCACCCGGATGACTGGGAAGAGGACTCCGGCTGGATGCGCCTGTTCCGCAATGCGCGGGTGTTTGTCGATTGATAGACAGGCTCTGAGCACGTGATAAAAAGCCCCGGTTTACCGGGGCTTTTTTTTAGGGCGCGATACCGACGCTGTTGTGTGTTCATTCGCGCGTGCGCCCGCTATGCGACATCGACCAATGGCGCATGTTAGGGTAATACTTCAGATGTGATCGCAACCACATTGTGGGGGAGCAGCGATGAATACAGAGGAGCCCGCATTTAAAATGCCTCCGGTACGGGAAACCGCTTCCGGGAACCCGCGGCGAGTAGGGTTTGAGTTGGAGTTTTCCGGCCTTACCCTGAAAACCGCCGCCAACGCGGTAGCGGCCGCCCTGGGTGGCGAGTTGCAACAAGATTCGGCGGCAGAAATGTCTCTACATCACGATCTGGGTTGCTTCAACATCGAAATCGATTGGGACTTTCTGAAACGCTACGCCTCTGAGAGCGGCGCCAAAGAGGGGGGTGATGGCTGGCTCGACCTGTTGAGCCAGGTGGCCGCGCTGGTGGTTCCTATCGAAGTAGTCTGTCCGCCCCTGCCACTCGATCGGCTGCCCATGTTACAGGCACTGGTGCCCGCATTGCGTGACGCCGGTGCCCGCGGCACCGAGGAATCATTGATCGCCGCTTACGGTGTGCACATCAATGCGGAGATTCCGCGGCTTGAAGCGGAAACAGTATTTGCCTACCTGCGCGCTTTTGCGTTGCTGCAATGGTGGCTGGTAGACACGCACGAAGTCGATATTGCCCGGCGGGCAAGCCCCTACATCGACCTGTATCCGGAAGCCTACGTGCGTCTGCTGTGTGAGCAGAGGCAGCCGTCGATGGACGATATTTTCTCCGATTACCTGCAGCACAATGCCACGCGCAATCGTGCTCTTGATCTGCTGCCGTTGTTGGCGGAAATCGACGAGGCGCGGGTGCGTCGTGCGGTCGATGATCCGCGTATCAAGCCGCGTCCGGCGTTTCACTACCGCCTCCCCAACTGCCAGATAGAAAAACCCGATTGGTCGCTGGCGATTAGCTGGAATACCTGGTGTGCCGTAGAAGCGTTGGCGGCACAGCCAGAGCTACAGGCACAGCTGAGCGAGGAATTCCTATCGCGTAGCCAGCCAATACTGGGTGTCAATCGCAACAAATGGACTGACTTTGTCGAGCAATGGCTGAACGACCACGCATTGGTGTAACGGGAACCGCGCGGCGCTGGTCGCCGGGTTGGTGGTGTACTGCCGCAGCGCTGTGGCTGGCCGGCGCTGCGCCGGAGCGGATCAGTGTGCGACACAAGCCTTCGGGCAACCCCCTGCACGGACTGGTGATCGGTGGCGGCGACGATATCAGTCCCGAGCACTATCACGGTGATCTGCGGGAAAAAGTGAAATCCGATCCCGAGCGGGACCAGTTGGAAATTCATTGGATCAATTATGCCCTGGAGCAGCGACTGCCACTGCTGGGTATCTGCCGCGGTGCACAGCTGATCAATGTCGTACTTGGGGGCAATCTACACAGCGATATCCGCAACCTGCGTCGCCGTACTTACAATCGCCCCGGCCTGTTGCCTACCAAGCAGGTATTCGTGCAGCCGGAGTCAACCCTAGCGCAGCTCACAAGGCGTAAACTACGGGTTAACAGTCTTCACCACCAGGCGATAAAGCGCCTGGGCAAAGGCCTGCGGGTCGTGGGACGCGACCTTGATGACTTCACCCAGGCCGTGGAAAGCGATAGCGGGCGCCCAATTATCGGCGTGCAATGGCATCCCGAATATCTTTTCTATTTGCCAGCACAATTTGCCCTGTTTCGCTGGCTGAGAAACCAGGGGGCGAAGTGATCAGCTACCTGGTGCTGTTCGCATCCGCCTTTCTCGCTGCAACCATTCTGCCCTTTTATTCGGAGGTGGTGCTGTTTGCGCTGCTGCGCGATGGCGGTGATCCGCTGCTGCTGGTTGCCGTTGCCACGCTGGGCAATACCCTCGGTGCCGTGGTGAACTGGGTCTTGGGCCGCTACCTGCTGCACTTTCAGGATCGACGCTGGTTTTACTTCTCCCATAAGCAGATTGCCAGGGCGCAGGCGTGGTTCCAGCGCTATGGCTTCTGGAGCCTGTTGCTCGCGTGGATGCCGGTAGGTGGCGATGCGTTGACTTTGATCGCCGGTATCATGCGGGTACGCCTGTGGCTGTTTATTTTATTGGTGGGGGTTGGCAAGGGCCTGCGCTATGTCTCTGTGGTTTACCTGCAGCAGTCCGCAGTGTTCGGCTAGTCGTCCGTGCGAATCCGCCCCCGCCTCCCCAAAAAAAGCCCCGGTTTACCCGGGGCTTTTTCGTTCCTGCGTATCACCAGGTTTGTCTAGACTGAGTTACAGGTACGATGCGGTGGCGCGAAAGCCATCCATCTGTTTTCGGAGTTCCATAAACCCTTAACCTGGATCAGGTAGATAATCCCATGAGTAATAAACTCGATTCCTGCATCAGCCGCCGTCACGCCATCAAAACCGCGTTGGCAGGGGGTGCAGCCAGTTTGGTGGCGGGTACTGGCCTGATGAGTTTTTCCGGCGTGAGCTTCGCGGCAGCGCTCACCAAGGAAGAGCGCGATGCCATGAGCCCGGACGATGTCATTGCGATGATGCAAGAGGGGAACGAGCGCTTTCGCAGCGGCAAAATGCAGCAGCACGACTATCTCGCGCAAAAGCGCGCCAGCGCCAAGGGGCAGTTCCCGGCGGCGGCAATCCTCAGCTGTATCGATTCGCGCACGCCTGCGGAGATTTTGCTGGATATGGGGCTGGGCGAATCCTTCAATGCCCGGGTGGCCGGCAATATATGCAACGACGATATTGTTGGCAGTCTGGAGTTTGCCTGTGCTGCAGCAGGCGCCAAAGTGATCCTGGTGATGGGGCACACCGCCTGTGGCGCTGTTAAGGGCGCCATCGACAAGGTGAAGTTGGGTAAGCTCACGGGACTGCTGGATGAGATCCAGCCGGCGGTGCAAACGACCAAGTACGACGGCGATCGCACCAGCAAGAACGCGGAGTTCGTGGATCAGGTTGCCGCGAACAACGTGCGCCATTCCATCAAAGAGATTCGCGAAGAGAGCGAGGTGCTGGCGAAGATGGAAAAAGAAGGCAAGATCAAGATCGTCGGCGCCATGTATCACTTGAATGATGGTCGCCTGGAGCTACTGAGCTGACGCTTGCCGTCTGTGGCTGATCCTTCTGGGGGGCAGCCGCGAAAGCCACTTCTATTCAGGAACCATGCCCTAGGGACGGAAGCGCAGCGCACCCGGGCGTTTTTTTATTTCTTTGCTACACTTTAAATAATAACCGCAATAACGTTTCACGTATGGCAGCCATACTGCAAATCCTGGCTGAGTACATCAGCCCGCCTCCTGCCCGCCCAGTGATTGAGAGCGATCACTCAGCCGTTTCATTATCGGGAATTTTATACCAGCACCCCGACGTGGAAATCAACACAATGTATCTAGTGGCTACCAGAGCGTAGAGGGGTGGCTGGCACCTGCCTATGGGCGGCAAGGTGGCAGGAACTGAATTGCAGCGAGTTCAGCGAATCTCAGAGAAGGAGTACATCATGGCGTATAACGAAGAACTGGTGGAAAAAGTCCGCGATCTACTTCCCAAGGAAGATGGCCTCAGCGAGAAACAGATGTTTGGCGGTCTCGCATTCATGCTCAACGGGAATATGGCCTGCGGGGTGGTGGGCGAAGAACTGATGGTGCGGGTGGGCCCGGATAATTATCAGGCGGCCCTGGGAGAACGCTACACACGGCCGATGGACTACACCGGCCGGCCGTTGAAGGGCATGGTGTATGTCGAAGAGGATGCCATCGCCGAAGACCTCGATGGCTGGGTAACCCGCGGCGTGGAGTTCGCCGGTAGCCTGCCTCCGAAGTAAGCCCAGTATAGAGGGCAGGGGGAGGCCGGGAGGTCGCAAGGGTCTCCCGGCCGCTTGCTCAGTGATCCAGTTGTTCCGGATTATCCAGTTTCGACGGTGCTGCAATGCCGTCGATTTCAATAGTAAGGTGGAAAACTTGGGCGCACCGCCGTTTCAGCTCTGCCTCCAGCTGATCGATCAGCTCTTCCGTGGCCTCCAGAGTGGCCTGGATTGTCGCCCGGGTTTCCGCATATTCCAGTACCGCTTCCGTACGCCGGTGTTCCGGCACCCGATCCAGTAACTTGCGCTCGTGCTCGGCAATACGTTCGGGCATAGCGCGCATCAGTACTTCTTCCCTCACTTCGACCTCTGCCACCACCACTGTGTGGGTGTCATCCACGATCACCGAGCGCAGGTCGTGATAGCGCTCGATTGCCCGGTGTCCTTTTACAATTTCGTCAAAGGCGCGTTCGGCTTCCAGGTCCCGGATGTTGGTCAGATAGCGCATGTTGATCATGCCCAGAAACACCGCGGTAAAGCCCAGCATGACGGCAATCACTACAGAGAACCCGATATCCCACATGGGATTGCCGGTGCTCTGGGTCATGCCGATACCAGTGGCGGCGAGGATCACGCCGGTAACCGCGATGGAGTCCTCCAGCAGTACTGCAATCAGCGTGGGATCATCCGCAGCCGCCAGGTAGCGGAAGGGGTTGCGCCGACCGTCGGCCCGCATACGGGATAAGAACTCTTTACCCGCCACCAGCAGTACATAGCCTTCCAGTACAAAAGCGATGGTCAGCACCGCGCCAGAAATCCAGATGGGCGCAATTTCAAAGCCGAGAAACGCGATCGACTCGGGGCGCTCGATATGCCCGAGGTTTTTCCACGCATGCCATGCGTGGGCCAGGCCGAGGCCGCAACCGATGGAAAACAGGCCGATGGCACTCCACAGATTCCACAGATATTTTTTCTGTCCGTGGCCAAAGGCGTACTGATTGTCTGCGGGCCGCCCACCGCGCTTTAGTCCGATCAGCAGGAACACCTGATTCAACGTATCCATCAGGCTGTGCACCGCCTCGTTCATCATCGCGGCCGAGTGGGTGACCAGTGCGGCGACGCCTTTTAGTACGGTAATAATGGCGTTCACACAAATGGCATAGAGAACGGCTTTCTTGGAGCCCTGAGCCATGCTTTCCCCTTAAAGCTTTTGCTTGTTTTCCATGAATTAATAAATTTCCCCAAGATACTGTATCTACAGGGTTCCTGGCGACAGCTGATTATAGAACCGTTGAAACTTTCTCCTATTGACAGAGAGGAGGTCTCACCTGCCATTTACCCGGTACAGAAATATGCGGTGCCTATACTTGCCAAAGCCCGATTCCTGTCATTCCAAGCAAGCATTTCAGATTTTGTCAGAGGTATCCGTGAAAAAACTGTCGCACTTCGCTAGCGCTCTCTATCTATGCCTCGTTGCCGTCACTTCTTTTGCTGCAGAAAAGCCCAATATTCTTGTCATCTGGGGCGATGATGTCGGCATGTGGAATATCAGTGCTTACCACCGCGGAATGATGGGTGGTTCGACGCCCAACATCGACCGTATTGCCGACGAGGGCATGATCTTTATGGATCACTATGCCCAGGCATCCTGTACCGCTGGCCGTGCGGCCTTCATTACCGGGCAGTACCCGATGCGTACCGGCTTGAGTACAGTGGGCCTGCCGGGTGCTAAACAGGGTTTGCAGAAAGACACGCCGACGCTGGCTGAAATGCTGAAGCCTCTGGGATATGCCACCGGCCAGTTCGGTAAAAACCACCTGGGAGACCGCGACGAACACTTGCCGACGGCCCATGGTTTCGATGAGTTCTACGGCATCGTTTACCACCTGAATGCGGGCGAATATGCGGAACAGTACGATTACCCCAAGGATGAAGCGGTGCAGGAAAGGCTCGGCCTGAAGCTGCGCGGTATTGTGCACTCCAAGGCGCTTCCCGGTGGCAAGCAGGATATTCAGGATCTGGGGCCATTTGGTACAGAGGTACAGCGGACCCTGGATGAAAAAGTCCTGCAGGAGTCCATGCGATTCATCAGGGATGCGGTAAAAGCCGACAAGCCGTTTTTTGTCTGGCACAACACCACTCGCATGCACTACCGCACCAACCTGTCCAAGGAGTATCAGGGCAAAAGCGGCTATGGCATATATGCCGACGGCATGATGGAGCTGGATGACGATGTCGGCGAGCTACTTGATCTGATTGAAGAGCTCGGCGTGGCGGATAATACGCTGGTGATGTTCTCCACCGATAATGGTGCTGCGTCCAATTCCTGGCCGGATGGTGGCAATCAGCCTTTCCACGGTGAAAAAGGCGTAGGTGGTTGGGAAGGCGGCTTCCGGGTTCCGATGCTGGTCAAATGGAAGGGCCATATTCCCGCGGGTGTTTCAACCGGTGAATTTATGACAATGGAGGATTGGCTGCCGACCATTATGTCCTTTGTCGGTCAGAAAGATTTGAAAGAGGATCTTTTGAGCGGCGCCAAGATAGGCGGAACCCGCTATAAGGTGCATCTGGATGGCTACGACCAGACCGACCTTTTACTGAACCAGGGTAAGACCAAGCGCAAAGAGTTTTACTACTTTACCGAGACGACCTTCCACGGCATGCGCTACGGTGACTGGAAGCTGCTATTTATTGACCAGGAAGAGTGGTTCCGCGCGACTCAACTTCCCATGACATCCCCCTACATCATCAATCTGAAGCTGGACCCGTTTGAACGTTTTATTGACGCGCGCGGCTATGATGAATGGGCCGAGAACCGCAGCTGGATCCTGGGACCAGCGGGCAACCAGATCGCTGAATTTGTTAAATCTTTCGAAGAGTTCCCGCCGAACCAGGAAAGTATGTCATTGAGCGTCGAGCAGGTGAGTAAATTCATCAACTCCCAGGCAGTGAGCAGGTAGTCCAGTTTTAAGGGCACCTTTGGGATGTCGGCATCGCGTAAAATTTCAAGGAATGAATTATGAATAATCATGGGTTGCTACTTTCTGTGCTCGCTGCGGCCATTGCTTTATCCGCCTGTAGTGGCGAAAAAGAAGCGCAGAATGATGCCGGAACGGTTGGTACGGCTAGTGAGCAGTCGACCACCTCGCAAGGCGGTGGAGAATCTGGATCGGAGGGAGAGGTCATTATCGGTGAGGAGCTGGGGTCGGATACCTCTTCAGATATGACTTCTACGACCTCGAGTGGCGGAACCACCCAGGCGTACTTCGGCGACACCCATGTACATACCGGCTGGTCGGCGGATGCGGGGATGGATGGCGCAATCCTCTCCCCGGAGGACGCCTACCGCTTTGCCACCGGCGAGCAAGTGAAGTCAAACACCGGGCTCAAGGCAAAGCTTTCACGGCCTTATGACTGGTTTATGATCACGGACCACTCCGATGGTATGGGGGTCATCAATGAGCTAGTTGCCGGCAATCCCGAAATGATGGCGGACCCGACGCTGAAACGCTGGAATGAAGCACTCAATTCCGGTGACGAGAAAAAAGCCGCCGACGCCAAGAGCGAACTGATCGTTCTGCAATCGGAAGGGAAACTGCCGAAGGCTGTTATGGATCCCAAGTGGATGAAGTCTGCCTGGGAAAAAACCGTCGATGCGGCGGAAAAATTTTACAAGCCGGGCGAGTTCACCACGTTTATTGCCTATGAGTGGACTGTCAACGCGGATGGTGGCGACAACCTGCACCGCAATGTGATTTTCCGCGACGACGCCAGTAAGACTCGCAGTTTATTACCGCTGACGACCTTTGAAACCCAGGACCCGGAAAAACTCTGGGCCTGGATGAAGGCCTATGAAGATAAAACTGGCGGCCGCGTATTGGCCATTCCCCACAACGGCAATATGTCCAACGGCCGCATGTTCGAGGAGAAGCGCTTTGATGGTTCGCCGATGACCAAAGAGTGGGCGGAAATGCGTGCCCGTTACGAACCGCTTTATGAAGTCACGCAGATCAAAGGGCAGAGTGAATCCCATCCTAGCCTTTCGCCCGAGGACGAATTTGCCGATTGGGACCTGTGGGATCGCGGCAACCTGATTCTCAAACCCAAGCCCCCGGGCTCGTTCAAATATGAATACTGGCGCCCGGCGCTCAAGGCAGGTATGCGTCTTGAAGATGAGCTTGGTACCAACCCCTTCCAGTACGGAGCCAATGCCGGTACGGATACCCACACCGGGCTTTCCACCGCGGACGACGATAACTTCTTTGGCAAGTTCAAAACCCTCGAACCGAGTAACAAGACACGCTGGGATTTTCCGCTGCTGAGCGGCCCCACCGATACCTACATGGGCTGGGAAATGGCCGCTTCGGGTATTACCGGTGTCTGGGCAACGGAAAATACCCGCGAGGCCATCTGGGATGCCATGATGCGCAAGGAAACGTTTGCCACCACCGGGCCCCGTATGACAGTGCGTTTTTTTGGCGGGTTTGATTTTTCCAAGGGTGACGCGGAAGGTGATATCGCCGCAGCGGGCTATGAAAAAGGCGTTCCCATGGGCGGAAAGCTCAAGGGTGACAAGGGCGGCAAGCGGATCAAATTCCTGGTTGCGGCAATGAAAGACCCGGAGGGCGCCAATCTGGATCGTATCCAGATTGTTAAAGGCTGGGTCGATGGCAACGGCGATACCCACGAGAAGGTCTACAACGTCAAGTGGTCCGGTAATCGAAAAATGGATGGTCAGGGCCATATCCAACATGTGGGAAATACTGTTGACCTTGAAACCGCAGAGTACACGAACGATATCGGTGACGCGCAACTGGTGGCCTATTTCGAGGACAAGGAATTCAATCCATCACACAAGGCAGTGTATTACGTACGGGTTCTGCAGATCCCCACACCGCGCTGGACCCTGTACGATAAAGTCAGAAACAAGATAGAAATGGATAAAAAGGTACCGACGGTACAGCAGGAGCGCGCTTTCTCCAGCCCGATTTGGTATACGCCGTAAATACTCGATCAGCGGTCGAGCTGTCAGTGAAAGCGAAGATTTTTGATGAAATTTCTAGCCCTGATAGGTTCTGTAGCAGTACTGATAGCTTGTTCGGAGAATCGGGTTCAGAGCAACTGACAGCGACCTGAACTGATCCGGATTTCGACCCGGCCGAACACGCATTTTACTATGCACGCTTACTGGAGAATCCAGTGTGCCGCTGGAGTTTGTATGACGCGAAGAAAGCAGGCGTGGAACATTCCAAAGACGTGCCGAAAGCAATGCCGGCCGCTTCGGCATTGATACCTTTGGTATTGGCGAAGACACCGGACAGCCTGTTACTCATGAATACAAACCGCCGAACAAGTTTACCGGCGGGATTCAAAAGGTCGTGGTTGAGATGAAGTAGCAAAAGGGTTTCGGCGCTAAACCCGCTGGGATTCGCCGCCAGTGATGCCATCCGTGGCATCGGAGATTGCAACTTCCGCCGCCGCTCGGGCAGCAGAAGTCGCGCCTGGATCCCGGTAAGGTTCCGGCTTACCAGGTATCGATACAGGGGCGCTTCTTGCCGTCCCGGCGGTTCGGCGTGGGCGTGCAGGCGCGGCCGCGCGCGATCCAGTCGCGGGTCTCCAGCGGATCGATCACGGCGTCGATCTCCAGGTAGCTGGCTGCGTTCATCGCGTTGCCGTCCTGGTACATCTTGTCCACCATCGTGCGGAAGGTGGCTTCGCGCTCTTCCGGATCCTCGATAGCATCCAGCATCTTCCTGGCGCTGATGCGCACCGCACCCTCGATACCCATGGCACCGTACTCGCCGTTTGGCCAGGAGGCGGAGAATACTGGTGCGGAATAACCGCCACCGGCCATTGCCTGGGCACCGAGGCCGTAACACTTGCGCAGTACCACGGTAAACAGCGGCACGGTCATGTTGGCTGCGTTGACGAAGATCCGCGAAATATGGCGCACGGTGGCGTTTTTCTCCGACTCCGGCCCGACCATGAATCCGGGCGTGTCCACCAGGGAAATCATCGGGATATCGTGGGCGTCGCACAGCTGAATAAAGCGCGCCAGCTTGTCGCCGGCCGGCGCATCGATGGCGCCGCCGATAATACGCGAGTCGTTGCAGAACAGACCGTAGGGCTTGCCTTCGATGCGCACCAGGGCGGTGATCATGTTCCTGGCGAAATCCTTGCGCAATTCCAGCACTGAGTCCATGTCACACAGGGTTTCGATTACCTCGCGGATGTCGTAGACCGCCATGCGGTTTTCCGGGACCAGGTGACGCAGCTTGCGCTGGTCGTGGCTTTCCCACCTGTCCAGATCCCCCTGGAAGTAGGACAGGTACTGCTTGGCCACCGCCACGGCTTCGGCTTCGTCTTCCACCAGCACGTCGATCACGCCGTTGGGGCTCTGCACAGATACCGGGCCTACTTCTTCCGGGGTGCATTTGCCCAGGCCACCGCCTTCGATCATGGCCGGGCCGGCCATTCCGATGCTGGCTTGTTTGGTGGCGATGGTCAGGTCGCAGACACCGAACAGCGCGGCATTTCCGGCGAAGCAGTTGCCGGCCACGATGCTGATCGTCGGCACCAGGCCGCTGAGTTCCCCCAGGGCGGTAAATGTGTGGATGTTCAGGTAGCCAACACCGGGGTAGTCGGTATCGGACGGACGGCCACCGGCACCTTCGGCGAACAATACCAGCGGCAAACGCCACTTCTTTGCTACTTCCAGCAGGCGGTCGGTTTTCTTGTGGTTGACGAAGCCCTGCGAGCCGGCCATCACGGAGTAGTCGTAGGCCATCACCGCACAGCGGGCGGCCTCGCTGCCGAACTGTTCGGCATTGACGGTGCCGATGCCGGTGATCTTGCCATCGGCGGGACTGAGTTCGGTCAACTTGTCGAGGTCGTCGCCGTGCTTTTTCCGCTGCGCCGCCACGGCCAGTTGGCCGTATTCATTGAAGCTGCCCTCATCGATCAGATCGTTGACGTTCTCGCGCGCGGTGCGCTTGCCGACGTCGTGGCGCTTGGCCACCGCATCCGGGCGGCTGGCATCGAGGGTCTTGTCGCGGCGTTTGAAGAACGCGGCCAGATCGTCGCGGATATGATCAAGGTCGATCTCCATCTCGGACTGGACGCGCTCGAGGGACACATCGCCCGGCTGGATGATCGCCAGCAGCTGGTGTTCGTCAATGATATCGCCGGCTTCGTGCACCAGCACTTCGGTGATGACACCGTCGTGCCCGGACTTGACCGGAATCTCCATTTTCATCGCCTCGATGACGGCGATTTCCTGGCCCGCCAGCACCTCGTCGCCGGCACTGACGTTGACGCACACCAGGGTACCGGCCATCGGCGACTTGAGCGCCTCACAGCCGGCAGGAATCGATACGGTCTGTACTTCTTCGTCGGCGCCGCCGGCGGCTTCGAAGAAATGCTCGTCGTGGGCACCCTCGTTCAGCAGCTCGGCGATATGCCCCTCGACGAATTTGGTGTTGACCCGGTTGCCCTGCACTTCGTCGCGCAGCAGCAGGTTCATCAGCAGCGTCTTGTTGCTGCTGACACCGTCAATATTGAGCGCCTGCAGGCTGCGATAGACCTTGTTCAGCGCCGCGCCGTAATCCTCGCCCTTGGCAATTATCTTGGCGCCGAGCGAGTCGTAGCTTGGGCTGACCTTGTAGCCGGCGTAGAGGTAGTCGTCGACGCGGATATTGTGGCCGTTGGGTACCTGATAGGACCGGATCACGCCGGAAGCGGGCTTGGCGCTGCCGTCGGGCAGCATCTGTTCCAGGTTGATACGCGCCTGGATGGCACAGCCGAGCTTCGGCGGCGCCTGGGTAAGTCCCAGTTCTGACAGGGTCCGGCCGGCGGCCAGCAGTATCTGGTACTTGACCAGGTTGAGCCCGGTGATCTCCTCGGTGATGGTGTGCTCCACCTGAATCCGCGGATTGACCTCCATGAAATAAAACTTGCTGTGGTCGCCGGCATCGAGCAGGAACTCGAAGGTTCCCAGCCCCTGGTACTTCACGTCGCTGGCCAGGCGCAGCGCCGCCTCGATGATCGGCATGCGTGTGTCGTCACCAAGGCTGGGACTGGGGGCGATTTCCAGCAGTTTCTGGTTGCGTCGCTGCAGGGTGCATTCGCGCTCCCAGGCGTGGATCACCTCGCCGGTGCCGTCGCCGAGAATCTGCACCTCGATATGGCGTGCGTGCTGCACCAGTTGTTCGACGTACAACTCGCCGCTGCCAAACGCGATGGTCGCTTCATCGCGGCACTGGTTGTAGGCGCTTTCCAGTTGCTGGTAGTCGGTGACCGGGCGCATGCCGCGACCGCCGCCACCGGCGAGCGCCTTGATCATTACCGCTGCGCCATCGCCGAGCGATTTAAAGAATGCCTGTACCTCTGCGAGGGTACAGCTCTTGTTGATGCCACTGGTCAGTGGGGTGTCGGAGCGAATCGCCATTTCGCGCGCAATTGCCTTGTTGCCGAGCTGGTCCAGCAACTCGGCGGAGGCGCCGATGAAGGTGATACCCTCATCGGCGCAGCGGCGCGAAAATGCGCTGTTTTCGGACAGGAACCCGTAACCGGGATGAACCGCATCACAGCCGTGCTGTTTGGCGACGGCAATCAGTTGCTCGATATCCAGATAGGCCTTGACGCCACGACCGCTCAGCTGCACCGCCTGATCGGTCTTCTTGGTGTGCAGCGACTGACTGTCGTCTTCGGCGAAGACCGCCAGGCTGGCGATCCCCATATCGGCACAGGTCTGAGCGATGCGGATCGCGATTTCGCCGCGATTGGCGATCAGGATCCTTTCGAAAACTTTGCTCATAGTTCTTGCTCTAACTCCACCTTGCGGATTTTGCCGGTCGGGGTCATCGGCAGTTGGTCCTTGATGCGGATTTCCGGCACCTTGAACACCGCCATGGCACCCTTGCACCAGTCGTACAGTGACTCTTCGGTTTCCTCGAAGCCGTGTTTGAGGGTGAGGAAGGCAACCGGCACCTGGCCCTTTTTCTCGTCTGGGCGGCCGACGACGCCGCAGGCGCCCACCGCCGGGTGTTGCCCCAGCATAGCCTCGACCTCGGTTGGAAACACGCTCATACCATTCACCTTGAGCATCTCCTTGCGGCGGCCCAGGTAGCGGAAATAGCCCTGCTCGGTGAGCATGCCGAGGTCGCCGGTGCGGTACCAGCCGCCGTCGAGGAACAGGGTTTCATTGACGTCGGGCTTGTTCCAGTAACCCTTCATCATCGTCGGCGTGCGCACCAGAACCTCACCCTCGCTACCCAGCGGCAGTAGCTCGCCGGTGTCGAAATCGCAGATCTTGATTTCGTTGCCCGGGACCGGCAGGCCGAGGAACGCGGGCTCGATCGACAGATCGAAGTCGTCGTCCTGGAAGCCGGCGGTGAATGTGTCGCAGGTATGAGTTTCGGTCATGCCATACGCGACCTCGAACAGGGTGGTACCGGTCACTGCGCGCCAGCGCTGCCGATAGTTGTGATTCAGCTTTTTGATGAACGAGATACAAGGTGTGGTGTTCAGTGAGCTGAGGTCGTACTTGCCGTGATCCGGGTGGTTCAGGATCTCGTCGACACTGTCGACCAGCACGATGGAGAGGTTGACCTTGTAGTGCTGTACCAGCTCCATAAATGCCACTGCATCCCAGCGGGCCATCAGTACCAGAGTGGCGCCACTGTAGATTGGCATCAGCAGCCCGGTATTCTCGCCGGCAATCCAGAACTCCGGCAGGAAATTGAGCATTACCTGATCGGTACCCTCGGGGCCGACCTCGCCGAATACTACCGGGTAGTAGGCGGCCATGGAGCCAAGCATGTTGCGCTGGGTGTGCATGACGCCTTTCGGCAGGCCGGTGGTGCCGCTGGTGTAGTTCAGCGCGGCCAGGTCATCCAGATCCGGGGTGTAATCGAGCGGTTCGGCCGGAGCGGCGTTTACGGCCGGCAGGAAATCCACGATCGGGCTCTCGAGCTGCACTTTCGGGGCCAGGAACAGGTCGGGCAGGGTGGCGGTCGGGTTTTCCGGGGTCAACTCGGCGTAACTGGTGGCGAGCAGATGTTCGATACTCAGCTTTTCGCACACTGGTTGCATGATCGGCAGCAGCGCATCGAGACACAGCGCGACTTTTGGCTGGCTGTCGCCCAGTTGGTGCAGCAGCTCCATTTCCTTCGACAGCGGGCTGACCGGGATATGCACGGCGCCGCATTTGAGGATGCCAAAGAAGGCGATATGGTATTGCGGGCAATTGGGCATGAATACGGTCACGCCGTCGCCGGGCTGAATGCCGTAGCTGCGCAGCAGGTTGGCGAAGCGGGTGCTGAGCTCATCCAGTTCGGCGTAGCTGAGATCGTAGCCGTAGAAATGGATGGCGGGCTTGTTCGGGTTGATTCTCGCCCATTGTGCCAGGTATTCGGTAACCGGCTTTTCGCCGTGCGGATACAGCGGAGTCTGGGGGGCGCCCTGCGGCCAGTTGGCCTGGTGCAGTTCGCGGACCTGTTTCAGGTAGGCTTGTTCACTCATCATCGGCCTCTTCTTATCGTATTTATACACGCTGAAGTTGAATCTTCATTGCGGTTAACCTCACTTCACAGACTGTCAGCCCTCCATTGCTATCTAGCCATCTCGCAGCACTGCCCAGGCAATGGGTTAAGTGCATGGTTTCGGACGGACGTTATCGGTCCGTCATTTCGTCGTTAAAAAGCGTTGCGTCCCAGGGGGCGATACTCCGCCCGAAGGGGAAGCCAGAGGCAAAATCCCGCACTGGCTCAGTTGCGCATGGCTATTTCACAACCAAAAATTACAGCTACTGTAAAAATGTGTCAACAAGAATTCTGCTTTTGGTGTGTGTGGCGCGTGACTGGTTTAAGCTAAAAATTGCTGACACGTCTTTTAACCCTTGTACGCGGCGCCTTATTATTGATTCTTGGCTAAGGCGCTCGCGCATTGTGCTCGGTTCCACCAATAATGGTGACTGTGGGCGCAATCGCGGTCATAAATGTAATAAGAGTGAATCCGCTCAGGCTTCAGGTCATTTATTTTTTAGTGGGACAATGAATCTACGCGAACGCAAGAAACAGCAGACCCGGATGCGATTGCTGGAGATAGCCGAACAGCTGTTTTCAGATCTGCCGTATGAAGAGGTGATGATTGACGAGATCGTTGCCAGGGCCGATATCAGCCAGAAAACCTTTTTCAATTACTTTCCGAGCAAGGCCTACCTGCTCGAAGAGCTGCTGTTGAACTGGTTGCGGGAAGTCAACGTCTGGAGCCACGAAAGCGAACTGGAACTCAACCTGAAATCGGCCATAGTTCCGCCGAACATTGATGAAATTCAGGACTGGATCGTCAGGCACCGTCGTTTACTGCAGATGATCATGTATCACACGGACCTGTTCTCTTCGGTCTATTTTTCCGGATCCGCCCCGGCGGGCAAGAACGTGTTATTCCCACCGTCCTACCGCAAACCGAGGATGGAGCGGGTGCAGAAAGCGCAATCTATGGGAATAATCCGATCCGATATTGCCGCCGAGCTGGTGTGTGATATGTACGATTGGCTGCGTGTCGATGTCGTACAACGGTGGCTGGCGCTGCCGGACGAGCAGGCCACGGCGGAGGGATACAAAAAAAGTTACGATCAGGTAGTCGAGGTACTGTGCAGGGGCTTCGAACCCCAGCCGGTTACCGTTGCTGTCGATGCTTGATGCGACCTAATGATAAAAAAGCCCACACAAATGTGTGGGCTTTTCTTTGGTTTGAAAAAATTAGTTGCTATGTCCAGCACCTGAGCGTAATTGCTCTTCAATCTTCTTCAGGTTGAAGGATGCTGGCGTTTGGCTGGGTGGGTATTCCTCCATGGTTTTCAGGAACTTCGCAGCGAGTTGTTGCATTGGAACGAGTACAAAGAGGCGATCAATATACCAATCCCAGTAGGTGTTGGAGTTGTGCTGGGCACGCTCCAGTGGATCGCGCCGCAAGTTGAACAGTAGCGGTATACGAAGCTCAATAAACGGCTCCTGCCAAACCCCAAGACGTTTACCCCGGTTCTCCAGGAACACCGCCTTCCAGGCGTCGTAACGTATCGCCACAATCTGGCCATCGTCATTCAGGTAGAAAAACTCGCGGCGCGGCGATGCTTCGGATTTTCCGGATAGGTAGTCCAGCAGGTTGTAGCCGTCGAGATGAGACTTATAGTTGCGCCCAATCAACTTGGTGCCTTTGAGAAGTTTCTGCTTGATATCTGGTTCTCCCGCTGCGGCGGCAAACGTCGGCAGCCAGTCTTCGTGTGCTGTTATCCCGTTCAGGGATTTGTTCGCTGGGAACTTTCCGGGCCAGCGCACGAAGGCGGGAACGCGGTAGGCACCTTCCCAGTTCGAATTCTTCTCACCGCGGAAAATGGTTGTTGCTGCATCGGGCCAGGTGTTGAAATGCGGACCATTGTCGGTGGAGTAGAAAACAATGGTGTTGTCCGCGATTTTCAAATCATCGAGTAAGTCCAGCAGCTTGCCGACATGCATGTCATGCTCGACCATACCATCGTGGTACTCATTGCTGTTGGGCCCAGCCAGATTCTTATGCTCTTCCTTCACATGGGTGCGGAAATGCATACGGGTTGCATTCCACCAGACAAAGAAGGGTTTGCCGGCATCCACCTGTTTTTTAATGAAGTCCATTGCAGCGGCAAGAGTTTCCTCATCCACCGTTTCCATCCGCTTCTTGGTCAGGGGGCCGGTGTCTTCAATTTTGCCATCGGCAGTGGCCTTGATGACACCGCGGGGGCCGAACTTCTTGCGGAATTCGGGATCTTTCGGATAGTCGCGATTCTCCGGTTCCTCCTCCGCATTCAGGTGGTAGAGGTTGCCGAAGAATACGTCAAAGCCATGGTTGGTGGGGAGGTGTTCGTCACGGTCACCGAAGTGGTTTTTACCGAACTGACCGGTCGCGTAACCGAGGCTTTTCATTACCGCGGCAATGGTGACGTCACTTTCCTGCCAGCCTTCGGCAGCGCCAGGTAAGCCGACTTTTGTCATGCCTGTGCGAATGGGTACTGTGCCTCCCATAAAGGCCGCACGCCCGGCGGTGCAGGACTGTTGTCCGTAGTAATCGGTGAAAGAAACACCTTCTTTGGCGATACGATCTATATTGGGTGTCTGGTAGCCCATCATGCCACGATTGTTGTGACTTATGTTCCACATGCCTATATCGTCGCCCCAGATCACGAGGATATTTGGTTTATCCTGGGCTTGTGCGGCGCTATTGCCGAGACAAATTAGTGCTACGGAGGTGACCGCTATCGGCACTCGTAACATTCGTTTAAGGTAAGAGCGAACCATTTCTATCCTCCAGTGGGAATACAACAATGGATTTTTGGCTAGCAGTTTGATTGGCAAGACGTTACTGCTTGATGGTTGGGAACACAGTTTTCCAGTCGTTCTTCATGTCGATGACAACCCAGCCTTTCTTGCTGGCGTCGTCCAGTCCTTTATTAAGCTGGCCAACGTGCGAGTCGCGGTCGTATGCCCACTCGCGTTTGGCATCGGTGTGGTGAAGCAGCAGACCGAATCGCGGTCCGTCGCCTGCGGTGGTCCATTCCAGCATCTGGTAATCGCCATCCGAGTTGCCCGAGGCAAAAATAGGACGCTGACCGATGTACTGATGAATGCCTACCGGTTTACCTTCCTTGTCATCGACAAGATTGATCTCCGGCAATTTGATGATCACGGGTTTGCCGTCACGGGATTCGTACTTGGCCTTGAGGCTGGAGCCCACTACCTGATCCGGGGGAATCCCGTAGGTTTGCTCGGCAAAAACCCGCATGAAGTCCACACCGCCGCCGGAGACGATAAACGTCTTGAACCCGTTAGCACGCAGGTAGCCCAGCAATTCCAGCATCGGCTGATAGATCATTTCATTGTAGGGACGGTTGGTTTTCGGGTGGCGGGCGGTTTTCAGCCAGTCTGCCACATTGGCTTGGAATTCTTCCGCGGTCATATTGGCATGGGTTGCGGCGAGAATTTTCATCAGGCCCTCTTTGCCACTTGCCATGACCTGTTTTGTATCACCCTTCAGTATTGAGGCGAAGGGTTCCTGGGTTTTCCACTCGGGGTGCTCTGGAGCCATCTTCTTCACTTGATCCAGCGCATAGATCAATTGGAAGTAGACGGGCTGCTCCGACCACAAGTTGCCGTCGTTGTCGAAGGTGGCTATGCGTTGATTCTGCGGTACAAAGTCCGGCGAACCCTCGCGAGTCACTTTTTCCACGAAGTCGATGATAGTGGTTTTGGTTTTTCCTTCGTTCCACGATGGCAGCGGGTCGGCAGCGGCGGCGAGCATACAAAAAAGACTGAGTGCAATACCCAGCGTGATCTGAAGCTGGTAATGGTATTTTCGGGCTCGGACCTGTTGCGTCAACTGCATGGATACATCTCGCAGTGGTGTGTTCTGCCGGATCAGGCAGTTAAATCTACGTCTCTATACACTCTAGACGGCGTTTTTATGATTTGCCGCGCGCGCCGATAAATTTGTGATGGGTGTTATGTTGCTGTGCGGCGAATGGAAAGTCAGGGGTTCAATGGTGGCAGTGGCGTTTGCCGTAATCGGTGGGCCTCGGGTCTCAATGCCTCGACGGCTTGTATCAGTTGCTGCCAGGCGGCAGCCGCCGAGGCGTGAGCAGGGGTGTCGCCATATTGAACGGCGCCGAGGGCCAGCAGTGCCGGTTGCAGTGACTGTGCTGCCACCGGCGCGTGTTGACGGTACTTTCGCGCGGCCTGCAATGCAGCGGCGTAGTCCCGGGTGTTGCAGGCGGTATGCAGTCTTTGCCAGGCGGCGAGCCCGCTGGCCTCGGCCCGCCGGGCGCGCTCGCTCTGAAAGTGATGCACTCTTGGCACGCCCCAGCGCCAGAGTAACCAGAGCAAAAGCCCCGCGGCGGCGAACAGCAGCAGTTTTTGCCACAGGCTGGTCCCCGAGAGTGCGCCGGGGCCGCGGGCGTGTACCTTGATCGCCTCCACGGTGCTGGTTTTGATCTCGTCATCGTCCAGGTCGTACCAGCGCAGGGTTACCGCGGGCAGGGTACCGCGTACGCTGCCTTCGGCCACGTAGGTAATACGTTCGCTGCGGGTGCCGGTGATTTCATCGGTGCGGGCGTCGCTGGTGTCCGCGGCTTTGTGGGCGTCCGAGTAGGCCGCCAGTCCCTGCGGGGCGCGACTGTTCAGTAGTGGAGGAATCAACATCACCGTCGATCCCTCGATGGTGGCGGTCACACTGCGGGAAAAGGCATCGCCGGCGCGCAGGTTCTCCGGTTCCCCCTCGATGTTCTGCTGAAGCGTCAGATCGCGCGCGGCGATAAACGGTTTCAAATTCTCGGCGCCTTTCGGTGTCGCCACAGCGATGGGTAGCGGGGCAATGTCGAGCGTTGTCTGCAGGTCTTCAGCACCGTCGGGGTTTTTGTAAGTCACTTTGATTTTGCTCGCGGGCAGCTGGTAGTTGCCAGGTGCTAGCGGAACGATCTGGTACTCGCGGGTAACACCGGACCAGGTGTCGCCATCGATCACCTGGCTCACAGAAACCGTGGAGCGGCCGGGGAGTGATACGGAGAGGTTGGGTTGATCGAACTCGGGAAATAGCGGCGGTTGCGTCATCCACGTGGGCACCAGGATGGTGACCCTGAGGGCAATGGTCTCGCCGGGTACGCCCTGCGCGGTGGAGAGTTTGGTTTCGATTCTCGGCTGTGTATCCGTTTGTGCCGGCACCGTAGAGGCGGCAAACAGCAGTAGCAGTACGGTGAGGGCAAACGGTTTCATGGGTTTTGCTCACTGCCGGCGGCAGCCTCTGCCGCAAAGCGCTGCTTGAGGTATTCGCTGGTGCCGGTATCCAGAGTGGACATCCACTGGTCAGCGCTGACCGCTTCCTGTTTCTCCGGCGTTTGCTGTTGCTGGGACTCTTCTGGTGGTGCCTCTTCTGTCTCAAGGTCATCTTCGCTGTTGGCGGGCTGCAACTCCTCTTCTTCCTCGCCGCGGGATTCCTCCATGTAGGCGAGGATTTTTTTCGTTAATGCCAGGTTTTTTTCTGCCCCGGGAAATTCCGGATCCACTTGCAATACCTGCTGGAAGCCGGCGATGGCTCCTTCGTATTGCCCGGTTTTTGCCATGGCCATGGCGCGGGTGAACATGGCTTCCGGGGTGTCCAGTGGGGCGAGTACATTGGCGGCGTCTTCGAACTGCCCTGCCTGATACAGGGCGTAGCCCTCGTGGTAGGGATCTTCAAAGGCCATTGCGGCTCGCCGGTAATCCCTGTGCAGGCTGAACCACTGCCCCTGCTGATCCGGCGTGAGTAGCAGGCTCAAAAGGCCGGAGTGCTTGGTCTCAGGCGAGTTCGCTGACGTGTTCTGGGCGAGCGGCTTTTCGCTAAGCAAGGGAGTCAATAAACAGATGAGCGCGACGGCGCCGAGATGTGTGCTGCTGGGCTGGGGCAAATTGCAGCCGCGCCGAAACCACAGCAGGGCCAGCAGCGCCGCAGGCCACGCCAGCCACCAGCCGCGGTCTTCCCACTGCAGGTTCTCGTCTTGCGCCAGCGCCTGGCGGAAGGCACTGTCGAAATAGCGGTTGAGTGCCGTGATATCGCGTTTGTCCGCTGATACCCGTTCCACTTTTGCACCGCGCACCCGGGACAGGGCGCCGCCGGCGAGATTGCCCGGTGCCACCAGTAGAAAGCCCAATCCATTGTGGCTGTCCCGCTCATTCATTGCGGCGACGTCGCTCTCGGCGAGGCTGTCCAGCAAGAACAGAATGCTGCCGGGGGTTTGCTCCCGTTGCAGAATCTGCTCCGCCAGCTTGAGCGCGACAACCGGTGCATCGCCCGGTACCGGCATCACATCTGGAACCAGCCCTTCGAGATAGGGTTTCAGTAACGCCTGATCGTCCGTCAAGGGCACCACGCGGTGGGCGCTGCCGGCGTAGGCCACGAGCGCCGTAGGGGCGCCGTCGCGTGTGGCGAGCAGGTCGAGTACTTTCTGTTTGGCGCGCTCGAGCCGGGTCGGGGGTACATCCTTTTTCTGCATGGTGTCACTGACTTTCAGTACCACCACCAGTGGTGCGGTTTTTGTCATCAGTGGATTGGGTTGGCGCGTCCAGCTGGGGCCCGCGGTGCCGATGGCGAGCAGTACCAGCAGCAATCCGGTCACGTCGATGGGACGCAGCCGGCGCCGGTGCTGCTCGCCCACAGTGAGTGCGCGAGCCAGGTGTGGGGCTATGCCAGCTTCTCTGTCCTTATCCCTGTGTAGGTCACTGCGCAGCCACCACCAGAGGCACAGGATCAGCGGCAGTAACAGCAGCCACAGGGGGCGCAGAAAGTGCAATTGGGAAATGTCGGCCAGCAGCGCGTTCATGTGGTGGGCCTACGCAGGGTGGCTGCGCGCCAACCCTTATCGGGCAGCAGGCGCGCGGCGAGAGAAAACAGTCCCAGCAGCAGTGCCAGCCCCAGTGGCCAGTGGGCCAGGGAATGGCGCGGGCGATAGGTTTCGCTGTCTACCATTTTCGGTGCCAGGGCATCGATCTGCTTGTAGACCGCGGCCAGGGCGTTTTCATCGTTGGCGAAAAAGAACTGGCCGCCGGTGCGCCGGGCGATGGCTTGCAGCGTTTCCACGTCCACGCGGTTTTCTTTGTCCTCGCTTTGCGGGTCACCCACGCCGATGGTGAGGATTTTTACCTGGCGCTGGGCGGCAATGGCGGCGGCGTTGACCGGGCTCATGCTGCTGGCGGTATCACTGCCATCGCTCAGCAGGATCAGCAGGCGCTGTTCCACTTCACTGGTTTCAAACTGGCGGATGGCGAGGCCGATGGCGTCGCCGAGGGCAGTGTGGGGGCCGGCCATGCCCACGTCGGTTTGCTGCATCAGTTCCAGCACCGTATCGAGGTCGGTGGTGAGCGGTGCCTGCACAAAGGCTTTGGAGCCAAACACAATCAGCGCCACCCGCTCGCCCTCGCGCCCCTCGAGAAACGGTTCCAGTACGGATTTCACCCCAGCCAGTCGCTCAATCTTGTCGCCGTTGCCGGTGGCGAAATCTGCCTGCTCCATGGAACCGGAAATATCCACCGCCAGAATCAGGTCCCGTGCCGGCTTCTGCAGAGTGACCGCATCCCCCTGGTATTCCGGTCGCGCCAGTGCGGTGACGATGAGGCTCCACACCAGTGCGCCGAGCAACCACTGCCACCAGTGCCGTGCAAGTACCACGGCGCCGGCGCCCGGGGTAACGCCCATGGCCTCTACCAGACGCTGGAAAAAGGGTACCCGAACTGCGCGCACCCGTTCCCGGTGCGCCGGAGCCAGCCACCAAACCAGTAGCGGAAGCGGCAATAGAAGGAAGGCGAGAGGGGCGGCGAAGTCGATCATGCACTGGCTCCGTGCGAATGATCGCCCGTGGTCATTTGCCCACGGAAATGTTTTTGTGGGTGCGGCTCGCTTTTATGTTGGCGAATCCACACCTTTGCCTCGTCTGCCAATTCGGCGACGGTGGTTGATGCGATTTTCTGGTAGGGCGCCAGCAACAGTAATTGCCCCGCCTCACCCTGGAAACCATTCCCCGGATAATGCCGGTTAAGAAATTCGAGCCAGCGTGCGCCGGTAAGCCCGGCAACCTGTTGGCGTGGATATGCAGCGAGGGCGGTGCGGCGCAGTATTTCGGCAATCTGTGCGGGGTCATCTGCAATCCGGCCGAGTTCTGCCTCGGCGGCGCGACGGTAGGCGTTGGCGCGGTAACGCCTGAGCCAACGCCATGCCAGATAGAGCAGACCGGCCAGCAGTAAAAATGCCAGGCCCTGCGCCAGCGGTGTTGCCGGCCACAGGGAGATAGCGGCGGGTTCTGGCGGCGGTACCAGCTGGGCGAGCATATCCGGCAGGGTTTCCTCGCTGGCAGCGGGGTTGGTGTTGGCTGCCGGCGGCTGCGCGGTATTCTCGTTTGGGGGCGGTGTATGTTGCTGCATACCGGTCATCGCTCCCGGCTGTTTGCTGGCGGTGCAATACCTAACAAGCGCTGCATTTGCGGCAGGGTATCTTCGGCGGTGCTGAGCTGCGCCACCGGCAGGCCGTAACGTTTGTGCCAGCGGTCGATGATCGCCCGGCGTTTCCGGTTGAATTGCCCCAGCGCATTGGCGGTATCGCTGCTGCGGGTATCGAGAGTGGCCTGCCGATCGCCGTCGGAAATGGCGCTTACCAGATCCGGAGGTACCGTCTCGCCGGAGGGGTCGACCACCGGCACCAGAATTACATCGTTGTGCCGCGCGATACCGCTTAACAGGCGCTCGCTGGCGGGGCCCACCACATCGAAGTCGCTGATCAACAGTACCAGGTGATCGCGGCGCGCAATATTCGCAACGGCCTGCAGTACCTTGTCTAGAGAGGTTGGCTCCGCCACCGGTGCGTCGGCGTGGAGTGTCTGATTGGCATCGGCGATTTCCGCAAGAAACCGGGTCAGGGCGCGGCGGTTGCGCTTGGGGCGCTGGCTGATGACCGCCGTGTCGGTGACGACGATGCCGCCCACGCGATCGTCCTGGTCGAGAATGGCGAATGCTGCCAGCGTGGCGGCCTCGGCGGCGGTGACCGATTTCATTGCGTGCCGGGTGCCGAAGAACATGGACATACGCTGGTCCACCACGATCAGCGCCGGGCGATCGCGTTCCTCGGTGTAAACACGTACATGGGGTTCGCCGGTGCGTGCCGTCACCTTCCAGTCGATTGCGCGCACGTCGTCCGAGGGCCAGTACTCGCGCAACTCCTCAAAATTAAGCCCGCGTCCGCGCAGGTGGGAGCTGTGGCGCCCGGCAAGCACGCTGCGGGCGGGTTGGCGCGGCAGCAGGTTCAGGGTCTGTGCGGGACCCTCTAAAGACTGCAGGTGCGCCAGGTCCACGTGAATACGCGGGTCCTTGGCCGTCTCCGGCGCGGCAACGGTGGCGACACCGGCGCGGCTGCGATTGCGGTTGCGAATCTGGAAGTGGAACATGGGCGGCCGCCTCGTGCGGGGCTAGGGCAGGGCGACGACGTTCAGCAGCGTGTCGATCACCCGATCGGCACTGATGCCTTCCCCCTGGGCTTCAAAACTGAGCCCCAGGCGGTGGCGCAGGCAGTCGTGAATCACGGCATGAATATCCTGCGGGTCCACGTAATCGCGGCCCTCGAGCCAGGCGTTGGTACGCCCGGCCTTGTCCAGTGCGATGGAGCCCCGCGGGCTGGCACCGATTTCGATCCAGCGCGCCAGTTCTTCCGACAGCTTGGCCGGATGGCGGCTGGCTTCAACCAGATCTGCCATATAGCGCGCCATGGCATCCGACACATGAATGGCGGCGATTTCCCGGCGTGCATCGAACACCGCCTGTTGCGGAATAACGTCAGCCGGCTGCCGGGGTTCTGCCGCATTGCCCTCTGCGCTGGCTTCCGATTCACGTTTGGCTGCGGCAATTTCCTCGCTGCGCACCAGTTCGATTACCTGCACTTCATCTTCTACCGGCGGGTAGGTGATCAGCACGTGCATCAGAAACCGGTCCATCTGTGCTTCCGGCAGCGGATAGGTGCCTTCCTGCTCAATGGGATTCTGGGTGGCCATCACCATAAACAGGGGTGGCATCTTGTGGGTTTTGCCGGCTACGGTGACCTGGCGCTCCTCCATGGCTTCGAGTAACGCGGACTGCACCTTGGCGGGTGCGCGGTTGATTTCGTCGGCGAGCACGATATTGGCGAAGATTGGACCGGGGTGAAAACGAAACTCAGACTTCTGTTCATCGCGGTAGAGCATATCGGTGCCGGTGACATCCGCCGGCAGCAGGTCGGGTGTGAACTGGATGCGGCTGAAATCCGCCTCCAGGTTTTTCGCCAGTGCCTTGATGGCTCGTGTTTTGGCGAGCCCGGGCAGCCCTTCCACCAGCAGGTTGCCGTTGGCCAACAGGCCGATAATCAGGCGCCGGATCACATCCCGCTGGCCCACAATGGCGCGGCCCATGCCTTCTTCCAGCGTTGCAATCTGTTCCCTTGCTGACATGGCGCATCCTTCTTCAGCCACTGATACTGCGTCCCTCATTAACGCTAGCAGATCGCAGGCGGAGGAAGTGGACGCAAGAAGCTATACTGGGTGCCAATTAAAAGTATAAAACCGGAGGCAAGATGCGCACGCCGATCATCCTTTTGCTCGCTGCCCTGCTGGTTGGCGGGTGCAGTGAAACCGTGGACGAGAAGGGCGCAGAAACTACAAAAAGTTCAAGCCCGCCGCTGCGTGCGCAAGCGGATCGCGCATCAGCGATGGACGCGGTGGTTGCAGTAAAAGGGCATTCCGGCAAGGCGCCTGGCGCGGATGGCAACACCGACTATGTAGGGGCGGAAGCCTGCGCCGGCTGCCACCAGCAGGCGTTCGCCGACTGGCAAAAATCCCACCACGATCTGGCAATGAAAGCGCCAACGGCGGAAACCGTGGTGGGCAATTTCGATAACGCGAAATTCGACTATTTCGGCACCGAGTCCACCTTCTATCAGCGGGACGGCCAGTATTTTGTGCAAACGGACAATGCGGAAGGCGAGCTGCAGGAATTTCCTGTCGCCTACACCTTTGGTATTTACCCGCTGCAGCAGTACCTGATTGAATTGCCCGGCGGCCGTCTGCAGGCCCTGAGTGTTTCCTGGGATTCCCGCTCCAAAGAAGAGGGCGGGCAGCGCTGGTTCCACCTGTACCCGGACGAGGAAATCAAACCTGGTGATCCCCTGCACTGGACCGGAATCAATCAGAACTGGAACTTCCAGTGTGCGGATTGTCATTCCACCAACCTGCACAAGAATTACGACCCGGCATCGCAAACCTTTTCTACCGAGTGGTCCGAGATCAATGTTGGCTGTGAGTCTTGCCACGGGCCAGGGCAGAAGCATCTGGACTGGGCGGCTCAACCGGAAGATCAACGGGCAGCCGATGCCAACCAGGGCTTTGCGATCCGTTTTGATGGCCGCCGTCAGGCGCGCTGGGCTATGGATGGCAAGACGGGAATAGCGCACATCCAGAACGAGGTGCAGACCCAGCAGGAAATCCCGGTGTGTGCCCAGTGTCATTCCCGTCGCGGCACCCAGCATCCCGGTGTCAGGCCCGATGATGATTATCTGGATTTCTTCCATCCCGCTCTACTGAGCGACGGCCTGTATCATGCTGATGGTCAGATCAACGATGAAGTCTATGTGTGGGGCTCATTCCTGCAGAGCAAGATGCACACCGCAGGCGTTACCTGCAGCAATTGTCACAACCCACACAGCCTGGAATTGCGCGCGCAGGGTAACGATGTATGTGCCCAGTGCCATCTTCCGACAAAGTTCGATACGGCAGAGCATCACTTCCACCCGGCGGACAGCGAAGGCGCCCAGTGTGTGAGCTGCCATATGCCAGACAAGGTGTACATGCAGGTGGATGCGCGCCGCGATCACAGCTTCCGCGTGCCGCGCCCGGACCTGAGCGACACTATCGGCTCCCCCAATGCGTGCATCGGGTGTCACACGGACCAGTCCAATGCCTGGGCGGCGGCGATTCTTGAGAAAAAGTTCGGCGAACCTGATCCCCATTACGGGGAGGCGCTTTATGCCGGGCGCATGGGCGCGGCGGATGCGGAGAGCCAGTTACTGAAGCTGGTGATGGACGACAAGCAGCCGGAAATTGTGCGCGCCACCGCGGTATCCATGTTGCCGCGCTATCTGTCTCAGACCAGTGCGCAGGTTCTGCAGGTCATTGCCCAGGGTGACGACGCGCTCCAGCACCTCGGCCTGGCGCAGTCCCTTGATCAGGTGCCGCAGCAGGTACGCCCGGCGCTGGCGATCCCGTTGTTATATGAAGATGAGCGGGTAACCGCATCCCTTGCGGCCAGTGCCATGGCGGGGGCGCCGCTCAGCCAGTACCCGGAAGAAGTGCGCAAGCGTTATGCAAAGGCGCTGTCAGACTATGTGACTACTGCGGAATTCAACAGTGATCGTCCGGAAAGTCTTGTCAATCTGGCGTCTTTGCGAGGCCGTGAGGGAAATCTTCCTGAGGCTGAGCGGTTGCTGAAGCAGGCGGTGGAACGTGCTCCGTATTTCACCCCCGGCGTGATTAACCTGGCGGACCTGTATCGGGCAAGCGCTCGTGAGGCGGATAGCGAGGCATTGCTGCGCGACGCCTTGAGCAATACCTTCGACAAGGCACCGATCCAGCATACGTTGGGCCTGGGCCTGGTCCGACAGAAGAGAATGACGGAGGCGCTTGAAATGTTGCGGGCCTCTGCGCACAGTAATTCTGCGACACCACGCTACATCTATGTGTATGCAATTGCGCTCAATTCACAGGGCAAGCCTGATCAGGCGATCGATGAACTGGAGCGAGGGTTGACACAATTTCCCGGTGATCGCCAGATTCTTTCAGCCCTGGTATCGATTCACCGTGAGCAGGGGAATGCGGCACTGGCGCAAAAATATCAGCAGCAACTGCAATAGTTTCCAGGGTGGAAATAAAAGAGCGCGGTAGTTGCCGCGCTCTTTTTTGTCTGGAAAAGCTGGATAGGAGGGAGTTCTACCGGCTTTCGTTTACCTGCATGGCCGCTTCAATGGCCTTGTTGATATTCAGCGAGGCGGACTTCTGGCGCGGTGGGAATTCCTTGAAGGTTTCCAGGTGCTCGTTCAGGATCTGGATCGCCGGTTGGAACACCCAGCTCTTGCGCATGATCTGGTGGAATCCGGTAACGCCATCGTAGTGTTCCAGCGGGTCCTTGCGCAGGTTGAACAGCTTGGGCATGGTGTGGGTGACCATATCCTCGTAGTAGCGTCCGCCCGGTTTGGTGGCGAAGTGCATTTTCCAGGGGCCTACCCGCAGCGCGGTTAACTGGGATTCGTAGTAGTAAAAAATTTTGTTGCGTGCAGACTCCTCACTTTTACCCATCCAGTAATCGAGATTGTTTTCCCCGTCGATATACACCTTGTCTGACTTCTTGAGTTTTTCCCGCAGGTTTGGCTCGCCCAGTGCTGCAGCAATGGTTGGGAACACGTCTTCGTGAGAGGAGATCCCGTTGCGCTTCAGGCCGGCGGGGATCTTGCCGGGCCAGCGCACCAGGAATGGCACGCGTACGCCACCCTCCCAGGTTGTCATTTTTTCACCGCGGAACTTCGTGGTGCCCGCATCCGGCCAGCTGCTTTGCTCGGGACCGTTATCGGTGGTGTAGATGACAATGGTGTTGTCGGCAACACCCAGCTCATCCAGCTTGTCCAGCAGCTTGCCCACATGGCCGTCGTGTTCAATCAGGCCACTGCCAAACAGATCATCCTCTGAGCTAAGCTGGGTAGCCAGGTTACGGCTCTCGTCTTTCAAATGAATGTACACATGCATACGGCTGGTAGCGTGCCAGATAAAGAACGGCTTGCCCGCTTTTTTTGCGCGCTCCATAAAGTTCAGGCTGCGCTCCAGGATTTCCTCGTCAAAGGTTTCCATACGCTCGCGGGTAAGCGGACCGGTGTCGGTGATCTTGCCATCCGCGTAAGACTCGATGACGCCGCGGGGGCCAAAGTTTTTCTTGAACTCCGGATCCTTCGGGTAGTCCTCCTGCTCCGGTTCCTCCGATACGTTCAGGTGGTAGAGGTTGCCGTAGAACTCGTCGAACCCGTGTTTGGTCGGCAGGTGTTCGTCCAGGTCACCCAGATGGTTTTTGCCGTATTGCGCGGTCATGTAGCCCTGGTCTTTGAGAAACTCTGCCAGGGTAGGGTCGGCTTCCTTGATCCCCAGCGGGTTGCCCGGCTGGCCAACCGTGGTCAGGCCCGTGCGCACCGGAAGCTGGCCCATCAGGAAGGCCGCGCGACCGGCGGTACAGCTGGGTTGTGCGTAGTGGTCGGTGAACAGTACGCCCTCGTTGGCGATCCGATCAATGTTGGGCGTCGGGTAGGTCATGCCGTGGGAATAGGCGCTCAATGAGATCTGTGCCACGTCATCCACCATGATGGCGAGGATATTTGGTTTTTCGGCGGCTTGTGAACTGATCGACGCGGTGAGCCCGACCAGCAAGGCTGCGGTAGTGGCAAATAACGGTAAAGCTTTCACGAGAACTCCTGATACCACAATAAAGTGTCCCAGCAAGCATAGTTGAGCGTTTGTGGCGTTACGGCTAATCCCGTGCCAACGCAAGGCGACTTATCGATTGTGTGGTTGTACGCCTACTTGTTTGGTGGCACGTACTGATACCGTGCCTTCCAGTCGCGGGGAGATTGTCCGGTCCAGCTTTTGAAATTGCGGCTGAAAATTGCCACGTCGGCATACCCCAGATTGAGTGCCAGGTCGGTGATGCTGAGCTGCCCGTGCTGCAGGTTGCGCTGGGCCACTTCCAGTCGGGTTTTCTGTAACAGTTCGCGAAAGGTCGTTTTTTCTGCCTGCAATTTCTTTTGTAGCACCCGGGGATGGAGGTTGAGGGCAGCGGCGACGCGCTCGATATTGCACTCGCCACTGGGAAGCAGGTTGCCGATGATGTGGCAGACCTGGGCCTGCAGGTTACCTGGATAGATGGTTTCCAGTAGCTGGATCCGTTGTTGAAAGTGCTCCCTTAACAGCTCCTCATCCAATTGCGGCTTTCGTGAGAGCCAGATGAGGGGGAAGCTAATACCGCCGAATTCGCTCTGGTACAGGATATGTCCCTCGTACCTTGCGGGCATCTTCAGAGCTTGGGCGGGGGCTGCCTGTGGCAAGTGCAGCTTCAGGCTGCTCGCGGCGCTGCCGACCATTTGTGAAAGCAGGTTGAAAGCCTGCCCGGCACTCAGCTGCATTAACTGGACGAGCCCTGAGGCGTTGGAAAAATCGAAGCTCAGCTGTAGTTCCAGTGTGTCTCCACGGGTGGCCTGCTGTACGTGAACGCCGTAGGCATGCAGGCTGATGTGCTGCCTGGAATAGACCAGCGCGTCAGCCAATGTGGGCTGCTGGCGGATGGATAACCCGATTTCTCCCAGTGCCAGAGGACCCTGGTGCGCACACAGGCTAAGGCAGAACACCGGATCGCCGCAGGCGAGGGCGGTCGCGTCCAGCAGGTCGGCGAGACGGGTGTACGAGACATAGGTATTCGGGTCGCGCAGCTGGGCACTGCTGAAGCCGAATTGCTGCAGCAGGGTGGTCGGGTTCTGCCCGTACTGGCTCACCAGCTGTTCGTAGCCTTCGATGGCACCGCTGCGGATTAGGAACATGTTGGGCTCCTCTTCGGCTCGTCGTTCTCTACGGGCTCAATATAGTTCGCAAATAGTCAAGTTGTGTTCGCAAAAAGTCAAGTTAGTGCTTGCTCTCCTTCCTAGACTGGCGCTGTTCCCTCACTCCTGTGAATTGGTCGCTGAGGGCAGGGGGAAACACAATAAAAACTATTGACTCAACTACTGGAGAACGGCGATGAGTGAAGCAAAAACCCCGGTTATGGACCTGTTGGCCGCAATGCAAAGCGGCGGCGTGGTATCCCGCGATGACGCCAAAGAGGCGATCCTGATTCAAGAAAATGACCTGCCCTGGGTCAGCCTGCCCGACGGCTCACTGCTGCAGGTTCTGCATGTAGACCTCAACCAGAACCTCTGGATTATCCGCAACAAGTTCAAACCCGGTTTCGGTGTTGAAACCCACTATCACACCGGTCCTGTGTTTGCGGTGACCACTGCGGGTGAATGGTTCTACAAAGAATACCCCGAGAAGATCAACAAGGCTGGCTCCTACCTGTTCGAGCCTGCGCACTCCGTACATACCCTGACCGTTGCAGACGATGCCACGGAAGACGCGGAAGTCTGGTTCGCGATCTTTGGCAGCAACGTCAATATCGACGACGACGGCAACGTGACCAGCGTGCTGGACGCCAAAACCGTGATGACTATTTACCGCGCGCTGTGTGAAGCCGAAGGTAAAACCTGCGAGAACATGATCGTCGTTGGCGAATAACCGGTTGGCAGAGCGCGAGGTAACTATGAGTCAGTTGAACTCGGCTTTCGTGACCGGGGCTGGCGGTTTTATCGGCCGCCACCTGGTGCGCCAGCTACTCACTGAAAAAGTGAATGTTGTGGCGCTGATGATGCCCGGAGAGCGCGTACCCGAAGAGTGGGCGCTTTGGGGCGATCAGCTGCGTACGGTCATTGGCGATGTGCGAACGCTGACCAGCCTCGCGGATGAAATCGGGCCTGTGGATGCGATTTTCCATCTGGCCGCGGTGGTCGGTGACTGGGGTGCACTCCAGTCCCATGTGGATATCACCGTACATGGCACCGAGCAGGCCATTGACCTCGCCTTGCGCTGGGGATCCCACTTTGTGGTCACCACCAGTGTCTGCGCCTACGCCAGTGCACTTGCCAAGGGCAAGCTGGATGAGCAGACGCCTCTGGGCAAGCCCTGTTCCCCCTACGAATTCTGTAAGCAGGAACAGGAGAGGGTGACCCTGGAGGCTGTGAAGCATGGTGGGCTGAAAGCCACCATCGTGCGTCCGGGCAATGTCTTCGGCGTTGGCAGCGGACCCTGGGTCAATACGATGCTCGAGTTGTTGCGCGCTGGGCAGCCCTGCCTGCTGGGTCGTGGCGACTGGGATGCGGGCCTGGTGCACGTGGAAAACCTGGTGGCGATGCTGATTACTGCAGCGCGCTCAGAATGTCACAACGGTGATATTTTTATCGCAGCAGATGGTTATGGCGTTACCTGGCAGCAGTATTTACGTCGCCTTGCCGCAATTGCTGGTGCACCGGATCCCAAGTCTGTCCCCAATAGTCTGGCCCGCACTCTGGCCCCGGTGCTTGAGTTCTTTGGCCACCTGTTCAGGCAGAAACAGCGCCCCATGATTACCCGGCAGTCATACCGACTGATGGGCGGCCCTAACGAATTCTCCAATGAAAAAGCGCGTCGCGAGCTGGACTTCCGCCCCCTGGTCACGTTTGATCAGGCCATGGGCGAGCTGGAGAACCATTTCAAATCCGCGGCGAAAGTCTGAGGGTGAACAATATGAGTAGCTGGAAATATGGTGCGCCCAGAGTGGCGTTTGTATCCGGTGGTGGCAGTGGTATTGGCCTGAACCTGACCCGGGCACTGCTGGCCGACGGCGCTTCTGTGGCAATTTTTGACCTGAAGGTAGAAGACGCTCTACTGGAAGAGTTGCGCGGGCTTTGTAAAGCGAACAGCGCCAATGTCGAACGTTTTGTGGTGGATATTACCGATCCCGTAGCGGTTGAACGCGCGATGGATGAAGCCGCTGCAACGCTTGGGCATCCGGACTTTGCCATCAACTGTGCCGGTATTCTGCGCACTGCGGTATTTACCGAGATGTCGTATGAAATGTTCGACCAGAGTATCCGCGTCAACCTGTACGGCAGCCGAAACTTCGCTGCCGGTGCGCTGAAACATATGCGTACCGGCGGTCACATAGCATTGATTGCATCGCTGGCGGGCATGTGCGGCAGCTATACCCACGGTGCCTACGCAACCTCGAAATTTGGTGTTGTTGGTCTGGCCGAAGTACTGCGCACCGAGCTGAAACCCGAAGGCATCGACGTATCCGTAGTATGCCCGGGCGAAATCTCTACCCCGATGCTCGAGGAAGAGCGCCGGGTGGGCAGTCCGGTGACCGAAGCATTGAATGAGTTCGCTGGCGTCCTGCCGGTTGAGGTTGCGGTAGACGGCATTCTCGACGGATTGCGCCAGCGCGAATTCATGATTACCCCGGGGTTCCGGGCGAAGCTCACCCGTTACCTGGCCCGCAGCCATACCGGGCTGTTCCGCTGGATTGTGGACAGCAAGGTGGCGAAAGCGCTGGTGCGGTTTGGCGACAAGGCTACGGCGAAATAATTGGATACTTGCTGGCCAGATTGTCATTTAAATTACAAACTGCCACCGGGATATGATGATTTACTGCGGCACTAAAACCGGTTTTTAGTGTCGCAGTTGCTTGACCGGAAACCAAAACAATAAATGTCGGAGCGATTATGGGAGATCAAAACATGCAAGTACGGGAAATGAGCCGGGATGCAGCCAACCTGGCGGAGTTTATTGGCCAGTGCCTGGAAAAATTCCACGATAAACCCGCTTACCACTGCCTCGGGCAGACGCTGACCTTCGCCGAGATTGACCAACAGTCCCGGCATCTCGCCCAGTGGTTACAGCACGAATGCGGCCTCGAAGCCGGCGACCGTATTGCCATCCAGCTGCCAAATATCACCCAGTACCCCATCGCCGCTTATGCCGCACTGCGTGCCGGGCTGGTGGTAGTGAATACCAACCCGCTGTACACGCCGCGGGAAATGCAGCACCAGTTTTCCGATTCCGGTGCCAAGGCACTGGTGATTCTTGCTGACTTTATCGACAAGTTCGATGAGATCAAATCAGCCACCCAGATCGAGCACGTTGTGGTAACCGGACCGGCAGACCTGCTGGGCAAGGCCGTTAGCGCGCCAGACGGGTACCATGGTTTTGTCGATGCGGTGACCCTTGGCGCTGATTGTGCCGAGCTGGTGGAGAGCACCGCGACCCGCGAGGATATCGCGGTACTGCAATATACCGGTGGCACCACCGGTGTAGCCAAGGGCGCGAGCCTGACGCACGCCAATCTGCTGGCCAATACCGACCAGATGCTCCAGCGCATTATGCAGCGCGGAAACGAAGGCGAGGAGATCTTCGTCTGTCCGCTGCCGCTGTACCATATCTACGCGTTTACCGTGAATATGCTGACCTTCTTCGGTATGGGCAGCATGAATGTATTGATTCCCAACCCGCGGGACATCGACGGTTTCGTGAAAATGATTGCGCCGTTCCGCTTTACCGGTATTGCCGGCCTTAACACGCTGTTTGTGGGGCTTTGCCGTCACCCGGAATTCAAGCAGCTGGATTTCAGCAGCCTGAAAATGACCTTCTCCGGAGGTACCGCCCTGACCAGCAGCGCGGCCGAGCTCTGGCACCAGGTGACTGGCTGCCCGGTAACCGAGGGCTGGGGCCTGTCCGAGACCTCACCGGTTATCTGCCTGAATGAATTCGGCCGCGAAGAAATCGGTACCGTGGGCCCGGTACTCGAGAACACCGAAGTACAGGTGTGGGACGAGCAGGGCAATGCGCTGACCCAGGGCGAGAGCGGTGAACTGGTGGTACGTGGCCCGCAGGTGATGCGGGGCTACTGGAACCGGCCGGAAGAAACCGCCAAGGTCATGCACAATGGCTTCTTCCGCACCGGCGACGTGGGCATGATCCAGGACAACGGCAATATCCGCATTGTCGATCGTCTCAAGGATATGATCATCGTATCCGGTTTCAACGTGTACCCGAATGAGGTGGAGGATGTACTCTGCCGTCACCCGCAGGTCATCGAGGCCGCAGTGATCGGTGTACCCAGTGAGCAGACCGGCGAAGCCGTATGTGCCCATCTGGTGGTGGACGGAGAGATCGACCAGCAAGCACTGATCGAATTCTGCCGCACACAGCTGACCGCCTACAAGGTGCCCAAGCAGATCGTCATTCAAAGTGAGTTGCCGAAGTCTACGGTGGGCAAGATTCTGCGCCGGGAGCTCCGTACCGAGCCGGCTTGAAGCCAGACCGACCTACGAAAACGCAGCCTGTGGCTGCGTTTTTTTTGCCCGTTGCTTTTCCGCACTTTCGATTCCCCCCTGTCTACCGTCGTACTAAACCAGCGAGCGGCTAGACTGTAGGCAGTAGACCGACTTGCGTATTCCCGGATCAGTGAGATTGAGGAATTCAGCGTCGGGTCGCCATCAGCAACTGTTTGTAAATCATGACTCCAGCACCCATCCGCCTTTTGCTAAGCCTGCTTTCGTTATTGGCACTGCTATCCGGGTGTGGGGACTCCAGCGACATCGGAATGGCCGCACAAACTCGACCCGTGACAACCAGCCTGAAACCCGCCACCGATTCGCGACTTGCGGAAGGGATTCGCGATGCCGCGACGGGCAAGTCCGATAAGCTGTCGGGCTTTTACCTGCTGGATGATGGTTTGTCCGCTTTTGTTGCCCGGGCAGTGTTGATCGAAGAGGCGACAGTCTCGCTTGACCTCAAATACTACATTTACGAAGACGATAGTGTGGGCCGCCTGCTGACCAGCCTGTTGCTGAAAGCCGCAGACCGGGGCGTGCGGGTGCGCCTGCTGGTGGATGACCTGGGTACCCGTGTGGTCAATCCCTGGATTCTGGCACTGGATCGCCACCCCAACATGCATATCCGGGTATTCAATCCCGTCGAGGGACGCAGTGGCGTCAAGCGCGCGCTAGAACAGGCGGTTAATCTGGGGCGAATCAATCACCGCATGCACAACAAGTTGTTGGTAGCTGATGGCCTGGCAATGATCACGGGTGGGCGCAATATTGCCGACGGTTATTTTTCCAAGTCGTCAGTTGAGTTTCTCGATGTGGATGTGCTGGCGATCGGTGAGGTCTTGCCCCAGTCCGCACAGGTTTTTGATGACTACTGGAACAGCGCGGTTTCGGTATCTGTCTCAGAATTACTCATTGCCGATGATGAAACACACAACCTTGAAGAGCTGCGCAAGCGCACGCGCAAGTTGCTCGCGGACGAGGCGGGCAGCGAATTCACCCGCGCCCTCGATCAATCCAAGATGGCGGCGGAGCTTTCCAATGGCGATATTCCTTTCCGGTGGGGAAAGGCCAGGCTACTGGCCGACCCCCCGGAGAAGGCGCTGGGTAAGGACGATATTCCCCGCGAGGAGTATCCTGGATTCCAGCTTGAGGAAATCATTCGGGATTCGAAGGAAAGACTGAATATCAGCGCTGCTTACTTTATTCCCGGTGTGATCGGCACCGACCTGTTTACGGGCTTGGAAAAACGTGGCGTCAGCGTCGGTATTCTCACCAACTCTCTGAGCAGTAATGATGTGGCAATCGTGCACGGTGCCTATGCACGCTACCGCAAGCGCTTGTTAAGAGCGGGCGTAGATCTCTGGGAGCTGCGCACCGTGGCCGGGGAAGAGCGACGCAAAAAGTGGTTCCGCGGAGAGTCCAAGGCGACGTTACACGCGAAAACTTTTGTGATGGACCATCAGCTCGGGTTTGTCGGCTCGATAAATCTCGATGGCCGCTCACTGCTCTGGAATACCGAAATTGGCTTGTTGATGGAAAACGCGCAGGTCAATCAGCAACTGCATGAACTGTTTACGGAGTGGGTTGCGCCGGATTCGGCCTGGGCGGTGAAATTGTCCGACTCCGACAAGCTGGAATGGCATGCAGAAGATGAAGACGGTAACCCGATCGTGGAACACAAGGATCCGGAAACCACGCTTTGGCAGAGGAGCCTTTCGTGGCTGTTGTCCTGGTTACCCATCGAATCTCAGATCTGAGCTTGTTCCCGTCACTTTCTTGCGTGACGGTTTGCTGTGTTTTTGCGTCGCAATTCAGGGCGCAGGCACAACCTCATAGACTACCTGGGTGCCAGCATAGCTGGGACGGTACCAGGTGCCATCGCAGTCCTCATAGGCCACTCCGTTCACCACGCGCTCCGCACACTCCCCGGGCAGGCTGTACACCACTGCGCCGACCGCAGCGCCCGCAGTAACACCCGCCCAGTAACCGGGGGCAGGGTAGGGCCAGTAATGTCCGTGATGCTGCCCCCCGCCGCCACCGTGCGGAGGGCGATGTTCCGGGCGCGGGCCGTGATAGGGCGGGACCGGATGGATGTCGCCTCCCATTGGCCGGTCGGGACGAGAGGGACGCATCGGGCGCGCGGGACCGTTGGGGCGAAGTCCCATACCACCAGTAAAGCCCGGGTGAATATTCATGCGCGGACCGGCAAAATGACCGCCGCCGAAATCCGGTCGCGCCAGTGATTGGGCGGTAGCCCACAGCAGAGTCCCGCTCACCAACCCGATACACAGTGTTTTGGCGAGGAGGGTATGCCCGGAGCGCAGGTGGTTATTCATTTGGATCCTCCTCGCTAACCCCCTCCGCGCGGTTGACTTGCGCTGGCTTCAGTTTTTTAAACGGGATTTTGCGAAAATCCTTGTCCATCTTGGGGGTGAACAGGTTGTCGCTGAGAGAGGTCCGATCGTTCCACTTGATGGTTGCGGTAAAGCGGGGCTGCCCATAGGCGTGATAGCTGACCGTGGATATTTTCAGCGGTAGAGGATCGTCTCCCTGGGTTACCCATGCTTCCCAGTCCAGCTTGGGGCCGCGAAATGCCCAGTGATCAACGGTTTTTCCCTGTAGTTGAGACTCGCCGATATAGACCGCACTCTCTACGTCCAGCGCCTGCCCGCCTTTCGCTCCCCAACCGATCAAATCCACCAGGGGAATTTCCAGGCCGTAAACTTGTGCGGCACGCATAAGTGCTTCAACGGAGGAAGACCGGGCTTCGATGAGGCCGTAGTATTTTTCATTCGGGGCAATGATCGTCAGCTGTTCGCCATCGTGATAGATCAGTCGGCTAATACTTTCTGTCTCGAGTTTCACCAGCAGCTGGTTGGGGCGTTTGAAGTACACATGGGTTGTGCCGGCAATCTGGATTTTTTGTCCGTTGTCGAGTATTACATCGGAAGTGAGTTCGGTTTCGTAGACCAGGCGTGACTTTCCAGATAGATGTTTTTCCAGGCTGCGAACAATTTTGGTGGCTTCCTCAGCTGGATCTTCGCTAGTGGACTTTTGCTGTGAGTCTTGCGCAGCAACCGATGATGCCCAAAGAACCGGGTTGGCGAACGTAAAACAGAGAAGCAAAAATTTCAGAAACGTCATGGGTAAACCCGTTCCTCTCTTTACGCCCTTTCTTTACATTTGAAAGCAAACCGATTCGACAAATAAAAGCCGTGACGACAGCATATGATGCTTTTGGCCAACGCCAAAACTTTGCTAACTTTCTGGGTTTATTTGGGGAAAAGCATGATCCAGTTCAGGCGGAATCCCCAGTCCTGGGAACCAGTGGCCGGGCTTTCCGCGTAGTAACGCGGACCTGCCTGAACCTGATAGGTCTGTTTGCCGACCTTGAAAACTTTGGCCACGAGAAAATGCACCGGTACGTTCCACTGTTCGGTCTCCCAGTCGTATGTGGATTCCGTCTGTAGCGTAAATGTCCAGGATTTGGGCGTGTTGTATGCCAGGAAGGGCTGTACGAAGGTACTGTTCACGTCGGCGCGGTTGTCATCCCCGGCGAAAGACCAGATATGATTCACCAGGCTACCGATGGTCCAGGGACCTGTCTGCTTGAGCACTACCCCTGTGGGCCCTGCACCCCATTTCTCCGTACCCAGCAAGGGTTCGGTGCCGGTTGGTACGAGGAATACAGGGCCGACACCCCAGGTAATACCGCCAGCGCTGGGTTCAGCGGGCGAGAAAAATGCACTCTGCACCGTATCCCCCAGTCCCGTTTGATCGCCACTGCCAGGAAAAATATTCTCCTGGTTCATGACCGGCAAAATGGTGCGGCTGATCAGGTTCCATTTTTCGTTAAGGGAGATGGGAATTACCGGCTGGACGTTCAGGGTGAAGCGGCGTCCACCCTCGGTTGGGCCGACACGATTGTCCCAGTTGTATTGAAACGGCACACTGATCAGGTCAGCCACTGGATTACTGAGCTTTTTGGCAAGATCTTCATCGGCGCTGGACGCAGAGCTGAACAGTGCCAATAGCAGAATGGCGGCTAAATTTCGGTACATGCTTTCCACCTTTGACAGAGGTACTACGGAACATCTTTCTCCAGTCTAGATGTACCGTGACTTGAATGTTCTTTGGTGTCGTGGTTGTCGACATGCACTGAAAAATGGGAAGGATCACATGACAGCGAGGGAATAGCTCGGGGGAATGAAAGTTGGGCGAGGTCGCGTTCGTTTGACGAGAAAATTTCAGGGAGTCTCGCAGCGGGCGCAAAAACGCACCCGCTGCGGGCCCCGACTGCCAGTAGGTTTACTTGGCCGCCATCGCGAGAGCGACAGTTCCGGGACCGAGATTGATACCGCCAGAGAGGCTCATTACCGAACGGTAGAGTCTTACCTTGTGTGCTTCAGCGACTTTTTCGAGTTCCTTGAAACCCGGGGTCAACTCTAACTCTTTCAGGGGGCCTGCAATACTGACCACAATGGCCGGCATCAACAGTCCGCCGGCCTGTATTTTTTCTGCGGCCAGTTCAAACAGTCGTTGGGTGCAACCGTCGTAGGTCTTGACGGTATCGGCAACGGTGGAACCTTCGTAAGTCATGGAAATGATGGGGTGCAAACTGAGTGACCGGGCCATAAACGCCTTCAGCCAGCTCACGCTTTTTTCATTTTTCTGGCGACCGCGTTCGCGCAGGTAATATACATCCTGGATCGCGGCATAGCCGACGATTTTACGACCGAACTCTTCCGCGCGGGACTTGATCTGCGCCCCAGTCAATCCCTTTTGAATCAGCGACAGGGTATACAGCGCCAGCAGGCCCTGGCCTGAAAACAGGGTGTGGGAGTCCACAGTGTGAATATTCACCGAGTCGTTGCTCAACTTGCGAGCGACGTTCAGCGCATTGGTGTAGGTGGGGCTGTTGGCGGCATTGATGGTCTGGACAACGATGTCCTTTTGCCCTTGCTGGACCAGCTCGGTAAGTACCTGCTCGATTTCAGGCTCCCCGGCGGGGCCGGAATTGACCACCCGAGAGCGGTCTACCAGAGAGCGGGAGTAAAAGTGGTTCATTTGCGCGGGGTTGCGCTGGTCCCCAAACATGTCTTTGCCCACGCTGATGCTGTGGGGTAATACCGGCACCCGGTATTTGCGCAGCAATTCGTCGGGAAGATCACAGCCGGAATCGACAACTAACTGAACCATGGGATACCTCTTATTCTGCGGCTCACTGTCAGAAAACTGCGATCAAATTTAGCACTTTGTCACAATTTGCGACAGCTCCAATCGGGAGCTGTCTGGCTGCAAATGGTGACTATTTGGTCGGGTATTGCCCCCCTGAAGATGCGCCCCTAGCGGCGCTGCGAAAGCTGTTTGACCTGAGAGCGTACAAAATCCAGCAGGGCGGGGGATCCGCTGCGGACTTCGAGATCCTCCGGCAGATCTGTGACCAGCCATTCCACGGACCAGTCCAGTCCCTCGCCACCCTTGAGGCTATGGGCGGCACTCTGTACTTCCAGTTCAAGGAATGGCAGTTCGCCGCTCAGGTACAACTCGATGTCCCCCTCGCCGCTCGCCATTTCACGTATGGAGACCTTGGGATACACCTTGAGATACAACAGCTGATCCACCGCATAAGCCAGCCAGCCCTCGGTTCCGTTTGCAATTACCTTACCTTCGACCAGTGGTGCGCCAGCTTCCATGGGGAGCCAGAGAGTATCGTCCTCAAGTTCGTAGGCCACACGGCCGCGAACGGTCTTCACGCTGTCGGTGGTAACCGGGGCAAACGCCAAGCCGCGGTTGGGCACCCGCGTGATTTCCCAGGCGGCGATTTCCGGGAAATCCTGGCTGGCGTCAATGCGATAGTCCACGGTGGCGCTTTGCCCGCTGTTCAGAGTGACCGTCTTGCTTATCCGGGCACCGGCGCCATAGGCGCTAGAGAGGGTTGCAGTGTCCACTGAACGGACAGACACGGTGTAGGGCGCCGTGTCGTGCTCGGGGATCGGTGGCCAGTTCCACAAGGTCTGGGGGCTCAGCCAGAAGGTGGAGCCAAAGCTGTTCTCTCCCGGTTGCGGAACAGCCAGCAGGTCGCGATCCCCGTACCAGAGCTCGGTGATACGCCCGCCGTATTCCGGGTCCAGTGCCAGCTTCAGGGTATCTTTGCTCAGCCGGATGGTAGTGTCTTCAGCGGCGCTGGCGGAAGCCGCCAGCAGCGCTGACAGTCCGAGGACTGCCGAGGTGTTTTTCAGTATCTGGGTAACCATGATGCTTCAGCCCCCGCAGCGAATCTGTGCCTGTTCACCCGCGCCGGGTACGAACTTGATGTTTGCCACCGCCATGGCGAGCTTGCCCTCGCTGTGGAATGACAGGCCTTGGGATACCCGGGAAAAGTCTGCACCGGCTTTGGCAAAGCACTGCAGGTCGATGGAGATTTCTGACCAGTCTCCCTGCGGCAGGTCAGCCAGAGCCTGTTGTAGCGGCAGCGAGCCGTTGCAGTTATCGCCGTCACAGGCAATGCCAGCAAATACCGGTGCTTCGGGCGCCTGATCTACACGGATATCCATGGTGAGGGCGGAGCCCTCCTCGAGATAGCGGGTCAGGTCCTGGGGCTTTTGTGTCTGCAGCAATACACTGCCGGCGCGCAGGCCCTTCCAGGTGAGCGCGCGAGCATCTTCCTGGGACAGCATGTCGATGGAGGCAACGGTGATGTTGTCGTCGGCGCTGCTGGCCAGGTTGCCACTTACCCAGAGCGGATCCTGTTCACTGTCGGCAATAAAAAGTTTCCAGGGCGCGCGGGGACGCGACACCATCAGCCAGGCATCTTCGAGTTCACCGTCCACATAAGATTCGCCGTCTTCCCCCAGTTGATTGGCGACCAGGCGGTCGCTGCCCAGATTTTCGCTGGTGTAATCGAGTCCGTATCCGTAGGCGAACAGCGGCGCATAGTTTTCATCGTTCCGGTTGATAACGGTCTGGTGTACCTGCTCCGGCCAACTGAAGGACAGGCGTCCGGTAAAGTCGTAGCGCTTTTTCCCATCGCCATCGGTGAGGATAACGTCTGCTACCCCGGCTCCTTCGGAGCCCGGTAGCCACGCGGCCACAAAGGCGTCGGACAGGTTCATTTCCTTGTTTACCCACAGCGGGCGGCCGGACAGGAAGACGCTGACCACAGGGATACCCTGTGCTTTCAGTTTTTGCAGCAGTTCCTGGTCTTGTTTGCTGCCCAGCTGGAATTCAATGCTGGCCAGGTCGCCGTGCCACTCTGCATAGGGCTCTTCTCCATACACCACAATGGCCACATCGGGCTTGGCGGTATCGCCAAAGGCCCCGGCGGGAATATCGCCGTTCCCACTCAGCACTACATGGCCCCCGGCGGCGTCCACGGCCTGTTTGATACCGGTGTAAATGGAAGTTGCACCGGGGAAATCTTCTGCGGTATTGCCGGTTCCCTGCCAGGAGATGGTCCAGCCACCGCTTTGCTTGGAGATATTGTCGGCGCCGTCACCGGCTACGAGGATATTTTTGCGCGCATCTAACGGCAGAAGTTCGCCGTTGTTTTTCAACAGTACCAGAGACTTACGCACGGCTTCACGGGCGATGGCGCGGTGTTCTTGGCTGCCGAGGACCCCGGTCTTGCCTGCCAGCGGGCGGTCGCGTTCAAACAGACCGGCGCGGATCTTTACCCGCAGGATACGGCTTACCGCATCGTCGATCCGGCTCATGGGAATCTCGCCACTTTTTACCTGGGCGATGGTGTTCTTTAGCAGCGCCTTCCATTCGGCAGTGATCATAAACATGTCGAGGCCGGCATTGACCGCTTGGGCACAGCTGTCGACGGTACAGCCTTCTACAAACCGGTGACCGTTCCAGTCGCCAACCACAAAGCCGTCAAAGCCCAGACGTTCCTTGAGGACATCGGTGAGCAGGTATTTATGGCCGTGCAGGCGTTTTCCGTTCCAGCTATTGAATGAGGCCATCACCGACTGGACCCCGGACTCCAGCGCAGTGAAGTAGCCCGCGGCGTGGATTTCTGCGAGCTCTTTTTCACTCACCTGAGTGTCGCCGCGGTCGATACCGCGCGTGGTACCGCCGTCACCGACAAAATGCTTGGCGGCGGAAACCAGATGGCGGCCATCGAGAAATGCGTCGCTGTTCTTTTCACCCTGAATGCCCTTGATCATTTCGCGGGCGTAGGCGGCGACGATTTCCGGGTCTTCGGAATAACTTTCAAAGGTGCGGCCCCAGCGATCGTCGCGCACCACGGCGATGGTGGGGGCGAAGGTCCAGTCGACGCCGGTCACCGCAACTTCCCGGGCCGTGGCTTCGCCGATACGGCGGATCAGTTCCGGGTCGCGAGCGGCGCCGAGGCCGATATTGTGGGGGAACAGGGTCGCGCCGATCACATTGTTATGGCCGTGAACGGCGTCAGAGCCCCAGATGATCGGGATTGCCACGCCGCCATCGGAGGTATCCATGGATGCGGCAAAGTAGTCATCCGCCAGCTGGCGCCAGTCGTCCGGAGTGGCGAACTTATCGTTGTTAGGAAAGGTGCCGCCACCGTTCAGGATGGACCCGATGTGGTATTGCTTCACTTCTTCCGGGGTGATGTATTTGATTTCCGCCTGCATCATCTGCCCGACCTTTTCCTCGAGGCTCATGCGCGAGAGTAGCTCGCTGATGCGGGCTTCGAGCGCACTGTCGTGGGGGAGGGCGGGCTCGAGCTTGGGCCAGTTTTCCAGCGACCGCTGTTCAGTGCTGGCTGACTTCTGTACTGAGTGTTCCCGGGATTCGCTGCTGGAGGACGGATTACCCTGATCGCTGCATGCAGTGAGGCCTATGGTCAGGGCGATGGCGCCGGCAAGGCGCAGAGGTTTGATTTTTGCGAGGCTACCGGTTGGGTAATTCATGGTCACTCCGGGCGGGTATTTTTGTTGATCTTCGGTAAAAAAACAGGGCGCTCCTGAGAAAGGGTGGAACAGGAGCGCCCTCAAGAGCTGGGGCTAAGCCCCTTCAGGAGACGGTTGGTGAAGTGCAGCTGGCGCATGGCTTGAACAAATTCACGTCCCCGCTTTTATGACGTACAAGCCGCCGGAAAAGGCCCCGGCGGTTGTGGGGGATTCGGAAAAAAAGCATCCTTGCATAACGGGCGCCATCCACTGGCAGGCAAGGTGTACTTGGGAGAGCAAAACTTCATACAGCAAGTACTTTGACGTGGCCTCAGCCGCGCATCTGCTCCAGTTCCAGCCCCTTGGTTTCGTGGACCATGTAGATCACGAAGGCAACGGAGAGCAGGGCAAACAGGGTGTAGATCGCGTAGGCGCCCGCAAGACCGATACCCGTCAGCATGATCGGGAAGGTCATGGTGATGCCGAAGTTAGCTACCCATTGTGCAAGCCCCGATACTGCCAGGCCGGACCCGCGGATCTGGTTGGGAAACATTTCCCCGAGCATGGTCCACATGGCCGGGCCCCAGGAGCCGTTGAAGAAGAAGACATAGGCATTGGCGGCGACCAGCGCCAGCAACCCCATACCCTGGGACAGTTGCAATTGGCCGCTGCTGTCGAGGGTGGCGCGGGTAAAGGCGAAGGCAACCAGGCCGAGGGTGACGGCCATCCCGATGGAACCGCCCAACAGCAGGGGTTTACGGCCGATCCGGTCAATCAGAGTCATGGTAATCAGGCAGGCGCCGATACTCACCGCACCGGAGATAATATTGATCATCAAGGCGTCCGCCTCGGAAAAGCCTACGGCCTGCCAAAGCACGGCACCGTAGTAGAAAACCACATTGATGCCGACCATTTGCTGGAAGGTGGCGAGGCCGATACCCACCCAGACGATCTTGCGCATCTTGCCCACACGGCGTCCGGTACTTTCCAGCAAGTCACGCAAACGCGGGCGGTGATGGTCGGCCACCGAATCGCGGATGCTGTCCAGCTTTTCGGCAACCGCTGCCTCCCCGTAAAGCTTGCGCAGCACCGCAGTGGCCTTGGCGGTTTGTCTCGACAGCACCAGATAGCGCGGGCTCTCGGGGATCAGCAAGAGGGCGAGGAAAAACAGGGTCGCCGGGCCAATTTCGATCCAGAACATCCAGCGCCAGGCGTTGTAGCCCATCCACCATTCGTTGACCGCAGACCCGGCCACATTCGCCAGCCAGTAGTTGCTGACAAAAGCGGCGAACAGGCCGGAAATAATGGCGATCTGGTTGATGGTAATCAGGCGTCCGCGAATGGCCGCCGGGGCAATTTCGCTGATATAGGCGGGAGACATCACACTGGCCGCGCCTACTGCCAGGCCACCCAGAATGCGATAGAACACAAACTCCGGTGAGCTGGCGGCGACACCAGATCCCCAGGCGCTGATCACGAACAGCACCGCGGAGATTAGCAGCAGGGTCTTGCGCCCCCACAGGTCCGCCAGGCGCCCGGCAAAGAAGGCGCCCACGGCACAACCCAGAAGCATGGATGCCACGTTGAAGCCGGTACCGGCGGTATTCGAGTTGAATGCCTGTTGCAGGCCGGTCACGGTACCGTTGATTACGCCGCTGTCGAAGCCGAACAGAAAACCGCCGATGGTGGCAACACTGCAGATCAGAATGACGAATAACAGAGGGGGGGATTCCTGGCGGGCCGCTGCGCCCTCCAGTGAAGTCTCAATCGCTTGCATAGGGATACTTCCTGGTTCTTATCGTTTTTGCGCCACTAGGGCATTATTCCGCTTCCCAGTGTGACGTTTGACACCCCGAAAAGCGTCCTACTTTGCGCTAGATCGCAAAGTAGGACGTCGAAAACATCCAAAAGACCGCTCAATTCAGAGTGAAGTTGCCCTCAAGCCCTGACTGGGCATCGGGTGCTATCCACACCTGGTAATTGCCCGGTTCGATGACCTGCTCCATATCGGTGTTATGGAACGCCAGCTGACTGGCCTTGAGAGAGAAGGTCACCCGGCGGGACTCACCCGGGGAGAGGGATACGCGCTCAAATCCTTTCAGTTCCCGCACCGGCCGCGACACACTGCCCACCAGGTCCCGCACGTACAACTGGGCGGTTTCGGTGGCACTAGCCCGGCCGGTATTGGTGATGGTGGCCGATACCGTGAGCTGGCCGTTGGCACCCAGCGCAGTATCGGACAGGGTCAGGTCGCTGTACTCGAACTCGCTGTAGGTCAGACCGTAACCGAACGGGAACAGCGGTTTGTGCCCGTAATCCAGCAGGTTGGACGAGTTACCCGGCTGGTGCTGGAACACCTCGCGGCCGATTTTTTCGATACGGGTGTAGTTGTCTTCGGTGGCGGGACGACCCGTGGCCAGGTGGTTGTAGTAGATGGGAATCTGACCCGCACCCACCGGCCAAGTCAGTGGCAGCCGCCCGGAGGGTGATGTCTCGCCGTAGAGGACGTCTGCCAGTGCCGGCCCGGCCATGGTGCCCGGGTGCCAGGCCATCATCACCGCATCGGCCTGTTGCAGGGTTTCGTCCAGTTGAAGAGGGCGGCCTGCCAGCAAGACCATTGCCAGCGGCTTGCCGGTTTTCGCCAGTTCCGCCACCAGCTCGGGCTGGGCACCGGGCAGGCGAATATCGCCGCGGCTGTGGCCCTCGCCGGAGAGGATTGCTTCCTCACCACCCACGTACAGGATCACGTCGGCTTTTTTCGCCGCTTTTACCGCCGCCTTGAAGCCGCGGGTACTGGTGTCGCGGCTGTAGTCGAGACCACTGGCGTAAAGGATTTCCCCCTCATCGCCCACCATTTCACGCAGGGCGGGCAGCAAGGTATGTGAGTATTTCTTGTCGCCGTTGTAGATCCAGGTTCCGAGCTGGTCGTGGGCGGCATCGGCCAGCGGGCCGATCACGGCGACGGTCTGGCCTTTCTTGAGCGGCAACAGTTGCTTGTCATTCTTGAGCAATACGAAGGTTTCTTTGGCGGCTTCCCTGGCCGCACTCAGGAATTCGTCGTTGCGGATGATCTGCTCGCGCTCTGCTTTGGACCTGGCGCGGGGGTAGGGGTGGTTCCAAAGGTCCAGGCGTAGTTTCACCCGCAGAATATTGGCCACAGCCGTATCCAGCTGGGCTTCACTGAACTTGCCTTCATCCATCAGTTGCGGGAGGAACTGCTCGTAGGTGTCGGTATGCATTTCCATATCGATCCCGGCATTGGCCGCCAGGGTGGCCGCGTGCTTGGCATCGCGGGCGAAGCCGTGAGGAATCATTTCCATCACCGCATTCCAGTCGCTTACTACAAAGCCGTCAAACCCCCACTCGTCACGCAATACCTGTTTGAACAGGAAAGGACTGCCGGTGCCCGGTACATCGTTGAGGGTGCTGTAGGTGCTCATGATGCTCTGCATACCCGCATCGATACCTGCTTTGAACGGCGGCAGGTAGATATCCCGCAACAGGCGCTCGGGGATGTAGGCACTGTTGTAATCGCGCCCGCCCTCGGCGGCGCCGTAACCGGCAAAGTGCTTGCCACATGCGGCGAGGCTCGTTGGGTCGGCCAGGTTGACGCTCTGGAAGCCTTCCACCATCGCCACGCCGAGGATGGAGGTGAGATAGGGGTCTTCACCCAGAGTTTCGGCAATGCGGCCCCAGCGCGGGTCTCGGCTGATGTCGATCATCGGCGCGAATGTCCAGCGGATACCGTCTGCACTGGCTTCCAGGGCGGCGATACGAGCGCCGTTTTTGATCAACTCCGGGTTCCAGCTGGCGGCCTGGCCTAGTGGGATCGGGAAGATGGTTTCATAGCCGTGGATCACGTCCTGACCGAACAGAAGTGGCACCCCAAGCGGACTCTCTTCCACGGCGATACGTTGCAATTCCTCAAATGCGTTTTTGTCTACGGAGCTGAAATTGACGTTAAGAAATCCGCCCACGCGGCCTTCGCGTACGGCCTGCTTGATGGCCTTCATATCCGAGGCCTGGAAAGTACCCCAATCGCGCAGGGCCAGCTGGCCAATTTTTTCCTGGACGGACATCTGTGCAAGGAGGTTTTGGATACGGGACTCAACGGAGTCTTGTTGCCGCTGGGACTTGGCTGTTGCCACAGGTTCGTTGGCGGCCTGAAGCGGCAGTGCGGCGGCGAGCGATAGTAGCCCGGCCATTACGCCAATAGTTATCGGATGTTTTTTCATGATAATCACTCTCGGGTACTGCTGGCATCGGTTCGCTTGTGCGCCGTTTGTGTTCAGGTGGGGCGCAGGGAAAAAAGGCCCCCACCGATAGCAGTGGGGGCGAGGGAGACAAGCGAAGATGACGATCGCTTTTAGAAGTTAGCGTTTTTAAAAGTTGTAACTGCCGCGGATGCCGTAAAAGCGCGGCATGGAAACCGGGCCCTTGATCAGGCCGTCACCACCGCCTGCCCAGTATGTCTCTTTCTGGTCAGTGAGGTTGTAGACAAAGGCTTCCACATTCCACTTGTTGTCTGGTGCTTCCAGCTTCAGGGTGCTGTTCACACTGTGGAATGCCGGGCGCACATCGCTGAAGGCATCCGGGGTTTCCGTGGCAAAGGCGTCGTAGTGTTTATCCACATTCTGGAAAGTGTGGTAAGACTTGTCGCGCCAGAAGTAACTGAGGTGCGGGACGATCGCGAAACCGTTGTTGAAACGGAAGGTATGGGTGTAGTTCAGCTTGGCGCTGAGTTTTGGTGATGCGGCCAGCTCGTTGCCTTTCAGGTTGACCTTCATGGCATCGTTGTCTGGATTGGTGGCGGCACCGTGATCCACTTCGAACAGGTCGGTGGCGGCGAAATCCCAGTGGTAGATAAAGTCACTGGTGATTTCGGTATCCAGCCAGGTCACGTAGCCGTCGAAGCGGCCGTTTTCGATTGGTGCCCAGTCAAACTCGATTTCCAGGCCCTTGATCGCGGCGCTGCCGATGTTGGCGGTCTGGAATACGGTCTGCGTCTCGGTGGTGATCTCGCCGGTGAGTTCTCCGGTCTGCTCGTCTCGCTCTTCCACGTAGTAGGGGAATATGCCCTTGGCGGAAGCTGCCTGCATATCCTCGTAGTCGCTGTAAAAGAGCGTTGCCATCAGATTCAGGCTGCCATCGAGGTAGGAGCCCTTGGTACCCAGCTCGTAAGTGGTCACCACTTCCGGGTCGTAGGTGTTCTGGTGGCGTTGCTTGACGATGCGATCGCCATTGGCATCCAGGTCGTATTCGGCGGTGAGTGGATCCTGTTCGTACTGTACAAAGACATCGCCGATACCACCGGATTTGAAGCCATTGGCCACATAGCCGAATACCATCAGATCATCGTTGACGATGTAATCCAGTCCCAAGCGGTAATTGGTAAAGTCCCAGCTGCCCTTGGTCTGGTTATCGCTGATGATGGTGTAGATGCCGGGATCATCGAAGTAATCCGTGGGCAGCTGATTGAACGCATCGCGATTCCACGCCGGGAAACAGGCCTCGCCGGTTTGCGGATTGATGGTGTCACCGTTACAGGCCATGTTGTGGCCGCCGACATCCTGCTTGGTGTCTTCGGTGTAGCGCACACCGAGGGTCAGGTTGAGCCGGTCCGTGACCGCGTAGGTGCCCTGGGTGAAGAAGGCCTGGGATTTGAGGGTACGTGCGGGCTGGTTCCAGTAGTCCGCATTCTGGCCGCTGTTGATCCAGCCACCCTGCATGTTGTTGTCTTCTTCAAAATAGAAAGCGCCGGCGATCCACTGCAGGGGGCCTGAGCCGGTGGACTGCAGTTGAATTTCATGGGATTGGGATTCAAAGGTCGCATCGCGGAAGAAGATGGACATATCCCAGCCGGTGATACCGCGGTCCTGGTCGGAGTGCTGGGAGCGCACCTGCTTGGCCCAGCCTGCGTTGTATACCAGCGCAATCTCGTCGGACAGATCCCAGCTCAGATTCGAGCGCACGGACTCGATATTGAGATCGAGGAAGCCGGGCACACTGACGTTGACGGTGAAGTCGTCGGCACCGGGGCCGTAGACACTTTCACAGCCGAGCTGTCCGGGTACCGGCACGTCTGAAATATTGCCGTCGGCATCCAGGTAGTTGCCGTCTCCGTCCTTGCGGATGCGTTTGGCGGCCATGTCACAGTTGAGGGTGTCGGCACCGCCGGCACTGTCATCCTGGAACTGCTCGTAGGCCAGCATCCACGACAGGGCTTCGGTGGGCTCCCACAGGGCGCTGACCCGGAAGGCGTACTGATCCGAGTTGTTGTAGAAGTCCGAGGGGTCGGCTTTGACCAGCTCCTGGACTTCACCGTCGCCCCAGCGCTCGCGCTGGCGCAGGCTGCGGTCTTCATCGGCGCCGGTGTACACCGGGGCGTTCTGGATTTCTTCCGGCAGGTAGCGCACATCCCACTGGTTGGGATCGTAGTAGCCGTCCAGGTAGGAATCGCGGGTTTCCTGCATAAAGGAGCCGCGCAGGGCGAAGGTGTCGCTCACCGGGATATTGATCATGCCGCGGGTCTGCTGGTGGTTCCAGCGACCGGCCTCGATGCCGAGGGACGCGTCGAACGCCTCGAAGTCCGGGCGTTTGGAAATGATGTTCACATTGCCCACGGTGGAGTTACGCCCGAACAGGGTACCCTGCGGTCCGCGCATGGCCTCTACCCGCTCAACATCAAACATCAGTGCCATGGCGCCCTGCGGGCGGGGAGAGTAGATGCCGTCCAGGTGCAGGCCTACGGAGGGGTCGCCCAGTTCGGTGATGTTGGTGGATCGCACACCGCGCATTGCAACTACCGGCGCGGTCTGGGAGGAGTCCATGGAGATTTCCATGTTCGGCACCATTTGCGCCATGTCCTTGATGTTGGTCAGGCCCTCGCGGTCCAGTTTCTCCTGGCTGAATGCGGTAATGGAAATCGGGGTTTCCATCAGGTTGGTTTCGCGCTTGGTGGCAGTGACGGTCACTTCTTCCAGGGCGCTGGTCGCCAGAGTTTCCTGGGGCTCGTCGGGCACTTCCTGGGCCAGTGCCCAGCCGGAATTCACCAGCGCAATGGAGAGCGCCAGAGGCTTGTGCAGTCTCTTCATCGGTATTCCTCTCATGTTTATTGTTTTCGGTCGCCAGTGTGGCGACGGAGGAAATTTGCCAAATGGCGGTCCGGCAGGCGTCCGGGTGCGGTTATTCGAACGCAAAAATCAGGATTTTTTTGGCGTTCGACTATCCTACGCCCAGGCGAACCTCCGGTAAATTAATAAAAATCAAAGACTTAACGGTTTTTGCGGCGGAAGTTCCAATCTGGAAAGCGGGCGAAAAAATAGGCCGCGGGAGAGTATCTCGCGGCCCAAAGGAAGAGAGAATTGATTAAAGTGGTTAGTTTTCAAACAGCCACAACTGGTTGTCACCGCCGTGGTAAGTCCACTGCTGAATATTGCCGCCGGCGTTAGTGGAGCCGTCCTGCACGTCGAGGGACTTGCCACTCAAGGCGGAAAGGATGCGAAAGCGGTTGCCGGAGACCGGTTCGACAATCCAGTGCTGGTTATCGCCGCCACCGTACTCCCACTGCTGGATATTGGCGCCGTTGCTGGAGGAGACATCCTGCACATCCAGGGCCAGGCCGCTGTAGCTGTTTTCAATGCGATAGTTACCGTCATTGAGAATGATCACCTGCCACGACTGACTGCCACCCTGAATTACATTGCCGCCGTTGTTGGTTGCATTGTTGGCGACGCCCAGTAGCAGGCCACTCGCCAGATTCCGGATCTGGTATTCACCATTCGCAATGTTGCCGGCTGGCGGCTCCTCGGGATTGCCGGGCTCGCCGCCATCAGCTTCCAGCGCAAACCAGTTCAGATTAAACCCGGGACCGGCCACTTCCAGGCGCAGGGTTTGGGTGCCAGCGGTCAGATTGATATTGGCGGTGACCGACTGCCAATTCTGCCAGCCGCCGGTGTTTGGCAGGCTGGTACTGGCCAGTTGCGCACCACCGCTGACCAGTTGCAGTTGTCCGGTACTAGCGGTGCTGGCGATGCGGTAGGTCAAGGTGTAGTTGCCGGTTTCCGGGACATCGACGCGGTACTCCAGCCAGTCGCCGCTATCGGTCCAGCCCACATTCTGGCCACCACCGTTATCACTGGTGTCTTCCAGTTGAATACCGGACATGGCGCAGAAGCTTTCCGCCTCGATTTGACCGGTAGTTTGCGGGGCTACGTTGTCGCAATCGGCAGGTGGAGGCGTAGCGCTACCGCCGGTTGTAATGGCGTCGTAGAAACCCTGGTGCCAGCTCACATTGCTCGCTCCGTTGCCAATATTGTTCTTGGCAAAGTCGATCATGCCGGCGTAAGCATTGGCCGGTGGGGTCCCACCGTGATTGATGTAGTTCACTACCTGGCTGTAGATACTGTTGGGAGCAATGGTCCACAGTGTGCGGTCGTGGCTCATTTTCTTGAACGACCAGGGGAACTGGCCGGCAATATTGTTGAGCGACCAGTCGGTAAGTTGGCGAATGATATCGTTGTTGTCCTCACCATACTCCCCCAGGATCAGCGGTACGCCCATGGCATTGGTGCGGTCCGCACGGGGATACAGGTCGGCGATCCACCCGGCATTGCCGAATACATAGTGGTGGGTCTGGTACACCAGGTTGTAGTCCCAGCGGGCGCTGATGCCGGTGTTGGTCTGGGTATCGGCATCGGTCCAGTCGATCTTCTGCATGTCCGATGCCCACCAGCTGCCCTCGGCAATGATCGCGTGGTTGTTGTCCACCTGGCGAATGGCATCGCGCATGGCTATCAGCGACGGCAGCAGCTCGTACTCGCGCCCAGCCTGGGGCACCGGCTCGTTGATCAGGTCATACCCCCAGATCACTGGCTCGTTTTTGTAGCGGTCGGCGATATGCCGCCATACCTGGCTGGCGATCTGTACGTTGTTGCCGTCCCAGAACTTGACCGAATCCCGTGGTTGGCCGGCGTTGGAGTCCATATTGTCGCTGTGATCACCAGGATTCTGGTAACCGGGGGCGGCGTGCATATCCAGCAGGACATAGAGGCCATGGGTGCGACAATAGTCGATCAAACGATCGAAATACTGGAAGCCGTGATCCGACAATTGCCCGTTTTCCCAGAACAGGTTGTAGTGGAAGGGTACCCGCACGGTATTGAAGCCGAGACTTTTCAGGTCCGCGATCTCCCTTTCGGTCACGTAGTTCAGGCGCCACTGGTGTTCGAACTCCTTTGCTTGGGCCATACTGCCAAAGGTGTCGGCGAGGCTGTTGAGGAACTGGGTATGGGTGCGGTAGTTGAAGTCACCCATCATCAGGTAGCCTTCCCACAGCAGCCAGTTACCCAGATTGATGCCGTTCAGGTGGATGGGATTGCCATTGCCGTCCACAATTTGGGTCCCATCGGTGTGTATGTACTGGGCGTGGGCCTTTTCCATCGCGGTCAGTGGGGACAATAGGACGAGCAGCGTCAATAGACTGCCCAGCCTGTTTGCAGAGTTAAATCTCATCATGCTTTCCTTTATTATGCGTTTGATGTTGAGAGTCTCGGGCGAGTGAATCGCCCACTGAACCCTAAGAGGTAGGGGAGAGCTGCGTCGTTCTAACGGCGTCAAATATTGGGTGTGTAATCAGTCGAACCCGTTCGGCTGCCGCGGAATAGTCGAACGCGCCGGTTTTACAAACAAAATCTCAAAAAATCATAAGAATGAACCAGGTACTGTTTAACTTTCACGATGTCGTGCTGCTGATGACGGCCATGCAATGCCTGTTTTTTGCGGTACTCCTGCTGGCCACCAATACCGGCAAGCAGGCGAGCACATACTTCCTTGCGGCATTCCTGTTTGCGCACGCATTTATCCCTTTGCACGAGCTGGTGTTGTGGGGTGCGGAGTTCAAATTTGCGGTGCGCGAGTTGTTACCCCAGGTCTATTTCCTCGGCGGCTTCGCCTATTACCTGGACGGCATGCTGCTGTTCTTCTGTGTCAAATCCCTGATTTATCGCGACTTCTCCCTGCGTCCGCGGGATGCGGTGCACCTGCTGCCGTTTGTATTGGCACTGGTGTACATGAGTGCGGTGTTCTTCCGTCTGCCGCTGGAGCAGCGCCTGGAGCTGATCAGCAGCGAATCACTGGTGTACGGCTGGCACTACGTGCTGGTGGAGTTTTTGTGCAAAGGCTTGCGCGTTGCGTACTGCCTCTGGTCTCTTCTGCTGATCGTGAAGTACACCCAGCGATTGAAGTCGACCCACTCCAATGTGGAAAAGGTCGATGTCACCTGGATCCGGACACTGGTGTTTGGTTTTATGCTGGTGATGTTGATGGAGGTGGTACTGAGCATCGCGAAGATGTTCAGCCTGTATCAGCACTACGACCTGGGGGTGTTTGAGAAAATCGGCCTTACCGGCTACTACACCGTGTTTGTCTTGGTTAACCTGCTGGTGTTTACCGGCGTGCGTTATTTCGCGAGTTTTGAATCGGTGCGCGAGCCGGATAAAACGCGCAAGACGCCCGGTGAGCAGGTGTGCAATCCTGCGCTGGCGGAAGAAATTAATCGCAAGATGCTCTCGAAAAAACTCTATCTGCAGCCCGATGTGACTATCGATCTGCTGGCGGAAAATCTTGAAGTCCCCACACGGGACTTGTCGATGATTATCAACCGTCACTTTGAGGTGAACTTCTACGAGTTCATCAATCGCTACCGGATTCAGGAGGCCATGCGTCTGTTGCGCAGCGCGGATGGGGACGGGAAAACCATTACCGATATATATCTGGAAGTAGGCTTCAATAGTAAATCGGTATTCAACACCTTCTTTAAAAAGGCCGCCGGTATGACGCCGTCCCAGTACCGTCGGGCCGACGCCATCCCAGAAACCGCATAAGCGTGTTTCTACCTGTCATTTCACTCCGGGTTTATTGGCTGAGCAGCGCTTCGGCGACTCCGTCAAATGCAGCCTTTTCCTGGTAGGGGCCATTGGCGGGGCCGGTGAACAACAGCGGCCAGTCGTCCACGCCTTGGCGGCTATCGAAATCCAGCAGCCAGCTGTCTCCATCCCAGAGGCCCCACACGGTAATACCGCCGCGCAGTTGGGGGGGCACCACATCCATATAGGTTTCGACGATGGATTTGTAGCGGGCTTTCTGCATCGCGGCGACTTCCGGGGTGTAGCTGGTGTGCTGGGGGAAGGGCGTAGAGGCATAGGGATTGTTCACCGGTACATCCAGTTCGGTGATTTTCACCTTCAGCCCGCGATCCACGATGGCCTGGAAGGCAGTGCGTATCTGGGAGGTGGAAGGCCAGTCAATCTGTACGTGCATCTGGAATCCCACACCGTCTATGGGCGCGCCATCCGCGAGCAGTCCGTCCACGAGCTGCAGCAGGCAATTCAGCTTATTGCCGTTGCCGCCCTCGGTGTCGTAGTCGTTGTAATACAGCTCGGCACCAGGGTCCGCGGCATCGGCGGCGAAAAAGGCTTCCGAGAGGTAGTCGCTACCGACCCGTTGATAAAACAGGGAGTTGCGATAACAGCTGGACTGGTTCTCGTCGATCGCCTCATTGACCACATCCCAGCTTTCCACGCGACCGGCGAAGTGTTCGGCGATGGTGGAGACGTGGGTGTTCAGCATGGCCTGAAAGTCGCCGCTGTAATTTTTCATCCAATTGGGTACCTGGTAGTCCGAGTGCCAGATAAAGGTGTGCCCGTGAATCCCGATGCCATTGCTCTCTGCCCAATCCACCATCTGATCTGCGTTGGCGAAGTCGTAGGTGTTTTCCTGTGGGTGCAGGTAGCTCATCTTCATGATGTTGCCGGCGGTAAGCTGGCTGAAATGCTGGACAATCGAAACCTGCTTTTCCGGAAGGCTGAGGAAGCTGCGGTTTTCATTGCCGGCGGAAACCGCTACGCCAATCGGGAAGGGGGCCAGGCTGTACAGGTTTTCCGCAGAGGCTCCCGACGAGCTGCCACTTGAAGAGCTGCCAGAAGAGGAACTGCTCGAACTTGATGTGCCCCCGGATGAACTGCTCGACGAAGAGCTGCTGGAGGACGAGCTGCTGCTGGAACCGCCGGAAGACGAGCCGCCCCCGTCGCACAGGCTGCCGGTGAGCTGGGGGATCTCGACAGTGCCGCCGGCTGTGCCCTGAAATCCGAATTCTGCGGTCTGCCCGGGTTGCAGGGTGCCGTTCCAGGCCGCATTGCTGGCGACGTACGGATTGTTGCCACTCAGCTCAGAGCTCCAGTGATGAACGATGCGGTTGTCGCCACCGTACTGCCATTGCACCTGCCAGTTGGTGACTGTTTGTGCGGTATCGTTGCTAACCCGCACACTGGCGACAAAGCCGGAGTCCCAGGCGTTACTGATACTGTATTCACAGCTGGCGACGGCATTTCCGGCACTGGTGCCAAGCAGTGTCAGTGCGAGAGCCCCGCTCAACCGGCGGAGCAGCGGTCTGGGCCGCTGAAGCATTTTGGGAATATTGAAGTTTTTCATCGCTATTCTGTTCTCTTATTTCTCCAATGGGTGAAACCTTGTGCTCCCCAAATCCGGCGGGCACATGGTTGGGACGTATTGCATTAATCGGCTGATACACGCGCTGTCTTATTTTGTGCGCCAGGTCTACCTTATAGTCGCATGGACTATCTTATTCGCGAAGGATGCGTGCTCCGGACCCTGAGCGTGTCCCCATCGGGGCGGGTATACTCCCCGCAAATGACCGCCGGACCCGATAAGTGACAGCCGTTAGCGAAACTCTCACCAACCTGCTCAGCGATGCCCTGGCGCGCCACCCGGCGTCGGGACGCTTGTGGGTGGGATACTCTGGCGGCCTGGATTCCACCGTCCTTCTACATTTACTGGTCAGCGCGGAAGTACCTTTCACCGCAGTCCATGTGAATCATGGCCTTAGTCCACAGTCCGATAAATGGCAGGCCCATTGCGAAGCCGTGGCGAGGGAGTTGGGGGTGCCTTTTATAGGGCGCAAGGTGCAGGTCTGTCGCGAGGATGGTGGCCTGGAACGAGGGGCACGCAACGCACGCTACCGTGTGTTCGAGTCGGTAATGGCCCCGGGGGATCAGATACTGTTGGCCCATCACGGGGACGACCAGGCGGAAACACTTTTGCTGCGACTGATGCGCGGCGCCGGTACCCGGGGGCTTGCGGCAATGGATGAGTGTCGGGCACTGGGGCCGCACTGCAGCGTATTGCGTCCTTTATTAAGTGCGTCGCGAGCCGAGCTTGAGGCGTATGCCGGTGCTCATGAACTCACGTGGATTGAAGACGAAAGTAATACCGACCCGGCGTTCGACCGGAATTACTTGCGCAGTCAGGTACTTCCGGCGCTGGCAGCGCGCTGGCCAGTCGTTGATCGAGTTTCCCGCGCGGTGGACAACCTGCGGGAATCCGCGAGCCTGCTGCAGGAGGTCGCGATGGATGACCTGCAAAGCTGCGCGCGCCGCGAGGCCAGATTTGGAGAAAGTATCGACCTTCCGGGCTTCGTGGCGTTGTCAGTTCCCAGGCAGAAAAACCTGCTGCGGACATGGATCCGGCGGGTGGGGGGAGGCATGCCCGAGTCCGCGCAGCTGCACCAGGCCCTGGAGCAGGTACATGCGGAGGTCGATGCCCAGCCCGCCGTGACACTGGGGGAGCGGGTGCTGCGGCGCTATCGTGATCGCCTCTATCTCACACCACAATTACAGCCTCTGACTGACTCGGCAGCTGGGGAGGGCTTGTGGCGATGGGATGGTATGCGCACTCTGGAATTGACCGATGGCTGGATCCTGCAGCCCGGCCCCGGGTGGCCGGCGGGCGAATACATCGTCCGCTACCGGCGCGGTGGCGAACGGGCGCGGCCTTCGAGCCGCGGCCACTCCCAGATACTGAAGAAGCTGCTTCAGGAGTATGCCTTGGAGCCCTGGCTGCGCGGTCTGGTTCCGCTGATTTATGCCGGCGACGAGTTGGTGGCGGTAGGGGACCTGTTCGTCACTGCCGGAGGTCCAACTCAACCCCCAATTTGGCGGTTTTTAGATTGAGCAGAATCCCGCTTTCTGGTAGTCTGGCGTCCCATCTCAAAGGCCCCGGGTTGCGCAAGAACGCGCCCCCAGAGCCAGTCCCGCACGCCCGAACTCGTCGGGCATTCAACTGACCAAGGTTTTGCATGACGCGCTATATTTTTGTCACTGGCGGCGTGGTTTCCTCATTGGGGAAAGGTATCGCTTCCGCCTCTCTGGCTGCAATTCTTGAAGCCCGTGGCCTCAAGGTTACGATTCTCAAGCTGGATCCGTACATCAATGTGGACCCGGGCACCATGAGCCCCTTCCAGCACGGCGAGGTCTATGTGACCGAAGATGGCGCCGAGACGGATCTGGACCTGGGCCACTACGAGCGCTTTATCCGCACGCGCATGTCAAAGCGCAACAATTTCACCACCGGCCGGGTATACGAAACCGTGCTGCGCAAAGAGCGCCGCGGGGATTACCTGGGCGGCACCGTGCAGGTGATTCCGCACATCACCGACGAGATCAAGCGCCGCGTGATTGAAGGTGGTCGCGATGTAGACGTTGCCATCGTCGAAATCGGCGGCACAGTGGGGGATATCGAATCCCAACCGTTCCTGGAATCTGTGCGCCAGCTACGTGTGGAAATGGGTACCAACCGTGCGCTGCTGATTCACCTGAGCTATGTGCCTTATCTCGGCACCGCCGGTGAAACCAAAACCAAGCCGACACAGCACTCCGTAAAAGAGCTGCGCTCCATTGGCCTGCAGCCGGATATCCTGCTGTGCCGTTCCGAGCGCGCCATCGACGACGACTCCCGTCGCAAGATTGCCCTGTTTACCAACGTTGAAGAGCGCGCAGTTGTGCCGCTGCCGGACGCCAAGACCATTTACGGCGTGCCGCGCATGCTGCACGAATACGGCCTTGATGAGATCGTGGTGGAAAAACTGCAGCTCGAATGCGAGGCCCCGGACCTGTCCGAGTGGGACGCGGTGGTTGACGGCAAGCTGAACCCGCAGCACGAGATCAAGATCGCCATGGTCGGCAAGTACATGGAGCTGCTGGACGCTTACAAGTCCCTGATCGAATCCCTGGTGCACGCAGGCATCAAAAACCGCACCAAGATCACCATTGATTACATCAATGCGGAAGACGTGGAAGGGGAAAATGGCCTCGACCTGATCAAGGGTGCAGACGCCATTCTGGTGCCCGGTGGTTTCGGTGAGCGTGGCTTGGAAGGCAAGCTTGAATCCGTACGCTATGCCCGCGAGAACAATATCCCGTTCCTCGGCATCTGCCTCGGGCTGCAATCTGTGGTCATCGAGTACGCGCGCAATGTACTGGGCCTCGAAAATGCCAACAGTACCGAATTTGATACCAAGACGCCGCACCCGGTAATTGGTCTGATCACCGAGTGGATCGACAGTGAAGGTAAGGTCGAGAAGCGCGATGAAAAGTCCGACCTGGGCGGAACCATGCGCCTCGGCGGTCAGGAGTGTCGCCTGGCGAAAGATTCTAAAGCCCGCGATATCTATGGCAAAGACGTCATCGTTGAGCGCCATCGCCACCGCTATGAAGTCAACAACAACTATGTTGACCGCCTGCAGAAAGCCGGCCTCAAAATCGGTGGCTGGTCTGCGGATGACACCCTGGTAGAAATGGTTGAACTGCCCGAGCATCCCTGGTTCGTCGCCTGCCAGTTCCACCCGGAGTTCACTTCGACACCGCGCGACGGCCACCCGCTGTTCGAAAGCTTTGTGGCGGCGGCACTGAAGCACAAGCAGGCTTAAAAAGAAGAAGGTGGGAGAGCGCAACACGCTCTCCCGTCGCTTGCTGTCCTGTCAAAGAATTAAAGCGATGACCAGAAGCGTTCTGGCTCAGGAAGAGAAAACATGAAAACCGTTGAAGTCGGTAACCTTCAGGTTGCCAATGATCGCCCGTTCACCCTGTTCGGCGGCATGAATGTTCTGGAATCCCGCGATATGGCCATGCGGGTTGCCGAGCATTACGTCAATGTGACCGACAAGCTCGGTATCCCCTACGTTTTCAAGGCTTCTTTCGACAAGGCCAACCGTTCTTCCATTCATTCCTATCGTGGTCCCGGGCTGGAAGAAGGTCTCAAGATCTTTGAAGAAGTCAAAAAGACCTTTAACGTACCGCTGATCACCGACGTGCACGAGCCTTATCAGGCGGCGCCGGTGGCTGAAGTTGTGGATGTTATTCAGCTGCCCGCATTCCTCGCCCGTCAGACCGATCTTGTCGCTGCCATGGCGGCAACCGGAGCAGTGATCAACGTTAAGAAGCCTCAGTTTATGAGCCCGCCGCAGGTCAAGAATGTGGTGGAGAAGTTTGCCGAGGGCGGCAATGAAAAAATTATTCTGTGCGAGCGCGGCGCCTGCTTTGGTTATGACAACCTGGTAGTGGACATGCTCGGCTTCCGCACCATGATCGACGCTTCCGGTGGTGCTCCGCTGATTTTTGATGTCACCCATTCGCTGCAAATGCGCGATCCCGGTGGCGCTGCTTCCGGCGGTCGTCGCAGCCAGGTTACCGAGCTCGGCCGCGCAGGCCTCGCGATCGGTATTGCGGGCCTGTTCCTCGAGGCGCACCCTGATCCCGAGAAAGCCCTGTGTGATGGTCCCAGCGCGTTGCCGCTGGAAAAGCTGGAGCCGTTCCTCGCGCAAATGAAAGCGGTGGACGATCTGGTGAAAGGGTTCGATCCGCTCGACACCAAATAAACGAAGAACCAAATAACTAAAACGAGTGGCCCCGAAAAAGTGGCCACCATTATCCAAACCTCACAGAAGTGATTTATTAGGTCTAACTTTTTTCGAAACAAGGAGCCCGTTAAAAAAATGAGCAAGATTGTTGCTGTTAAAGCTTTTGAAGTACTGGATTCGCGCGGTAACCCTACCGTTAACGCCGATGTGATTCTCGAATGCGGCGCGGTAGGTTCAGCCTGTGCACCATCTGGCGCTTCCACCGGCTCTCGCGAAGCTCTCGAGCTGCGCGACGGCGACAAAAGCCGTTACCTGGGCAAGGGCGTCCTGAAAGCTGTTGAAAACATCAATGGCGACATCGCCAAGCTGCTGGTGGGCATGGACGCAACTGACCAGCGCGCCCTGGACAAAGCGATGATCGATGCTGACGGCACCGAGAACAAATCCAAGCTGGGCGCCAACGCCATTCTGGCGGTTTCCCTGGCCGCTGCCAAAGCGGCAGCCATCTCCAAGGGCATCCCCCTGTATCAGCACATCGCAGAAGTAAACGGCACCGCCGGTGAGTACACCCTGCCGGTACCGATGATGAACATTCTCAACGGTGGTGAGCACGCTGACAACAACGTCGATATCCAGGAGTTCATGGTTCAGCCGGTGAAAGCAAAGACCTTCGCCGAAGCGCTGCGCCAGGGTGCTGAAATTTTCCACGCCCTGAAGAAAGTCCTGTCCGCTCAAGGCCTGAACACTGCCGTGGGCGACGAAGGTGGCTTCGCACCGAACCTGCCTTCCAACGAAGGCGCGCTGAAAGTTATCGCTGAAGCTGTTGAAGCTGCCGGTTACAAACTGGGCGACGACATCACCCTGGCCCTCGACTGCGCCTCTTCCGAGTTCTACAAAGACGGCAAGTACAACCTGTCTGGCGAAGGCAAGGAATTCGATAGCGAAGGCTTCGCTTCTTACCTGGCCGAACTGTCTGAAAACTACCCGATCATTTCTATCGAAGACGGTATGGACGAGAGCGATTGGGACGGCTGGAAGATCCTTACCGACAAGATCGGTGACAAAGTACAGCTGGTAGGTGACGACCTGTTCGTGACCAACACCAAGATCCTGAAAGAAGGTATCGAAAAGGGCGTGGGTAACTCCATCCTGATCAAGTTCAACCAGATCGGCTCCCTGTCCGAAACCCTGGACGCGATCAAGATGGCCAAGGACGCTGGTTACACCGCCGTCATTTCCCACCGCTCCGGTGAGACCGAAGACACCACCATCGCCGATCTGGCGGTTGCCACTGCGGCTGGCCAAATCAAGACCGGCTCCCTGTGCCGCTCCGACCGTGTAGCCAAGTACAACCGCTTGCTGCGCATCGAAGCCGAGCTGGAAGGCAAGGCGCCTTACCGCGGCATTGCCGAGTTCAAGTAATTCGGAAAGCCCGGTAAACTGGCTGATAGTTCGTTTCGCGATATCTGCGAGGCGAAGGCTTCGGTACCGGGCGCTATTTGCGAGACCTTCGAAAACAGGGATGTTTTCGAAGAGCCCCCAGGGATGGGTTCACGGCGTGTCTCGTAAATAGCGCCCGGTAGCGGAGCCGCCACGGAACTCGATCCGTGCGAACCGTATAAGCCAGAGAGAACAAACGAAATGAAATGGCTGCTGGCAATTCTCACCGTCCTGTTGCTGATGACCCAATACCGGTTGTGGGTGGGTGACGGCAGTTTTGCAGAAGTGACCCGTCTGGAACGGCAGCTCAATGTCCAGCAGCAGAAAAATGCTGCGCTCGAGCGGGAAAACCGTCAGTTACTGCGCGAAGTGCGCAGCCTCAAAGAGGGCACCGACGGCGTAGAAGCCAAAGCCCGCTATGACCTCGGCCTGATTAAAGAAGGCGAAACCCTGTTTATTTTTCTCGACCAGGACAAAAACAAAGCGCCTGAGTCTCAGCGAGAAAAACAATGAACACTCCAGAGAATTCGCCTGAACCGACCCCGGTTGCAACCAGCTACTGGGCTATCGTTCCCGCGGCCGGTTCCGGCAAACGCATGGGCGCAGGCAAACCCAAACAATATTTGCCCCTCGCCGGCAAACCCCTGATCGCCCATACCCTAGAGAATATCCTCCAGTGGCCCGGTCTTACCGGCGTCGTCGTCGCCATTGCTGCTGACGATCGTGAATTTGAACACCTCGCCGCTGCGCAGGACTTCAGAGTACATACCGTCACCGGAGGCGCCGAACGGGCAGACTCCGTCCTCGCCGCCCTGAATTTTCTCAGCGAGCGTGCAGACCCCGAGACATTGGTCCTCGTCCACGATGCAGCGCGCCCCCTGGTGAGCCGCAAGGATATAGAAAGCCTGCTGGCCGCCGGCGCCACAGCCCTGCTTGCCCAGCCCGCCAGCGATACCATCAAGCAATCGCGGGATAAGAACGGTGAGCCTGCGGTAGAGCGAACCCTGTCCCGGGAGCGGATCTGGCTCGCGCAGACGCCGCAGAAAGCACCGCTCGCAGTATTGCACGAGGCCCTCAAGACAGGCCTCGCGCAGGCCCCGGAAACCATAACTGACGAAGCCAGTGCGCTGGAAATGGCCGGATACCACCCGCAACTGGTCCCCGCCTGCCGCAGCAACTTCAAGATTACCCATCCCGCCGACCTGATCCTGGCGGAAGCGCTGCTGCAACATCGTCAAACCCTCGAAAGAATTCAGTCAGGAACAGATACATGAGTTTCAGAATTGGCCAGGGCATCGACGTGCATGCCTTCGGCCCCGGGGACCACGTCGTCCTCGGTGGAGTCACCATTCCCTACGAACTGGGCCTTGTTGCCCACTCCGATGGTGATGTTCTGCTACACGCGCTCGCTGATGCACTACTGGGTGCGCTGGCACTCGGTGATATTGGCAAACATTTCCCCGATACCGATGAGGCCTACTCGGGGGCCGATAGCCGCATGCTGCTGCGCCATGTGATTGGGCTGATCACTGAAAGGGGGTATCGCCTGGTCAATGCCGACGCCACCCTCGTAGCCCAAGCACCTAAAATGGCTCCCCATATCGATGCCATGCGGGAAAATATTGCCTCGGACTGTGGTGTGGATGCTGAATGTATCAGCGTCAAAGCCACCACTAGCGAAAAGCTCGGATTTACCGGCCGCAAGGAAGGTATCGCTGCCCAGGCTGTAGTGTTGCTAGAAGCGAGGGGAAGTTGCGCCAGTGAGTGATCAACAGGATACCCCTTGGAATCTCGATTGGCCGAGAGCGCTGGGCGGCGCAGCCATCAGCGCCGATTTCCGCAGCGAGCCGGAAGACTTTGTTGTGGAGGAGCTGGCCGCACCGCAGCCTGGCGAGGGTGAGCATGTACTGCTACAGATTCGCAAGCGTGGTGCCAACACCGGTTTTGTCGCGCAGCAGCTCGCTCGACTGGCGGGCGTACAGAATAACGATGTGGGCTTCTATGGGCTCAAGGATCGCCACGCGGTAACCACCCAGTGGTTCAGTGTGTGGCTTGCGCAAAAGCCGGAGCCGGACTGGCGCCAGATAGAGAGTGATGAAATCACCCTGCTGACGTATTTTCGCGGTCCGCGCAAACTGCGTCGCGGTGAGCATCTCGGTAATCGCTTCAAGATTCGCCTGCGCAATGTCCGCGGCGACCAAGCCGCTGCGGCAGCGGTACTTGAGCGGGTACCCGCTGGCGTTCCCAATTATTTTGGTGAGCAGCGCTTTGGGCACAACGGCGGTAATCTGGATCTGGTAAACCGTTTCAGTGGTGAGCAGGAAGCCGGGAAGCGGCGGCGGATCCCGCGCAATCAGAAAGCTTTCGCCATGTCTGCGGGACGTAGCTGGCTGTTCAACCAGGTGCTTGCCGAGCGCGTGGCAGCGGATAACTGGCGGGATTTGATGGAAGGGGAGCCGGAATCGGCGGCCTCTGGCCCGTTGTGGGGGCGAGGGCGCAATCCCGCCTCCGGGGCTCAGCTGGATCTCGAACAGGCGGCAATGGCCCCCTGGAAACAATGGTGTGACTGGTTGGAGCATTGTGGTCTCAGTCAGGAGAGGCGTCCGCTGATGCTTCAGCCTCAGGGATTCCAGGCTGACTGGGAGGAAGAGGATCTCGTCCTCTCATTTGCGCTCCCGCCAGGAACTTTTGCCACCGCGGTGCTCAGGGAAGTAGCAGAACTGGTCAACCAGTCCACTGGCGCAATAAAATAAACGACAACAAAATGTGATCGGCGCCGCAAATGCGATGTCGGTCAGTCACCGGATCTTCGTTGGGGATTCAATCCGGTGCACCGCTTGCAGGGAGATATGGCGTCCTTATGGATCGATTGAGACACGAAGGCCTGGGCATGACGTCCCAGCGCACCCGCAATCGCCTGATTCAGCGACTGCGGGAAGAGGGGATAAGCAGTGAGGAAGTGCTGGATGTAATGGCATCTACGCCTCGCCATTTGTTTCTGGACGAGGCTCTGGCGATACGCGCCTATGAGGACACTGCACTGCCGATTGGTTATGGCCAGACCATTTCCCAACCCTATATTGTCGCCCGCATGACCGAACTGCTGGTCAGTCGCGCTCGCTCCCGTGCTCGGGTACTGGAAGTGGGCGCTGGCTCCGGTTACCAAACCGCGATCCTCGCACGTCTGGTGGACAAGCTCTATTCAGTGGAGAGGGTGGAGCCACTTCTGGTCAAAGCGCGCCAGCGAATGCGTGAGCTGGGTATTTTTAACGTAGAGATGCGCCTCAGTAGTGGAGGCTTTGGCTGGCCGGAGCAGGGCCCGTACGATGCCATCCTCTGTGCAGCCGCGCCCGCCAGCGTGCCGGATGAGTTGCGAGAGCAGTTGGCGCCGGGCGGCGTGCTGGTCATCCCGGTGGGCAGTGACTCCCAGTACCTGACCATTGTGAGTCGCAGTGAAGACGGTACCCGATTCGATGTGGAAAAAGCCGAACCTGTCCGTTTTGTGCCCCTGCTCAGTGGGGTAGTGCGCTGATGTCCAGCCTGTACCGCAATCGCTATATCGGCGTCGCCGTGCGCGGGCTTGCCATGGGCGCGGCAGATGTCGTACCCGGCGTATCTGGAGGCACCATTGCCTTTATCACCGGTATTTATCAGGAATTACTAGATTCCCTCAGCCGTATAGGGCCGCATACACTGACCATCCTGTTCAAGCAGGGGATTGCGGCCGCGTGGCGTTATATCAACGGTACCTTTCTTTTGGCACTGTTTTCTGGCGTCCTGATCAGTATTTTCAGCCTCGCCAAGGTGATCTCTTACCTGCTCGCCAGCTACCCGATTGTGGTGTGGGGGTTCTTTTTCGGCCTGATCCTGGCATCGGTAGTGCCCATTGCCCGCCGGGTCCCGAACTGGACCTGGCAATGCTGGCTGGCGCTGGTGCTCGGCGGTGCCCTGGCGATCCTGGTCAGCGAAATGCGGCCCACAGAAATCGTTGCCACTCCTTATACCCTGTTTTTCTCTGGCGCCCTGGCAATCTGCGCCATGATCCTGCCGGGGATCTCCGGGTCCTTTATATTGCTGATGATCGGTATTTACCCCCAGGTCATTTCCGCGGTACACCAGATGCAGGTGAGTGCGTTGGCCTGGTTTGGTGCCGGCGCCGTATGTGGCCTTCTGTTATTCAGTCGCCTGCTGTCGTGGCTGATGCACCGGTTTCCCTCAGTGACCCTGTCATTCCTTGTGGGAATTCTGCTGGGGAGCCTGAAAATTGTATGGCCCTGGAAGTTGGCGGCAAAAGGAGTCGATATCTCTGGTGAGAAACTCGCTCCGATGATGTCCAACGTTCTGCCTGCCGAGTTTGCTGCGGTAACTGGCCAGCCTTCTTTTATGCTGGGGGCGCTAAGCGCTGCTGTCGCAGCGGTGTTACTGGTACTGAGTATCGAGTGGTTGCACTGGCGCCATGTAGGTAATGTCGCACACCAACAATAAGCCGCGGCTTACACGACCTGCGCCCAAAACTCACCGGGTAAGTGACGGAGTCTGGCGGGGGTTTTAGGTGGATACCGGCACCGTATTGAGTGGTTGCCGGGCTCCGGTATTTTTTACCGCCGGCAAGGGGTAAAACGGCAGTTTTCTTTAGACACTTTTTCCATAAATGCACCCCTTTGATGTAAAAAGAGAATAATGAAACGGCGCATCTATCGACATAAAAACACCGCATTTTCCGGGATTCCGAAAAGCGTATTGCGCCAGCTCGGAACTCGCGTGTTTAAGATTTTAATCATATGCTTGCTGTCGGCTTTCGCGACAGCGTGTGCCAGTAACCTGGCCCCTACCTCTTCTTTAAGCCAGCCACCCAGTCAGAAACTACAGCACCATCTGGTCAGTAAAGGCGAGACCCTGTATTCGATTGCCTGGAGATACGGTAAAGATTTCAAAGACTTAGCCGCTATCAACGGTATAACTTCGCCCTACCGGATTTTCCCGGGGCAACGATTGAAACTTGCCGGTCGTGCCCCGGTTCAGGTGGCCAGAAAATCGGCACCACCCCGTCGGCAACCGCGTGCCGTTACACCTCCTTCACGTGTTGCTGTGGCGAAATCTTCACCAAAGAAAGTTCAGAAAACGTCAATTCCGGACCGTCACAGTTTTGACACAAATTGGCGCTGGCCGGTGAAGGGGAGGGTGATTTCCAGTTTCCAGGCCAACAACCCCCTGCGAAAGGGTGTTGATATCGCCGGGAAAAAGGGGGAATCTGTTCAGGCAGCAGCGGATGGCACAGTGATTTACGCCGGAAGCGCACTGAGAGGTTACGGCAAGCTTCTGATTCTCAAGCACAGCGAGGAGTTCCTCAGTGCTTACGCCCACAACGACAAGTTACTTGTCGGTGAGGGGGCGAAAGTCAAAGCAGGGCAACGGATAGCGGAACTGGGTTCGAGTGGTACCGACCGCGATATGCTCCACTTTGAAATTCGCAAGAATGGCCAGCCTGTAGACCCCATGGCGTACTTGCCTTAATCGGTGAAAGATCGGCCTGTCTTTACGCTGTTGTGCAATAAAAATGGACTTTTATTTATAACCACTTGAGGTAGTCACCGGGATCGGCAGTAACTGCCCTGCAGTGACACTACTCACCAACGAGGGTGAGGTGCCGGGAACGGAGGCTGTCGCCTAGACAGCGACCGATTCAGCGATCGCGAGCTATCGAAGCGGCTGATACAGGCAAAGTACAAGGAGTTGGGGAAATGGAAGCACAACGACACGATCACCTGGACTTCAGTTCCAGAGCAGATCTTTCACCCGAACCTGTGGAGCAAGAAGCTACCGCAGCGTCCACTAAAACAAGCCGTCCCCGGAGTAAATCGGCAAAAAAAAACTCCGAAACAATCTCTCATAAAGCAACCCCTACCAAAGCAACAAAAAAAGAACCTGCCCAGAAGTCTGGCGTGCGTAAACTGGATGATACGTACGGGCAGAAAAACCTGGATGCAACCCAGCTATATCTCAACGAAATCGGTTTCTCTCCTCTGCTGACTGCAGAAGAGGAGGTCTACTACGCTCGTAAAGCCTTGCGAGGTGACGCGGCTGCGCGTAAGCGCATGATCGAAAGCAACCTGCGACTGGTTGTAAAGATCGCCCGCCGTTATGTCAGCCGCGGCTTGGCGCTGTTGGACCTCATTGAAGAGGGTAATCTCGGCTTGATCCGCGCGGTGGAAAAATTTGACCCTGAGCGGGGGTTCCGCTTCTCCACTTATGCCACTTGGTGGATCCGACAGACTATTGAACGCGCCATCATGAATCAGACGCGTACCATCCGTTTGCCTATTCATGTAGTGAAAGAGCTGAATGTGTACCTCCGGGCATCCCGCGAACTGGCACAGAAGCTTGATCATGAGCCTTCTGCAGAAGAAATTGCCAACCTTCTGGAAAAGCCGGTGGAAGACGTTGAGCGGATGCTGGGGCTCAATGAGCGTGTGACTTCTGTAGATACGCCTATCGGTCCCTCGTCTGAAAAAACTCTGGTTGACACCATCCCCGATCAGCAGGAATCGGATCCCGCGGAATTACTGCAGGACAAGGATCTGTTTGACAGTATCAACCGCTGGTTGGGTGAGCTGCCGGATAAGCAGTGCGAAGTGGTTTCCCGCCGATTTGGCCTGCGTGGATATGAAGCCAGTACACTGGAAGAAGTCGGGCGTGAAATAGGTCTGACCCGTGAACGCGTCCGTCAGATACAGGTGGATGCGCTCAAGCGTCTGCGTGAAGTGATGGAGAACCAGGGCCTGGATGGGATGTCTCTGTTCGCCAATCTCTGAATCGTGCCTGGTTGGCCCGTGTGAGATTGTGTTGAGTTAACCCGATTCCGTTTCCTTGATCAAAACCCGCAACCTGTGTTGCGGGTTTTTTCGTTTTACTGGTCTGCTTTCTGCCATCAACCCGATTGTTGATAACAGTTTTACTTCTGTTTCCAGCGACCGAGATTGTCCTGGTAATACTCTCCGCGGGACAGGCGCGCTTCCAGCTTTTCTGCGGCACGTGCGGCAACCTGGCTGATATCGATATTGTTGCGCTTGGCAATCGCTGCGTATTCACGCTTCCGCTTGGCATTGACCTCAGCTATCAGGGCATCTACTTCTGGCGAGCTGCCCTGAACAACGGCGATATACCCACTGTTGGCTTCGCCCACTATACCCTTGCTCTGCGCCTCTTTCAGGGTGATTGCAGCGGCCGGCAGGGCAATCAGCAGAGTGAGTGAAAAAAGTCCTGCAAGCAGTTTCTTGATAGTCGGTTTCATGGCTGTATTTGATTCCTTATCTCGATCGGTAATACCGGCTGATTTCCTCGTTCCCATGGTGCGGTCACTAGTACCGCATAGCGTAGGGGACGTCAGAAAATCCCTTCCTTATCTTCGAACAGGTCGTCCAGTTCCTTGTCGACCCTGACACGAATCTCGTGCTCGATCTTCACGTTGAGGTTGACGGTAATGGGCTCGCTCGGTGCCTGTACTGCGACTGTGGGCGTACACGCGGTGGTAACGGCGCCACCGAGCACGAGCAGCAGGCAGATTGCCGAGCGCTTTATGGTTCCTGTCTGTTTCACTGAATACTCCGGTTTCTTCCAGGATTTTTCGTCAGGGTGTCGTACAGGTTGCCAGGGCTCTGTAAAGGACCGGGCCCGACGGAGGCGCCTGGGAGCTGTTGATGATTACTATAGATTCTGTCGGATTAACCGTAACTGAACAGTGTACAGAATTTGGTGCGTTTCTGTGCAATCGCTACTGCGACTCATTGCCTTACTGTACCTGTTGTTCCAGTACATCCGTCAGATCCCGGCTGGCCCGCAGGGAGCGCAGCATGGTGGGCACGTTGTTTTCGAGGTTCAGGTTGATGATCAGGTCGCGATTGGCGTCGATAGCATCACTGCGCCCGGTCAACTTCATATTGAGCAGCAAGTCCCCACTCAAGGGATAGTTCACGGTGCCCTGTATATCCCGGTAGTTGTAGTCCTCGAGCGCGCCGGCAATCAGTTTTAATTGCGGGTTATTCCCCAGCATGGCTTGGGAGAATGCCCCGTAGTAGCGTAAGCGCCCGCCCGGGGGACGGGATTGGAGATTGCCATCCTGAATGGTGACACCCTGCCGATCCGTGGTCAGTGGTAGTGTCGCATCGAGCAGGCCACTGGCGGCAAAGTTGGTGGATTCCATCTCTCGGGCGAGGGCACCGATGGATATCCCGGTGAACTTGACGAGAGAGCGACGCTCTTCCCCATCCTGGTTCCAGGTAAGTTGCTGCGACGTCAGGACACCTTCCAATAGCTCGGCGGCGAAGTCTTTCAGGGTGATGTCCCCGTCCGGTTGCAATGCCAGTGTAAAGTGGAGGTTGTTGACTGCAACGCCGGTATCCACTTTGTCGATAGACACCCGTGCCGGTTTTTGGCTGATCCAGTGGCCCTTGCTTTGTTGCAATTGCAATGCGGCATTCACTCCGACGGCAAAGCTCTCATTGTATTGGAGACCTGTATTCCGCATGGTCAGGGAAAGCTGATCCTGTCCTTTTGCAGGCCAGTGCAGGCGCGCCGAGGCGCTCAGGTGGCCGTCGACAATATCGACTGGCAGGCCCTGTATCGCATGGGAGAGTGCATTGTCAGGCGAAAAGGTACTCTCGGGTAATTCAAGATCGAGCTGTCCTTTCCCTGTGTCCATATTGTGCTGCCAGCTGGAAGTTACCTTGATGGGACCACTGGATAAAGCACTGGTGCCGGAGATAAGGCCGTCTTTCATCTCCAGCTGTCCGTCGGTGGCGAAGGAGGCCTCGAACTTTCCGAGTGCCTTTACATTGAGGCCTTCTCCGTGAAACTGGGCCCGGGCGCTAAGCCCATATTTCGTGTTCGAGTTGCCCTGAATCGACAGGTCCTTGAGGAATACCGCCCCTTCAATCCGGTTTTCCTTCAGTGACAATGGCGCGATGCTGATGGCCAGCTGAGGCGCATTACAGGAAAACCCGGGTCCCTGAATCTGGCAGGAGGCCTGCTGGGTAAAAAATTCCGGTGTCAAAATGTTTAACGGACCCGAGATCATTTTTTCCGCCACCAGGTTCAAGTTGGTGAAGGATGCATCAAACCCCTGACTGCCGGAGGGCTTTGTGATTGTCGCTGCGGTTTCCAGCTTGACGGCGGTCAGGGCTGTTTTCGAATCCGCCAGATCCAGCGTGGTCAATTGCGTATCGAGGCTTAGGGCACACGCAATATCAGGAAGGGCATCGCATTGCAGGTCGCGCAGTTTGCCGATCAACTTCGGGGTTTTCGGTAAAGCTTCGCGCTGGCTTTTCTGTAGCATTGCCGAGTCAAATTCAAGGAGCGGAATTCGCAGTGCCACGGTACCGGGAATCCTGTCTGCGGTGATTGTTAGAGGCTGTGCCAGACTGGCTTTTACCAATAGGTTTTGCCAGCCGGTTGCAGCCAGTGGGTTGGATTTCTCCGGCAGGGAGAGCAGAAACCTTACGGGTTCTTTTGTTGCTACCTGCACCGACAGATCGCGCAGCCCGGGTGGCGTGCTGCTGGATGTGAAGGTGTCGAATGCGGGGAGACCGGCGCGACCGGTAAAGCTACTCCGCCCGCTGAGTTCCGCCAGCCCGTAATCGCCAAGGATTGATTTCCATTTCTCGCTCGAAGCCAGTGGCGCAAGCTGGGCAAGGTTAACAAAGCCATCAAACAGTGCCTTCGGCGCGGATTGCTCTGTTGCCAGTGCGATGTCCGTTTCCAGTATGGGGGGCGCAGATGCCTTGTCGGTGGGGGCGTTCGAATCGGTTGCTGGAATTAGCTTTACCTCAAACTCTCCCTGCACCGAGTTCACTAGCAGTGGGGATATCGACTGCACATCGAGTGCTAGCGGCGCTTCCGAAGCATAAGTTACCGTGAGCGGTATTCCTGCCATCTCCTCAGGAACATCAAGGGAAAGAGCCGGAGCATGGAGCGTTGCGGACAAGTTCCTGATATCAGCGATATTACGCAGCTCCTCGGGCACTTCGCCGAGTAGCGTCAGCTGTATGTCTCCGTTTAGAGATTGGGCAATGGCGATCCAGTCTGTGGCGTTCGCCGTAGAGGAGGAGGGCGCAACTTCAAGCTGCTCTATTAGCGGCGCGAGGCGCTGCGCTAATACGTGCAGTCGGCTGTCTAGTCTCCAGTTAACCGCTCCCGGAACCCCGGGTAAAGTATCTTTGATCTCCAGTGTTCCCTGGAATTCGGATGCGCGTTTGCCTTGATGGGATAGCAGTATCTGAATCGAGACTGTGCCCTCGTCAGGTGCCAGAATTTCCGTTTCCAGGGTGCAGCTCGTGCACCGGGAGCTCAGGATTTGCGCAGATATCTGGTGCCCCGGAGCATTTAGCGCGGTCACGGACAGGTGCCCGTCGATTTTTTGCGGCCAGTAAAGCGCGTCCACTGCTACCTTATTGATCGGAATGTTGCGCAGGCTGTGGAGTGTGTCGCTAATCAGGAATTGAGATGGTTGGGTGCCGTTCGCGACGGTGGACGCCGGGTGTTCTGGTGTGCGTCCTGTCGGCGAGCTGGGCGAAGTCGGGGATGGTGCGCCAGTCTGGGCGGTGGCAGAACTTTGCAGCGATACACTATTTATGTGCAGTTGACTCGTGGCTTCGCTGCGCAGCAGTGCCGGCAGGTCGGTGAGGCGGGCCCCTTCAAAGGTAATGCCAAGTCCGGAATCGGTAAGCAGGTGCAACTGCTCAATTTCTGCACTGAGACTACCTGTGGCGCGGGTTACTGTAAGCCCACGCAATTCGGTAACTTCAACGCCCGTCAACGCCTGGTTGAGAGCGAAAGGTACCCAGTGATGCCGGGTCAGCCAGCCGGATATACCCGCCAGCAGGAGCAAAAGCAGCAGTCCTGCCACAACAGTAAACAGGCGGGAGACAGATCGCACGAAAACCTCGGTTGACTGGCTTGAGAATCATCGACTAAACGTAGAGACTTGTTCTGAGAATAACGACAGGGGCAGTAATTGTGAAATCCATGATGACAGTTTTACGCGCAGGGTATAGAAAAAGCCGGTTTAGCCTGACAACAGCCATTGTGGCACTTATGGGCACCTTGTCCCTGGTCAGCATTGCCAATGCGTATGACCGCGTGAATGGCGAAGGGTTCGCCAGCCGTTCCCCGGTTCTGGCGACACACGGCATGGCCGCCACCAGTCAGCCCCTCGCCACCCAGGTGGCGCTGGATATTTTGAAGAAGGGCGGCAGTGCGGTAGACGCAGCGATAGCTGCCAATGCCGTGCAGGGGCTGATGGAACCCACCGGCAATGGCATCGGCGGTGATCTGTTCGCCATTGTCTGGAGTGCCGACGACAAGAAGTTACACGGGCTGAACGCCAGTGGGCGGTCGCCGAAATCGCTGCCGTTCAGTTATTTTGCCGACAATAATCTGGACAAGATCCCCTCGCACGGACCATTGCCCGTGTCGGTGCCAGGCGCCGTAGATGGCTGGTTTGAGCTGCACGAAAAATTCGGCAAACTGCCTATGGCGGAGCTTCTCGCACCAGCGATTACCTACGCCAACGAAGGGTTTCCCGTTACCCAGCTGGTGGCCTATTACTGGAATCGATCCGTACCTGTTCTGGAGAAGTTCCCCGGTTTTCGCGAGACCTATATGCCGGATGGCCGCGCGCCGAAAGAGGGCGAACTGTTTCGCAATCCGCGCCTTGCAAAGACATTGCAGAAGATTGCCGATGGCGGACGCGATGCCTTTTATAAGGGGGATATCGCCCGGGAAATTGATCGTTATATGAAGGCCAACGACGGCTTTCTCTCCTACGAAGACCTCGCCAGCCACAAGTCCGACTGGATTGAACCGGTATCAACCAATTACCGCGGCTATGATGTATGGGAGCTGCCGCCTAATGGACAGGGCATTGCTGCACTGCAGATCCTGAACATCCTTGAAGGGTATGACCTGAAGAAACTCGGTCGACAGAGCCCGGAATATGTACACCTGTTCGCGGAAGCCAAAAAGCTGGCGTTTGAGGATCGCGCCAAGTATTACGCGGATCCGGATTTCAACAAGCTGCCGGTTAAAGAGCTGATTTCCAAGCCCTATGCCGATAAACGCCGCAAGCTCATTAATACTGAAAAAGCGGCAAAACGTTACGACGCGGGCAATGTGGCCCTGCGCCACGGCGACACCATTTACCTGACCACCGCCGATCAAGACGGCAACATGGTTTCCCTGATCCAGAGTAATTACCGCGGCATGGGCTCGGGTATGACCCCTGGCGAACTCGGATTTATCCTGCAGGACCGCGGAGAAATGTTCAGCCTGAAAGAGGGGCACTTCAACCAGTACCAGCCGGGTAAGCGCCCCTTCCATACCATTATCCCTGCGTTTGTTACCAAAGAGGGAAAACCCTGGCTCAGCTTCGGGGTGATGGGTGGTGCCACCCAGCCGCAGATGCATGCGCAGATTGTTATCAATATGGTGGACTTCGGCTTGAACGTGCAGGAGGCGGGTGATGCACCGCGCATTCTGCACAGCGGCTCCAGCCAGCCCACCGATGAGCTGATGGAGGATGGTGGATACCTGAGCCTGGAAGATGGTTTCCCCATGGAGACCCGGCGTAAACTTGTCCAGATGGGCCATCAGGTGCGTTTTGAGAGCGGTCCCTATGGCGGCTACCAGGCCATTCTGAAAGCCGACAATGGCGTGTATCAGGGGGCCTCGGAAAGCCGCAAGGATGGTCAGGCCGCAGGCTACTGAGCCGTTGCCGATAAAGCATTCGGACTCGCAATACAATTAATGGAAGTCGGGTGGCCCAGCGGCCACCCGGAGGTACACAAGAGACTGTAAAGAATGAGAGATTCCCAGCCCAGCACGATTTATCTGTCTGACTATCGGGCACCGGACTACCTGGTAGACAAGACCGAGCTGACGTTCGACCTGGACCCGCACGCGACACTGGTTAAATCCCGCTTGAAAATACGCCGCAACCCAGCGGTGGCGACAGTCGGTGAATCCCTGCCGCCACTGTGGCTGGATGGGGTGGACCTGGAATTACTATCCATTGCCGAAAATGGCGAACTGCTGCCGGCACAGCGCTATCAGGAAAAGGACGGCGGCCTTTCACTGGCAGTTGAGCAGCCTGAATTTGAACTGGAAGTACAGACCCGCATTGCGCCGGAATCCAACACGTCGCTGGAGGGGCTTTATCTCTCCAATGGCATGTACTGTACCCAGTGTGAGGCGGAAGGGTTTCGCAAGATCACCTTTTACCCGGATCGCCCGGATGTCATGTCCGTATTCACCACCACAATCGTTGCGCCCGCCACATTCCCGGTATTGCTTTCCAACGGAAACAAGGTCGACAGCGGTACGACCGATGATGGCCGCCTGCGTATCACCTGGGAAGACCCGTTTGCCAAACCTTCCTACCTGTTTGCCCTGGTCGCGGGGGATCTGAAACATGTGGAAGACACCTTTACCACAAGCAGTGGTCGCGCGGTAAAACTCCAGCTGTTTACTGAGGCCCGCAATATTGGCAAGTGCGCCCATGCCATGACCTCGCTCAAGCACTCCATGCGCTGGGATGAAGAGGTTTACGGGCGCGAATACGATCTCGATATCTTTATGATCGTGGCAGTGGACCACTTCAATATGGGGGCCATGGAAAACAAGGGGCTCAACATATTCAACTCCGCCTGCGTACTGGCCAGCCCGGAAACGGCCACCGATGCCGCCTTCCAGCGTATTGAATCCATCGTTGCCCACGAGTATTTCCACAATTGGTCCGGCAATCGGGTGACCTGCAGAGACTGGTTCCAGTTGAGCCTGAAAGAGGGTTTTACCGTGTTCCGGGACGCGGAGTTTTCCGCAGATATGAATTCGCGCGCGGTCAAGCGCATTGAGGACGTGACGCTGTTACGTACTGCGCAGTTTGCTGAGGACGCGGGGCCCATGTCCCATCCGGTGCGACCTGATTCGTACATGGAAATTTCCAACTTCTATACCCTCACGGTCTATGAGAAGGGCGCGGAAGTGGTGCGGATGATACACACCATACTCGGTGCCGAGGCCTTCCGTCGCGGCAGTGATCTGTACTTCCAGCGGCACGACGGGTGTGCAGTGACCTGCGAAGATTTCGTTGCCGCGATGGAAGACGCCAACAATGCCGATCTCAAGCAGTTCCGCCGCTGGTACAGTCAGGCGGGAACACCGGTACTCGAAGTGGCGGATACTTATGATGCTGAGGCCGCTCGCTACACGCTGACGATCCGGCAACACACACCTGACACCCCGGGGCAGAAAGACAAGCAACCCCTGCATATCCCCGTGACTGTTGGCCTGCTCGGCGAGAGCGGTACCCCGCTTGCACTGGATGAGTCTGGCGCGCTGGAGACGGTATTGCACCTCACCGAGTCCGCCCAGGAGTTCCACTTTGACGGCATAGCAGAACAGCCGCTGCCTTCTCTTCTGCGTGGGTTCTCTGCACCGGTAAAACTGCATTATGGCTACAGCGTAGAACAACTCCAGTTTCTGATGCAGCACGATACGGATCCCTTCAACCGCTGGGATGCTTGCCAGCGATTGGCTCTGAATACGCTGCAATTTCTCCAGCGCCAGTACCGTGAAAACGGTGCAATGCAGGTACCCGAGGCGTTGATAAAGGGGTACGCCGCAGTACTCGATAACACCTCGCTGGATCCAGCGCTGGTCGCCAAAATGCTGGCGTTACCCAGTGCCCAGGAACTGGCGGAGCACGGCGAATCTATCGATGCAAATGCGATCATCGCAGCGCGGGATTTCGCCAAAGTGTCTATTGCCAGTGCTCTCAAATCGCGCTTTCTCAACCGCTACCAGCAGCTGGATCAGCGCAAGCCCTACCAGCCCAGTGCCGATGACATCGCGCAGCGCAGCCTGAAAAACACCTGTCTTGCGTATCTCTGTGTTGATGGGGATCAGGACGGGTTGGCGATGGCGAAAGCGCAGTTCGAGCGTGACGAGAACATGACCGATGTCGCCGCGGCGTTGGGCGCCCTGGTGGAATACGCTCCGCGCGAAGAGGCTGTAGAGCATCTGGAGACTTTTTATCAACAGTGGCAGCAGGATACCCAGGTGGTGGAAACCTGGTTTGGCCTGCAAAGCAGCAGCGCGAGTTTCGGCACATTGGAACGAGTGCATGCCTTGATGGAACATCCGGCATTTGAACTGAAAAACCCGAATAAGGTTCGCGCAGTTATCGGCGGCTTTGCCATGCGAAATTTCTCGCAGTTTCACCGGGAAGATGGCAGCGGCTACGAATTCCTTGCTGAGCAGGTTATTGCGTTGGACAAGCTGAATCCACAGATCGCCTCACGGCTGGTGACGCCGCTGACTCGCTGGAAAAGGTACCGGGCACAGGAATCCAAGCAGGTTCACGCGGCCTTGCGGCGTATCAATGAAAGCGGTGAGCTATCCCGGGATCTATATGAAGTGGTCAGTAAAAGCCTCTCCTGAGGCTTTTATATGAGTATTCAAAATAGGGCGGGATGTAGATAACGGGTTGTCGGCAGTGTCTTCCTACTGAATCAGGTTATCGATATCCCGCTCATCTCCCAGCTCAATAATTTTCAGTGTCCCACCAGCCAGGCTCAACTCCGTGCGGGATGTGTAATCCGGGTGGAACTGAGCCACCTTGAGGTCATTGCGAATATCCGCTATGACCGAGTTGATCACCATAAAGTGACAGAACACCAGCGTGGTATGTGCATTACCGGTGTTCTCCCTCTGCTCCCCCAGTCCCAACAGGTAATCCTTTACCGTGTTCCGCCACTGAACCTGAGCCGGAGTGAGGCTATTCCAGCCGTCATTCAGTAATGTTTTAATCCAGTGTCCCCGCTGCGCCAGGGGCATACCCTGCGGTGAGGGAATCTCGATTACCCGGGGCTCTTCTTCTATTTCCTGTTCCCAGCGTGCAGCGATCGGTAGGGCCGTCTGAATGGCTCGGGTTTTGGGGCTGCTTACAAGACGTACGCCCTGTCCTTCGGGAAAGTGTTTGTCCAGGTCGGCAGCCAACTGCTGGGCCTGCAGCTGGCCGCGCTCCGTCAATCCTGGATCCGCATCGGTAGCGGATTTTGCGGCTTCTCCGTGACGAACAAGAACGATCTTATGCAAAACTCGGGTCTCCCTGGTGCACTCTTTTATCTGACTGCCCGTATACGAAAAGGTCTACAGGCACTGGCTCCATCATAACCGATCGAGCAGGGGGCAGCGTGCTGCATCCGGAAAGTGTTAACGCACTGCCGTTACAGCAGGCCGTGTAGTTTTGTATCCTCGAGGGCCTCCCACAGTTCGTGCAGTGTATCCACATCCAGGGGAGAATCTGCCTCGCCAAAATTACGGCAATGGCCCTGTTCGAATCCGGGCCAGTCGCTGCCAGGATTTCCGGATTCGGCAAAGTTCAGCCATGCATTGCGCATGGTTTCACTAAGGATATGTGGCTCGCTCTGGCCACCATACAAGTGCTGTAACGAGGCATCGTCGTGTGTACCGAATACGTAGCCGAGTTCTGCGGCATGGCAGGCCCCCAGTAAAGGCTGCGCATTGAGTGGCTGGGCAAAGTGATAGTGATAGCGCTTTCCGCGGTGGGCTTTAAGCAGGCGCAACCCGGGAACAGTAAATACCATATCGGTCAGCATTAAATTCCAGGTGCGGCTCCACAGTGGCCAGGGGTTTTCCATCTGGGATTCTGCACGCCGGCGATAGTGATCCAGTAGCGGGGTCAGCAGGTGGTCGGGAAGAATCGACTGGAGGTGCCCGCGAATCTGCTGGTCATCCAACGTCAGGGTTTCCGGACGCGCTGCGCTGAACAGATTCCATTCGTCGCGATTACTGCCCACCATTATGGAAACTTCCGCGCCAGCACCCTGGCGCAGGGCGTCCACGGGAGACTGTATGATCAAGTCTCTATCCAGTACGGGTTTGAAAGGAAGGTGCCCCCACTGAGGACCGGTATCGGGGGCGTTTAACAGGGTTTCCTGCACCTGGAGTATCTCGCGGGTGGTCGGGGGCTGTTGTAAGGGCTTCCCGTTCCGTTGCGCCATCAACTCTGCGCAGAATCTGTCGGCCAGCTGTGCGGCTCTTTCCGGGGTGTGGAAGACACCGGGATTTCCACTTTGCACGATCGCCTTATGGAACAGTTGGCCTGTCAGTGGCTCCTTATCACTTCCCCGGGCCGCGAACAGGGAAGCGATACTCATGGCGCCTGCGGATTCTCCGAACAGGGTAACGTTGTCCGGGTTGCCGCCAAATGCCGCTATATTTTCGCGAACCCAGTGCAGCGCGGCGATCTGATCCAGTAGTCCCTCGTTACCTGTGGCGGGGATGTCACAGCAGTCTCTCAGTCGCAGGAAACCCAGCGCCCCCAGTCGGTAGTTCAGCGTGACGACAATCGCACGACCGCTGGCAGCCAGATACTTCCCGTTGTATAGGGACTGGCAACCTGAGCCGAGATAGAAGGCGCCTCCATGTATCCAAACCATGACGGGCAGGATTTCCTGCTGCGGTGCTGCCGGCGTGTAAATGTTGAGGTAAAGGCAATCCTCGCTGTCGGGTTCCTCACCATTGGGGCCCTTGATCTCGAACAGGGGAGAGGGGTTTTGTGGTGCGGGCATCCCGTACCGAGTGGCATCACGTATGCCTTCCCATCGGCCAGGTTTTTGAGGCGGCTGCCAGCGCCTTTCCCCCACTGGAGATTGCGCATAGGGAATACCGAGAAACTGCTGCACTCGGCCCGACGGGTCCAACTTGCCTTGCAGGGCGCCGCAGGGGGCATTGACGACGGGGTGCTGCCTGGAAGAGCGCGTGGTCTTGGCGGCGTTGATATTGGAGCCAGAAGTGGGGAGACCAGAGTTGGGCATAGCGGGAAGTATCCATTTCCATTCAGCTAAAACACTTTACTGGCAGCCTGAAACGCAGGCTGCGTACAATAGACTCAGTATAGAAGTTGTCATATTGGTAAGGGTTTCTGCCTGATTGTGACCAAACTATTTCCCGGTAAAAAAATACGAAATAGCTGGGCAGCCCGGTTGCAATGAATACAAACTCAGATATGATTAAAAATTCCTGTCAAGATATTGCCGTTCCAGCTTTCCGGCATCTGACGGACATCCTTTTTGATAACCCTCTGTGAGAACCTTGTGAACCTTTCTTTTGGCCTGAAACTAACGACCGAATGTCGCTGGCAGAGCACGCTTAGCTCTGTGTCGGCGTGTATGTGTTGGTCGCGTTCCTATTGTCAGGGAAGTGTTTCCGCAGTTTCGGATCTTGCTGGTGGTGTCAGTAAAGCCCTGATCGTATTTCCGCGTCTGATGTCCGTAAAAATGCTAGCCAAGCACCTGCGTAAACACCCGGCAACTATTGCTGTGTGCTCTGCTGTGGCGATCCGAGTGCGCGATATGATTACCTGACAGTGAACTGATTTAGTGTGCTGGAGGGTTTGGTCAAACCCTTCAGGAAAAACCCGGAGGGTTCTGCCCTCCGGGTTTTTTTATGCCGTGAATTTAGGAGAAATCGGCGATGGACAGGCAATGGTGGCAATCTCTTTACCGCTTACCGCCCTTGATATGGATAGTATTGATAGGCAGTTTCTTTGGGCGCGGCACCTATTTTATGGTTTGGCCGTTTCTGGCAATCCTCCTCCATGAAAAGTTTGCCCTGAGCCCGGGAAATATCGGGATCATTCTCAGTGTATCCGCCATGGCGTCCGCTCTACTGGGGTTTTACGTTGGTGCCATGTCGGATCGCTATGGACGACGCAATATCCTGATCCTGGGGACTGCGATCAATGCAGTGGCGTTTTTTATACTGGCCGTGGCGGAAAGCCTGTCCACGTTTGTTCTTTCGATCACCCTGTGTTCGATCGGCCGTGCGATCTGGGAACCACCCGCCGGTGCGTTATTCGGCGATCTGATTCCCGATAAAAAATGCCGCGAACTGGCGTTACAGTTTCGCTATTTCCTGGTCAACGTGGGTGCGGCGCTCGGACCGATTGTTGGCGTCTGGGCAGGCATCAGTGCGCAGCAGTCCACCTTTGGACTCACCGGAGTGAGCTATCTGCTGTTGTGCCTGGCGTTTATCTGGGCATTCAGCTATTCGGTTGCAGGAAAACACGCTTCGGCGCAGAAGCATACAGAGACCAGTTTCGCCAGTACGGTTCAGGTGCTGCGCCAGGATCGGGTTTTTCTTGTGGTTGTTTTTGCCAATATCCTCGCGCTGTTCATATACGCACACATGGACACGAGTCTGGTGCAATACCTGACCCAGATGCAGGCGCCTGCACTGGTCGGGTTGATATCCAGCATGATTCTGGTGAATGCGTTAACGATCGTGCTGCTGCAGTTTCCCCTGCTGCGATTGATGCGGGCACTGTGTGTCAACAATCGCATGATGGTCGGGATTATCATTCTGGCGGCAGGGCAGGTCTGGCTCGCGCTGAACCCGATCGATTGGCTCTATGGATGGTTGGGCGCAACTTTTATAGTGAGTGTTGCAGAGGCAATTCTGTTTCCCAATATGAGCGTTCAGGTAGACAGAATGGCTCCCAGTCATTTGCGAGGGAGTTATTTCGGTGCATCTTCCTTTTATTCCCTCGGATGGTCGAGTGCGCCTTTGGCGGGGGGATTCATCATCGAGTGGGCCGGTGGTAGCGCGCTTTACTGGGGCATGTTTGTTCTGTGTGGTTTCGTGTTAATCCTCTATCGTTACAGCCGCCAGTTAAATCGGACGCTGCCGGTTAAACCTTCGCAGCCGGACCAGCTTGCAGAAGTACTCGCAGAGATGAACGAAGCCAGGTTGGAGGTGGGAGATATTGCTGATCGGGAAGGAGCGCCGGTTTCAAAGCCCGCCGCCTGACCCTGCCGACCCTAAAGCCAATCGACCGTTGAAATGGCCCCGCAACCCGGGGCCTTTTTTCTTTCAATCTCCGCAAAGTTTCCGCTTGCATGAAATTTTGACGGCGAATTTCCTGTAAAGACGCAAATGTCTTCCTTCCGTTGGGGCGCCCTCCGGCATCCGTTAAAAGTTCCGCATAAACTGTGACGGGTGTCGAATTTGTATCGCTGAAATCTCTATATTGGCGCTGCAAAAATTGTCCATACATATATTCAATTGTCTGGTCACACGCCTCTGACTTGAAAAAGCCGAATAAGTGATCCATACCGAATTGTGATTGATTAAAAATTGATCGCTATGGGTGAAAAGTATACCCGCGGTTTGTGAGTTGGGAATACTGGATCACTGAATTTGGTCAGGGCCTCATCTGAGGATGTAGGGAAAACAGCAGGTAGGCAGGATGCAAACCCAAGTAGTCGACAAGTCGAGCGGCGTCCTGAGTTCGTTTGATTCCACGACAGTGGTTTTAGACTCTCCAGGATTCGTCAAGCTGGCGATGGCGCAGGAAGACATACTTTCCTTTTCTAGGTCTGGTGACGATCTGATTGTTCAGCTCGCATCAGGTGAAGTCATAACGATTGAAAATTTTTACCTCGCGGATGCGTCGAGTACCCAGAGTGATCTTTTTATCGAAGATCCAGAGTCGGGTGAGGTATTACTCGCTCAGCAGGGTGTCGATGGTTCCATATTTTCAATGGCGCAGGTCAGTAGTGGGGCGGATGTCGCCGGAGTGATCCCCCCCACTGGTGAAGTTGTTTGCCCATGGGTATGGGCCGGTCTCGCGGCGCTGGGAATAGGGGCGATAGCGGCTTCTTACGATAACGATGATAATCGTTCTACGTTCGAGGCATATAACCCGCCACCTCCACCTCCACCGCCGCCTCCGTCCCCCCCTGCGCCGCCGCCCCCGCCGCCTGCGGAGCCACCGCCGCCTGCGGAGCCGCCGCCCCCTGCGGAGCCGCCGCCCCCTGCGGAGCCACCACCGCCTGCGGAGCCGCCGCCCCCTGCGGAGCCACCACCGCCTGCGGAGCCGCCGCCACCGCCGGATGGCGACGCAGACGCGGACTCTGACGCGGATGCTGATGCGGATACAGACGCGGATGCCGATGCCGATGCGGATACAGACGCCGACGCCGACGCCGACGCCGACGCGGATACAGACGCCGACGCGGATGCTGATGCGGATACAGACGCCGATGCGGATGCCGACGCGGATGCGGATGCCGACGCCGATGCGGATGCTGACGCGGATGCTGATGCTGATGCTGATGCTGATGCTGATGCTGATGCGGATGCCGATGCGGATGCCGACGCTGACGCTGACGCTGACGCTGATGCCGACGCCGACGCCGACGCCGACGCCGACGCCGACGCCGACGCCGATGCCGATGCCGACGCCGACGCCGATGCCGATGCGGACGCCGATGCGGATGCCGATGCGGATGCCGATGCGGATGCCGACGCCGACGCCGATGCCGATGCCGACGCGGATGCGGATGCCGACGCCGACGCGGATGCCGATGCGGACGCCGATGCCGACGCAGACGCAGACGCAGATGCTGACGCCGACGCCGACGCAGACGCCGACGCCGACGCAGATGCTGACGCAGATGCTGACGCCGACGCCGATGCCGATGCTGACGCAGACGCCGATGCTGACGCAGACGCAGACGCAGATGCTGATGCCGACGCCGACGCCGACGCCGACGCGGATGCCGACGCCGACGCCGACGCCGACGCAGACGCAGATGCGGATGCGGATGCTGACGCCGACGCCGATGCTGATGCTGACGCAGATGCCGACTGCGATATAAATATCGATATCGACATCGATATTGATATTGACTGCGAGTGTGATGCGGACGCTGATTCAGACGCAGACGCAGACGCAGACGCAGACGCAGACGCAGATGCAGATGCCGATGGCGACGCCGACTGGAGCTACAGTTACGAGCTCAATCTGCATGGCTATGACATCGATATTGATATTGACGTAGACATCGATAAAACGGGCAGTCACAAAGATGGTGATTGCGAGATCGATATAGATGTCGATATTGATATTGACATCGAATGTGACGCTGATGCCGACTCGGATGCGGATGCGGATGCGGATGCGGATGCGGATGCGGATGCGGATGCGGATGCGGATGCGGATGCGGATGCGGATGCGGATGCGGATGCGGATGCGGATGCGGATGCGGATGCGGATGCGGATGCGGATGCGGATGCGGATGCGGATGCGGATGCGGATGCCGATACAGACGCCGATGCGGATGCCGATGCGGATGCCGATGCCGATGCGGATGCCGATGCGGATACAGACGCCGATGCGGATGCCGACGCGGATGCAGACGGTGATGCCGATGCGGATGCGGACGGTGATGCCGATGCGGATGCGGACGGTGATGCCGATGCGGATGCGGACGGTGATGCCGATGCGGATGCGGACGGTGATGCCGATGCGGATGCAGACGGTGATGCCGATGCGGATGCGGACGGTGATGCCGATGCGGATGCGGACGGTGATGCCGATGCGGATGCAGACGGTGATGCCGATGCGGATGCGGACGGTGATGCCGACGCGGATGCAGATGGTGATGCCGACGCCGATGGTGACAGCGACGAAGAGCCAGAGGATCTACCGAATGGTATCTCCTACGTAGCCTTTGAGTTACAAGATGGAAGAATCGTCAAGGTCGAATACGGCGAAGACACCGACATCAAGGATCCGAGACATCCGGAGACGTTGGAAGAGTGCATCCTGGAAGAGTACGGCTCGCCGGTAGTCGGTGAGTACATCATCAAGGCAGGTAACGAGCATTACGATGGAGACGGAAACCCGAGAGACCCTGAAGTCGATGGATGGCCAGTGAATATGGCCGGAAATGTGGGTGGTCCGGGTGTCGAAACTATCGCGCTTGAAGATCTCTGTGACGATGATGAGATGATGATGCAGACGGAAAGCGATGCATCCGGGTTTATGTCTGCAGAGCTCGCTTCAGAGCTGGATCAGATGGGTGAAGCGCATGGACTTGATCAAGACCAGGTCCAGGCACTGAAACAGTCGATCCAGGATCAGCTGGAGGATGCTCTGGAAGATGTAATCAGCCTGGCTGAACTTTCCGAAAGCAGTACGTCGGATGGCGGAGACTCGGATTCCCATCACCAGGATGGTGACGGGCAACCGTTGACTCTCGAGGACTTGGTCGAGGATCTCTTTAATGATGATTCTCTACCGGGGCTGGGTTCCAGCAGCTTCCTCGGGCAGAGTCTGACGGAAGTGTTTGATCCGGGAGAATCACCCGACAACTTGCCTCCGGATATGGATGACCCGATGAGAGATCTCTGGTCTCAAAATGGACACCATGATCTGTAGGTAAATTCACCATAAACAGCCCACTTTTTGGGCGCCATAAGCACCGGGCCAAAAGCCCGGTGCTTTTTTTTTGAACTAAACTTAGTGCGGCATTAGGTATAACTACCCGCACAGGTTTGCGCTTTCGGCATTCAGTTGCGGAATAAAAGTGAATAAATGTGAGCCAACAGTACGCGATGTTTTTGTCAGGGAAGGCTGCGCGTCGTATCGCCTGCCACATAGTCGGTGTTTCAGCTCTGCTGACACTGCCATTTTCATTGGCGGATGAGTCTGAGAATTCCTTTCAGACCATAAGCCCCAGTGACTTGCAGAGTGGATCTGACGCCAGTCCTTTCCTCAATGCACAGCCGCTCAACCCCTCAGTCACCGCCAGCTCAAATACCTGGCAGCTGGGTATCACCGAGGCCGTGCAAAAGGCCGTTGAGTGGCACCCGGCAATTGGCGAGTCCGTAGGCGTGTTACACCAGCAACAGGAAAATATTCGCAGGGCGCGATCCGGCTATTATCCGCAGGTCAACGTGGGTGTGATTGGTGGCTACGACAGCGAAACCAATGGTGATGGTGATGGGCATGCGGTCCAGTTATATCTTTCCCAGGTTCTTTATGACTTCGGGAAAATCTCCGGCAGCGTTGACTCTGCTACGGCCGGCGCGCGCGCGGCTCAAGCCCAGGTATTGCAGCAAATTGATGCTATAGCACGGGATACGGCGGAGGCAGCCATTGAAGTTCAACGTTATCAGGCATTACTTGAGTCCGCCGATGCGCAGATTCAGGGGGTGTCTGCTATTTCCCGCCTGGTCAAAATTCGCAGTGATCGTGGCGCGAGCACGCGTTCGGACGTCCTGCAGGCGCAATCGCGGATGGAGTCCGCCAGAGCCAATCGTCAGCAGTTGCAGGCGCAGCTGAACCGTTGGCGCAGTGTATTGCAGAATCTGATGGGCGTGCAGCAGAGCGTTGCGCTATCCATGGGATTGCCGGAACCAGTATTGAATGGCTGTTTGGTTGATCCCATGCAAGCCAATTACGCGCCTGCGGTACTGCTCGCGGAAGCGCAGCGGGCTGAAGCCGTAGCGCAATTAAAAGAAGCTCGCGCCCAGGCGTGGCCCACACTGTCTCTGGACGGCAGTGTAAACAGCTATCTCGATCAGGAATACGTAGACGCCAATGCGCTTAATGACCATGAAAGCGCGGTATTTCTCAACCTCTCCATGCCGATCTACCAGGGTGGGAGGATTTCTGCGAGCAAGGAAGCGGCGAGTTTTGCCATGCGCTCTGCAGAGGCGGCGAAAGACAATGCCCGGCTGACCGTGGCCCGGGATCTGCGCATCGCGCAGAGTCAGAGCCAGGGGTTGCAGCGGAGTATATCCATTCTCGAAGCGCGCTTGCGCGCAATTTCCGAGACGCGCGATCTCTACCGTCAACAGTACTCCTCCCTTGGTAGCCGAACCCTGATTGAATTACTCAATTCGGAAGAGGAGCTGCATCAGGCGCGGATAGAAAAAAACAATACCGAATACGACCTGCACAAATTACAGGTGGATTGCCTGTATACCGTAGGCGAAATCAGAAATGCATTTGATCTTCAGGGGCGTCCCATTCAGGGAGTAGAGGTACTGCCGTAAGCAGGATCGACGGCAGCGGTTTGCAGGAAGTGGCAGGAGCCGTATATGCAAGACTCCGAAAGTGAGCAGAAGGAATACACACCCTGGGTGCATGCGATACTGGCGATCGCCAGGCACTACCGGCTCGAGTTTTCTGAAGAAAATATCCGTATCGCTTCCCGTTGGGGGCAGCAGGAAACGGTGGAAGGCGTTGTGCGCAGCATGGCGCGGCAAGCGGGCCTGGTAGCCAGATTTACTGAGTTCGATAAATCCATGTTGAGCCCCTGGCGCTTGCCTCTGGTGGTCCAGTTACGCGGCGGACAAATTGGCGTTATCGAAACTACCGATGGCAAGGGACACCTCGCCGTTTCCTTCAGTGGCGACCGCGGTGCTGCTACGCGGATCAATGTCGAGTCCCTCGTTCCCCATATCATTTCAGTGGTGGTGTTGCGCCCGGCACACAATGTCGCTGACGCCCGTGTTGATGACTATGTGAAACCCCAGCAGAAACACTGGTTTCGCTCAATCATCCTGCGGGACCTGAAGCCATACGGGCATGTGATGATCGCCACAACGGTGGCGAACGTGCTGGCACTCGCGGGTATTCTTTTCTCCAAACAGGTTTACGACAGAGTCATACCGGCAGAGTCCACGCCGACTCTATATGTGCTGTTCAGTGGTGTCCTGGTCGCTGTACTGTTTGATTTTATCATGCGTATTAACCGCATCCGCGTCACAGATTTGCTGGGGAAACGTGCGGATATCCGTGTGTCCGACCTGGTATATGGCCATGCGGTGCGGCTCCGCAACAGCGCCAAACCAAAATCCACCGGTGCGTTTACTTCCCAGATCCGGGAGCTGGAGCGGGTGCGCGAAATGGTGACTTCGACCACCATTCTGGCAATGGCAGATATGCCATTCTTCTTTCTGTTTCTCGGGTTCCTCTGGTATGTGGCGGGGCCCCTGGCGTTGATTCCGTTGGGCGCTCTGGTGTTGCTGATTGTTCCCGGCCTGTTGGCCCAGAAAAAACTCGCGCGTCTCGCTGGTGAATCCATCCGCGAATCCTCTCTGCGCAATGCAATGCTGGTAGAGACGGTGCAGGGGATGGAGGATATCAAGGCGATGCAGGCGGAGCAGCGTTTCCAGCAACAGTGGAACCACTACAACGCCGTTACCGCAGAATCCAACCTGCGCCTGCGCGGCCTTATAGGTCGACTGGTGACGTGGACACACAATGTTCAGTCCAGTGTATTTGCCATCATCGTGCTGTTCGGCGCGCCGATGGTGATGGCCGGTGATATGACCACGGGTTCGCTGGTAGCAGCTTCTATCCTCGGTTCGAGGATGATGGCACCCATGTCGCAGATTACCCAGGTACTGAGCCGGTGGCAGCAGGCAAAGTATGCGTTAAAGGGACTGGATCACATCATGCAGCTGCCGGTGGATCACGCTGAAGGCAGCAAGCGCGTGCATTTGTCCTGCATCACCGGCAATTATCAGTTGCGTCAGGCGTCCTTTAAGTACGGCGCCGAGTGTGAGACTCCGGCGCTGTCTGTGAATGCGCTGAAAATTCGCGCTGGCGAAAAAATCGCGGTACTGGGGCGGAACGGTGCGGGTAAATCCACTTTGCTTCAGGCACTGTCGGGTATGCTGGAGCCGAGCGCTGGCGAGGTGATTCTCGAGGGTGTCAGCATGGGGCACATCGATCCCGCCGATACTCGTCGTGATATCGGCCTGTTGACTCAGAATGCCAATCTTTTCCACGGAACCCTGCGAGAAAATGTCACCCTGGGCGCCCCGGGAGCCACGGATAAGGAAATCATTGCTGCGTTGGATATGTCGGGAGCGCTCGATTTTATCCGCAAGCTTCCGAAAGGTATGGATCATGTGATTCTGGAAGGCGGGCTGGGGTTGTCTGGTGGCCAGCGGCAGTCCCTGCTGCTGGCGCGACTGTTTATCCGCAACCCCAGCGTGGTTTTACTGGATGAACCCACCGCATCGCTGGATGACGTCACAGAAAAACGGTTTATTGCCAAGCTTCAGCAGTGGGCGGAAGGCCGAACCCTGATATTTGCCACACACCGTACCAGTACCCTGAAACTGGCGGACAGAATCCTGGTGGTTGATAACGGGCAGCTGCTGATGGATGAAAGCAAAGAGGTGGCGTTGCAGAAGCTTTCCCAGAATGCCACGCAGAATGGAGCACGGCAGGGACAGGAAGTGTCCGGAGAAAAACTGTCGGACAGTGAACAGGTGAGCTGATGGCAAGAGAAGTAGCTATTACCGACCCCGAATCGTCGGCGATCAGCCGGCGGCAAGAGAAATCTTCCCAGGCTGCCAATGTCGCCATACTGGAAGCGGACTTTCACAATGCCGGTGCCCATTACGAAAAAGACTCTGACGATGCGCAGCTGACCCGATCGAGCCGGGTTATCTGGGTTTTTTTCCTGTTTCTCGTGTGTTTCGTTACCTGGTCTTACTTCGCCAAGGTGGATGAAGTGTCCAAGGGGCAGGGCAAAGTAATCCCTACTTCCCGGGCGCAGATTATCCAGTCGCTGGAGGGGGGCATTCTGGCCGATCTGAATGTCAAGGAAGGCGACATTGTGAAACCCGGCGAAGTGCTGGCGCAACTGGATCCGACCAAAGTGCGCTCCAATGTTGAAGAGGGAGAGGCACGTTATCGAGCGGCTTTGGCGAGTGCCGCGCGGTTGAGCGCAGAAGTAAATGGCACCGCCCTGCGATTCCCGGAAGAACTGAGCGGCTTCGAGGATCTCATCGCCAAAGAGCGCAGGCTGTATCAGACACGACAAGGCAGCTTGCAGGATTCCCTCAGTAGCCTGAAAGAGGCCAGGGACCTTATAGAGCGTGAACTATCTATTACCCGGGATCTGGTGAGTTCCGGCGCAGCCAGCAACGTGGAAGTGCTACGCCTCAGTCGGCAGAAATCCGAGCTGGACCTTAAGATCAAGGATGTGCGTTCGGAATATATGGTACGCGCCCGGGAGGAACTGGCAGGTGTGAGTGCTGAAGTGGATGCGCTGACTTCGGTGATCGAAGGGCGTGCAGATTCATTGACCAGGCTCACCCTGAAGTCACCCGTGCGCGGGATCGTCAAGGATATCGAAGTCACAACCATCGGTGGTGTCATCCCGCCGAATGGCCGTCTTATGGAGATTGTTCCTCTGGATGACCGGCTCCTGATCGAAGCCCAGATCTCCCCAAGGGATATCGCGTTTATTCATCCGGGACAGGACGCCAAGGTCAAAATCACGGCCTATGACTACTCCATCTACGGCGGCTTGGATGGGAAAGTAACCACTATCTCGCCGGACACCATCCAGGATGAAACACGACCTGGAGAGTACTTTTACCGGGTACTGATCCTGACGGACTCCCATGCTCTTATTAATCGTGCGGGAAAGGAGTTCCCGATTGTCCCGGGTATGGTAGCCAGTGTGGATGTCAAAACCGGCTCCAAAACCGTGTTTGATTACCTCGTGAAGCCTTTCAACCAGGCCGGTGAAGCGTTAAGGGAACGTTGAATCGCAGCCTCCCGGCCTGGAAGGCCAGCGAGGCGAGTTGCGGAGGGCAGGTATAGGGAAATGCCATGTATCGACAAATTTTTGCAGCCTTGTTGCTGATGATAGGCCTGTTGGAGAACGCGTCTAGCGATTCGAGAAGCCCCGGCGTCAAGTTGACGCTGGAGGCGGAGATCACTGTCACTAACGACACCAATGGTCCTCTCCATGGGTATGTCCATCGTATAGCGGCCCCGGTCGGAGATCACATGCAGCAGAAACTGCTCGGTATCCGGCACGATGAGGTCAGCGAATTTGAACGCAAATCGTTCAAGCATGAGGCCGGTGACTACGTGGAGCTGGAGTGGGATATTCCCGCCGACAGCAAGTCGACGAAAAAGGTTTATTTCGACTTGCTGGTTAAATCCTATGATATTTCTGGCGAACAGATGTCCGGGAAGACGTCGTCTCCTTGGAGAACTTCTCAGCGCGAAGCGCCTGACAGCATCTACCTTCAACCCGCGGAGTATATTGAGTCAGACAACGATCAGATCCTGAAACTCGCGCATCATATCCAGCGGACTTACAGCGATCCGGAGGCACAGCTGCGAGCCGCTTTCCTGACGCCCCAGCAAATGATCCAGTACCGGCGCCAGTCTACCCGTGGGGCACTCTATGCGGTGTCTGCCCGTCAGGGAGATTGCACGGAATACGCTGCTTTGTTTGTGGCGCTGGCCCGAGCCATGGGGTTTCCCGCGAGAATGACCTCGGAATTCCTGTTTACCGAACACCATACTTTCTCTCAGCCAAACCACCATGCCGCTGAGGTTTACTTCAACGGTCACTGGGTACCCGTGGATGCGAACCTGGCGCTGGACCCGAAATTCGGATACGGCTTTGGTTCCGGTGCCCACAGTAAAATTGTACTGAATAGAAACTCGGTCTGGGTCTGGTCCAATCTTTGGCCACGTGGAACCAGTAAACGACCCGGCAGTGTCGATGTAGATATGCAGTGGAAAATCTACGATATGCGGAGGGATTAAGCGTGTCCGGACAATTACCTGTGGATAGTGTGATACAGGAGACTGGAGAAAATGACTACTCCGATTCTCCTCTGCTGAACAACTGGGACGACGTGGGTATTCAGTTGTTATGTAACGCGGCAGCCCGCCAGGGCCTGGAGGTTCACTATCACCGGCGTCTGATTTTTGAGGTTTTCAATCAAAAACAAAGAGTCGTATTTCGTCAAAACTCGCCGGGAAACTCTGCGGTATTTACCTATTGTGCCCGCCAGAAGCAGATTGCCAAAGACATTCTCGCGGAAAATGGTGTGCCGGTGCCGTCAGGCGGGATATTTGAAAACTATGCGGCGGCGCTGCGGTATTTTGAGCAGGCCAAGACTGCGGTGACGGTAAAACCAAACGACGGATCCTCCGGTGCTGGGGTAAGCAGCAATGTTACCAGCGAAGCCGATTTCAAGGTTGCCTGGGCTTATGCGCGAAAGTACGGTCGACAGATCATCGTCGAGCAGAACGTATTTGGCCAGGATATACGGGTAATAGTGATTGCCGGTGTGGCGCAGGCTGCTTACGTAAGGATCCCTGCCCATGTGGTAGGGGATGGCGAAAGCAGTATCCGGCAGTTGGTCGATAGGAAAAATACACTGCGTAAAAGAAATCCCAGTCTGCGCCTGGACCCGATGAAACGCTTTGACTTGCTCGAACGGCAGGGTATCTCCTTTGATCACGTACCTGCCAGCGGTGAGAAGGTACAACTTACCACCGTGGCCAATGCGTCAGCAGGTGGGGAGACCGTTCAGATCTTCGACCGGCTAGATCGTGAGGTTCTGGCCGTCGCGGAACAGGCTGCACAATGCTTTCCCGGGTTGATTCAGGTGGGTGTTGATCTTATTTATACGGGTGATACGCAAGCTGGCAGCGCGGAGCAGCCCGAGTCGCTCCCGCCAGCCTACGTGATAGAGGTCAATTCCAATCCGGGTATCTGCGATGCAGTATTTCCCTCCTACGGTCGCCCGATCGACGTTCCGGGAAAGCTGATCTCGAGTGTGTTTTCCTCGGGGGCGCTGAACCAGGAAGGTCAGCCGCCGCTACAGATTGCGCTGGCCAGGCCTTATCGATATGGAGAGTTTGACCGCGCATTCCGACGTGGTGCACTGCGCTCGGTTGATCTGATCGCCCAGGCGGCCTACGCACACAACCTCCAACTGCAATCATTGTCGGATACGGTATTTTCCCTGGAGTCCCAAGAATCGCGATGTATGTTTCATGGAGGCATGCCGCAGAGTGTGCTGATGGTCACCAGAAAGATTACCCGCAATCGCAGCTGGATGGACGAGATACTTCCTCGCAGCAAAGGATTCAGCGAGGAAGGCAGCGCGCGCCTGAAACGTTTCCGTCTGCTGGTCGTGGGGCGCAAGCTGGTTTCCGTATTGCATATACGGGCAACCAATGGCGGTCAGGACTCAATGCGTGAAGATGTCAGTGATTTGGTTAACCCCAGCGTACTGCCTATTGTCGAGTCCACTCTCGCAGCGATTTATGATCCGTATATCGCTGGTATTGATCTTTTTGTGGATGATATTTCAGCGGAAATGAACGGACAGCAGTGGCTGGTTCAGGATGCTGTCTGTAATCCCCACTTGAGCTGGCACCACTTTCCTGATCGCGGGATGGGTAGGGATGTCGCCGGCGCCCTGGTGCAGAGTCTCTTCCCTGAGGTCGTAGCCGCGGAGCCCGAAATAAAAGGTGTACGCTTGCTGATCCAGGGTCGTGTTCAGGGCGTCGGCTTTCGCCGCTGGCTGAAGTTAATGGCGATCCGCCACAGTGTCAGCGGCTGGGTCAAAAACTTGCGCGATGGATCTGTAGAAGCGCTGCTCGAAGGTAGTCCGAGCGGCATTGCGGCACTTGAAAAAATGTGCCACAAGGGCCCCGCCGATGCGGAAGTCGATTCTGTCAATAGTGAGGAAACCCGCTGTACGGGCAGACTGGCATTTACCGCAATCGCCTGAATCCCGTGTTTGAATCTGAGTGCTTGCATAAAGGTTCGGATTGAGATGGGTGTGAGTAACCAGAAGGATATTGAGGTGGAGTAATGCACACCATTCGAACGGCATTTAGTACCCCGATTTTTATTCGGGATATCGAAGACTCTGACGGCGTTAATGATCGCCTGACGCATATTATCCTGGATATGGAGGCCAATACGCCCGGGATGAAGCGGTCAAACATTGGCAGCTGGGATTCCAAGAAGGACCTGCTCGAATGGCCGTTTGAGGAAATTCGAACGCTCAAGAAATGGATAGCCTCCGGCGTGAAGGAGGTGACCCTGAAGGCCACCAAGAATAAATTCAACCCCCATACCCAGGATATGCTGGCTCATGCCTGGGCGAACGTATCCCGTGCGGATAGTTACCGGAAGATCCACAATCACGAAGCCTGTACCTGGTCCGGTGTTTACTACGTAAAGTCGGATCTGGTCAAAGACAAAAGTGTCAGCAGTGGCAACATTGAGTTTCTTGACCCGCGGATGTTATGTATTTCCGCGGAGCTGCCCAACAGCAGCTTTGGAAGCCGGGTTCGCGTGGTGCCGCGGGCCGGCCGACTGGTTATCTTTCCCAACTGGTTGCTGCACTACGTCAACCCGGTGGAAGATGATTCACTGCGTATCTGTATCGCGTTCAATGTGAAGCTGGATACCAAGACCGTGCGCCGCCGTGCGGGCACAATGCAACCCATGTTTCGGCAGGCGAACGAGGAAATGTACACAGGTTTACAGCAAGGGGAGCCGCTGGCGGGCCTACAAGAACCGGTTCCAACGGTATCCGCAGGGGAGACCGAAAACGCCAGTCTCCCCGGCAGTCCTGATTAAGTTGACCATAGCCCGCCAGCCGTAGCGGCGGTAGTTGGGGGAGTCTACCTCAGGCGGTGACTCCCTCCCCCTCACTGATCAACTTTTTCAATACCGCTGGCAAACTGCCGAAGTCAGAATCCCGCCGGGATCCTTTGATCAGAATGAGGTCTCCCTCACTGGCAGTTTCCAGTAGAAAATTCGCCATTTCGCCAATGGTTCCGAAGTGCGGACCAAGTAGCGCTTCCGGTAGTTGCGTACGCAGATAGCGCATCTCTTCACCATGGGTCACGACCAGGTCTACACCGGATTCCACAAGTGGCTTGGCGAGACTACCGTGCAAGGCCTCGGCTTCGTCTCCCAGCGCCACCATGCGTCCCAATACGGCGATTTTTCGCTGGTTATCTGCCACAGCGATTTGTTTCAGTACAGAGAACGCATTCAGCATGGAACTCACTGTGGCATTCCAGCTGTCATCAATGATCTTGACGCTGCCTCGGGGAAACCCTAGCTGGATTTGATCCAGGTGACCTTCATCCAGCTGTAATTGCTCCAGTGCCGCGGCGGCCTCCGGGATCGGGCGGCCCATGGCGTAAACAGCGCACATGGCGGCGACCGCGTTGTTTACCATACCGAGACTGGGCGCAGGTATTGTCAGGGTGTGAGTTTCTCCCGCTACTTCGATCAGCACGCGACTGCCCTGGCTGTCTCCCTGGATATCGAGAATACGGACTTCGGCAGTATCACTGGTTCCGAAGATGATCACGCGTTTGGCGTGTTGTCGCGCTTTCTCCAGTACGTATTCGAAGTGCTGCAGGTGCTCGCCGACAATCGCTACCGAGCGGCCGATCAGTCCGTCGAAAATACGGGATTTCCACAGCGCGGTATCTTTTGTGCTTTTTACCCTGCTACTCGTTTGAGAGACCCCGATCTCGGTAACCATTGCAATTGTTGGGTGTATGCGCCGTGTGATGGGGCCCTGTTTCATCCACAGTGCGCTTTGTGCGACTTCAATAACCGCAGCTTGGTGCTCTGCGCTGAGACTGGCCAGCATCGACGGCGCTCCGACCCGGGAATTGTAATTGCCGAGACTGCTCAGCGCCTTCTGCCTGCCGCCCAGCATGTCCCTCAGCATTTTCACCGTGGAGGACTTGCCTGCAGTGCCGGTAATGGCAATTACATCGCCACTGTACCGGTAGCGGGCGGCCAACCCGAGTTCAATGATTGCCTTGATGGGATCCGCTACCTGCAACACCGGTAACCCTTCCGGTAATCCCGCAACCGGTCGCTGTACGATCACTCCGGAGAGGTTGTGGCCGGCACGCAAGGCGATTTCCGCTAGCTTTTCGTGCAGGTCCCAGGATGTATATTTTTCCGGGGAGCTGCGTTCATGGTAGGCGCGGTCGCTACTTTTATGAGCCACGAACATGGCGGGTGTGAGAGATTGTTCGATAAAGCTCTGCCCGGAAACCACACTTCGGGTAAACCAGCCCTGGGGCGGAGGCACCAGCCAGTCTCCCCCGGTCACATCAGCGATCTGTTGCGCGTTCCAGGTTTGTCCCGGAACCTGGCGAAAGATGCTCAGAGGAAACTCGTTGCGATAGGTTGGCGGCTCGCGTCCGTCGATGGTGTTGAACGCTTTTTGGTTCCTGCCAGCGACGCCGGGGCTTTTCGATGCTTTTTCCGGCGTCACGATTCTCAGAGTAATAAGCTCATCGTTGATGGGCACCGGATCGATAACCGTTTCCGAACCTTTTATGCCGATCTGGATCTGCAGTTCGCCGTTGCGTAATTGCCGGGAGGCCGGTGGCCGCAGCCCGTAGTAGTCTCGATAGATGACCCCGGTTTGCCAGCTGCCGGTGGGCATTTGCCAGTCACAGGGGTCGTGATCCATCGATTTGCCCCAGTAGGGCATGGAAGTTGGGGCAACCGGAACTGCGCGGATATCCAGGCGAAGGTTTTCTGTGGTTGTCTCTATGAGGGTCCAGAAGGTTTCCACAAAGATTAATTGCCGCCTGTCGATGATTTGCGGGCGGCTGCGCATCCCTATCAGACGCAAGGGACCAAATTCGCGCGCGGTAATCGCTGCATCCGAAGGCACCTCCCCAACAGTCCAGTTCTTGTTGGGGGGGCGCCTGACCTGGTCCAGTAACGCGAGGTTATAGCGGGTTTTCTGGGCGGGTGGCGAATCTGTCGATACCCGGTTCGGTGGGGTCAGTGGGCACTGCGCACTGCCATCCTGTAATAGGGACAACTCTGTCCCCAGCGCGCTGCACTTTTCCGCGTAACGCTGGCTTACCGCCAGTCCTTGGCGTCCGCCCAGCTGCTGGCTGAAACCGAAGCCGCAGCCAACCGGGAAGAACCTTATGTTTTCCACACCCCGTTGACTGAGTGCGAGTTGGAATATCCCGCTGTCCTTCAGCTTGCGATGCACGGAATCAAACAGCAGATCGCCGGCATCGTGAATAATCGGCCGGTTGTGGTAGATTTCTATTCCTTGCAGTACATGTGCGCTGGTGCCCAGTACCCCATCTGCCCCTGCATCAATGATGCTGTGACCAATTGAGATTTCGATCGCGGTAGGAGACTCTTCGAGGTTTGCACCCCAGTGCACTGCCACCAGCACTACTTGTGCCCGGGCGCGCACGGCAGCGATACGGGGTCTAAGCATGGCTGTCCAGGCTTCTGGGTCACGCAGGGGCAGGTAGGCACATCCCGGACTCCGGGTATTTGCGGCAAAGTGTTTCTGGGTGGCATCGATGGAAAAAATTGCCACATTCAGGTCGCCGGCTGGACGAATGGCGGGCGTCAGCGCGGCTTCCAGATTACTGCCGGATCCGGTGTGTGCGATCCCCAACTCATCCAGCCAAAAACCCTGTTCGAGTAACGCCTGGGTTCCGTAATCGCCGCTGTGGTTATTTGCGGTGGTCACCATGTCGATGCCGGCGTGGCAAAGAAGCCGCAACATTTCCGGGCGCGCGCGATAGTAGTAAGGTGATCCTTCTCCCTTATCCACACCTTGCTCACCGCTGGTAGCTACCACGCACTCCAGGTTGATTACACTCAGCTCTGCTTCACTCAGTGCCGGAATTTTTCCCAGGACGGTTTCCTCTCCCAGCTCCTCCAGTCGGTAGTGCTGGCGGCGGGCGAGATTGACGTCGCCGCCCCAGGCAAGTATGGGGTGTTCGCTTTTTACCGGTGCCGGCAGCGGGTTGCCTGTAGTCGCCGGGGAGAACTCCGGCGGGCAGCCGCCCTGCAGTAGATACTTCCTGAAGGCTACAAATCCGGAGAGGTAGTGTTCTACATCGTCGATCCGCACTCGGAAAGCGTGGTGGCGGATATAAAAGCTGCCGGTAATCTTGCCGGGGTTTTTGAAATACATGGCGTATTCCGGCCAGAAATACCCGTTCAACAAGTACATGGCGCGGGTGTGCAGGGCGCGGTAGAACTTTCGTAAATCCAGCTGTTTTAGCAGATGGGAAAATTCCTTCTCACTGCGCAAGCGCGTGACCATGCGCTCCGCGGCCATCATCAGTTCCAGCAGGGTAGGGAAGGTGGTGATACGCTCCAGCACAAAGTCCAGATACCCTGAGACGTTCTGTATGCCGAACTGATAATAGCGGGCTTCCGGGCGGTACAGCGTCAGTTCGTTGACACAGTAACTGAGCCAGTGATCGTGGGCTTCCCAGTGGTTGTTGGCAATGAAATATTCAAACGCTTTTTCAACGATGCCCAACCAACGGGAATCCTTGGTGAGACCGTACAAGCGCATCAGGCCGAAGGCCGCTTCGCCGTCGTAGTAGATGATCCGAAACGCATCCTTCACGGAGAGCTCCGGATATTTCAGTACATGGACAAACTTCCCGCTCGTATCATCCTGCATGAACTGTATGCCGAGGGCGAGCTGTTCCATTAGCTCACGATACTGCTGGCTGCCGGTCAGTTCGGTGTACTTCACCATTGCCAGCAGGCATACCGCATTGCCCCCCAGTTTGATTTCCCCGTTTGCCTCTACCAGAAATGCCGCTTCGTCACCGCCGGGCAAGCTGGTCTTTTTGATCAATTTGGTAGTGAGATGGTGCAGAGCCCGGTCGATGGACTTTTTAGCACGGTCCCCACCGGTGACTTCCCACCCTTCAATCATGGCGTAGGTAGAGCTGGCGTGGCGCAGGGTGTTGTAGGTACCGATGGCGCGATCAAAACAGCAGTGCCATCCGTATTCAAAGCGTCCGTTGGATAACACCTGGCTGGCGAGATAATGGGTGCTGGTGTCAATTAGCCGATGGCTGATGGCCTCATCCAGCTCCTCAATAATGCGGCGGCCAGCATTGCGGCCTGGCCCGTACAGGAGCTGGGGCGCGGTTTTGCTGTCGAGAAAAATACCCGCCGTGCTGAGCAGGGTGACCGGTGCCTGCTCTTCAAAGTTAAGCGGCGTGTTTTTTCCAAAACGCTGATCGGTATAAGCGCGAAACCGTTCTCGGTTAATCACCACGTGGGCAATCTTGTTGCCACCGTAGAGCATGGCGTTGCCGTTCAGCTCCTGCTCCAGGAAGGCCGTTTTCCAGTCCGGGTCCAATGCAAGGCCGTAGCGAAAGTAGCCCCGCTTGGTTATACGGAAACGTTTCTGCATGGCTTGCCAGTCCATGGCTTCACTGTCGGTCACCCAATCGATGCGCAGCCAGCGACCTTCCATCTTTGCACTTTTAAGCAGCTTGCGGGCCTGTGATGCCAGCTTCAGCCACAGTGCGTCCAGATTGTCTGAGCGTCCATGGCATACCCTGGCGCGTTGCTTGCCATCACTGACAGAAAAGAACAGGGTGTAGGGGGGCGGCAGTTCGGCGAGTTGCTGCTCGACAGCGGGGCGGGCGCGTAGCAGCAGATCGGACAGAGTGTTGGACTTGGCCATGGCGCAGAATCTTTCCTGTAACTCTTTATTGTTCGAGGCAGGGAAGAGAGCCGTCTTGTCGCCGTGCCAGATTTTGCTGGCACCGGGTAGCAGCAGGACTGGGAGCGCTTCCCTGGCAACGCAATCCATATCCCAGAGTATAGTTCTGCGACTCGCTTACGCCGGGAAAGCGACGACAGAAACGGCGGCAATTCGGCGCGGTGAGAACGCTGCTACAGATGAAGAGGACGCTAGGGGAGGGGGGGCGATAGTTGACGGGAGCGACGGGGAACGGCGAACCAGCGGTGCGCGGGTGGTCACTGGGACCACCCGCACTGGCGCGTGAGGATTACAGCTCAGCGGCGAGACGAGAGCCCTGGTCGATTGCCCGCTTGGCATCGAGCTCAGCGGCTTCATGGGCGCCACCGATCAGGTGGCTGGACTGTCCCCGTGCCTGCAGTTGCTCATGCAGTTCCCGCAGTGGCTCCTGTCCGGCGCACACCACGATGTTGTCCACTTCCAGCAGCTTTGCTTCTTCGCCGACGCGGATATGCAATCCTTGATCGTCGATCTTCTCGTAGCTGACGCCCGCAAGATTCTGCACCTGGCGGTGCTTCAGGCTGGTGCGGTGGATCCAGCCGGTGGTCTTGCCGAGTCCGGCGCCAACCTTGGAGGTTTTGCGCTGCAGCAGGAAAATCTGACGGGGGCTGGTGACCGGCGACTGGGGTTTGAGTCCGGCGCGGTGTTCAAGGTGGATATCCACGCCCCATTCGTCAAAGAACTCTTCCTTGTTGCTGGCGATCAGTTCATCGGCGTGATCTTCGCTGTGGGTGAGGTACTCCGCGACGTCGAAGCCGATACCGCCGGCGCCGATAATCGCCACGCGCTTGCCCACCGGTTTTTTCGCTTTCAGTACGTCAAGATAGCTGAGTACCTTCGGATGCTCGATGCCGTCGATTGGCGGGGTGCGCGGGGCAATACCGGTGGCGATCAGCACTTCATCGAAGCCTTCCAGATTCTCAGCGGTAGCGCGTGTGTTGAGACGTACCTCAACACCGGTCAATTCCAGTTTGCGCTTGAAGTAACGCAGGGTCTCTTCAAATTCAGCCTTGCCCGGGATCTGCTTGGCGATATTGAACTGCCCACCGACCTTGTCGTCAGCCTCAAAAAGTGTGACCTGATGACCGCGCTCCGCCGCTACGGTAGCCGCGGCGAGGCCCGCCGGGCCGGCACCGACCACGGCAATTTTCTTAACCTGCTCGGTGGGCAGGTAATTGAGCTCTGTTTCGTGACAGGCGCGAGGGTTTACCAGACACGAAGTGAGCTTCAACTCGAAGGTGTGATCCAGGCAAGCCTGGTTACAGCCGATACAAGTGTTGATCTCGTCCGCGCGGTTTTCCGCAGCCTTGTTTACAAACTCTGCATCCGCGAGGAACGGGCGCGCCATGGACACCATGTCTGCGTGACCGTTGGCGAGTACCTCTTCACCCACTTGCGGCATATTGATGCGGTTACTGGTGATGACCGGCACGCTCAGGTGCTGTTTGACCTTGGCGGTAATCTCGCTGAACGCTGCACGCGGTACGCTGGTGGCGATGGTGGGCACCCGCGCCTCATGCCAGCCGATGCCGGTGTTGATGATATTCGCACCGGCTTTCTCGATGGCCTGTCCCAGGGCTACCACTTCGTCGAAGTCACTGCCGCCCTCAACCAGGTCCAGCATGGACAGGCGGTAGATGATGATGAAGTCCTCGCCTACGGCCTCGCGGATGCGACGCACAATCTCAAGGGGCAGGCGGGTGCGGTTTTCGAAGCTACCGCCCCAGCGGTCGTCGCGGTGGTTGGTGCGCGCAACGATAAACTGGTTGATGAAGTAGCCCTCGGAGCCCATCACTTCCACGCCGTCGTAGCCGGCCTCACGGGCAAGGGTGGCACAGCGTACGTAGTCGTCTATCTGCTGTTCCACTTCCTCATCGCTCAACGCCTTCGGTGTGAAAGGATTGATGGGAGCCTGGATGGCGGAGGGGGCGACCAGAGCCGGGTTATAGGCATAGCGTCCGGCGTGGAGGATCTGCATACAGATCTTGCCGCCTTCGCTGTGTACCGCATCGGTAATGGCGCGGTGCTCTGCGGCTTCTTCCGCGGTGGTCATTTTGGAAGAGCCCTGAAAAACGCCGCCTTCTTCGTTGGGGGCAATGCCACCGGTCACGATCAGGCCGACGCCACCGCGGGCGCGTTCACCATAAAACGCGGCAAGGCGCTCAAAACCGCCCGGGTGCTCTTCCAGGTTGGTGTGCATGGAGCCCATCAGGACGCGGTTCTTGAGGGTTGTGAAACCCAGGTCCAGCGGGGCCAGCAGATTGGGATAGGCGTGAGTCATGGTGCGTGTTCTCTTTCTGTCTACGACGGGCCTGATAATGAATCTTATATGCAAAAAGTTGCATATCTTGGCTCAAGGATAGCAAGCCCGGTAATTTGTTGACAGTGACCAATCCGACCGAATCCTCTGGCCTCGCCGCATCCCCTTACACCTCCAGGGAGGCGACGCCCGGTGCGACGTCTAGCCAAACAGAGAAATGATCTGCTCACGCAGCCACTTGTTCGCCCCATCTTCGCCCTGGCTGCGGTGCCACAGCAGGTGCCAGTCCATTTGCGGAATCTGAAAGGGAAGTTCGAAACAGCTGGCAGGGTACTGCCGGACGAGGCTGGCCGGCACGGTGAGTGCCAGATCGGTCTTGAGAACAATCAATGGCGCCACCCGGTAGTGCTGCACCCGCAGGCGGATCTTGCGCCGGCGGCCGAGCTTGTTGAGTGCGATATCCGCCAACCCGGGGCCGCTGCGGCGACTGGAGACGTGGATGTGCTCGAGGGAAAGATACTGCTCCAGGGTCAGGCTGGACTCGCTGGCCAGAGGATGATCCGGGCGGAGCATGCACTGGTAGCGATCCGCCACCAGTCGCTGCTGGTTCAACTGTGTAGCGGAGACCAAGGGTATATCCAGGGCAAAGTCCAGGCTGTTGGCTGCGAGCTCCTTGACCAGCTGGTCTCGGGGTACGTAGAAGGATTCGACGGTGATCCCGGGTGCCACCTGCTGCAGGTGTTCGAGCAATTGCGGCAGTACCAGGGTTTCCGCCATATCGTTCATCGACAGGCGCAGGGTTTTCTGCGCTGTGGATGGCTCGAACTGATGGTGCTCCGTCACGCTACTGCTCAGCAGTGCCAGGGCCTGCTGAACCCGGGGCATGATGTTCTCCGTCAGCGGCGTGGGGCTCATGCCACTGGGGGTGCGAATGAACAGCTGGTCATCCAGCGCCCGGCGCAGCCGCGCCAGTGCATTGCTGACTGCCGGCTGGGTGATATGCAGACGCTCCGCCGCGCGGGTGAGGTTGCGCGTGGCATAGATCGCATCCAGCACCGGGAACAGGTTCATATCGATTTGCTGCAGTTGTACGGCCATTTTCCCGCCTTTCTCCCGCCAATGTGTGTCCCGTGCGTAAGCAACCGGCCCGCGCCATACAGTCATCACCACGGTGAATGATTGAATATTTACATAATAAACTTGGATGATCCAAAAGGAATCGCTAGCTTTATCTCCCAGTCGTCCCGTGGAGTGAATAACCCGGGACGTAATTCGAAACACCGTTTCCATCGTTTACTGTGCCAACCACGGGAGAGAGGCAGTGCCAGAAATCTTCGTTGTACGCCACGGCCAGGCGTCATTTGGTAGTGACAACTACGACCAGCTTTCCGAGCTCGGCTGGCAGCAGGCGCGCTGGCTCGGCGAACACTGGGGGCAGGACGGACAGCAGTTCGATCACATTGTCAGCGGCGATCTGCAACGGCATCGTGAAACCGCGCAGGGAATCTGTGAGGGGCTCGGCCTGGACAAGCACCGCGTCGAGGAGCTGCCGCAACTCAACGAGTTCGACTTCAAGAAAGTTATGCACGCGTACGGAGAAAAAGATCCCGCATCGGCACCTGGCGCAAATGCAGAGCGCGCAGACTATTACCGGTTTTTGAAGCAGGCCATGCACGCCTGGTCCTCAGGGGAGATTGACGGTGCGGAGAGCTGGCAACAGTTCGAGCAGCGTATTGAAGAGGTGCTCGGTGTTCTCGCCGCCGGTGCCCGCGGTGGCAGGACACTGGTGGTCAGCTCCGGCGGTGCCATTGCGATGATGGTTCGGCAGGTATTGGGCGCGCCGTCGCACAGTGTGACACAGCTCAATATGCAGATAAAAAATACGGCGATCAGTCACTTTTTTGCCGGTCGCAGCGGCTTGAACCTGCATAGCTTCAACCATGTGCCGCACCTGGATAACCGTGAGCGTCGTCAGTTTATTACTTATAGCTGATGAGTGGATCACCAAGCGATCGCGAACGAAAACAGCCTTGATACGAACGCAGAGAGAAAAGAGTTAGCCATGAACTTTGAATACTCCGAAAAAGTGCAGGGTCTCCTGCAGCGCCTCAAAACTTTTATCGCGGAAGAAGTTGCTCCCGCAGAACAGACCTATTACGAGCAGCTCGAACAGGACCGCTGGGGCGAACCCCCGGTGATGGAAACCCTCAAGCGCAAGGCGAAAGATGCCGGATTGTGGAACCTGTTTTTACCTGATGCCAAATTTGGCGCGGGCCTGACGAATCTTGAGTATGCGCCTCTGGCAGAGGAAATGGGCAAAGTGCTGTTTTCTTCGGAGGTGTTTAACTGCAGCGCGCCGGACACCGGCAATATGGAAGTGCTCGCCCAATATGCGTCGCCAGAGCAACAGGAGCGCTGGTTGAAGCCGTTGCTCGAAGGGAGTATCCGCTCCGCCTTCGCGATGACGGAGCCCAAGGTGGCCTCCAGTGACGCGACCAATATCGAGACCGAGATTGTCCGCGATGGTGATGATTACGTTATCAACGGGCGCAAGTTCTATATCAGCGGGGCGATGAACCACCGCTGTGAAATCATGATTGTAATGGGCAAAACCGCACCGGACAGTGAAGACCGCTATCGTCAGCAGTCACAGATCCTGGTGCCGATGAATACACCCGGGGTGAAGGTTGTCCGTCCGATGATGGTGTTTGGTTATGACGATGCACCGGAAGGACACGCGGAGATAATTTTCGACAATGTGCGGGTGCCGAAAGAAAACCTGATCCTCGGCGAGGGGCGCGGTTTTGAAATCGCACAGGGACGTCTCGGCCCGGGCCGTATTCACCACTGCATGCGTCTGATCGGACAGGCCCAGCGCGCGCTCGAGACCATGTCCAAGCGCGCAGAGGAGCGGGTTGTGTTCGGCCGTCCGATGATCAAGCAGGGCTCAGTACGGGAGGATATCGCCCGTTCCGCCTGTGAAATCGAACAGGCGCGACTGCTCACCCTGAAAGCTGCGGACCAGATGGATCGCTATGGTAACAAGGCAGCGCGAGACCTGATTGCCATGATCAAGATCGTAGCACCGCAGATGGCCTGTAACGTGATCGATCGTGCGATTCAGATTCACGGTGCTGCCGGGGTGGGGCAGGACTTCCATCTGGCGCGGGCATATGCCTACGCGCGCAGCGTCCGCCTGGCGGATGGCCCCGACCAGGTGCACATGATGCAGCTGGGACGTAACCTTGCCGCAGCCTATGCCGCGCAGGAGGATTGAATGTCGGAAGTAGAGCAGAAGTCCACTCCGCAGCAGACCGCGGTAGATCAGTTGGACATCGAACGTTTGCAGGAATATTTGACTCAGCAGGTGCCGGGGTTCTCCGGTCCGATAAAAAAAGCTGAAAAATTTTCCGGTGGTCAATCCAATCCCACATTCAAGCTGGAGACGGACGCGGGCAGCTATGTGCTGCGCCGCCAGCCGCCCGGCAAACTGCTCAAATCCGCACATGCGGTGGACCGGGAATTCCGGGTAATGAGAGCACTGGCTGATTCTGATGTGCCAGTTCCCAAGGTGGTCCACCTGTGCGAAGAGCACGACGTGATCGGCTCCATGTTTTACCTGATGGAGTACTGCGAGGGGCGTATTTTCTGGGATGCCGCTCTGCCGGAACTGGACAATGCGCAGCGCAGTGCATTTTACGAGGAAATGAACCGGGTGCTGGCAGCGCTGCATTCGGTAGATCTCGAAGCAGCCGGGCTTGCTGATTACGGCCGTCCTGGAAACTATTTCGAGCGACAGTTTGGTCGCTGGCAGGGACAGTACCGCGCGTCAGAACTACAGCCGATTCCCGCAATGGATCAGTTGATCCAATGGCTCGGGGAGCATTTACCGGAAGATGATGGCCGTGTGTCACTGGTACACGGGGATTACCGACTGGACAACATCATGTTCCACCCCACCGAGCCTCGCGCCATTGCGGTACTTGACTGGGAGCTGTCGACACTCGGCCACCCGTTCGCAGACCTCGCTTACCAGTGTATGCAGCTGCGTATGCCCGCCAACAGCGGAAATATTTCCGGGCTGATGCATGTGGATCGCAAAAGCCTGGGAATTCCGTCTGAGAAGGAGTATGTCTCGCGCTACTGTGAGCGTATGGGGATCGAGCGGATTGATAACTGGGCGTTCCATCTCGCGTTCAGCTTCTTCCGCCTCGCGGCAATTATCCAGGGGGTTGCCAAGCGCGCCCACGACGGTAATGCATCGAGCAAAAATGCGGCGGGGCTTGGCGCACTGGTTGAGCCGCTGGCAATGATGGCGCTGGATGTCATCAAAAACGAAAGTTAGCAATTACTCAAATAATGACACCGATTGTTGGGAGAAAATTATGGCGACCAATCTGTTTGACCTGAATGGGAAAATTGCCCTGGTGACCGGCGCCAGCCGCGGTATCGGCGAGGCGATTGCCAAGCTGCTGGCAGAGCAGGGCGCGCATGTACTGGTTTCCAGTCGCAAGATCGAGGGCTGTCAGGCGGTAGCGGACGCGATTAACCAAGCGGGTGGCAAGGCGGAAGCGCTGCCGTGTCATATCGGCAATATGGACGATATCGCGCAAGTATTTAGCCACATCCGCGATCAGTACGGAAAACTGGATATTCTGGTGAACAATGCCGCGACCAATCCGTACTTTGGTCATATCCTCGATACCGATCTTGGTGCCTTTGAGAAAACCGTTGCGGTCAACATCCGCGGCTACTTTTTCATGTCTGTTGAAGCGGGCAAGCTGATGCGGGAAAACGGCGGCGGCTGCATCGTGAATACCGCTTCCATCAATGCCCTGCAACCGGGTGTCGGACAGGGAATTTACTCCATCACCAAGGCAGCCGTGGTCAATATGACCAAGGCGTTTGCCAAGGAGTGTGCGCAGTTCAATATCCGCGTCAACGCCCTGCTACCGGGGCTGACCAAAACCAAATTTGCCGGTGCACTGTTCAGCCATGAAGAAATCTACAACACCGCCGTAAGTCATATTCCGATGCACCGACATGCGGAACCGGAAGAGATGGCCGGAACCGTGTTGTATCTGGTGTCCGATGCGGGCAGTTATACCAATGGCGAGTGCGTGGTCGTGGACGGCGGACTCACCGCTTGCGGGGGGCTCTAATCATGGCGCAATTCAATCTGGACCCATTGCTCGATTTCACAGGCAAGGTGGCGCTGATTACCGGTGCGGCCAGTGGATTTGGCGCGCTGCTCGCAGAAGAGTTGGGACGCCGCGGTGCGAGCCTGGTGCTGGGCGATATCAATGAAGTGGGCCTGAATTCCGTAGTGGAAAAATTGTCGTCTCAGGGGGTCGCCGTACAGGCGGTGGCCTGTGATGTGTCCTCGGAGGCGGATTGCGCCTCGATGGTGGCGCTGGCCCGAGAAAATTTCGGCCGTCTGGATATCGCGGTAAACAATGCGGGTATCGCGCCGCCCATACAATACTTTGAAGACGTAGAGGAAGAAACGCTCGACCTGCAGCACCGAGTGAATGTGAAAGGCGTGTTCTTCGGTATGAAGCATCAGCTGAAACTGATGCGCAGTCAGGGAGGTGGCATCATTCTCAATGTGAGTTCCATGGCCGGACTCGGTGGCGCACCCAAGGCCTCTTCATATTCCGGTGCCAAGCATTCCGTCATTGGTCTGACCCGCACGGCTGCTGTGGAATATGCACGCCACAATGTGCGTGTAAACGCGGTGTGTCCCTTCTACACCCTGACCCCGATGGTAACTGACATGCAGGCACCCGATGGCGCCACCGTGGAACAGTTGCACTCTGTTTTTGCAGCGGGTAGCCCGATGAAACGTCTGGGTAAGCCGGAGGAAGTAGTGAGTGCGATGGTGATGCTTTGTTCGCCGGCACTGAGCTATGTAACCGGCCAGTCCCTGGCTGTGGATGGCGGTGTTTCCGCATTCTAATTAAAAAATGATAGGGAGAGAGATCAATGTCGATAATCATAAAACCGCAGGATTTTGCCAGCGCGATTGGTATGGAGACGGATGCCACCGAGTGGTTCCAGATTGATCAGGATCGGATCAATAAATTCGCCGATTGCACACTGGATCATCAGTTTATTCACGTAGACCCGGAAGCAGCTGCGAAATCCCCATTTGGTACCACCATCGCCCACGGCTTCCTGTCACTTTCCCTTCTCTCTTACTTTGCCGAGCAACTCCATGTGGCTCTGGATGGCGTGAAAATGGGTGTGAACTACGGCCTGGATAAGGTCCGGTTTATCAATCCCGTGAAGGTGGATCAGCGCGTACGGGCGCGTGCCAAAGTACTCGACATCATTGAAAAAAAACCGGGTCAATTTCAAATCAAGATGGAAGTGACCGTTGAAATCGAGGGCGAGCAAAAGCCTGCATTGATCGCCGAGTGGCTGGTGATGCAATTTATTTGAGAAACAATAACCTGAAAAACGATATTCGATAAAAGTGTTAACGGAGAGAACCATGTCTATTTCATTCGAAGGTAAGGTGGCCATCGTCACCGGAGCTGGCAATGGCCTCGGCAGGTCCCATGCGCTCGAGCTGGCGCGACGCGGGGCAAAAGTAGTTGTCAATGACCTTGGCGGCGCCCGCGATGGCTCCGGCGGCTCGCTGACCGCGGCAGAATCCGTGGTGGCGGAGATTGAAGCCGCAGGTGGTGAGGCGATCGCCAACGGTGCCAATGTGACCGATTACCAGCAGGTTCAGGACATGGTCAAGGAAGCGGCGGAGCGCTGGGGCCGCGTAGACATCCTGGTCAACAATGCGGGCATCCTGCGGGACAAGTCTTTTGCAAAGGCGCCGATGGATGACTTCAATTTGGTAGTCAATGTCCACCTGATGGGATCGGTCAATTGCACCAAGGCGGTCTGGGAAATCATGCGCGAGCAGCAGTATGGACGCATCGTGATGACCACCTCCTCTTCCGGGCTCTACGGTAACTTCGGCCAGTCCAACTACGGCGCGGCGAAAACCGGTGTGGTCGGCCTGATGAATACCCTGTGTCTCGAGGGGGAAAAGTACGGCATCAAGGTCAACTGCCTGTCCCCGACCGCGGCTACCCGCATGACCGAAGACATTATCCCCGATCCAAAGGCGCTGGAGTTGCTGACCCCGGAATCTGTCACCGCCGGCCTGATTGCGCTGGTAGCGGACGATGCCCCGAATCGATTCATCCTCTGTGCGGGCGCCGGCGCCTACGCCAAGGCACGTATTCTCGAGACCGAAGGGATCTACCTGCCTCCGGAGCAGCAGACTGCGGAGAATGTGCTAGCAAACCTGGACGCAATCGCCGATGAACGCGGCCAGCAGGAACTTGTTGGTGGCCTCAATCAGACCGTCAAGTTTATTCAGAAAGCGGCACAGGGCACGGGCGTCAAGCTCGAAGGCTGATCGCGACAAACATTCAGGAGAATTCCCATGAAAGAAGCAGTGATAGTATCCACCGCCCGTACGCCCATCGGTAAAGCCTACCGCGGTGCGTTCAACAATATTGAAGGGCCGAGCCTGGCTGCACATGCGGTGAGTGCCGCGGTTGAGCGGGCCGGTGTCGATGCCGCTGAGATTGACGATTGTGTATTTGGTGTAGCCCTGCAGCAGGGGACTACCGGCACTAATGTCGCGCGCCAGATTGCACTGCGTGCGGGTCTGCCGACGACCGTGGCCGGTATGACCATTGATCGTCAGTGTTCCTCGGGCCTGATGGCCATCGCAACCGCGGCCAAGCAGATCACCCAGGATGGCGTACCGGTAACCCTTGCTGGTGGTATGGAATCCATTTCCCTGGTTCAGAATCAGCAGATGAACAGCTTCCGGGTGGCGGATCCCGCGCTGCTCTCGATGCATCCCGATATCTACCTGCCGATGATCGATACCGCAGAAGTGGTTGCCAAGCGCTACGGCATCAGCCGCGATCTGCAGGATGAGTATTCCCTGCAGTCCCAGATGCGCACTGCGGCCGCGCAGCAGGCGGGCCTGTTCGCCGATGAAATCGTCCCGGTCACCTGCAACAAGATTGTGGTGAACAAGGAAACGGGTGAGCAGTCCGAACAGGAAGTGACCCTGAGCATGGATGAAGGTAATCGGCCGTCCACGACCATCGACGGCCTGCGCAGCCTGAACCCGGTTCGCGAAAGCGGTGTAATCACTGCGGGCAATGCATCGCAGCTCTCCGACGGCGCGGCGGCCATGGTGCTGATGGACGGCAAGCTCGCCGAACAGCGCAACCTGAATCCGCTGGGTATTTACCGGGGCATGGCGGTCGCCGGCTGCGAGCCTGACGAAATGGGTATTGGTCCGGTTTTCGCGATTCCCAAGCTGTTACAACGTACCGGCTTGTCGGTTGATGACATCGGTCTGTGGGAACTGAATGAAGCCTTCGCGGTACAGGTACTTTACTGTCGCGACAAGCTCGGGATCGACAATGAGAAGCTGAACGTTAACGGCGGGGCAATTTCCATTGGCCACCCGTACGGTATGAGTGGTGCGCGTATGGTTGGCCATGCACTGCTAGAAGGCAAGCGCCGAGGCGTCAAGTATGTGGTTGTTACTATGTGCGTCGGTGGTGGTATGGGTGCTGCGGGACTGTTCGAAGTGGTTTGATATCCGCACTTCAAACTAGCATCTGAAATCTAGCGCTCAGTGAAAGGAGCAACCATGCGAGCACTGGTATGCGAGGCCTTTGGCCCGATAGATAATCTCAAAGTCCGCGAATGGCCTTTGGATTCCCCGCAACCCCACGAGGTTCAGCTTGAGGTACACGCTGCCGGGGTGAACTTTCCGGACGGCCTGATGGTTCAGGGTAAGTATCAGGTTAAGCCTGAGTTGCCCTTTGTTGCCGGGGGAGAGTGCGCCGGTATCATTCGCGAGGTTGGTGATGCCGTGAAAGGGTTCAAGGTGGGTGATAGAGTCATCGCCATGCCCGGTCTCGCCGCCTTTGCAGAATCGGTCAATGTGGATCACAAGCTGCTGATGCCGATGCCTGCGGAGCTGGATTTTCCACAGGCGGCAGGTTTCTGTATCACCTATGCCACTTCTTACTACGCGTTCAAGCAGCGTGCACGCTTGCAGCCCGGGGAAACCCTGGTAGTGCTGGGGGCTGCGGGGGGCGTAGGGGTTACAGCAATCCAGCTCGGCAAACTGATGGGCGCGCGGGTGATCGCCTGTGCATCCACGGATGAAAAGCTCGCTTTTTGTCGCGACCTGGGAGCGGATGAAACCATCAACTACAACCGGGAAAACCTCAAGGATCGAATCCGCGAACTGACCGATGGCAAGGGCGCAGATGTCATTTACGATCCAGTGGGGGGCGAATTTACCGAGCAGGCCTACCGCTCCATTGCCTGGGGCGGGCGCTATCTGGTGATTGGTTTTGCTGCCGGGGATATTCCGAATCTTCCCCTGAATCTTCCTCTCCTGAAAGCCGGGGATATTCTCGGTATATACTGGGGTGGTTGGGCCGCGCGTGATCCCAAGGGCAATATGCAGAATTTCAGCGAGTTGCTGGGGTTTGTACGGGAAGGACGCCTGCAGCCTTTGACCACAGAGGTATATGATCTGGATGATTTCTCCGAGGCATTTTCGGCGATCGGCGAACGCAGAGCGAGGGGTAAGGTTGTTTTGACCATGAACAAGCGCTAGCGTCGCGTTCAGGTTCCGAATTGAGCCGGGCCTAAACCTCTGGAACTGAAAAGGGAGTAGCGCGGTAAGCGCTACTCCCTTTTTTAATACTGCGTTGGTTTATATTGGATGCTCAGGGAAGGAGCCGGCAATGCTGTCTCGCTTTCGCCTGCAGGTCGGCCGGTAGCTTCTCCTCTGCTGGCGATCGTTGTTGTCGTCGCCATTGGGCGCACAGCTGGATATAACTGCCGGCTTCTACTTCGGCACGCAGTTTATGCCAGCCATCGGCTGTAGCTCGTAAACTGCCGGGCTTGGGGCGGTAGCGCTCCAGCCCTTGTTCCCGGTTGTTGCCCTGGGGGGCGATCTGCCCGGGTGTAGCGCCAAGATACTGGGCCGGGTGTAAAAGGGCGATGGCAATTGCGATCGCGCTGAAGCCTGATGCGGCTTTGGAGAGCAGCCGGCTATTGCTTGAGTTGATCCTTCTTACCGGTTTTATGGCGCGGGCATTGGCGAGCAATTTTTCGTCCATGGTGCGTGGCGAGTGGAGCTGGTCCGCGGCCCGCCGATAGGACGATTCCCACTGATTACTATTCATGTTCAAGCTACCTCTACAGAACGATCAGCAGTAGCGGGGGAGGCTGCTGCAACTTGTGGTGTTTTCCCCCAGGGGAGTGCGACGCGGGGTTTGCGAGGACTGACTTGCGTCCTGCCGGCCAGCTCCTCCGTGGCCTTGTTGTTGGCGTTCTCTTCGGCTGCGCGGGCCTCAGCTTCTTTAGCCAGGGTGACTGCAGATTTCCAGGGCTTACGGGCGCTGCCATTAAGTGCGCGTTCGATGCTGTTGCGACTTTGCTCCAGAATCGCCCTGCAGCGGGCGAGGGGGATTCTCTCGATATCTGCCACCGTAGCCAGTGAGAGGCCGCATTCGGTGAACAACAGGAAAATATTGCGCTGCGCTATGGGAAGCTGTTGAATAGCCTGGAGTATCTCGGAGCATTTCAGTGCGCTGTTTAGTGCATCAACCTGAGCGCAGGCGGATGTATCTCCGGGGGTATCTGCATCCGGGGTAGATGTACCGGGAGCACGTAGCAAGCGGTTCAGACGGATATACAGCCAATTTTTCAGGCGTCTCCGCTGCAGCTCAGGCGGGGTATCCAGGAAAGCGCTCCAGAATGCTTCCATCAGCTGTGTGCAGCGATGGGGTACCATCTGTGCGCAGTAGCGAAACAGCTCGTCTTTGTAGCGAAGATAGATTTCCTGGAATACTCTGTGATCGCGAGTGTCGCGATAACGGCTAGCCAGTTCCTCGTCACTGAGAATGCACAACTTTTCCGCAAACATGGGATTGGCCTCCTTGGCTTTATTTCCCATAGTCACTTACCCGGTTGTACATCTCCTGGGCGCTTCCATGCCTGGAGTACTTCGTTAAACGAGTAAATTATCTGTTAACGTTATTTCGCCCCGCCTTTACCGACAAGGTGCGAACTTCCTTTTTGCTCAGTGTTTACCGTGTCCGTCTTTGGGAGTCGATTTGTTCTCTGGGTCATCCATTTTTTCTGCGTGACCGGTTACGACTTTTTCCCTTCTAATTTCGCTACTTTGTGTTTCCGCTGTCCTTTCCTCTGCAGTTTCTGGCGCGTTACCGCGTTTCTTCCACGAGGCCAGGAACAGTGTGGCCAGGCCCAACAGGATTTCGTCAACAAACGGGACCAGGTCGGGAATGATCAGGTCAATCAGGAACAGCGCGCAGATCCACTTGAACAATTGTGGGTGCTTGAGCCTGCGGGCATAGTTCAGAAACCAGACCACCAGGGAACTCGGGATTACGCGCTTCATATCGATAGTGACTGGAACTGCTTTCGAGACCGTGATGGGAGTATAGCCCGAGGCCGCCTGACCAGCAGAACGCGCAAAGGTTCCGGGTGTAATATTGCGCATTATCTGGCGCGAAATGCCTCATGGCTGCTCAGAGATTAACCCGCTTGGGCGCAACACTAGTCTCACAAGTGAGCAGTATCAGGTGGTCGGTGGGCGTTGCCCCCGGAATGGCAGTGGCAATTGCTCGGGCCCCAATTCGGCGCGTAAATCCTTGAGTTTTACGCCCACCCCGAGCAGGCGAATGGGATCGTTGCGCTTGTCCCAGCTTTGTTGCAACAGTTGTTTGAATTCACTGATGCGCGCCGACCGACTGCCGCGTTCTTGGGTAGACTGCGCAAAGTCGGTGTACTTGACCTTTATGATGGCGGCACTGATTTCATAGCGGTCGCCCAGTTTCTCCATCCGCTCCTGAAGTCTGCCGAAAAGATGGGTCATCTGTTCCTGCCAGTCATCGAGACTTTTCAGGTCTTCGGTAAAAGTGTGTTCCACGCTGACACTCTTGCGCGAACCATCGCCGCTCACCGCCCTGTCGTCCACACCGCGGCAGAGCTGATACAAACGATTGCCAAACTTGCCGTATTTCTGCACCAGTTCCACCAGGCTAAATCGCCTCAGATCACTGCAGTTGTGGATCCCCTGGCGGTGCATCTTTTCTGCGGTGACGCGGCCGACGCCGTGAATCTTTTTTACCGGTAGGCGCAGGACAAAGTCTTCCACCGCATCCGGGTGAATGACCGTCAGTCCATCGGGTTTTTGCCAGTCGCTGGCGATTTTGGCGAGGAATTTATTGGGGGCGACACCCGCGGAGATAGTAATTCCCAGTTCCTGCTGGACACGGGCGCGGATCTCGCGGGCGATCAGGGTTGCACTGCCATTGCAATGCGCGCTGTTGCTGACATCCAGAAAAGCCTCATCCAGGGAAAGTGGTTCTATTAAGTCGGTATAGGTAAGAAATATTTCCCGAATTTGCGCGCTGACTTCCCGATATTTTTTCATGTTACCCGGCACTACAATCAGGTCAGGACAGAGCTTTTTCGCTTGGGAGGTCGGCATCGCTGAGCGCACACCAAAGCTGCGCGCCTCGTAGTTACAGGTAGAAATCACTCCTCGGCGGTCGCTGGCGCCACCCACGGCGACAGGACGACCCCGCAGGTTGGGGTCGTCCCGCATTTCTACCGAGGCGTAGAAACAGTCGCAGTCGCAATGGATGATTTTCCGCATGCTGTGATTATATACAGTATCTGCCCCCAGGCCACGCTCTATTCGATGAACTTGTAAAGGTCGCGCTATCAATGGAGGTGCACCATGAGTCATATGCCTTTAGTGGAAACGCCCGTGGAGGAACGGGTTCACGCGGTGCTGGATGATATTCGAACCACGCTGGGAATGGTGCCGGCGATATTCCGGGCCTGCGCCAACAATCCGACGCTACTGAGGATACTGTGGGAGAGATATCAGCATGTAATGCTGACCGGTGCCCTGTCGCCGAGGTTGAAGGAGGGAATCGCGTTGATGGTGGCAGCGGATGAACACAGTGATTACGGGATTGCTCTGCACAGCGCGGCGCTGGAGAAGCTGGGGGTGGATCCGCGAGAGGTATTGAAAATTCGCACCGACCCGGATCACGCGCACTATGACCCCAAAAATCACGCGCTACTTGAGGTGGCGCGACACGCGAACAACCGCCCGCACGATCATGCAGGCGAAGTGATCGACACGGCAAGAAAAACGGGGGCCAGCGATGCCGAAATCATCGAAGCGCTGGCGGTGGCGGGGTTGGCCTCGGAGGTAAGCCGCACGGCCGCATTTCTCTCCGTTCCTTCAGATTAAGTTTGATACTTTGCCACGCTATCCGATTTAACCAGGCCTTTTAAAATGGCCTTTCAGTGTGGTTGTTTATTGACCGTTTTATGCTGGAATCCCGGGTCACATAGGCTGTGTTTTTTTAGCGGGACGCCGTCCGGGAATTATTTCCCATAATTGACAATCTGTGCCTTTTCCTCGTTGTCAAGGGGAGGAAGCCTATCCATAATCTTCCGATCTAATAAAACAAGATTCGATTTCTGGGGGGTATATGGATCTGGCAAAGCTTGGTGCAATTCTGTTGTCAGGATTTGTTTTGGCTGCTTGTGGCGGCGGGGGTGGGTCTTCGGACTCCGGTGGTGGAGCTTCCAGTAGCTCTTCCAGCAGCAGTTCTTCGGGAAGCTCCAGTGGCTCCTCAAGCAGTAGCTCGTCGAGCAGCAGTTCCTCAGGAGGGGCCAGCAGCTCTTCGGGAAGTAGCTCGTCGGGTAGCAGTTCTTCCAGCAGCGGCTCGTCCGGCGGTACCGATTCGGCACCTCCACAGGCTGAAATCATTTTCCCCTGGAAAATTTCTCGCAGTGACCAAAAGACCCTCCTGGTGAAGGGGGTAGCTTCAGATGAGAATGGCATTAGGGCGGTTCGGGTCAATGGCATTGATGCTGAGCTAACCGTGGTCTCTTCGACCGCTCCTTCGCCAAAGAGCCCGAATATGGCACCGCTGCCGGCATTCTCCGGAACCGGTAGCGAAAGCGACGGCTCTGGCACCGATGTGACCTGGGAAGTTTCGGTTCCCGCGCAGGACGGAGAGTCTACCGAACTGGTTGTTGAGACCGAGGATGATCAGGGCAACCTGGATTCTGAAGCGGAAACTGCCCAGATTATTCAGAAAAAGGTCCCGACGTCTTTCGTCGTCGATGAGGTTCATCGGCGACTTATCGGGCAGGCAAACAACAAGTCTTTGCTCACTTACGGTCTGGACGACGAGAGCTACTCCAGTGTCGAATTGGCGGAGCCAAAGTTTTGCTCGGGATTGGGGTATCGCCCGGATCAGGAAAAGGCAGTCTGTGCGACCCTGGTTGAGGATTGGTTTCGCCTGACCCAGATCGATCTGGAAAGTGGAGAAGATCAAGTCCTTCTCACCGAGCAGTTAGCGCTGGACCCGGAAGAATGGTCGTTTGCAAATGTGCTCAAACTCGAGGTATCCGAAGATGGTGCGTCGGCCTATATACTGACCAAGTTTTTCTCCAGCGTGGATTACGCGCTCAATAAGCCAGTAATTTTCCGCTACGACTTTTCCGCCGGTGAATTGGTCACTTTGGTTGATGGGAAAGTAAACAATGGCGACAAAGTTACCACGGATACGTTTACCCTGGCGGATGAAGGGATCGTTGTTTTCAATGATGAGTTTGGCAGCGTAGATGCTGCTTACTTGATCGACTATGCCGGCGAATCCCTAACGCCCGTATCTCTGCTACCAGACTTGATTCTGGCTAACCTCGATGTGAATGCCGATGGGAGCTTGTTATTTACCGCCGGTTTTGACGGCATTGCCAAAACCGATGTTGCAGAGCAGAGCTCGGAAGTGATTTCTCTGGAGAGTGAGCAGAGCTTTTTTCAGGTAGATCAGATTCGTTCCGTGCGCCTGGATGAGGCCAATAACCGACTGCTTATTGGCGACGATGGCTTCGATTATGTATTGGCGATCGATACCGAAACGGGTGAGCGCTCTGAGTTTGCGGGTAACGGAGTGGGCACAGGCAAGCGCATGTTGGCGCTCAGGTCCCTGGCGCTGGATGAAGTCAATGCAAAAGCCTACATTCTGGACGATGGGGGCAACGCGTCTTCCTACTTGATAGAAGTGGACCTGACGACAGGCAATCGCTCTATCCTGGCGGACTTTGGTGATGTCTGCCATCAGATAGCACAGGAGGTTGTTTTGCATCCAGAGGCCAATCAGGCCTATGCAGTATTCGACGGTGTCGTTTACTCCGTCAGCTTGGCCGATGGCAGTTTTGCAGTATTAACCGGTGATGAGTGCGGCGCAGCCGGTTTCGCGTTTACCGGGGGGGACCTCGATATTGATAATGGCAGGTTACTGCTGACAGATACCGCACTTAATGGTGTGGCGGCGGTCGACCTTGCTACAGGTACATATAGTGTTCTGATCGAGTCCGACGAGGAACTCGATGTTCCCGTGGATCTGGTTGTTGATACCGCGACCAATAGTGCCTATATCGTATCGCAGGCAATTGATGGCCTGCATCAATATGACCTGGAAACCGGAGAACTGGTTGCTCTGCTGGATGCGTGCCTCGAGTCTTCAGTCAATGATATTCTGGACCCGAATATTGGCTCGGTTCAAAACGTGACGATGGACCCCGGTGGGCAGTATCTTTGGATTTCGGGAGATAGGGTAGGGAAGTACAATCTGCAGTCGCCCACGTGCCAGACAGAAATCGGCCGTACCCACAGCGTCCTGGACGTGAAGGTTACGTCCAAAGGACAGTTGCTGGGCACGGTGTTCAATCAGATGATTCAACTGGATTTTGAAACAGGTGAAGCCGTGGTAATTTCCAAGTAAGCGGCATTTTAGTACACAAAAAAAAGGCCACCGATTGGTGGCCTTTTTTGTTGCTGGGAGGTTAGCGCTCCAGCAGCTCCAGTTTCCCGGTCTTGCCATCCCACTCCTCGGCATCCGGCAGGGGATCTTTCTTTTCGGTAATGTTCGGCCACACTTCCGACAGCTCGGCGTTCAGCTCGATATATTCCTGCTGATCGTCCGGTACCTCATCTTCGGAGAAGATGGCATTGGCGGGGCACTCTGGCTCGCACAGTGCGCAGTCAATGCACTCGTCCGGGTGAATCACCAGGAAGTTGGGACCTTCATAGAAACAGTCTACCGGGCAAACTTCCACACAGTCGGTGTATTTGCACTTGATGCAGTTTTCCCCAATTACGAATGTCATGCTTGTCCCTCGATAATGCTATGGCGTTGCCGCTGCCCGGCCAGCTCTGCATGCCGACCGCGCCCTATTCTGAAAGCAGCGGATTTTAGCAAGGTCTGGCGCGATTTGTAGTGGCTTTTGAGTCGAATTGGTTGGGTACTTATAACAATTTGCGCAGGGCGTAGAGCTGTTCCAGCGCCTGGCGCGGTGTCATGTCGTCCGGATCCAGTGTTTCCAGAGCCTCCACAGCCGGGTGCGGGGCGCTGCCGAACAGGTCAACCTGGGCCGGCGCTGTGGGCTTCGCTTTGGCGGCAGGCCTGGTAGTCTCCACCGGTGCGACTGCATGCACACTGGCTGATTCTAGGGAGTTTTCCGGCTGAGCCACAGATTTTGGTCCAGGGCCGGAATCGCGGGTGGTGTTACCGGCCTCCAATGCCGCCAGGCGCGCCTTGGCTTCCTCGAGCACTTCTTGGGGAATACCCGCCAGCTTGGCCACCTGCAGGCCGTAACTCTTGGACGCCGGTCCCTCCTGGATACGGTGCAGGAACACGATAGAGTCGCCGTGCTCGGTGGCGTTCAGGTGAATGTTAGCGGCGTCCGGGCACTGCTCCGGCAGTTCTGTCAACTCGAAATAGTGGGTGGCGAAGAGGGTGAAAGCGCGGACCTTGTCGGCCAGGAAGTGGGCGCAGGCCCAGGCCAGAGATAGGCCATCATAGGTACTGGTGCCGCGGCCGATCTCATCCATCAGGATCAGGCTGTGCTCACTGGCGTTGCGCAGGATATTCGCAGTTTCGGTCATCTCCACCATAAAGGTGGAGCGGCCGCCGGCCAGGTCGTCGGCACTGCCGATACGGGTAAAGATGCGGTCCAGCAGACCGATACGGGCACTGTCCGCGGGCACAAAGCTACCGCAATGGGCGAGCAGGGCAATGAGCGCGGTCTGGCGCATGTAGGTCGATTTACCACCCATATTCGGGCCGGTAATGACCAGCATGCGGCGGGATTCGTGCAGGTCGATGTCATTAGCCACAAACGGGTCGTCCAGAACCTGCTCCACCACCGGGTGGCGGCCGCCTTCCACATGAATGCCGGGTTGCTCGGACAGTTCAGGCTGGCTCAGGCGCAGCTGGTCTGCACGCTCGGCCATGTTCGCCAGTACGTCCAGCTGGGATACCGCGGCGGCGGCTGTCTGCAGTGCCGCCAGGTGCTCGTTGAGGGTGGTGATCAGCTCCTCGTAGAGAAACTTTTCCCGGGCCAGGGCGCGGCTCTTGGCAGAGAGCGCCTTGTCTTCAAACTCTTTCAGTTCTGGGGTAATAAAGCGCTCGGCGTTTTTCAGGGTCTGGCGACGGATATAGTCTGCCGGTGCCTTGTCGCTCTGTCCGCGGCTGATTTCGATAAAGTAGCCGTGCACCCGGTTGTAGCCAACCTTCAGGGTAGGGATACCGGTGCGCTCTTTCTCGCGTACTTCCAGCTGTACCAGATAATCCCCGGCGTTCTCGCTGATCCCGCGTAGCTCATCCAGCTCTTCGTCAAAGCCCTCGGCAATCACGCCGCCCTCGCGTATCACTACCGGCGGGTTTTCGACCAGTGCGCGCTGGAGCAGCTCCACGGTTTCGGGCCATTGGCCCATCTCATTGCTCAATTGGCCGAGCAGGGCTGCATTGGTTTCGCTGAGCTGGCGCTGCAGTTCCGGGAACTGGGCCAGGGACATCCCCAGCCGCGAAAGGTCTCGCGGGCGCGCGGAGCGCAGGGCCAGGCGGCCGAGAATCCGCTCCATATCGCCGATCGGCTTGAGCGCTTCACGCAAGGGTTCAAAGCGGTAGTCACCAATCAGCGCGGCAATCGCCTGCTGGCGTTGCTGCAGCGTATTCAGGTTGCGCAGGGGATTGTTCAGCCAGCGGCGCAGCAGTCGGCTGCCCATAGCGGTTTTACAGGCATCGAAAACTGACAGCAGCGTGTTGTCGTCGCCACCATTCAGGTTGGTATCGATCTCCAGATTGCGGCGGCTGGCGGGGTCCAGGGCCACGGTATCTTCACTGCGTTCCGTGCGCAGGGTGCGGATATGGGGCAGGTCTGTGCGCTGGGTGTCGCGGGCATACTGCAGCAGGCAACCGGCCGCAGACAGGGCCGCGTGCATGTGGCTGCAACCGAATGCCTCCAGGTCCAGGGTGCCAAACTGGCGATTTAACAGGCGCAGGGCGCTTTCAAGGTCGAACTCCCAGGGCGCGCGGCGACGCAGGCCTGCGCGGCGCTCGATTTCAGCGGGCAGGCTGAGATCTTCCGAGACCAGCAGCTCGGTAGGGCTGAAGCGCTGGATCTGCTCTGTCAGTGCTTCCAGGGTTTCCACTTCCTGCACCGCGAAATACCCGGTGCCCACATCCAGCAGGGCGAGGCCGAAGTGGTCGCCCACCAGCACGCTGGCCGCCAGCAGGTTGTCCCGGCGTTCGTTGAGCAGGGCCTCGTCTGTGACGGTGCCGGGAGTGACGATGCGCACCACCTTGCGCTCCACCGGCCCCTTGCTGGTGGCGGGATCGCCAATCTGTTCGGCAATGGCCACGGAGACGCCGGCCTTGATCAACCGGGCCAGATAGCCCTCGGCCGCATGGTAAGGAATGCCGGCCATGGGAATCGGTTGCCCACCGGATTTGCCGCGGGCGGTCAGGGTCACATCCAGCAGCTCCGCCGCGCGCTTCGCATCGTCATAGAACAACTCGTAGAAGTCTCCCATGCGATAGAACACCAGCTCCTGGGGGTGTTCCGCCTTGATACGCAAATATTGCTGCATCATCGGCGTGTGTTCGGGCTTGGCGGTTTTAGCTGCGGTTGCGGGCATGAATAAAAAATCTTTATAAAACAGTGGGTTATTTGTTTTTCTGTGCCGGCCTCCGGGGCCGGGGACGGGACAGGAGCGTCCCGTAGTGGGCGAATGGCACAAGCGCGCAAGGATACCAAAGCGGCTTGCAAACCACTATCGGGTACGCCGCGAGACTGAATGGTCGAATGCGCAATAACGGGGGCAAAGGGCAATGGGGACGGGGCCTGGGAAGCCTCGCGTGCAATAAGGTGAAATTGGTAGAAAACGGTTATTTCCCGTTCTACTGCCGCCATCTTAAGCTGGTAAGAGGTCATGCTGGCAGTGCGTGCCGAAGGAGGTAACATGAATCTACATATTCTTTCCCTGGAGGGACAGTTTTATCTCGTTGAGGCCGTAGATGAGAATGGCAGGCAGCTCTTGACCGACAGGAAGGATAGACCTCACCGGTTCCATTGCCTGGAAGAGATCCGCGATCATTTTCACAGCCACAAACTCGAGGAAGTTTGGTTGGAGCAGCTGACCCCGTACGAAGAAATGTGCGGGCTAGAAGATGAGACTTCGCCGTTGAAAGTTCAGTTGCACTGGTAACTGGCAAAATTAGCTGGCGGCGGCAGCCGCCGTTCCCTGTCGCCGTGTCCAGGTGTCCTGCCCCGTTGGCCCTTTCTTTAATGTATCGCGTCCCCAGTCCTGTGAGGGCGCGGTCCAAATTTCGTATTGCCCTGTAAATCCATTTTTCACCCTATCGGGCAATCCGATGGGACCCGCGTTTATTTCTAATTGCAGGCGCGTCATGATAAGTCGCGAATATCAGAATTTGGGGGCGCATCGTGCTGGCAGTTGGTTTCCGCCTATGGGCATTGCTGATGGCAATGCTGCCGGGGTTTATTCTTGCGGAGTGTGGCACTGGTAACAGCCCAGGATTCGAACTTGGTGGTGCGGCCCGGCAACTTTCTGGGGGGGGTAGGTTTGCCAGTATGGAAGATGGTGGGCACGCGGTTACTCTGTCCATGGCGGATGTGCGGAAGTTTCTTACTCCCTGTCTTAACTCTACTTCTCTACCCATGGTGGAGTGGGCAAATCAGGCGGGTATCACTGCCGTCGTAAATGGTGGGTATTTTTATAGCAACACGCCACTGTCACTGGTTGTGGTGAATGGCGAGCGCTTGGCGGACAACGTGGCTGCCGTCACTCGCAACAATCAGTCTTTCCCGGTTTTGCGCAGTGCTGTGTGGGCAAGCGCTGAAGGTGAGGTGAAAATCGGCTGGGTGGGGCTGGATGATGCTGGCTCTTTGCGAGAGTTTTCCCAGCCGATGCCTTACCAGGAAAATCAGGCGGAGCCACTGAAGCCACCGGAGGATATCCTGGGCACCACGATCAATCCCGATTGGGCGATCGGCGGCGGCCCGCGTTTACTAAAGGGTGGCCTGGCAGCAATAAGTTACGACGAAGAAATTTTCTGGGGCTCGGGGGTGGTGCTCGACGATGTACGGCCGCGCACGGCCATTTGTATCACGCGTGAGGACACTCTTGTTTTGTATGTCAATGAAGGGATACGTCTGGACGCAATGCCGCAAAAATTACTCGGGTTGGGCTGTGTTGAAGCGATGAACCTGGATGGTGGCGGCTCATCTGCCATGTATGTGGAGGGGCGGGCAATCCTGGATCAGCAGAGGGCTGTGCCGGTGGTATTTGCGGTCCGGGCACCGCAGTAAGTAAGTGAGCAACCTCGGTAACAGCGGGAGAGTTCACTTTGTGCAGAGAATCATCATGTGCTTACGTCGAATGGTTCCGAGCTACCCGGAGGGTATTCTGGCACCGGACTTTGTTCGTGGGGCCACATGGCCGAGGCAAACCACTCGGTCACCACTTCCGTGCGAGTAATCGCAGTGCCCACGGTAACCGCCCAGGCGCCTATTTTTCGCGCTTCTGCGCAGTGTGAGGGGGTGTTGAAACGCCCTTCCGCCATGACGCGGGGAAAGCGCGCGCACAGAGCGTGCAGAAATGCAAAGTCCGGATCCGCTGGTACCGGACCGCCCGTATAGCCGGACAGCGTAGTGCCGACGATCGCCGCGCCTGCCGCATACACTTCCTCCGCATCGCGCAAACAACTGCAATCCCCCATGGCGATTTTTCCGAGCCGTCTGATCTCGGCGATCAGGGTAATTACTGGAGTGGGGCGAGCGCGGTTCGTGCCATCGACTGCAATGATATCGGCGCCGGCATCGGCCAGGGCGTGGACATCTTCCACTAGTGGGGTGATTCGCACCGGGCTGCCTGGTAGATCCCGTTTTACGATACCGACAATCGGTACATCGGGAAGCGCATGTCGAACCCTGGCCAGGCGCGCGGCGCCCTCGATGCGCAACCCTTCGGCACCGCCGGCGAGGGCGGCTTTTGCCAGACGCACCACCGTATCGTCATTGTCCATCGGGCCGCGGTCTACGGGCTGGCAGGAAACAATCAGTCCGCTGGTGAGTTTGCGGTCAATGGCCTCTAGCGGGTGCAGAGTGGTGCTTGTCATTATTCATATACCGTGGCCAGGCGTGTGCCATTGCGCTGTACCAGAACATTGAAGCGGTAGCGATCGGCACGGTAGAGACTTTTGGCCAGCTCGATAATCCGACCCTGTTCGTCATACACCGTGCGTTCGGCAAGTAGTGCGGGGCTGAAGGTTGGAATCTGCAATTGCTCTGCCTCCTCTTCGTCTACCACGGTGGCGCTGATCTGTTGCTTGGCCTGGTCCACGACGATTTCATATTGCCGGTGTAACAGGTCATACAGTGAGCTGGTATGCAATTCCTGAATGGCCAGGTCCGGGAAAATCGCTTTTGGCAGGTAAACCCGTTCGATGGCTACTGGGCAGCCATCAGCGAGTCGCAAGCGGCGGATCAGGAATAGCTCTGCGCCTGGGGCCAGGTTCATCTTGCTGGCCATTTTCACATCGGCCTGGATTACATCATTGAACAGCAGTTTGTTGGAGGGCTTCAGGCCAAGCTGCTGCATCTCTTCACTGAATGACATCAGTTTGAGCTGGTTGGCCAGCGGTTTGGCGAGCACAAAAATACCGGCGCCTTGGCGAATTTCAATGTGCTTCAGCTCCTCCAGGTATTTGAGGGCTCGGCGCAGGGTGTCACGGGAAACCTGAGTGAGTTCCGCCAGCTCGCGCTCGCCGGGGAGGCGCGCGCCCGGAGTTTGTTGGTCGATAAGATCCAGTAGCTGCTGGTGCAACCGCTGCTGCTTGCGAGTCATCGCCATAAGCAAACCCCTCCGAATGCTAATCGTCCAATTGGTATTTTTTTGTGCGGATAGATGGTCATACTCGCTAGATATTATACCAAATGGTTTGATTTTGGAAATTTTCTCCGATAAGGTCGTACCAATGTAAAGGGGGTCTAATAATGAAAATCATCCTCTGGAAGCTGCTCATTGCCCTGCCGCTCGCCCTGCTGGGGAGCAGTGCCGCCGCTGCCAGCAAAACGCAGATCCAGTTCTGGACCATGCAGCTGTCGCCATTTCACGACGAGTACGTTATTGGCCTGATCGACGAATTCGAGCGCGAGAATCCGGGTGTGCAAGTGAAATGGGTCGATGTGCCCTGGAAGGAAATGGAAAAAAAGGTGTTGGCCTCGGTAGCGGCGGGTACTGCGCCCGATGTGGTTAACCTCAACCCTCAGTTCGCCGCCAAGCTGGCAGAGTTCGGTGCGTTGGCCAACCCAGAGCGCTACTTGAGTGCGCAGGCCGTTGCGGAGTACCTCCCAAATATTTGGAATGCCAACCGTTTTGAAGGGGAGTCCTTCGCGATTCCCTGGTATCTCTCTACCACCATCACTATCTACAACCGCACATTGCTGGAGCAGGCGGACGTTCGTGTGCCCACGAACTATACGGAGTTGTTGTCCGCTGCGAGACAGTTACAGCAACGGTTGGGTAAATATGCGTATTTCCCAGCGCTGGACGGTAGTCGTCCACTTGAGAACCTGGCGGCGATGGGGGTGCCTTTACTGTCCGAGGAGGGTACGTCCGCTGGATTTGACAACGCGCAGGGCCTGGCCTTTTTCCGGTTTAACCGTGATTTGTACCAGCGGGGCTTGATTCCGAAGAATGTGCTGACGGAAGGGCACCGCAAAGCGGTGGATTTGTTTCAGTCCGGCCAGGTGGCCCTCATTACCACCGGTATGCAGTTTCTGCAGTCCATCAAAACCAATGCTCCGGCGCTCTATGCTAGCGTAGATGTGGCTCCCCAGATAAAGAACCCTGCCAGTAAAAGCAATGTGGCGGTCATGAATCTGGCGGTGCCAAAAATATCCGCTCATAAAGAGTTGGCGTTCGAGTTTGCCACCTTCGTCACCAGCCACCATAACCAGATGGCCCTCGCGCGGCGTATTCCCTTGCTGCCGTCCACGGTAGAAAGCTATCAGGATCCTTTTTTCCAGTTGCCGGAAAACCCGAGTCTCGTAGACCGGGCGCGAGCGATCTCCGCGCGCCAGGTATTGACTGGTGCCGTGCTGGTGCCGCCGCTGCCCAAGTACAGCAAGCTGAAAAACAGTTTCGTGTTCAATTTGCAGTCCGCCATGGTGGGCAGGCTGAGTGCTGAGGAGGCTATTGAGCGAACCAGTGATACATGGAGGCTATTTCTTCAGGCGCGCGATAGAACAGGTCACACCGCAGGGCGCGGCAATGAGTAAGTCTGTGCCCGTGTACATCGCCGCTGACCTTGGTGGTACCAAGATCCGCGTAGCGGCGTTTGGCCCCACACTGCGGCCACTGTTCAAAACGGAACTGGCCAGTGAGGCCGGTGCCGGGAGAGAGAGTGCGCTCAAGGCTCTGGCTTTCGCAGTCGAGCGTGCCCTCGAATGGCTGGCGCAGCACGCTGCGGATGCATCGGTCACCGGCATTGGTATATCCACTGCCGGGGTCGTCGACGCGCGCCGCGGTGTCGTTCTGGATTCGACCGAGGCGATCCCGGGGTGGCGTGGCACTGAGCTGGCGGCCTGGTTGCAGGCGCGCTTTTGCGTACCGGTGGCCGTGGAAAATGACGTGAAGTGCGCACTGCTGGGTGAACTCAACGCGAGTCCCGAGTTGGCCACCGGTCGCGTCGTTATGTTGACACTGGGTACCGGCCTCGGCGGGGCCATCGCTGAGGCGGGTGCTATCGTCGGCGGTGCCCACTCGGTGGCTGGACATTTCGGGCGTATGCCCGTACCCGACCCCTGGCAGCTGGGGGCATTTTGCCCGCTGGAAGCGCTGGTGTCCGGAACCGGGTTGGCCAATGTGGCGAGCCGTACCGGTGCCTGCGTGTACGCCAATGGCCGTGAGGTATTGGAGCAGGCGGCCGCCGGGGATACTCAGGCACTGTTGGGGCTCGATCGCTTTTGCGGCTATCTCGCGATGGCGCTGGAGCAAGTGTACTGGGCGCTGGACCCCGAGGTGGTGCTCATCGGTGGTGGTTTGGTAGAGGCGCGCGAGCAATGGTGGCCGCGCCTGCAGGAAAAGTGCGGGCACACAGGCCTGCCCACAGACGTGCGGCCTGCGCAGCTGAATAATGATGCCGGCATTTACGGTGCTGGTGCCTTGATTAAAGCGGTGGCGATTTCTGGAGTGGATACCAATGCGGACAAATGAGGTCAGTCGCGGCGAGATCACCGAAAAACTGCGCGGGGCAGGCGCTCCCTGGGACCGCTTGCGAAAACTACGCCTACCAAAAGCCGCCGGGGGACTTTCCCCGTTGGTACCTTACCTGTTTCTGTTGCCGGCCTGCGCGATTATCGGAGCCTTTGTTCTCTATCCCATGCTGCACGCCATCATGGCGAGCCTCACTGACTACAACATGATTACCGAGTCGCGGTTTGTGGGGGCCGACAACTACCGGATGTTGCTGCAAGACCCCTTCTTCTGGAACAGCCTGAAAAACACTTTGTTGTATCTGCTCGTGGTTGTACCGGTACTGGTGATAGCCCCCATTTTTCTCGCATTGCTGGTGAACCGATCGCTGCCGGGCATCAAGTTGTTCCGTGCGGTGTTTTATCTACCAGTGATTACATCACTTGTGGTTACCGGCCTGATCTGGAAGTGGGTGTATGAAGAGCAGGGCATCCTTAATTATTTCCTGCTGAGCACCGGCATCACCGATGACCCGGTTGCGTTTCTCACCGATCCTGCCAATGCGCTCTTCTCTGTGATGGCGGTAACCGTGTGGACGGGGCTAGGTTATTACATGGTGATCTACCTGGCCGGCCTCCAGTCTATCCCGCGCCACTTGTACGAGGCGGCGGAAGTGGAGGGCGTCTCCAAGTGGCGCCAGACCCTGTTCATCACCATTCCGTTGTTAAAGCCGTCGATAGCGGTAGTGGCGGTGATGTCTTCCATTGCCGCGATGAAAGTCTTCGAGGAAGTGTATGTAATGACCCAGGGCGGTCCGCTGGATAGCACCAAGACACTGGTGTATTTCATTTACCAGAGTGCGTTTGAGGAATTTGAAATGGGCTATGCCGCCGCGGCCGGCGTGGTGCTCTTCCTGCTCACGCTGGTCCTGTCCCTGGCCAATCTGTTTCTGCTGAGGAAGGATTGATGAGAACATCTCCTGTCGCGACTGCGTTGCGTTATGCGGGCCTGCTGTGTGTAGCATTGCTCACCATGGGGCCATTTTTGTGGCTGCTGTCCACTGCGCTCAAGTCCGGTAGTGAAAATATTTTTGCCTATCCGCCATCGCTGTTTCCGGAGCAGCCGACGCTGGAAAACTTTAGCCGCGTGCTGGAGACCCAGCCGTTCGTTGTGTACCTGAAAAACAGTGTCCTGGTGGCGTTGTTGTCGGTTACCGCCAACCTGGTTTTTGCATCACTCGCGGCTTATCCGCTGGCGCGTATGGAATTTCGTGGAAAAAATCTGATCTTTTTGGTTTTGCTCAGCTCGATGATGATTCCATTCCAGCTGTTAATGATTCCGGTATACAACATCGCCATCTCGCTTGGACTGCAAAACTCTTATCTGGGGCTAGTGTTGCCACACGCCTGTACGGCGTTTGGTGTGTTCCTTATGCGCCAGGCATTTCAGGGTATCCCCAAGGCGTTGGAGGAATCCGCACTGCTGGAAGGGCTGAACCGCATTCAGATCTGGTGGTATGTATTGGTACCCCTGGTCAAGCCCTCCCTGGCCACTCTGGCCGTGTTCAGCTTTATTGCGGTGTGGGGCGATTTCCTGTGGCCGCTGATTATTCTGGATGACCCGGCTTACTACACCCTCCCGCTGGGTGTAAATCGCTTGGCCAACACATTTTCCATGGACTGGCGCCTGGTGGCGGCTGGGGCCGTATTTTCCATATTGCCGATACTGGCGGTATTTCTGTTCAGCCAGAAATATTTTATTGAAGGCGCCATGCGTGGTGCGGTGAAAGGATAAGCGTGGGAGTCATCACATGACCAAAGATGTCGCGGTAGTGGTGCAGACCCACTGGGATCGGGAGTGGTATTACCCTCATCAGACCTTTCTCGCGCGCCTGCTTCGGGTCATGCAGCAGGTTGTGGAGCAGCTGGACAGCGGAGCACTGAAAAGCTTTCTTTTCGACGGTCAGGTTTCGGCGATTGAAGATTTCTATGCACACGCCGAACCAGCGCTAGCGGAGCGGGTACGCTCGCATGTGCAGTCGGGACGCATAGTGATCGGGCCCTGGTACATCATGGCCGATGAGTTCCTGTGTGCTGGCGAGTCACTGGTGCGCAACCTGGAAATGGGGATGGTGCGGGCGGCCACTCACGGCCGCTGCCAGGCGGTAGGTTACCTGCCGGATACCTTTGGACATATCGCGCAAATGCCGCAAATCCTGCGCGGCTTTGGTATCGACAACGCAGTGGCCTGGCGCGGTATCGAGGCGCCACAGTCAGAAATTGAATGGTTGGCGCCGGATGGCAGTCGTGTTTTTACCATATTTTTGACGGAGGGATACTACCAGCACCCTTTCAATACAGCGGACTGGCGCGATGCCCTGAACCGCTACCTGGAGAAAATCGTCAATCGCAGCGGCGGTGGTGAGTTGTTGCTGACTCAGGGAGGGGATCACCTGCTGACTATTGAAAACCTGCAACAGAAGGTCGAAGCCTACAATGCCGAGCAGGAAGATTTCCGTCTTACCCAGCGCAGCCTGGAAGCGTACATCCGGGGTGTGCACGCTGCGCATGCGGGTACCGATCTGCCCACGGTTACCGGTGAATTGCGGGATAATCAGTCGGCGTTCGTCCTCCCGGATGTGCTCTCCACACGGCAATATCTCAAGGCTCAAAACCAGTCACTGGAAGACCAATTTATCGGCCTCGTGGAACCGCTGCTGGCGCTGGCTGCACCGGTCCTGGAGCAGGCCCAGGGTTACCCGCAGTGCTATCTGGAGCAGAGCTGGCAGCTTCTGATAGAACAGCATGCCCACGATTCCATCTGCGGTTGCAGCGTTGACGAGGTGCATCGTGAAATGGAAATGCGCTTTTCCCAGTTGCACCAGCGACTGGATGCACTGATGCAGCAGGCCCAATTGGCGCTGGGTATGTGCAATGACCGGGTCAGCTTCCACCGTGATCACAGTGCCCCTGATCCGTTTGCCGACGATCGTCGTTTCACCCTGTTTAATCCGTCGCCCAAGCCGCGTGCCGGCTGGCAGTTGTTCTCGGTCTTCCTGCGTGGCGAAGTGCGAGAAGATCTGGTAGTAAAAACTGCCGCCGGCGATAGGCTGACATCGATTTTGGTCGCGCGGGAGTCCAGCAGGGAATTCCAGTCCCCGCTTGATGATTTCCCGGATCTGATCGCCGGTCACCGCTATACCGTTGCGGTCAATGTGGTGCTTGAGGGCATGCAGATGCTGTCCTGCGAAGTACACGACGTTGCCCGTGAAGCCAGTTTTGGAAACGGCCGTGTGCGAGAGGCGCGTGTAATCGAGAATGCCTTCTATCGCCTCTCGGTCAACGACAACCAGCTGATCATAGAGGACAGGCGCAGTGGTCGCCGCTATGACGACGCGCTATCGCTGGTCAGCGAGCTGGATGGGGGGGATACCTATAACTTCTCTCCGGTGGATACGCATCGATACCGCGCAGACATTCTGTCCTGTGAAGCGCAAACGCATACGGCAGCGGATGCCGCGCACGCGGTGCACACCCTGGTTTTGCGCCTGCGTTTACGTCAGCCCGCGGGGCTCGAACGCGACCGGAGTGTCTCTCCCGAGTGGATCGAAAGCGAGGGTGAACTGCAATTGCGCCTGATGCCGGGCGATGACTATATCGACGCACAGCTGGACTGGGACAATCGCGCACGTGATCAGCGACTGCGCTTGCAATTGTCCACCGGCCAAACCGTGGCGCACTCCTGGGCCGACAGTGCGTTCCACTGGGTCGAGCGTGAGAAAACCTATAGCGATGGGGCACAGGTCAGCGGCCAGCAGGAATCGCCAGTGGCAGTAATCCCCAGCTACTCAGCGGTAAGTGCCGGCCCCATTGGCTTCGTGCATCGCGGCCTGCAGGAGGCGGAAATCGTCGCTGCAGAACATGAAGACTGTCTCGCCATCACATTAATCCGCAGTGTTGGCTGGCTGTCCCGTCGCGATCTGAAAACCCGGGGGCTGGGCGCCGGGCCCGATCTGCCGACGCCGGAAGCCCAGTGTCTGCGCTCCCACCAGTTCCACTTCGCGTTTACTCTCCAGCAGCCAGAGCCACCATCGCTGCTGCAGCGCGCGGACTGCTGGCGCAAGCCTGTGTCACTGCTGCGAGGCAGCGGGCCCGGCCCGCTGCCCAATTTGCAGCTCACTGCGCCCGAGTTGCAGGTCAGCAGCCTGCGCTACGCCGTGAGGGAAGGGGTACCCGTACTGGAATTACGGGTTTGGAACCCGATGCCAAACGCCGTGAGCGCAACATTCAATTGCGATGTTTTCACGCGGGTGGATCTCTCCGGACAGGTGGATAAGACCGTTGACGCTGCTGCACTTGTCGCTCCCCATCAGATAGCCACCTTCGTATTCCCCTATGACAGGCTGGTGACAACTGACCCGAGCTCGGAGGTACAGCATGGCCAAATATAAAATTCTGGCACTTCCGGTTGATGGCCGGCCCGTGACCCGCGAGCAGGTACAGATGGTCGCGCGCATTGCCAACTGCGAAGTGCTGTGCCCGCCGGTGCAGTCCCTCGGCCATTTTCGAGACGCCGCAGACCGGAATCTGCTGGCAAGTTGGGTAGCGCAGCATGCAGATGCCGTTGACGGATTTATTTTCTCCCTGGATATGCTGATTTATGGCGGGTTGGTGCCCAGCCGTTTTATCGCGGACAGTCAGCAAGCATTGACTGCGCGCCTAGGACTTCTGACCGGGTTAAAGGCAAGCTATCCGGATAAACCCCTCTACGGCTTTTGCGCCACCATGCGCATGTCCAATAACAATGAAAACGAAGAGGAAAAACGCTACTGGGCCCAGTATGGCACCGATATCTGGGCCTGGTCGTTTCACAGTGATCGCTACGCCTGCACCGGGAATACACAGGACCAGGAGCGGGCTGCAATTGCCAAAAGCCGTATCCCGAAAGAAATTCAGCGGGATTACCTGGATACCCGCGCGCGCAACTTTGGCGTTACCCGGGAAGTCTTGGCGCTGGTGGAGCGCGGCATTATTGACCGCTTGATTCTGCCGCAGGATGACACCGCAGAATACGGTTTCAATATCGCAGAGCGCCGGCAACTGCAGCAGTGGGTCGCGGAAAGGAATCTGCAACATTCCATACTGATATATCCGGGCGCGGACGAAGTAATTTACACCTTGTTGGTGCACCAGCTGCAAACGCTCGAGCAGCGGAAATCCGGCAGGGTTGCCGCCCTGCGGGTGGCGCTGCGGCCACATCACCCCGGGGCGCTGGCTTCCATGGTGGCGCGCTACGAAGATCGCCCGGTCATGGAGTCCATTCGCTGCCAGATTCACGCGGCGGGCGCTGAGCTGGTCGCAGACGAACCCGCGGCGGATGTAGTGATTGCCGTGCACTGTCGCGGCGCCATGCAGGGCGACTGGGCAATGCAGTACCCCCTGGGGGAAGATCTTGGCCTGGATGCCCACTGGGTTGCGCAACTGAAACAGGACTTGAAAGAAAAGCGTCGGCCGGTCGCGCTACTGGATCTTGCCTATGCCAACGGCGGAGATCCGGATTTGGTCGCCGCGTTGGAGGAGACACCGGGAGCGGGGCTCGCTGACCTGCAGGCGTACAGCGGGTGGAATACCGCCAGTAACAGTGTCGGTAGTCTTGTCGCCCAGTTGTGCGCCGGTATGGGTGAGCAGGAATGCGCCGAGCAGAAAGCCTATAACCAACACCTGCTGGCGACTCGACTGCTGGACGATTATCTATATCAGTCCCGCCTGCGCCAGGCCCTGCGAGCCGTGCAACAGGAACGCGGCCTCGACGATGGCGACAGACTCGCATTGGAGCAGGTTTATGTCGCTACCGCACGGCAATGGCTGCAACAGCAGGGTTTTGCTTCTGTATCGCTGGAGAGCGTCTATTTTCCCTGGAGCCGCAGCTTCGAGATCGGCCTGCGCACTTCACTGGTTACCGCTGGTGCCGTGGAGTGTGCGGTATGAGTCGCGCACGCACAGCAGTAACCTCTACTGCCCGGGTCGACGCCCAGGCAGCCGTCGTCGGCGCCAGTCTTGGCGGTGTGATGGCGGCCTGGCAGTTGTGCCGCGCGGGAGTGAAAACCGTTCTGACGAGCGAATTTCCCTGGATTGGTGGGCAGATGACGAGTCAGGCGGTACCTCCTGACGAGCATCGTTACATTGAGTCGTTTGGCGCATCCGCCAGCTATATGGCTTTCCGCAAAGCCGTGCGTGCTCACTATAAGGCGCAGGATAGGTTTGTCGATAACACGGCGATGACCGAGGGCTGCAATCCGGGCGACGGCTGGGTAAGCCGACTCTGTTTTGAGCCCGCGGTTGCCGAACGGTACTTCCGCGATCTGCTGCAACCCTATGTGGATAGCGGCGCGCTTATCTTGCTGGAAGCGGTGCGGCCAGCGGCCGCGTTGCGCAATGACCGAACAATCGTGTCTGTCACCCTGCAGGGCGTGCGCGATCGGATTGGTTGCACCGAAGTACGTGCGGACTACTTTCTCGATGCTACCGATACTGGCTCCCTGCTGGCTCTGGCGGATCTCCCTTACCGGTTGGGAAAAGAGTCCCGTAGCGAATTCGATGAGCCGCAGGCACCGGAGCACGCGGACTCCTGTGATCAGCAGCCGGTCACTTTTGTGTGTGCCCTGCGCTGGCAGACAACGCCGGTGACACCGGTGCCCAGGCCGCCGGAATACGATTTCTGGCGCGCGCATATTTTGCCGAACTATAACTACCCGCTGTTTTCCGATCATATTCCCGGGCATGAAGGTTTCAGTGCGGTGCGCCTGCCATTTTTCTCTGCGGCCGCAATGGCCGGAGAACCCCGGGATCCGACACTGGATTTATGGCGGTACCGCCGCATTATTGCCGCCCACAACTGGCAGGGTGAAACGGTTACCGATGTCAGCCTGATCAACTGGGCGCAGAATGATTACGCGCTTCATCCGCTGCTGGATGGCGAAGTACGAAGCGAACGGGAAGTGGCCGAGGCGGCCAAGGCGCTAACCCGTTGTTTTGTGCACTGGTTGCAGACAGAAGCACCCCGCGAGTGCATAGGCGAGCAAGGCTATGGCTTTCCGGAGCTGGCACTGGTGGAGGGGCTCCTCGGTACCAGCGATGGCTTTGCACAGCAGGTCTATGTACGCGAGTCGCGCCGGATTGTCGGCCTGCAGACACTGAGCCAACGCGACATCCTGCTGTACGAAAATGACACTGACGACTGGCATCCGGCAACCTGCCGCAACAGCGTGGGTATCGGGCTGTACAACATGGATATTCACCCAACTTGTGTTTCGGGCATGGGCAGCAATGCGGTGGTGCGGCCATTCGAACTGCCGCTGGGGATATTTATTCCAGCGGATGTCGACAATCTGCTGCCGGCTTGCAAGAACATTGGTGTCACCCATCTGGTCAATGCAGCCACACGCGTGCACCCCATCGAGTGGCTGATCGGTGAGGTGGCGGGGTTGTTGGCTGCGCACAGTCTGGTCACCGGCGCTGCGCCCGCAGGCATTTACGAAAGTGCTGCACTGACAACTCAGTTTCAGAGTTTTGTACAGGAGCAGGGGGTGCCCGTGCACTGGCCGGGAGATCCGCTGGCTGCGAATAACACCTGATCCAATAAAAATTTACGTAACGTATTTCAGAGGTTGCCCATGGCAGACTTAAAACTGACTGCAGTCAAAAAACGATTTGGCAACACCCAGACTATTCATGGTGTGGACCTGCAAATCCAGCGAGGAGAGCTTGTGGTTTTTGTCGGCCCTTCCGGCTGTGGCAAGTCCACATTACTGCGCATGATCGCGGGTCTGGAAGCCGTCAGTGAAGGGCAGGTACATATCGGTGGGCGGGACGTTACAGGGCTACCACCCAGCCAGCGTCAGGTGGCCATGGTGTTCCAGTCCTATGCACTTTACCCACACATGACTGCGGAGCAGAACCTGAGCTTCGGTATGCGCATGCGCGGTGTGCCCAAGGCCGAGGTACAGCAACAGGTCGCGCGTGCCAGCGAGGTATTGCAACTGGAGCCCTACCTGAAACGCAAGCCTGGCGAGCTGTCCGGTGGCCAGTGCCAGCGCGTCGCAATTGGTCGCGCGCTGGTACAGGATCCAGATGTTTTTCTGTTCGACGAACCGCTGTCAAATCTCGACGCGGAGTTGCGGGTAAAAATGCGTACTGAGATTGCGGATCTGCACCGGCGCCTCGGTGCCACCATGATTTACGTCACCCATGACCAGACCGAAGCGATGACTCTGGCGGACCGGATCGTAGTGTTGCGCGATGGCCGCATTGAGCAGGTGGGCGCACCCATGTCGCTGTACACCAACCCGGCCAATCAATTCGTGGCCGGTTTTATCGGTTCCCCGAAAATGAACTTTCTGTCTGCACATGCGGTGTCGCAATCCGGCGGGACAGTGACTTTGCAACTGGGGGGCACACAGTTTGATCTGCCGGTGAGCGGGCATTTCTCAGCGGGTGCGGCGTCGCTGACCCTGGGGCTGCGCCCGGAGCATCTGGTGATGAACAGTACAGGCCCACTGCAGGGCCAAGTGCGCGCGGTGGAGCAGCTGGGCTCCATCAGTTTCGTCTACTGTCTGGTTGAAGGGCGGGATGTGTGTGTGCAGACACAGGCACTGCCGTTGCCTCGCGTTGGCGATAAGGTCGGGATTGGTTTCGATGGGGCAGATGCCTATCTGTTCGACGCGAAAGGTCTCTCCGTGTCTCCACGAAAAGCCGAAAAAACTGACGAGGCTGCCTAATATGATCCGTTTGTGGGTGTTCACCCTGCTGCTTCTTTGGGCACACCTGTGTGCCGCACAGGTAGTGTCGCACCAGTTGCCGGTAAACAGCGGTACGGAGTCGCTGCCAGAAGCCGTGCGCGGCGTCTGGCTGACCAACGTCGCCAGTGACGTGCTGTACACCCGGGAGGGGATTGAGCAGGCTGTTGAATTATGCGTTGAGCTTGGGCTCAACAGTATATTCGTGGTGACCTGGAACAAGGGCCAAACCCTGTATCCGTCGCAGGTCATGCAGGACTTCACCGGGGTTGCCATGGACCCCGAGCTTGACCCTAAACAAATGGGCCGCGACCCGCTGCAGGAACTGATCGATGCAGCCCACCGGCACAATATCAAGGTGTTTGCCTGGTTCGAGTTCGGGTTCGCCGCATCACACGGTGCGCAGGGGGGCGAGCTGATCAGGCGTAAACCACACTGGGCGTCCCTGGATGTCCATGGTGAGCTGGTAACGAAAAACGGCTTTGAATGGATGAACGCACTGGATCCCGAGGTCCAGGCCTTCATGACTTCACTGGTATTGGAGGTGGTGCGCAACTACGACGTTGATGGCATCCAGGGGGATGACCGCCTGCCGGCGATGCCCTCCGAAGGTGGCTACAATCCTGGGATTGCCGCCGCTTACCGCGATGAGACCGGCGCGCTGCCGCCAGCGGACAGTAAAAATCCGCAGTGGGTTCAGTGGCGGGCGAACCGGTTGAATCAATATGCCGCCGCCCTGTATCGCGCGGTCAAGGCGGAAGATCCTCATACCATCGTATCCTTTTCACCCTCCGTCTTTCCCTGGTCGCGTGAACAGTACCTGCAGGACTGGCCGAGTTGGCTGGCGCAGGGTTCCGTAGACCTGTTAATTCCCCAGGTTTATCGACACCAACTGGACAGCTATCGAAATACGCTCCGTGAAACGCTTGGCTATGTGCCTGAGGCGCAACGCGCCAGCTTTGCGCCGGGGGTTTTGATCAAGGTAGGAAGTACCATGCCGTCCCAGGAGTTGATGCGCGGCATGCTGGCGGCTAATAGGGAGGCTGGTCTTTTGGGCGAAGTGTTTTTCTTTTATGAAGGACTGGAACACTACCGGGAAATCATTCGATCCTCCTATGCGTCACGGCCCGTGCGGTTTCCCGAAGCCCTGTAGCCGAGAGCCTGTAACAGAACCACGAAGTGATCGCGTACAACGAATCAAGGGGGAGCACAGTGAAAGTCGTCTGTTTTGGTGAAGCACTGGTGGACATGTTGTCCAATCGGGTATCCGGAGCCAGTGTCGCCACTGAACACGAGCAGTTTACCAAGTTCGCTGGCGGTGCACCGGCAAACGCTGCCGTCGCCGTGGCGAAACTGGGGGGTAACGCCTATTTCGCTGGTATGCTCGGAGAGGATGCGTTTGGTCGCTTTCTGCAGGGCGCACTCGACGCAGAAGGGGTAAAAACGGATTACGTGCGGTTCACCCCGGAATCCAAAACCGCTTTGGCCTTTGTCTCTCTGGATGAAAATGGCGAGCGCAGTTTCGAGTTTTATCGACCACCGGCCGCGGACCTTTTGTTTCGTGCAGGCCACTTCGACCCGGATACCTTTGCCGGCAATGGAATTCTGCATATCTGCTCAAACAGCCTGACGGAAGAGGGCATTGCCGATACAACGGCCACCGCCGTTGCACTGGCGCGAGAGGCCGGCTGGCTGGTGAGCTTTGATGTGAATCTCCGGCACAATCTCTGGCCCACCGGATACGCGGACCGCCAACGCATCAATCAACTGGTTGCCAAGTCCGATATTGTCAAACTCAGCCTGGAAGAACTCGAATACCTCGCCGCGGAAGAAAACCCGGAAACCGGAGGCTATATTTCCCGTCAGCTGCAGCAGCGTCCGCAACTGATCCTGGTGACCGACGGTGGCCATCCGGTGCAGTGGGCGACCCGCAGCGACTGGGGAGGCGTACGACCGCCGGCGGTAAACGCCGTGGACACTACCGCCGGAGGGGATGGGTTTATTGGTGGGTTTATCTATCAGCTGGCGGCTGACAATGTCAGCGCAGGTTCCCTGATGCAATGGCTCGAATCCGGTGCACATGAAAAGGCGTTGGCGTTCGCCTGCGCCTGTGGTGCCCACGCGGTGTCACGCCGCGGCGCATTTGTCGCGCTGCCTACCCAGAAGAGTCTGCAAGACTTCCTCAATGCCGGTGCCGCGGCCCCGGGAAACCAGCTTCCCAATGATTAGTTCCGGAGCATCACCTATGTCGGATTTCCGTAGTCCCGAATTCTTGCAGCAACACATAGACAGTATCCTCGCCTTCTACCGCCCGCATGTGCGGGATATCGAACGGGGAGGGTTCCACCAGAACTTCCTGGATGATGGCCGTGTGTTTAATCCGGGCAGCAAGCATCTGGTCAGTACTACCCGGATGATTTTCAACTACTGCAGCGCTTACCAGAACACCGCGAACGCAGCAGACAAGGTGGAGTATCGGGCACTGGCGGAAGCCGGATTGGACTACCTGATAAAGTACCACTGGGATGCAGCGCGGGGTGGTTACAACTGGGTTTTACTGGACAATCTGCCGGTGGATCAGACCAATCACTGCTACGGTCTCGCCTTTGTGATTCTGGCTCTGGCTACCTGCGTGCAAACAGGTATTGGTAATGTGCGTGCGCAGTTGTACAAAACCTGGGACTTGCTCAATGACAAGTTCTGGCAGCCTCATGTGGCGCTTTACGCCGATGAAGCCTCTGCCGGCTGGAGCCGCGTTTCCGACTACCGTGGGCAGAACGCCAACATGCACTGCTGTGAAGCGCTGCTGGCGGCATATGCGGCAACGGATGATCCGGTATTCCTCGATCGCGCCTACGCCCTGGCAAAAACCGTCTCGATAACCCTGGCGGACAAAGCGGATGGGCTGATCTGGGAGCACTATACCAAGGAGCTGGAGATCGACTGGGACTACAATCGGCACGACCCCAAGAACCTGTATCGCCCGTGGGGATTTCAACCCGGTCACCAGACGGAATGGAGCAAACTCCTGTTATTACTGCACCGGGTACGTCCGGAGAGCTGGATGATAGAGCGTGCGCGTAGTTTGTTCGATCGCGCACTGGAGATCTGCTGGGACAATGAGCATGGCGGCATCCTGTATGGCCATGCGCCAGACGGGTCTATTTGTGACGACGATAAATATTTCTGGGTACAGGCCGAGTCCTTTGCCGCCGCGGCGCTGCTCGCCGAGGCCACAGGTGAGAATCTTTACTGGCAGTGGTATGACAAAATCTGGGCCTACTGCTGGGCGCATTTTGTCGATCATAAACACGGAGCCTGGTATCGCCTGCTCAACCGACGAAACCACAAATACTCCGATGAAAAAAGTATTGCTGGTGGCAAGTGCGACTACCACACACTTGGGGCTTGCTGGGAAGTCCAGCGTTTATTTCTGGGGAACAGACATGTGTAAAAAACTGGTTTTGTTGCTGCTCATCCTGACCTGCACGACGCATGTGAATGCGCAGGTGCCAGAGAACAGTCAGCAGCTACTGGTGACTATCACCGACAATTGGGCGGCCACCACGGGAGAACTGCATGCATTTCGTCGTACGAAAGACGGCTGGCAACCGGTGCTCAAGCCGATACCCGTGAACCTGGGACGCACCGGCCTTGCCTGGGGTATCGGATTGCACCAGCAATCGGTCATGGGTGAAGGAGACCCGAAAAAGCGCGAGGGTGATGGTAAGGCGCCCGCGGGAATTTTCAGCCTGGGTGATGCGTTTGGATACCCGGACATGCTGAACACGGGGCTCGATTACCAGCCTATGCGTGCATCCCACTACTGCATCGATGTGCCGACGTCGCCACTGTATAACCAGACCGTCGACGCATTGACGGTCGGTGAGGCGGCGGTGAAGGGCTCCTCCGAAGGCATGCGCCGTGATATTCACTATGGGGATCAGCAGTACAAGAAGGGGATTTTCGTTGCGCACAATCCCGATAATGAGCCGGGGGCGGGCAGTTGTATTTTTGTTCATCTCTGGAAGGCAGCTGGCAGCCCCACCGCCGGATGCACAGCCATGGCAGAAGCGCAGATGGATGCGGTACTCGAATGGCTGCAAGCCGGGAAGCAGCCGGTGTACGTCGCCTTGCCGGCGGCCCACTATCATGCTCTGCGCGCGCGATGGGCCCTGCCAAAGCTGTAGGTCGTACACACAGTCTCAAACCATCGGTGCTGTCGATAGGTACAAACTGTTCCTTGTGGGTGCCCCGTTTACACTGAGCTCAATGTCCGCGCGTTTGCGGCGGCCATCCACAAAGGTTGAGATTGAGCAAAGCGATGAGCAGCGAGAACTGGCAGGCGGACAAGCGCCACTGGATGCACCCCTGGACCCACTTTGACTCCTTTGAGGAAGAGGGGGCCTTGATGATGGCGCGGGCCAAAGGTGCACGGCTGTGGGATGAGCAGGGCAAGTCGTACTTTGATGCGGTGGGCGGCCTCTGGTGTACCAATATCGGTCTCGGCCGGGAGGAAATGGCCGAGGCCATCGCCGAGCAGGTTCGGGAAATGGCCTACGCCAATCCATTCGTGGATATTTCCAATGCGCCCGCAGCCCAGCTGGCGAAAAAACTGGCGGAACTCGCACCCGGGGATATCAATCGGGTGTTTTACAGTTGCGGCGGTTCCACCGCGATCGACACCGCATTCCGTCTGGTGCATTTCTATCAGAACTGCCGGGGAAAGCGGCACAAGAAGCATATCCTTGCCCGCAAAGGCGGCTACCATGGCAGTACCTATGCAGCCATGTCGATTACCGGAAAGTCGGGAGACAAGATCCCGGAGTTCGATTACATCCAGGACTCAATTCATCACCTGAGTTGCCCCAACCCCTATCGCGCACCGCAAGGAATGGATGAACAGCAGTTCTGTGACTTTCTCGTGGAGGAGTTCGAGCAGAAAATCCGCGAGCTGGGCGCAGACAACATTGCCGCATTTTTTGCCGAGCCGATCCTCGGTTCCGGCGGTGTGATCGTTCCTCCGGAGGGATATAACCGTCGTATCTGGGAATTGTGCCGGGAAAACGACATCTTATTCGTGGCAGACGAAGTGGTTACCGCCTTCGGTCGGGTGGGACACTGGTTTGCCTCCAAAGACCTTTTCGGTATCCAGCCAGACATCATCACCTGTGCCAAGGGCCTCACCTCCGGTTACCAACCCCTGGGTGCGACGTTGTTCAGCGATCGTATCTATGACGTGATCTCAACCGGCGATCCGGATCGTTACTTCGCCAGTGGATATACCTATTCAGGCCACCCGGTAGCCTGTGCGGCGGCGCTGAAAAACATAGAGATCATTGAGCGGGAAAACCTGTTACAACGCGTGGTCGAGGTCGGTGCCTATTTTGAGCAGCGCTTGCATTCGCTGCGCGACCTGCCACTGGTGGGCGATGTACGCGGCAAGCGCTTTATGATGTGCGTGGAGAGCGTGGCGGACAAAGGTAGTAAACGGTTATTGCCGGATGAACTGAATATTGGCAAGTGGATATCGGACCGGGCAGAGCAGAATGGGCTGATTGTCCGGCCGATTGTGCATCTCAATGTTATGTCACCGCCACTAACGATGGGGCGTGACGAAGTGGACTTTATCGTAGAGCAATTGGGCGCTGCGATTGAGCAGGCCCATCATGACCTTCGCAAGGCCGGGTTGCTATCTGGCGCGCGTCAGATGATCGCGTAGGCATCAGACTTCTCAGGCAGGCTCAACGGTCTCGGCTGACAATACACGTGAGATTTCATCGATCAGCCGCTGACCCGCCGGCCCCAATGTTTTACGCCGTGACCAGATCAGGTCGGTGCAGTAAGGGTAGGGGGTCAGCTGGAAATCTGTGTCGAGCACCCTGATTGCGCCGCTATCGATATATGGCCGGGCGATGTGCAAAGGAGTAAACGCCCAGCCCAGGCCGGCAGTCAGCATGGTCATAAACAGCGAATAACTCTCGAGGTACCAGATGCGATCACTGAGGTCATTTTCCGGCATCGACGCTGAATCACTGCTTGCGCTGATGCGGAGATGCAGGTGATTGTGCAGGTCCTGGATACTTACGGCGTCCAGCGCGCTCAGAGGGTGGGTCTTACCGGCAACCATGACAAACGCGCAGTTGCCGACACCGCGGAAATCAAAGTCTTCCGGATAATCGCTTTGACTCAATACGATGCCGATATCTGCCTTGCCCTCTCGCACCTGTGCCGCCGCACTGTCACCAGAGGCATGCAGCAGCGTTACGGTGACGGTACCGAACTCCTCGTAGAAGGATTCCAGACTCTGCGTCAGTAGTTTCAGCTCGATTGCGGATTCATCGACCGCGATGGTGAGTGACTCCTCCAGCCCTGCGTTGAGGCTGCGACTCTTGGCTTCGAAGCGGGAATAGGAGTTGAGCAGTGAGCGCACATCGTGCAGTAACGAGCGACCCTGCGGGGTCAGTTTCGGCTCGCGACCGGAGCGGTCAAACAGATTGAGACCGGTGTCGATCTCCAGGTTGCTGATCAATCCGGAAATGGTGGACTGCGCCTTACCCAAAGATCGCGCCGCAGCAGAAAAAGAGCCGCTGCGTGCCGCTGCCTCAAATGCTTCCAGTTGTTCCGGGGCAATAAAAAAGCGCGATTCCATATATGACCTGATAGTTTCTACTGGTTATTGTTATGTCGTGGTATAGCCGATATTGAACCCTGTGAGTGACGGTGTTTGTAACAGTCTGTCACCAGCATCCGTCCCAGAAGCCATTAGATGGCCTCCAGTTGTTCCTCATTTTTCATTTGCAGACATTACCGCGTTCCGGGCCTTGTTCAGGCAATACCTTGTATCGGTTTGGCCTATGGAATTCACTTTATCAGAGCGCATCGATGTGTAAAGCAGGGGCTGAATAGTTTTCTTATTGGTCTCTTGCTAACCAAATTCCTGGCCGAAATTAACCGGAGATCTTCGCGTAATTCGCATTAAGCCTAATCCGAATATCGTTATACAGGCAGCGTTTGTGCGGTACTGACGCTATTGCTTTGTGAGTAACACATATTTTTTCGGCGCAATCCATGCGCCACTGTGGTGCGCGATGTGCAACGGATGGCCAGACGTGAGCGCAAATTGGGCAAAATGCGCTCTCTTGATGGATTTGGCGCCAATTCTATTTTAGCTCCGGCGAACTATCGTCATTGCCGATGGTTGATATTTTCCAATTCCTGCTTGCCAAAGAGATCCTGATAGCAGGGTGGATGAGTTCGCGCGCCCACGAACAGAGTCTCAATTTATAATAAGGATTTAGGGTATGTTGCCATTTAACAAGAAGCCAATTTCTTTTCTTATATCTGCTTTTGCACTAAGCGTGGCTCCTGGAGCGATTTCCCAAGAAGTCACTGAATCTGAAAGGGAGAAGTCCAAAAAGGAAAGTGAGCTTATAGAGAGTATCGTAGTTACCGCTACACGTCGTGAAGCGTCGGTAGAGGATATTCCTATAAATATTTCAGCAATAGGTGAGGCCGAGCTACGGAAGCGCGCTATCACTGATCTGAAAAGTCTTATTGAAGATTCTGTCACGATAAGTGCTCCCGCCAACTCCGCGCGTTTTGCTGACTCGGTTACCGTTCGCGGACTTAATGTTTCAGCAGTAACTCAAACTAACTTGGAGTTTTTTGTTCGCTCAACATTGGCGTACTACTTGGATGAAACGCCACTGCCAAATATCGGTTATCGGATCAAAGATATTTCTCGTGTGGAAACGCTCTTGGGGCCCCAGGGAACGCTTTACGGTTCTGGTAGTTTGGGAGGAACGGTACGCTATATTACGAACCAGCCTCAATTTGATGAATCCATAGTCCGGTTCAATACGGGAATGTATCAAACTGACGGTGGAGGCTTGAGTACTGACACTGATGTAGTAATCAACCAGCCATTAAGTGAGAATCTGGCTGTCCGAGCCTCGTTTGCCTATTTGGATGAAGCAGGGTTCACCGATCGTGCCGTATCTCCTTCCTTTAGGGAAGATAATCCCTGGGTTAGTCCGGATGGTTCCGGTGATACGTTGCTTAAGAATGACGATTTTCAGTATGTGAGCACAGGGAAAATTGCGCTTGCCTGGCAGATGAACCCAGATGCCAAGTTGACTTTCACCCATGCACAACAGAGTCAGTTGGCAAACGGTTCCCGAGGTACAACGCTTGATCCGAATGAGGAAGGCGATGTTTTTCAATACGGACAGGATGTTATAGTCAGCCGTTATCGAGAGTTTGCAGATCGCTCTTTCAAACTTGATTCATTGGATCTGGAATGGGATTTTCAGGATTTCTCGATGAAGTCCAGCACTTCCTATTTCGAGGATACCAGGGAGGGACAGGCGAATTATGGAATCGGATTTGTTTACTATGGAGATTGGGGTTGGAGTGCTCTGACACCGGAACAAACTGACGAATCTCCTTATATGGAATTCGATAATACCTATTCTGGGGTTAGTCACGAGACTCGATTTGTGTCCGCCGGAGATGGCCCCTTAAGCTGGGTGGGAGGTATCTATTACACCCAGCAGGAGCGCAGCCTTGCATTCCAGGAGTTTTTCCCAACTTTGGATGAAGTGGGTGGGTTGATTCGTGATGAAATTGGCGGTAGCACAGATGTTGGCTACGCCGAAGATATCAATACGGACTATCAAGAGCTGGCGTTATTTGGTGAGCTAACCTATTCAGTTACTGATCGATGGGATGTGACCCTGGGGGCTCGTGTCTTTAGCTATTCAGATGAAGCTGACCCGCAAATCACCGACTATGCATTCGGATTGGTTGATACCAGAGGCGCCATCGAAAATTCAGCATCCGGCGAGAAATTTTTCAAGTTTAATACTGCTTACGAGGTAGTAGACAACGTATTGCTCTACGCGACGGCGTCGCAGGGCTTCCGGCGTGGCGGCGTGAATGGCTTCAAAGATCAGGGGGATCAAGTTGTAGCCGAAGATACACAAAACTATGAGCCGGACTCTGTCGATAACTTCGAACTGGGTCTCAAAGGTTCATTTTTTGATGATGCGCTATACATAGAAACCAATGTCTATCAAATTGCGTGGGAAAACACCCAGACATATTACAGTCAGTCCATCAACAGTTTCCCCCTGAATGGCACTACTAACGGCCCAGATGCAGAGTCTCGTGGTTGGGAGTTTTCAAGTCGATTACGGCTTAATGATAACGTATCTCTTACCTATTCTACTGCTACCACTGAGGCCAAATGGGCGGAAACAGAAGAAGTTTGTCTCTATGCCGGTGGTTCCGAGTGCCGCACCTGGTCCAAGGGTGGGCTTCTGGGGGGGGCGCCGGAATGGCGGCACAACCTTGGGGCGAATTTTTACCATGACCTGAGTAGCGGGCTGACTCTTTCAGCCAGCGTGCGTGGTTCCTATACCAGTGAAATTCAGAGCGACCGATCTGATTCTCCAGATGAAGATGTCTACCGGTATGATTCTTACACCCTGTACAGTGCAAATGTCGGGCTCAGCGGGGATCAGTGGAGAGCCGGGCTTTGGGCTCGTAACCTGACCAACGAGCGTGCCGAGGTTTCTTATCAGTCTGAGAACTATGTGGGAGACCGACTGATCCAGACCATGCCCCGGACCTTGGGACTGAACGTTTCTTACGACTTCTAATTTCTTTCCTGATCGTCATCTTGTGAACCATTGGGGGCGTTTTCGCCCCCTTTTTTCTTTTTGCAAACTTCCTGTTGCACAGCGGCGCTAAATGTGAAGAATAAAATATTCCATGCGTCACTTAATTTTGAAATTGGTTATTTATTATGCGGGTTGAAAGCGTTCTGTCCAAGGCTGTGAAATTCTGCTCGGTGATGGTTATCGCGGCGGGTATTGGCGGGTGCGGCGAGTCACATCCGGGGGCGTCAGCTGATACGGGCAAGGCGTTGGACCTGCCGCAGAAGATCGCGCAAAAGCTGATGCTGGATATCCGGTACTTCTGCCCAGATATGCAGCGGCCCGCGGCGGGCAAGGCGGGTAATCGCCAGTGCAACAATCCGGTTACAGAACTTCCGCTGGAGCTGGCCAGCATGATTCGGGATACCGACCTCGGTGGCATTATCCTGTTCGCCGATAACCTCGAAAACAGCGCGCAAATCGTAAGGCTGAATAGGGCTCTGCAGCAGGCTGCCGCGGAGTCACGCAGTGGCCTGCCCCTGTTGATCGGTATTGATCAGGAAGGTGGGCGAGTAAACCGCTTGCCGCGCAATGAGGCCGCGGCTTTTGCCGGCAATATGGCCATTGGTGCGACCTATGCCCGCGAAGGCGACCGGTTTGCCAGCGCCACGGCAGTCGTGATGGCAGATCAGCTCCGCGCGCTGGGTTTCAATGTAAATTTTGCCCCCACGCTGGATGTAAACAGCAACCCGGACAACCCGGTCATCAATGTGCGCTCCTACAGTGAGAAGCCACAAGTAGTGGCGGATCTCGGGTCGGCGAGCGTTGCCGCATTTCAGCGGCGGGGTGTGGCCGCAACCGTAAAGCACTTTCCGGGTCACGGCGATACCAGTGTCGACAGCCATACGGGGCTGCCGAGGGTTGAGCGCTCCCTGGAGCAGGCTCGCGCAGTTGACCTCTTGCCGTTTCAGCAGGTCATTCTGAACGCGCAGCCGGCGCTGACAATGACAGCGCATATTCAATATCCGGCGCTGGACACCACGACGCTGACCTCCCGCTCTGGTGAGCAAATGCTTGCCCCCGCGACACTGTCTCGCAAGATCCTTTCCGGCATCCTGCGTGAAGAGATGGGTTACCAGGGAGTGATTGTGACCGACTCCCTCAATATGGCCGGGATCAGCGACTACTTTACGCCGGAAGAGGCGGTGGTAAATACCTTCGCTGCCGGGGCGGATATCGCACTGATGCCCATCAAAATTCGCTACCCGGAGGACCTGGTGCAGCTGGATCGGCTGATTGGTCGGGTAGTTTCTGCCGTGGAGGCCGGCGAGCTGTCACTGGATGAGCTGGATGTTTCTTTGGCTCGGGTGCAACGCTTGAAGCAGACCTATATCGATAACCAATGGGTCCGGCTTGAAGAGGGTGAGGCCGTCGATAGTGCGGCAGCGGTATTGGCCACGGCTGAGCATCGCGTATTGGCCGATAATCTCGCGAGCGCAGCGCTGACCCATATTTTTACGCCGCGAGCGTCTGCACTACCCGTGATTGACGGGAAGACTCAGCAGGTACAAGTGCTTGCCCCCAATCGTGCTATTGGCGAAGCGTTCAGTATCGCGCTGGCGCAGGTAAGTGATGCGAAAGTATCGGTACTGTCGCCTCTGCGGGCGGCGGATGAGGTTTCGCAGTCCGATGCGGACATATTGATCGTGGCGAGCATTGTGCCGGGGGAAAGCGCCGTGGAGCTCGGAGGAATGGAGGACCTGCCAACGCTACAGGAGCGTATTGTGGACCAGGAAACGCTCTACGAAATCTATCGTCAATCACTGAGCGCCGCCAGTGCGCGCGGGGCGAAGACCGTATTTATCAGTATGCGCTCCCCTTATGAAGCGGCACGCTTCAAGGCACTTGCAGATGTACACCTGGCAAGTTTTGACTACAAGGCATTTATCGGGCCCGATCGGACTCTGGAGGGGCCGATTTATCGCGCCCTGGCCAACGCGCTGGTCAGCTCGGAACCGGCTTCGGGCCAAATGCCAGTGACGGTTTCCGTATCCGACGCACTCCATGCGAGCAATGCTTCCACGAGTGACGAGGGTTGACGGTGGTAAGGCAACGTCCACTCCTATCGGTTCTACCTTTGGTTAGTCATTTAGTTGTATCGCTATAGATCTTCACACTTACGGGTATCGAAGTTAGAAAAAACAGGTGCGCCATGGAAATGGATTTGTGTTACCTAGATGCCTGTGAGGTACTGCAGCGCTATAAAAAACGGGAAGTTTCCCCGGTTGACGTACTGCAGGCACAAATCGAGCGTTTTGAACAAATCGGTGGCGAGATCAACCCGTTTACCCAGTGCCGGTTTGAGCGTGCTCAGCAACAGGCGCGCCTTGCCGAACAGGCGTATATGCGCAATGAGGCGCGGCCACTGGAAGGTGTCATCACCGCGATCAAGGACGAAACCTATGTCCGCGGTGAGGTGACCACCAATGGTTCGCGTTTGCTGCAAAATAATGTGGCGGATGTAACGGACCCGGTGCCTGAAAGACTGATGGCAGCTGGCTCCATTTTTCACGCGCGTACCGCCACTCCGGAATTTTCCGTTGCCTCCTACACCTGGTCAGACCTGTGGGGGGTTACCCGCAATCCCTGGAATACCGACATTACCCCCGGCGGATCTTCCGGCGGCGCTGCCGCGGCCATGGCCGCAGGTTTGAGCACCATCGCCAACGGCACCGATATGGGCGGTTCGGTACGCATCCCTGCTTCCCAGTGTGGCTTGGTCGGTTTGAAAGCCTCCCATGGGCGTATCCCTGAGATTCCTCCCTACAATGTCGACCCCTATGTGCATCACGGCATGTTGACCCGCAGTGTGCGGGATATGGTGCTGTTGTATAACCTGATTTCTGGCCCGCACCCGGTTGACCTGATGTCGCAGATGGCAAAGGAACCGGTGGCATCGCAGCCGCTGGATCTACGCGGAGTGAAGGTGGGGTTGTCACTGGATCTCGGATTCTTTCCGCTGGATGACGATGTGCGCCGGAATACACTTTCCTACGCGGAAACACTTCGTGCATCAGGGGCGGAAGTAGAGTTGGTCTCACTCGACTGGGATGCCCGATGTATCCGTACTGCGCAGATTCATCAGGGCGCGCAGATGGGGCATATGCTGCGCAAGAAATACGATCACGCCGAGTGTCGCGCACAGCTGACCAGTTACGTAAAACATTATTTCTCACTTTCCGCCGCCGCATCACCGCAGCGAATTCTGGAAGCCAATGAATATGCTCAGCATATGTGGCAGTCGCTTGAGCAGGTGTTTCGAGACTACGATTTTCTGTTGTGTCCCACGGTCTGTAGTACCCGTGTCCCTGCAGATTTTGATTACAGTAGGGATTCGATGGAAGTGGGTGGTGTAGAGGTGGACCCGGTGAAAGGGTGGTTTATGACCTACCCATTCAACACCCTAAGTCGTTGCCCGGTCCTCTCGCTTCCCAGTGGTTTCGCCGATAACGGGGTTCCCACCGGGGTACAGCTGGTCGGGCATCCCTATGCCGATGGCCGCTTGTTGCAGTTTGCTCTTGGTATTGAAGCTGTTACCGGCCCGTTTATTCATGCGGACAACCGGCCGATGAACTTACAGGTATTAAATTCATGATCAAACAGTGCGCGAGTGTGATTCGGGCGGAAATCCGCGCAGGCCGATTTTGTGGGCCCACTTCCGGTTTGGCAGCGGGCTATGTGCAGGCAAACATCGCCATGGTACCGCTGCAATATGCAGATGCGTTTGCAGATTTTTGCAAGCGCAACAGTCGTGCTTGTGCTCTGCTGCATCGCGCCGAGCCGGGACAATATTTATTGCCTACCTTGGGGGAAGATATCGATATTCGTACTGATGTTCCCCGCTATCTGGTACATCGCGCTGATCAGGAGCCACAGGAAGCGACCGATATTCGGGATATCTGGCGAGAGGACCTGGTTACCTTTGCACTGGGCTGTTCGTTTTCTTTTGAAGAGGCACTGATTGGCGGTGGCCTTGAAGTGCGCAATATTACCGAAGGTGCCAACGTACCAATGTATCGCACAGATATTCCCTGCGAGTCCGCAGGCCCCTTTCACGGAAAACTGGTCGTGAGCATGCGGCCATTTCCCGGTGAAGGGGTAGAGCGCGCCTGTGAAGTTTCCGGGCGATACCCACTGGTTCACGGCGCGCCGGTTTATGCAGGTGACCCCCAGGCGTTGGGAATTGCAGATATTAACGCGCCCGAATTTGGTGACGCCGTGACCATCCACTCCGAGGAAGTTCCTGCATTCTGGGCCTGTGGAGTAACCGCCATTGAAGCGTTGCGCAATGCCCGGCTGGACTTCTGTATTACCCATGCTCCGGGCCACATGCTGATTACCGACCGGCTGAACGCTTCGCTGGAGGCGGTGACTGATACCGGTGTGTTGGGCTGGTAGTTAGCGGAGGCATCATGGTTCGGTTAGAGGATGCCGGTGACAACGCTATTACTGTGTATCTGGCGGAGCAGCCCGGAGAACTCGCGCTCGCACGAGTACTCAGGTTTAGTACACAGGCGCGGCGAGAAATTGGTCACCTACTGCAAGATCTGGTTCCCTCCTATTGTAGCGTTACGGTGTATTACGATTTACTGCGCAGTGATTTTTACACCGTGTGCAGCAACATCCGGCGTATTGTCGACAAACTCGATGATGAATTGTCTTTATTGTCACAATCATCAGCGCAACAAAGTGATTTAGTTGTGTTACCGGTGTACTACGGAGAAGAAGTGGCGCCGGATCTTCCACGGGTCGCTCGGCAGACCGGGCTGACAGAAGAGCAGGTCGTTGCCGCGCACAGTACCCAGACCTATCGGGTGCACGCGCTGGGTTTTCGTCCCGGGTTTGCGTTTTTGGCAGAGACACCAGAGGCCCTGCGCGTCCCCCGTATGGAGACCCCGCGTACCAGAGTGCCAGCAGGTTCAGTAGCTATCGCCGGCATGCAAGCCGCCGTCTACCCCTCTGCCAGCCCCGGGGGGTGGAACCTTATTGGCCGTTGTCCCAAAGCATTATTTTCTTGCAGGCATGGCAAACCCGATGTGTTGCTTAATGTCGGTGATCTTGTCCGGTTCCAGCCAGTATCGCGGCACGCGTTTCTGGATGAGGGGGGGTGTCTGGATGAGTAGATATGCTGCACAAATCCTGGAGGCAGGGCCGCTTGCCTTGCTTCAGGATAAAGGGCGCTTTGGTGCCCAGCACCTGGGTATCAGTGTCAGCGGTGTCGCTGACAGACATGCGGCAGGCTGGGCTAACCGCCTGTTGAGTAATCCCGACAGCGCGCCACTGGTTGAAATCTGTCTTGGGAAGTTTCGATTGCGTTTTGCCGATGTTTGCCATTTTGCGGTGACCGGGGCAGACATGCATTGGAAGTTGAATGATCGGCCTTTAAACAGCTGGTGCACTTACCGCGCTTCAGCCGGGGATGTGCTATCGGCAGCATATGCGACCAGTGGACTGCGCGGATACCTGGCAATGCGCGGTGGTATTGTAGCGCCCATGATATGTGGTAGCTGTGCAACCAGTATCGGCGACGGACTTGGAGGCCTGCACGGTGATGGTGTGCGGCTTCAGGCCGGTGATCGGCTCCAGGTATCAACAGTGGATGCCGACTGGGTTTCGGACCGTTGGGTACCGCCCAAGTTTCGACGTACCTATAAAGGCCCTATCGAGCTACGTGTCGTTCCCTCTAACCAGTTTGCACAATTCTCTGCACAAAGCCGCCACCAGTTTTTTGATTCCTCATTTGAAGTGGCTGCCGAATCCGATCGAATGGGCGTGCGGCTCAAGGGTACTTCATTGCCAGATGCGCCGGGAAGCATGATTTCCGAGGCGGTTGGTGCTGGTGCCATCCAGGTTCCCGCGAATGGCCTGCCAATTGTCCTGATGCCCGATTGCCAGACCATCGGGGGCTATCCGAAACTCGGTCATGTGTACCGTGCGGATCTGGATCGGCTAGCTCAGGCACGCCCCGGAACAAGCGTGCAGTTTTCCCTGGGAGACCGCGCCGAGGCGCAGCGGGAATGGTTGTTTCAAACTCAGTTTTTTTCAGCACAGGAGTGCGCATAAATGGCAAGTTATTCCCTGAATATCTTTCGACGTCCCGATACCGTGCACTTGGCAGCTCAAATCGAGGGTTTGTTGGTGGCCGGAAATCTCCGGGGTATGGAAACTGTGCGCAATAGCGGTTATCGCGATTACTTGCTACCCGCGGTTCAAACACTGTTGCAGCATCGACAGCGTGTGGCGATCGTTAGCGGTTTTCCCGTCAGCGGGCACTACGAGACAGACGGCCCGGCTGGTGCTATCGCGCTAGCACGAGGTCTCCGCGCATTGGGCTCTGAAGTATCATTACTGGGTATGCGGGAATATGCAGAGTTACTGGCAGAGGCACTACCAAATGCGGTTCCGGAAGGAAAAGAGATCGCGAAGTCCGTGTTTCCAGTTGACCGAGAAAGCTTTGAAGAAAGGGTAGACCAATTTCTGAACTGGTTTTCCCCTACATTGATCGTATTTATTGAGGTACCTGGCGCAGCAGTTGACGGTCACTACCGGAATATGCGTTTTGAACTCATCGATGATGGTGTGCTTCCCTGGGAGCTAATGCTTTCAAAGGCAGATTGCCCGACACTGGCGATCGCAGATGGCGGTAATGAGCTGGGAATGGGGCAGGTGCGCAAGCAATTGCAGGACCTTCCTGTGTCGTGCGCCACAGCTACCACAGATGAGCTTGTAATTGCAGATGTTTCTAACTGGGGTGCGTACGGTTTACTTGCACTCGCATCAGCCTGTATTCGACGTCCGCTTCTTGACGGCTTTGTATTATCCGAGTGTCTTGAGGCACTGGTCGATGTGGGTATGGTGGATGGAGTGACTGGTTGCGCGATTGCGACGGAAGACGGACTACCCCTGTTCCGCAGCCAGTCACTCTTCGAGGGTGTGCTGGCGTTGACCTCCTCCGTGATTGCGCAGGGAGGAGGTTCGGTAGTACCTGCGAGCCCTCAGGAATCCTTGGCAGCCAGCACCGCCTGATTGATATCGGGGTAACCACTGAGTTTTTGTGGAAAATATTTTTCCAAAAGGGCGAGCAAGATTGCCCGACTGTGATTGTCTACCTCGCCATCCACTTTCCAGGGACGGAAGTGGTACTGGAAGGCGCGGGTATACAGCGTGATTTCCTCATCAGTCGCTGTTTCCGGGTCGATACCGTAACCATAGTCGCTGAGCCACTGGGCAAATCGCAAGCGAACACTTTCCCGATCACTGGTGGTGTTGCCATTCAGATAGTCCAGGTGACGCGTTACTGCTTCATCATCAAACCATGCACCAATACCCGCTTCGGCCAGCTGTTGCCAGGGAAATTTGGGGCCAGGATCAATTTTCCACTGCGGGATAATGTCTCCGTGGCCGATCACTCGGGTAGGAGAAATATCCGGGTAGCGTGCCAGAATATCCTTCGAGAGCGCAATCACCAGCTCCATCTGTTTGGGATCGAAGTCCGGGAAGAAACATACGGCCTCTGTCTCAGCTCCCGGCGTCGATTCCGCGGGTGGGTGACAGTGACTTTTGTTGACTATCTCAATTCCAATGGAGTGGTCGTTCAATTGGCTGCGGTCTTCCCAGATACTCGGGCCCGCATGCCAGGCCCGGCGCGTCTCGTCCACTAGCTGGTAAACCCTCAGGTCCTCATGCGGGTAGCTGGGATCGTCGCTTTCCGGCACCAGGTAGTGCGAACTTACCGGTGAGGAACTGGGTTGAGTGAGTACCCGCAAAGAGGTATCGAAGTCGATTGCGGTGAAATGCATTACCAGAAATCGAACGCGCTCACTCGCATTTTTCGACTCAACGACTTCAATTTTATAGGCATCGCTCTCGTGATTGAGGCCGGCACTCGTGCTGCTACAGCCTAGATTCAGCACCGCCATGGTTACTGCCGAGCTGAGCAGGGCGGCGCGCCCCAGTGTATGTATTATTGTGCTTGACATAGTGAATCCTTCAGTCGAATACCTGAGTCAAAATCCTCAGAAGGGATGGTGTTGATCTTTACGAGTCCGTCGTTGGAGGTCATGCGGTGGATATAGCGCCCATCTCCCAGGGCGATACCCACATGGGTCAGCACACCCTCGGCCCAATCACCATAGGTATTTTTAAGGAAAACGAGGTCACCAGGTTGCAGTGCATCGATTGTCGCAATTTTCTGGCCGAACTCATCGGCAGCCAATGAATCTACGTGTTCCGGCAGCAGCTCGTCGTCGGCACCAAGTAGATGCTTGTCCCATGGGTTGCGTGTTTCCAGTGTGGCAAAGTGCGGGCCGCAGGCTGCGACGAGTATTTCCCGTGTCCAGTTCATGCATTGTTCCGCCGTGCCAACCCGATATTCCCGGTTTTCCCAGGGCAGGGCCTCAGCAACGAGCCTTTCGCCCATGGCGACCGGGGAGGCGGCTGGTGTTTCGATGACGGCCGTCGGAGAAGTTTCTAGTGAATATGAGTCCCCCTCGGGTTGCGAAGATTCACTACAGCCTGCGAGGGATAAAAAAGTCGAGATGAAAAGTGAAAGAGACTTACTTTTCATGGCGATTGAACCTCCACACAATTATTGTTTCTGTTGGTATCGGGTGTCAGCCACAGCGGATCGGTACACACGCCAGTAAGTGTTTTAACCAGTTGAAGCTGAAGGGCCAGTTGTTCCCGTGCACGCATCCAGGCCTGCGCTGGCACGGTGATTCTGTGCTGGCTACCGTCGCTGAAGATCAACTGCAAGGGGACCGGTAGTAGACCTTCCCCGTGGTTGGTGATCTCGAGGGTATACCAGTGTTTCGTCCCGCTTTCATTGTGCTCATTAGCCGCTGAAACCGGAGTTATTTCTGGGAGTGGATCAGCCAGGCTTTCGGTGTAGGCATCGGCAAGGTGAGGGGATTTATCCACGACAAATTGGCGAATTTTGCCAACTGTATGCGCCAATGCACTGGGCTCAATGGATTCCGCTGGCGTTATTGGCAGGTTCTGGTCATCAATTCGGATACCTGCTACAGCCAGATCAATAGAATGGCTCTGGTAAAACCAGCTGTGCCAGAACCAGCTCAAGTCTGTACCCGCAGTCGTTTCCATTGCGCGGAAGAAGTCTCCTGGCATGGGTCGCTTTCCCTGCCAGTTACGCGCAAAATTTGCCAGGGCCAGGTCAAACACGTCTTCGCCCAAAACAAGATGACGCAGTGTATTGAGCATGCTGGCGGTCTTGTTATACGCGTTGTCAATTTTCCGATGCAATGAGTCCGCGCTGCTCATGATGGGTTGGCTGGATGCGCTATCGGTGTAGCCGGCAATAGTGCGAGGCTCGCCATAAATCACATCGAAATTGGCTTCCCAGCTATGTTCTGCGCGGTACTCAATAAAACTCACCAGGCCCTCATCCAGCCATGCCCATTCCCGCTCGTCGGTATTGACGCGCATCGGCAGATAGTTGTGCCCCACTTCGTGAATGACCGTACCAATAAAGTCGTATTTGGTGGAGCGGTTCCAGGCTGGCTGCTCCGCAGTAGGTAACGGGCGTTCAGGGCGAGTGGCAATGGTGGCGAGCCCCGGGTACTCCATACCAAAACCCGCAGCGTTAACAATGCTGATGCTATCTGCTTCCAAAGGGAAGAGTGCGGTATCGAATACGGTTAAGGTATGTTGGATGGCCGCCAAGCCAAACCTCTCCCAAAGTGGTGCTGCTTCGCGGGGGTAAAACTGTTGCAGTTTGCGCCCACGATTATCCATCTGTATTTGCCACATAAATGCCGGAGACGCGCTGAACGCAAAGTCACGGAGATCTTCACCAGCAAATTTCCAGACGATGCTTTCCCCCGTAGAGGTCGCGCGCTGATCTCGTGCCTGTATTTCGTCGACCATATGAGTGGGTGTCGTTGATGGTGCCTGCCAGTGGGCAAGCTGGTCGGGGCTCAAGACTTCTGCGGCGTTCTGCAGAGCACCACTCGCCGCCACGACATAGTTGGCGGGAACTGTCAGTGATATCCGATAGTCTCCAAACTCAGTGGAAAATTCCCCTTGTTGAAGAAAGGGTTTGAGTTGCCAACCTGCATAATCTGTGTAGGCGATCGCCCGGGGGAACCACTGCGCAGCCACGAATATGGGGACGCCATCGTCGAGCACCTCAAATCCACTGCGTGCTCCTGTAGCGACCTTATCCGTGAGGGGCAATGTCCATTGGATTTGAATCGACTGACGTGCGCCGGATGCGAGCGTTTTTGGTAGCTGGACCTGTAAATTCGTATCGCGAATCTCCCACTGCAGCGCCTTGCCCGCTCCATCGCTCACTGAGCGGATTATAAAACCTGCCGCTTCAGAGCGGGCCTGGGCACGTGAACGGCTTGCTTCACTTGCAATGGCTTGCAGGTTGTAGGAAGCGGCTGACCCCGGCTTGAGCGCATTGTGATCCAGTGCAAAGAACAGAAACTGGAGTCGATCTGGTGAGTTGTTGTGATAAATCACTTCGGCACGGCCATTGATCCGCTTGAGTGCGGGATCAAGCTCCGCCCAAATCGTGTAATCCACCTTCTGCTGCCAGTAATTCTCTGCAGGGAGCCCGTTGGCAGTTCGGTACTGCCCGAGGTTGAGGTCTTCTTGCGTGAATCTGCTGAATGGATCCAGCGCTGATCCTGCGTGTGCATATTGCACATGCGAAGCAAGCACTAGCAGAAAGCAAGTACCTAGCCACCTTTTCAGGGAACAGTTGACTATGGCCCGGTGCTTCATACCGGCGCCGCCATTACTGATGCGGTATCGGTCGGGTTGCGCCGCTCGGTAGTGAGCGCGATCACCAGCGTTACGGCCATGCAGCCAATGCCCAAGTACAGCACTGAGGAAAAACCGCCAACAGTGATAAGTGCTGCGGCCAGAGGAGGGCCGACAATTTCACCAACTTTGAAAGCACTGGCGCACAGCACGATGAAACGACCGGTGTCGTCCACACGATTGAACTGATCCATCAGCAGCGGCAGCGAGAAGCTCCAGAAAAACTGGAATACGATGGAAGTAATGGCATACAGCCAGTAGGCATTCAGGCTGTATTCGCCAATCAGTACCGCCATGGTGATCATCTGCGCTGTCATGGCGATGATCAGTGTGATCACACGGCCGAGATACTGGCTTAGCCACGGAGTGGCTAGCGAACCGAGTCCACTGATCGCAAAGCCAATACCCAGGAGATCTCCAACCTCTGCGCTCCCCAGCCCGAGGTTTACACCAATCCGCTCCAGATAAGCCCAGACCGCAGATACACCGCAGTAGTAAATTACCGTCGTGGCGAACACAAGCAGGGCGCGAGCCGTCAGCAATGTCGAAACTATGCTACTACCCGTATCGCGGGATTTTTCAGAGCGTGGGAAAGCAATCAAGCATAGTGCGATCGTAATGACTAGCCACCCATTCAGATAGTGGAAAAATCCACTGAAATCTGTCTCCCCCATGATACGCGGTACCGCGAAGAAACCGATGGTGCCGAAAACAACCTGAGCGGTAACCATCAGACCAAAGGCGAGTTGCGGATTTCGCTGGTCACCGAGCCCCGCAAGGGCAATGGCGTAAGCCGAGCCACAGCCGAGCCCGGCAAAGATACGAATTGCCATCAGCGGGATAAATTGTTGCGTTCCGAGGCTGGCGAGGTTGGCGAGACAAAAAAGGACGAGGCCGAGTAGTACCACGGGTTTCCAGGGCAATTTACGTACCCAGAATATTGCGGATGCGGAACTCAGGAATATGCCGATGACATCTGCGGAGGCCAGCCAACCAATTTGTTGCCCGCTAAATATTCCCTGATCGGTCAGTGCGCCTACCCACAGAGGCAGTAGCGTCAGGATGGATGCGCCCATCATGGCGACAAATAGCAAGCTTGCCATGTAGGGCAGATGACTGCGGAGCGGATTTATGGAATTCATACCGGATATTTATTGGTTATTGGCTTTCGGACGAGTAGATGCTGTCTGATCCGCAATGTTATGTATTTTGAAGCGTTTGGCGAATCACCCTCGATCGGTTTGAGCGATAGGTGAATCAGCAGCTATGAGGCGTCCCTGATTATTCTTCAGTCCAGCATAAGTTATTCAGCGCGGCGCATTAATGCTCCTTTAGGTTGAATTGTGCGTCATGTTGCTGCTTGCTTTGGGTATTCTACAAATAAAAAATTCCAATTGTGTGGTTTTTTTGGAATTTTCTAAGTAGTCTTGTGGCGCGCTTTCCGGAATGGAAGGCCATTGGATGTGAGGTATCTGGGCCTTTCTTGGATAAAAATGACAGCGATGTCAGTTTGGTCAGGTTGGGCGAAGGGAAGCTGATAAGCAAAATCCAACAAACGATAAAACGGAAAATACTATGAAATCCAATAACTTCCGTAAGAACCTGCTCGCACACGGTGTTGCATTGGCACTGGCAGGCGTTACAGCGCCGCTGGCATTTGCGCAAGAAGCCGAAAAGCAGGAAGAGAAGAAAGATGAAGTAGCGTCTCTCGAAGAGATTCAGGTCGTCGGCTTTCGTGCCGCATTGGAAAAGAGCGTCAATGTAAAGCGCTATGCCACTGTCGTGATGGACAGCATCAATGCCGAAGATATTGGCAAGTTCCCCGATAAAAACATCGGTGATGCGCTGATGCGTATTCCCGGCGTTGGCATTGAACGCCGCTTTGGTGAAGCAGACGGTGTGAGTATCCGCGGCCTCGATCCGGCATTGAGCTTGACCTACCTTAACGGCCAGTCGATTTCGACCGCGCAATGGTTTGAAGGATACCGCCCAACCCGCGGCTTCCGTTCCGATATGCTGGCCGCAGAGCTGGTTTCTTCTCTGGAAGTATACAAGTCGCCGCGCGCGGATCTCCCCGACGGCTCCATCGGTGGTGTGGTGAATATCAAGACTCGCCGTCCGCTAGAGATGGACGCCAATACCATGCACGGCTCCATGGAGTATCAGTACTCTGAGAATGCGGAGCGTTGGGATCCGGCGTTTTCCGGGCTTTACAGCTGGAAAACCGACGATGAAAAATTCGGCGTATTGATCAGCGCTAGTCATCAGGAACGCTTTACTACCTATGACGCCATGGAAAACTACTATGGCAGCGCCGCCGCGGCGAAAGATACCGACGGCTCCGGCGACTTCGACCAGGTCACCTGGGGGGCAGGACACGCTATTTTCCAGCAGCAGCGTGAACGTACGGCATATAATCTTACCGCCCAGTACCAACCAAACGAACAGCTGGACATCACTGCCAACTACCTCAACTTCTCGCTGTCTGCGGACAACGTGAACTCAAACTATCTGGTAGTACCCGGACGTACGGCTGATATCCGCAATGTAACCGCTGTGGAAGATTTTCCCGCTGGTCAGGGCGTTCTGAGGCATGACTCTTACCTGAGTGATGTAACCGGCGAGTCCGGCAACGACTACTGGTTCGGTCCGGATACATTTTTCCGCAATACCAACCCGGAAGCCCAGGCACTTGATATCGATGTGAACTACAGCCACGAGCTGTTCGACGCACACGTACAGGTGGGCCACACCGAAGCTGAGGGCGATATCATCGTGATCGGTTACTCCGGCATGATCAATACCCAGACCATGGGTGCTGCCGGCCTCACCGGAGATGAGGTACTCACGCTGGACCTGACCGGGAACAAGCTCGGAGTGGAATTCGATGGGTTTGACCCGAGTAACCCCGCCAGCTATCCGTTGAGTATCCGCGAGAATAACCCGCACATTCAGGATGCGGACGAGGAAACTTACGCGCAATTCGATCTGACGGTACCAATGCAAAATGGTGGTATTGTCACCTCCGTGAAGACTGGCCTGAAGTATCAGGATCGCACCAACGAGCGTTCCCTGCATAATTTCACCGTGGATATCCCGGCCAGCCTCGCTACCGGTACCGCCACCTATGCGGATCTACCGGTAAACACCGGATGTGGCCAGTATCAGGAAACCGCGAAGAGCAACACCCTGACCTGTCTGCCAACTCTGGATCTGGATGGCATTCGCAGCCTCTCAGCGGATCTGACCCCGTCTAACACCCTGCAGCGTGAAAGCCTGGCGGACTTCTATCAGATCAACGAGCAGAAATTCGCGATTTATGGTATGGCCGAGTTTGAGTATGACAAGTTTGCCGGTAACTTCGGCGTGCGCTATGTCGATTACGACCTCGAGTCTGTGGCGAACCAGGCAGACGCGCTGCGTGTGCCTACCAATAATGATTACAGTGAGTTCCTGCCCAGCCTGAACGTCACCTATGAAATCAATGAAGACCTGTTGGTGCGCGGTGCCGCGGCGCGTGTGATGTCTCTCCCCAACTATCAGGATCTGCGCAACACTTTCAGCTATAACAGCACCACGCGCACCGGTTCTGCGGGTAACCCCTACCTGGAGCCTTGGCTGGCAACCCAGTTTGATCTCGGTATCGAGTGGTATTTTGCGGAAGGTGCGCTCGCCAGTGCTACCTACTTCCGTAAAGATATCGACTCTTTCCTGTTCTCGATTTCCGAGATCGAGACGCATGAAATTATCGATGAAGACACTGGTGACTTCTTTACCGCTGACCTGGATATCTCTCGTACCCGTAATGGTGGCGAGGCAAACCTGCAGGGTATCGAGCTTCAGCTTCAGGCGGAACTGGGCTACGGCTTCGGCGTGACCACCAACTACACCTTCACTGACGCAGAAGTTGTAGACAACAATGGTCAGGATGGTCTGAATCTGCCGGGTAACTCAGAAGACATGTGGAACGTGACCACCTACTGGGAAAATGACCGTTACAGCGCACGTCTGATGGCAAACCATCGCGGTGAGTTCTTTAACGGATTCCGTATTGGCACTGCTTCTGAAACTGAGGCCTACACTTCCGTGGACGTTGCCTTCTCTGCTGAGGTAACTGAAAACGTGACCCTGAGCTTGCAGGGTGTCAATCTGACGGGTGAGCTGTACCGCACCAAAAATGCCCAGGATTCCTGGGATGGTCTGTTCCAGCTGATCAATGATGGCGGTACCCGCTGGTTCGTGAATGCGGCGGTTAAATTCTAAGCGCCAATCGCACTTTACGGCTAGCTAAAAAGAAACCGGCCAGAGGCCGGTTTCTTTTTATTTTTTCTAGCGATAATTCTGTATTCGCTGGAGGAGTGCCCGGTTGGTGGGCAGCACATCGGATATCTCGCTGCTCAGCTGATGGATGCGCTGAAAGTTACGCCGTGCCTCTTCCAGGTGAGGTAGCTGGCCTGCGTTCCATTGATAGTCCGAGTGATACTCCATCCCGTACAGGATGAACTCATAGCTTTCCCGGACAAACGGCTCCAGGGAACTCGGCATATCGAACCTGCTTGGGGGGTAGTGTTTCCAGAATGCCAGCTGGGCTTTTAGCGTATCGGGGAGGGAGGACACCTCAGTATTGTCCAGCCAGAAATCGCTGTCTCTCCTGCGGGATAGGTAGTAATGCAGCTTGATAAAGTCGACAACGCGATGCCAGCGTTCGTTGAAAACAGCATTATATTTTTTTTCCAATGCTGACAGCTGTCCCAAATGCTGTGGAAACAGCTCCGTAAGCATGTTGCACGATGCCTCGATAAGGAATATGGCACTTGCCTCGAGCGGCTCTAGAAATGCTGCGGAGAGCCCCATGCCTACACAGTTTTTGTGGAACACTTTTTCCCTAAAGCCCAGGCGCAGATCAATATGGCGTGCCTCAAGTTGATCGACAATGTCAGGTTGAGCAGGTGTGGCTTGTGACTGATTGAATGTCGCGCGGGCATAATTGCGCAGCGTATTCTCCGCTTCATCCGCGGTCGTGTGATTGGCGCTGTAAACATAGCCAGTACCACGTCTACTTTGCAGGCCGATATCCCAGATCCAGCCTGCCGATTGTGCGGTCGAGAGGGTAGGGCTGTTGATCGGTCCCTCGGCGTCGGCATAGGGGACCTGCATCGCGACTGCTTTGTTGACAAGCAGGGTATCGCTTACGCCGTGAAAGGGGATCTGATAGGTCTGGTCAAGAAGCAGACTGGTAAATCCGCTGCAGTCGATAAACAAGTCCCCGCAAATACTGTTGCCTTCCCTGGTTATGATGGAGTCAATGAATCCCGACTCAGATAACTGTGCGGACTGCACATGTGCCAGCAGGTGCGTTACTCCCAATTTTTCACAGGCGTGATTCCTCAGGAAAGTCGCAAATTTTCCGGCGTCAAGGTGGTAGGCGTAATTAAGAATCGCTTCGTACTGCGGGGTTTTCAGTGATTTTGGGGCGAGATGTTTTTGACATGCTGCGGGCTGTGGCGAAATAGCCTCCGCATAGGGTAGACCTAGCTGATACTGCAGGTGGTGCCAGTAAGGTCCCGGGGGAGTTGGCCACATTCCGCGTGGCAACTCGAATGAATGATAGTAGCTGGAATCTTCGCCATTTACGTTGGCGGTATGCCAATTGACAAACTGTGTCCCCTGTTTGAATGATGCATCGCAGGAGCGGATAAATTCAAATTCATCGATGCTGAGGTTTTTCAGTGTATTACGTATCGTCGGCCAGGTTCCTTCACCCACACCAATTGCGGGGGTATCCGGTGATTCCACCAGGGTTACAGAGTACTCCTGATTTTTCAGCGGGGACAGATGACGGGCCAGGCTGGCGGCGGCCAGCCAACCGGCAGTACCACCTCCAACCACCACCACTTTTTTTATTGGTTTCATTTTAGCCCCCTACACCGGATTGTCGCGAAACTAATTCGGTGGTGTAATGAATTTATAAGAATTATTTCAGCAGTAGTACTGCCTCTATTCTGCCACTGAAAAATCTGTGGTGGAACTGCGCCAGCTAGCAATATACGTGAAGTGTCAGGGGGATCTTGTGGGGAAAAATTTTTCCGTACTGATTGCCGGCGGTGGAACCGCCGGGTGGATGGCAGCGAATCTGCTGGCGCATCGGTGGCGAGACTTTCCGGTCAACATTTCTCTGGTGGAATCCACTGAGATTGGCACCATCGGGGTCGGGGAGGGAAGTACTCCCTATCTCAAGTCCTTGTTCCGCGCGCTCGATATTCCTGAAAGCGAGTGGATGCCGGCCTGTGACGCAACCTACAAGTGTGGAATCCGGTTTCCGGGTTGGTCTACGACCCCGGGGTATGCTGCCTACTATCACCCGTTCTATTCCCCCCTCGATCGTGAAACCGGTGCGGAGTTTTTTTTACAGGCTGATATGCGTCGTCGAGGCATACTGGTGGACGCACAGCCGGATCATTTTTTCCATGCGCCTTATCTGTCGTCTGCCGGCATGGCGCCAATTCCCAAGCGCCCACTACCCTTTGAGCTGGATTACGCTTATCACTTTGATGCGGGACTTCTCGGCAGGTTTTTGAAGTCCAAGGCGATGCAGGCTGGTGTTAGGTATCGTCAGGTCACCATCGATCGGGTCAGGCTGCGCGAACGAGGGCAGGGTGATGTAGTGATTGACAGTTTGACGACAGCGAGCGGCGAAGCTATCGCCGCTGACTTTTTTATCGACTGCACAGGCTTTCGCAGCAGTTTGTTGTCAGAACTGCCTGAGTATCAGTTCTCTTCGTATGAAAAGACGCTACTCAACAACGCTGCCGTCGCCCTGCAGATGCCGGGAGACAGTCAGGTATCCCTGAAATCAGAAACCGTATCTGAGGCATTAACTCACGGCTGGATGTGGAACATTCCTCTGCAAAGCCGCACCGGCTTTGGTTATGTCTACGGCGATGCCTTTATAAGTCCGGAAACGGCCGAACAGGAGTTGCGTAAGCGAACCGGCGCACCTGATGGTATTTCGTGTCGACACCTGAAAATGCAGGTAGGCCGCATAGAGCAGCACTGGTCCTCAAATTGCCTGGGTGTTGGACTGTCACAGGGATTTATCGAGCCGCTCGAGGCGACAGCCCTGATGCTCGTTCAGTTCACCATCGAGCGATTTTCTCTGGCGTTCGATCCTGTTAATCCGCACACATCGGGCGAGAATCAGCGCAGTGCGTTCAATCACAACATCAATACAATGTTCGACGGTGTGCTGGACTATGTTGTTGCGCACTATTTCCTGAATACACGGAATGATACGGAGTACTGGCGTGCCGCGCGCCACGACATTGCCGTGCCCGAACGGTTACAGAGGCTGGTGGACTGCTGGGATCGCGGAGATGACTTTGTTGAGTATCTAAAGCAGGCAGGTGCCGATAAGATCTACTCGCATGCGAGCTGGTATTGCCTGCTCGCGGGAATGGGACGGTTTCCGAAGGGCGGTGCCGTCGGTGGTGGCCTTGAGTCCCAACAATTGCTCCGCGATGTCCAGTCATTCTGCGGCGGCAATGTGGCCCGTTTTGAATCACATCGTCGCTATCTGGAGCGTCTTGCCGCGAACTGAATATTCCCCGTCTTGCCTGACTGCTCCCACTAGGTGGCGCCTAATTCATTACCGTGAGCTGCGGTAGCGTCTACTAAATTATTCCTTTTGAGCAATCTTTAACCATGCTGGGTTCCCGATTCAGTTCCCCGGCTGTTGATTCACATGCCTACACTAGCTGCCTAAGCTGTCTTTCGGTCTATTTGAAGAAATTTCGTTGAATTTTTTATGATTTTCTTCTCGCACAGAGAGAATTTTTTTCGCAGAATGGCCTTGGAATATCTTATTCCTTGCGTTGAGTGCTAAAGATATATTTTATCGGTTTGACCGATAGATGCTACTGACTGAGAACCAATAACTACGCACTACGCCGGCGCTGATGGGAAGTTGAGAATAGTGATCAACTCTTTCCCTATGGGGACAAACACAATAAATGCCTGGGAGGCCATCCATGTTCCAGAAAACGAAATTGAGCTCCTCGCTCCAGACAGCAACCTCAACAACACTCACACGTTCTGCGGCCGCTGTAGCAGGCGTGTTGTTTTCCATGTCTGTTGCTGCTCAGCAATCCGGAAGTATCGAGGGCACGGTCTATCTCGATGAAAATGTCGAAGCGGCCGGTGTAACCATTACCGCAACCAGCCCGGTAATGCCGAAGAGCAGAACCGTGCAAACAGGCGAAGGTGGTGATTTCAGAATGCCGGCATTGATTCCCGGTACTTACACTCTGACATTGACCACGGAAGATGGTATTACACGGACAGTTAAAACCCGGGTTCTGTTGGATCAGCGCTCGAATGTCTCCGTGGTGATGGCGCCTGACGTCCAAGACGCTAACTTGGAAGAAGTAGAGGTTACCGGACAATTGATTCAGGTTGGCGGCGAAGCGACTCTTTCTAATGCTTTGGGGGCCGATGTTGTTAAGGGCGTACCAACAGGGAACAACTACCGGGATATGATGAAGCTCATTCCTGGAGTGCAGTTTCACCAGAATAGCGTGCGTGGTGCGAGCGCCGGTGGTAGTGGTCAGGATAATGTTTATGCATTCGACGGTGTAAATATCACCCTGCCAATGTTCGGTACCCTGGATGCTGAGCCGTCCAACCACGATATTGAAATGGTGTCGGTTGAGCGTGGTGGTGCCAATGCAGTCGGATTTAACCGATCCGGTGGCTTCTCCGTGGACTCTAAGTCCAAGTCCGGTACCAATGAATTCCAGGCGGGTTTTGAACACAAAATCATGCCGAAGGGCTTTGTTGAGGAAAACCGGGATGGCGTAAAAGCGGAGACCGATAACAGCTGGACTACGATTTATGCCAGCGGTCCCCTCATTGAGGACCAGTTGTTCTTTTACGGTTCCTACTTCGGTCCTCGATCCGACCGTGAAAATAAAGAGACTACTTACGGCGATGTAAAAGACTACTCCAGTGAGCGTGATGAATACTTTGGCAAGCTGACTTGGGCGGTGACCGATGACATCCTGCTGAATGGTAGCTATCGGACCTCCGAGCGTATCGATCAGGGTGCCGCTATTGGATGGAACGAATCCAATGATGTGTCACGGGGTGAATTCAAAGAGCTGGAAGTTTTCACTCTGGATGGATCCTGGGTAATTAATGACAGCACCGTTTTCACCGCACAGTACACCAGTTTTGCTACTGAAGGTGGTGAGCGGGCCGACCGTATGCTTGGCGTTCAGCCCAGTCTGGCGGGAGGACTCGATGTATCTAACCTGGGAGATATGGGATACGTCGTTGTTCCGGGTTTTGTTGATGGTGAAGATGCTTACAATGATTTCATTCAGCCGATTGTTGATCAATACGGTTATTTGAATGATGAGGGAGAGATTACCGGCGGCGGTGGAGTTGGCGCCTACTCCCAGGTAGAAGCAGCGGGTTACTACCGCAAGGCTTTTGAGATGGCATTGGATCATACTCTGGAGTGGGGCGGTACCACGCATGAGCTCCATGCCGGTTTCATGTGGGAGGAAGGTGAGGAAGAGCTTTCACGCCTGTCCAATGGCTGGGGTGTTGTCCGTGTAAATGGGGGGCTGGATACACTTGATAGCCTTTCTCTGGATCCTGATAACTTTGTAAGCAATGCTGATTTGTCCCAGCAGGTCTATTACTCTGCCCGAATTCAGCAGATGAGCCTGGGCCTTGATGGCAACCCGGTGTCGCCGATTAACTCATTTACCGAGTCTTATAACTTCGAAGTAAATGACAAAATTGACTGGAACGATTTTACCTTTAACGTCGGCTTCCTGATCAGTGAAGATATCCTGTATGGAGAGGGTTTACGCGAAGCGAATAATTTTTCCGGCTTCGTTGAGGATTTCGGCAATAAGTACGAGATGTACCGTGTAGACTGGAAAGACATGATTCAGCCGCGTCTGGGCGTGACCTGGCGCTATAACGATGCTGAGGATACAGTTTTTGCAAACTACGCACGTTACAACCCCTCCGCCAGCTCGTTGGCTCGCGCGGCGTCCTGGGCGCGTAATACTCGCCGTGACCTGAATGTCTACTTTGATGAAAGCGGCAATGCCCTCGCGTATCAGCCGGCGGCTGGATCCAGCGGTAAGATGTTCGAAAAGGATATGGATCCGCGTTACATGGATGAAATCACCATTGGTACAACGCGCAACGTGATGGAAGGGTTGAATCTGCGAGCGCATGTCCGTTACCGTGAAAACGATAACTTCTGGGAGGATACGCCTTATTACACGCCTTCTGGCTGGTACTTTAATGACCCTGACCGGATTCCGGATAGTGTTGCCAGTCAGGAGTTTTACGCGTACAGCGCTGAAGAGATGGGTCGTATCCGTGAGGAGCTGCCTTCAACTTCTTCGTATGTGATCGCCCAGATCGATGGGGCTTACACCAAGTACTGGGAAGCCAGTCTGGAAGCTGAGTGGTACGGAGATCGCACTTATCTTAATGCATCCTACGTGCGTAGCCGCTACTCCGGTAACTTCGACCAGGACAACACGACGGTTAACAATGACCAGGCTATCTTCATTGGGTCTTCCAATCTGATGGACTGGGAAACCCTGAATATCTGGGATAACCGCGAGGGAACGTTGAGCGGTGACCGGCCGCATATTTTCAAGGCATTCGGTTACTATACGACCGATTGGCAGGCGAATGTTGGCGCCTACCTGATCTATCAGTCTGGCCAGCCTTGGCAGATTCAGGATGGCACCGTGTATGGTTACTCGCCGACTCTGGGTAACGATACGGGCGCCTACGGTGAGAAGGCCGGTGTGCGACGCTCCGATTCTCACTGGCAGCTGGATCTGAACTACACGCAGAGCTTTGATGTGTTCAATGATTACACCCTTAATTTCCGTGCTGATTTGTTCAATGTGTTTGATCGTCAGACAGGCTTTAACATTGAGCAGCGTCTGCGTGCGGACGACTTTGGTGAGGCGCAGAGCTTCTTTGATTCTCGTCGTCTTCAGTTGTCTTTCGGTGTGGACTTTTAATTGGTAGAAGTTTTCTCATAGTCTCCTGATAGTCTGAAACTTGCCCCGGCTTTGCCGGGGCTTTTTTGTCAATGGCTCTCAAGTGTGGAGAAAATCCGGGAGAAACTAGAAAATTATTTTTATAGTTATTTTTTGAATAATTTATTCGTTTTTGGCTATGGGTTTGCAGTAAGATATGCGGGTGCCAAATAAAATAACTGATCTTGTCTAGATATGGATTATGCATTGGGTTTTTTACCAGATCTGAAGCGCCGCTCTCGTACCTGGATTGCGACAATACTGTGTATCACAGTCGTGTCGTGTGGAAGCGCGCATGATGAAGGGTTGGTCGCTTCTACCGAAAAAAATGACGTCCGGGCGATTGCAACGCAGTCATCCACCTTCCAGACAGACGTCCCGGGCCTACGTGAAGAAATGTTAGGGTTGGAGTTTTGGACGCGACGCATCCAATCGGATGTTCGCCGTATGCAGCCTGCTGAGATTCAGGCATTCAATCAGAAAAACCTTTCCACAGATCAGTATCTCCATCATCTCGACCGCTTAGCGGACACCATGACGCAAGCGGACGTTCTTGCGTTGATCGACCAGGTGAGCCGTCCGGCCTCTTCACCGCGTTACTTTACCGACGGGCGTCAGCTTTCCGACAGCGACTATGCGGGGTTCGAAGCGAAAGTGCAGCGGTCCGCTCTGGCCGAAGAGGTAGCTGTCCGCTGGGGAGTGGTCGTTGAGCGCGCAAGTATGCGCAGCTACCCGACGGACACGCGGGTCGTGAAGCACCCGCAAGACTATGATCTGGACCGTTTCCAGGAAACGGGTGTGTTTCCCGGCCAGCGCCTCGCCATTTTGCATGAAAGCACTGACGGTGAGTGGTGGTTTGCTTTGAACTATCACTATGCAGCCTGGCTGCCAAAGCGTGCAGTGGCGGTAGGTGAGCGCAGCGAAATTGACCAGTGGTACAAATCCTCTCCGAGATTGACGGTCACCGGGTCGCAGGTAAGAACCAATTACAACCCGGTAGATCGCCGTACCTCCGAAGTTGTTCTGGATATGGGGGTGTCGCTGCCGTTGATGAGCGCGGCGGATGTGGGGCATAACGTGAATGGTCAGAACCCGCAGGCCAGCTACATCGTGGCATTGCCGGTGCGCAATGCCGAGGGGGAGCTGGAGTTCGAGCCCACTTTGATAGGGCGCGGCCAGGACGTTACTCCCGGGATGCTTGAGTATCGCCCGTCACTTGTGCTCCAGCAGGCATTCAAGTTCCTCGGTGAGCGTTATGGCTGGGGGCACGATTATAACGGGCGTGATTGCACCGGGTTTGTGGGCGAGGTGTATAAATCCTTCGGCATCCTGATGCCGCGGAATTCGGGGCAGCAGGGCAAAAGTGACTTCGCACCGACCAAGCGGTTTGCGCCGGAAGACCACGCAGCACGAGCAGAGGCGCTTTCTGCGCTTCAGGTCGGGGATCTGATTTACATTCCCGGGCACGTCATGATGTATATCGGTGAGGTCGATGGTGAGCCTTACGTGATCCATGACGTTACCGGGCTCAGCTATTACCAGAGTGACGAATCTCTGTATCGGGGCACGCTTTCTGGCGTTTCCATTACACCGCTTAGCCCAATGCGGCTCAGCAAAGAAAAAAGCTATATCGATGGCATCTATGCCATAAAAACCATTATCTAATTGGTGCTGCCATGAAAATCGTAGACGTAAAGCTGGGCATGCTGCGGGTTCCTCTGGTAACCCCGTTCAAAACTGCATTGAGAACCGTAGATGCGGTAGAGGATGTGGTGGTGATGCTGGAGACCGATACGGGGCATGTCGGTTACGGCAATGCCCCGGCTACCGCGGTGATTACCGGTGATACCCACGGCTCGGTGATCGAGGCCGTGCGCACGGTGTTTACCCCATTGCTGTTGGGGCGCGACGTGGCAGACCTGAACCGCCTTACTCGCCAGATTCAGGGGGCGATGATCAATAACACCAGCGCCAAGGCGGCAGTGGAAATTGCCTTGTTTGACCTGTTTGCGCAGAGCTATAAAACACCCCTCTACCGAATTCTCGGCGGTGGTGAAAACAGCCTGACCACCGATATCACCATCAGTGTCGACTATATCGAGAAGATGGTCGCTGATGCGGAAAGTGCGGTGGAGAGAGGCTTCGAGATTCTGAAGCTCAAGGTCGGTAAAGATATTGGCCTGGATATTGAGCGGATCAGGGCCGTCTACGCGGCGGTAAAAGGGCGCGCATTGCTGCGCCTGGATGCGAACCAAGGCTGGAGCCCGAAGCAGGCGGTGCTCGCCATTCGTGGCCTGGAAGAGGCGGGGGTGCTGCTTGAGCTCGTGGAGCAGCCGGTCAAGGCGAACAATCTTGAGGGGATGCGCTATATCGCAGAGCGTGTCAGGACGCCGATTATGGCGGATGAAAGCGTTTTCGGTCCGCAGGAAGTGATGAAAGTCATTGACCAGCGGGCAGCAGACATTATCAATATCAAATTGATGAAGACCGGCGGCATTTCCAATGCACTGAAAATCGCCGATATCGCGGATCTGCACGACGTGGAATGTATGGTGGGTTGCATGCTGGAGACGAGCATCGGTGTTTCTGCAGCGGCACATGTGGCGGCCGCCAAGGCGCCGGTAGTGTCCAAATTGGATCTGGATGTGCCGTCCCTGTGCAAATTTGACCCCGTGGTCGGTGGCGCGTCCTACAAGGATGCGGATATCATTCTGAATGAAACCCCGGGACTCGGTATTGAAAAAATCGAGGGCTTGCAGCTGCTGGCCTGATGGCCAGCGTGACGCGGAGTGATAACGCACCCCATGACCTGTCTTTTGAAAATGCGCGCGATGCGCGACCAGATGTCGGTTAATGAGCGCAAGCTCGCGGACTTTATTCTGGATAATACGCAGTTATTGCGTGACTACTCATCTTCCCAATTAGCGGATGCCGTGGGCGTCAGCCAGTCCAGTGTGGTCAAGTTCTCTCAGAAGCTGGGTTATCGAGGCTATCCGAGCCTGAAGCTGGCGGTATACGAATCCTACGCTGGTGCCGGTATGGCGGCAGATGAGGAAAAAGCCAGGCATTTTGCGCAGTCCGATAGCCCGCTCAGTACCCTTGGGCAAAAGAAGCTCGAGGTGCTGGAGAATACCGTCAGTATCAACGAGACGGAGCAGCTGGCTGCAGCGATCAACGCAATCCGGCAAGCTCGCTGTATACAGATTTCCGCTTGCCCCGGATCGGTATCGGTCGCGCGTTACCTGACCCACCAACTGCTTGAGCTCGGCTGCTGGGCGGTGTTCGATGAAGGTGGACAATTGCAGCATCGTATTGCCGATTCGCTGCGCGACGAAGACCTGTTGTGTATTTTGTGTGATTTTGGTGGTGAGGAATCGCTGGTAGAGGTGGCGAATCGCGCGCGGGAGCATGGTGTCAAGGTGTTGAGCCTGACTCGCTATAACTACAATGCGGCCAGCATCCATTCGGATATTCGGTTGTATGTAGTGCCCTCGGAAGATGAAGAAGCACTACAGCGCCTGTTGTTCCGTTCCGCACAACTGCACGTGATTGAGGCATTGGTGAGCGGGCTTCTGGAAAGCCCGCAGTAAGATATTTCCTTGAAAAACGGGATTAGCTTCAGGCGTTAGTCTGGCAGAAAAAGGCCACCGGGTGATGCCGGGTGGCCTTTTGTTTTTTGCATGCATCCATTCGTGTGGTGCTATTCCCCGGCAATTTGCGGTTTATCTCCGCTGCTTGCCACCGGCTCCCACTGCATCTCGTAATCCCATTGATCAAAGTACAGGTTACCACCGCGCCACTCTACTTCACCGCGCTGGCTATCGACGGTTTCCGAGCGGAAGTGTTGTTTTGCCGGCACCAGGGGGCGGCTGTAGTCGGTATTGAAGATCAGCCGGTAACTGTCCAGCCCGCCCAGGTAGAACCAGCGCTCTGCTTCATTTTCGCTGTCCAGCAGGCCGTGGGTGACGTCCATCGGCATCCATCCGTAAGGGGCCAGATAAAATTCGCCCCAGTCATGCATGGTGTCGAAGCTCGCGGGAGAAAACTCCCAGCCGGACTGCCAGCGGGCGGGAATGCCATTCATGCGCATCAGGGTGATCAACAAAAGCGTCTGCTGACCGCAGTCCGCGTGGCCCGCTTGGGCGGCGTACTGGCTGATATTGCGAATGGTGGAATATTCCCGGGCGCCGGCCCAGGGGATCTCGTCGACGTAGGCAAAGAGCTTCTGGGCAATGCGATAGGGGTTGGTCTCATCGCCGACAATGCGGTTAGACAGTGCGCGAAGCTCGGGAGTGAACTGGATATGTGGGGTTCGCTCTGCAAGAAACGGCGCGATCCTTTCGCGAGTTTCTTGGGCGCGATCCACTGGCGCAGTTTTTGCTGGGTCAATATTGAAATATCGTGACAGGCTGTCAAATGCGTATTCCACGGAAAACCGGGTTGGTGTGCCCGCGCGGGCAGTCTGTTCGAAATAGATAGTGCGTTGCGGTGTGTCCACCGGCGCCAGAGTGAAATCTGTCGGGGTGCTATTCAATAGTGCGATATTTTCCTGGCGCCCGGGTAGTTCTTGCGGAAAGGGGAGCCAGGCCCGCACGGTTTCGCCGTCGGGAACGCTATCTGCGTCCACGGTGAGGGTATAGGTGATGGCAAGGCGCTGGCGCAGGGGCGCATCGCCGTCACCGTGTGCGTCGATGACCGCGGCATGATGCGCGTGCAGCTGGTATAGCGGAGCCCGGTCTGTGAAGCGTCGGTAGTCCGCGGTGCGTGCTGCGGCTTCATCTGAAATGTGAACCAGGTTATAGGCCGCTTTATTGAAATAGCGTCGCTTGCCGTCAATGGTTTTGTATTCCAGTAATCCGGCGTCGTTCCAGTGTTTTATATCGTTTTCTGTGGCGTCGGGAATGTAGCGCTGCACAGAAGCCAGCAATTGCTCTGGCGGGATGGTGAATTCCATCTCGATGCGGCGCATGCGCTCAGCTTCAAAGGCGAGTGCGGTGCTGTCTGGAGTTTGCGGTTCCTTTTGCTGCATTGCGTTGATGTCCAGTTTGGCCTGCCGGTAATGGCCCTGATCAATCTGAGCCTGTATTGCGGCGATATTGCTTTGCTGCGCCATGGACTGCTGTGCCATTGATAGCTGCGCGGCAAAAAGGGCGCTCGCCAGCATTGTTGCAGTCAGGTACGGGCGGCTTGGTCGGTTTGTGCGGTAGGCATTTTTTCGGGTCAAGGTGCACTCCATTGATTGCGAGCCGACACGGTATCGGTTTGGCACTTCCGTCGATTCGGAATAATTTATTATTTACTTAAAAATCCATGATTGATAAATTATTCTGATGCGTTTGCCGCGTCAAGAGCGCATTCCGCAATCCGCGCACATTTATGGAGACTCTGGCCACATGAACCACTTCACTGCAACTGCCGTCCGTATTTCCTGCATGCTGGGCATGGTACTGGGCGCAGGTTGCCAGCCAGAGCCTTGGGATCAACACGACCCCGAAGCCTATATAGAACGCGTACTCGAGCAGGAGCAGGTGCCCGGTGCTGCAGTGGCGATCTGGCACAAGGGCGAACCTGTGCTGCTGCGTGGATTTGGTGTTACCAATGTGGATAGCCCGAAAGCGGTCGATGGGCAGACCCTGTTCAAGCTGGCGTCCACCACCAAAGCGTTTACCACTGCGGCTCTCGGGCTGTTGGTGGAAGAGGGCAAGCTGGAGTGGGAAGGGCGTGTGGTCGACTACCTCCCACAATTTCGTCTCGGAGATTCCTGGATCAGCAATGAATTTCGTGTGGTGGATCTGCTGACCCATCGTTCCGGTTTGGGCCCCGGGGCCGGCGATCTGATGCTGTGGCCGCAACCCAATGCTTACACGCGCGCTGACGTGATGAATGGATTGGCGCACCTCCCCGTTACCCGCGGTTTTCGCGCCGACTACGCCTATGACAACTTGCTGTATATCGTGGCCGGTGAACTGATCGCAGAAATTTCCGGCATGTCCTATGAGGATTTTATTCAGCAGCGTCTGCTTGCTCCCTTGGGGCTGGAAAGTTGCTATGCCGGACCGGTGCCGGCCGATGCCCGCGACAATCTTGCCGATCCCCATCGACTGGAAGATATTGGCGTGGTGGTGGATACCCCCAACCTGGCCGGCTATGAACCTATTGTGCTGGCGGCGGCTGGCGGTATGCACTGCAGCGCCGGCGATATGCTGACCTGGCTGCGGGTCTTGTTGAATGGTGGTGAACTGGAAAGTGGCGAGCGTCTATTCACGGAGCAAACCCGTGATCGCTTGTGGCGCCCGGAAACCCTGATGCCGTTTTCCAGCCAGCGCGCGGAGCGTGATGGAGGGCATTTCTATGCTTATGCCCTGGGGTGGCGAGTGCAGGACATGCACGGAAAAAAAGTGATCCATCACACCGGTTCCCTGTCCGGCATGTACGCCTGGGCGGCCATGGTGCCGGAAGAGGATCTGGCAATAGTCGTGCTGATGAACCGCAGCGCGGGCGCTGCGCGCCAGGCGTTGATTTATGGCCTGCTGAAGCCCTATCTGGGGGCGCCTGAGCGGGATTGGCTGGCCTATTTTCAGGACCTTTACGGCACCCCCGCAGAGGCAGTGGAACCGGAAGAACTGGTCGCGCCTGTTGGGTATACCTCGGTCGCAAAGGAAGAGCTGGCCGGACTCTATCGGGACCCGTGGTTTGGGGATGTCGGTATCACTCAGGAAAACGGAAAGCTGCGCTGGCGTGCACTCAAATCGCCCCGGCTGACCGGGACACTGACGGCCGCCAGTGACGGCGTCTGGGCGCTGCACTGGGACGACCGCAGTCTGAATGCGGATGCATGGATGATTGCTGACCGCAGCGAAGCCGGCGTTTTACTGCTTACCATGCAAGCGAAGTCGCGCGGTACCGATTTCAGTTACGATTTTCACGATCTGCGCTTTGAAAAGGTGGCCGAGGCCGTACAGGTAGAGACTGCCCGCAGCCATTAGTGCGACAACAGTGTTCGAAAACAATAAATTAATCAGTTTCAGGAGTCTGTCATGCGGCGGCGTACTTTAATTCAATCCCTGATGTCAGCTCCCCTGTTAGGGGCAGCAGCAAGTGTTGCCAGTGGCGCCCAAGCCTTGGAATCCTCTGGCTACAGCGGCGGAGATACTGACCTGCTGCGCCCGAAGCGATTAAAAAAAGGTATGACGGTAGGCCTGGTGACCCCGGCCAGTAATGCCTGGGAAGACGAAGATATCCGTTTTGCCGGTGATGTAGTGCGCTCGCTGGGCTTTGAAGTCAAAGAGGGCCGGCACCTGTATCGCCGCACTCAGTACCTGGCGGGTCCCGACTCTGCGCGGGCAGAGGATTTTAACAGCATGTTTGCCGACCCGGACGTGGATGCGGTTTTCTGCCTGCGCGGTGGTTATGGCACGCCGCGTATCCTGCCAATGCTCGACTACCAGTTGATACGCAATAATCCGAAAGTTTTGCTCGGCTACAGCGATATTACGGCGTTGCTGAATGCCATCTACCACCGAAGTGGTGTGGTTACTTTTCACGGCCCGATCGCCGCCCAGAACTTTACCGATTACACCCTGGCCGAGTACCAGAAAGTATTAGTGCACGGTGAACGCCCAGTACCACTGGGCGCTCCACCGCCCTTCGAGATTGCCCCGGGCCGGGTAGAGAAACGCAATCGAATTACCCGCTTTTCCGGCGGCCGCGCCCGCGGCCGTCTGATCGGCGGCAATCTGTCGCTGATGGCGAGCCTGGTGGGTACACCCTTTGAGCCGGATTATCGCGGTAAAATACTGTTTCTGGAGGACGTCGGCGAAGCCCCGTATCGTGTGGACCGTATGCTCACCCAGCTCTGGCTCGCCGGGAAATTGCAACAGGTTGCGGGGATAGTCTTTGGCAAGTTCACCGATGCGGAAACCAGCGGCAATACGTTCAGTATGGAGCACGTGCTGCGCGAACGTACGGCGGAACTCGGCGTGCCGGTAGTGCGTGGCTTGATGATAGGACATGTGGAAGACCAGACCACGGTGCCCGTGGGGGCGATGGCCGAACTGGATGGTGACGCTGGTACGCTGGTATTGCGGGATGCCGTAGTCAGCTAGTTGCGAAGGAAGCGCAAGTCTGTAAGGTGGCAGCTATCGGTTTCGGCGATAACTACCACCATTTCTCATCGGTGCCCAGCTGGTAGCATGTGGCAAATTGTGGATCACAAATCGCTGCCCGATCAAAAATATAACAATAGCAGTACTACTTATGACTGAACTCTCCTGGCTCACGCTTTTACCTCCTTTTATCGCCATTGGCCTGGCGCTGTTAACCCGCCAGGTTTACCTGGCGCTGTTCGCCGGTATCTGGTTAGGGTTCTTTCTGCTGAATCACGATGGTTTTTTTGCCTCCCTGGCGCAGGCGCTGGATGGTGTGTTAGCGGTTCTGGCCAATCCCGGTGATGCGCGGGTAGTGATGTTCACCCTTGTGATCGGTGCATTCATCATCACATTGGAACGCTGTGGGGCGGTCAGCGGCTTTGTGCGATTCCTGGAGCGCAGCCGCTGGGTCACTAATGGCAAGCGGGCTCAGTGGATGGCATGGCTGGTCGGCATTGTCATCTTCATCGAGTCCAATATTACGGTGCTGGTGGCAGGTACCGTTTCGCGTCCGCTGTTTGATCGGTTCCGGATTGCCCGTGAGAAGCTCGCGTACATTATTGATTCCACGTCAGCGCCTGTGTGCATGTTGATTCCCCTGAACGCCTGGGGTGCGTTTAATCTCGGGCTTTTGGATGGGCTCGGTGTGGAGGACCCGTTAAAAGTTCTGCTGGCGAGTATCCCCTTAAACCTGTACGCGATTGCCGCTGTCGCGCTTACAGCCTACACGATCTCCCGTGATTACAATCCGGGACCGATGGCTCAGGTGCAGGCCCGTACCAGCGGCGGTGAACTGGACGGCATCGATATCAGTGCGAGTACTGGTGAGAAGAGCCATATCAAACCCCGTGCGATGAATATGTTGTTGCCGGTCATGGTATTGATTCTCGCGATGCCGCTAAGCCTGTGGATCACCGGTGATGGCAAGATTTTTGAGGGCTCTGGCTCCACATCCGTACTCTGGGCATCGCTTGCAGCACTCACCACTGTGTCTGTGATGGTGATTGTGCAGCGCAGCATGTCGCTGGATGAACTCAGCCATACCTGGATGGAGGGCGCCGGGCGCATGTTGCCGCTGGCGATCATTCTGGTGCTGGCACTTGCGCTCGGCGCTATCTCCAAGACCCTCGGCACCGGGCAGTATGTCGCGGGGCTAGTGGGGGATTCGATTCCCCTGGCGTTGCTGCCGGTAGTCATTTTCCTGGTGTCCGGGGTAATTGCGTTTTCCGTGGGTTCCAGCTGGGGGACTTTCTCCATTATGTTGCCCATCGCCATTCCCGTGGCTAGTGCGCTGGGTGCGGAACCCGCTTTGTTCGTCGCCGCGGTGTTGTCTGGTGGCATCTTTGGCGATCACAGTTCGCCGATTTCCGATACCACCATCGTGTCATCGCTGGCGGCCGGTACTGAGCATATCGAACACGTACGCACGCAGATACCTTATGCGCTGCGTGCTGGTGTGGTGAGCGCATTCGGGTTTATCGCGCTCGGTTATCTGATGCTGTAAAGCGAAACAGGAAGTATTTTGAGTGAGAAACAAGGGTTGCAACCAGGGTAAAACGACATGAAGAAGAGCCCTTGTGAAATAGTGCTGTTTACGGATGACAAGGAATTTGCCGCGCGCTGGATAGACGAATTGACACCGCTCGCCGAGCACGATTCGGACGCACCCATTGCACTGGTATTCACACGCACTAGCGAGGAAGGGCTGGATTCAGCGCTCGCACGCGGCGCTGTGCAAATTCTGGTGGTGGATGATAAGGGGCTCGGCGAAGCCGATCTAAAGGCTACCCTGGCACGGGTGCACGCGCAGCGGGCGGAGATTGATCGTGTACTACTGACCGGTGCCGACGAAGCCTCAGGCGCTGGCTTTGAATGTGTGATTTCCCGGGCTGAATCCAATTACGGTGTTGTGTATCGTACCTTGCGCCGAATTTTGCTGGAGCGCATCGCAACCCCTTTTGCCGATGCATTGCGTGAGTATGTGTATGCGGCGCGAGATTCCTGGCACACTCCCGGGCATTCCAGTGGCGATAGCCTCAGTACCAGCCCCTGGATTGCCGATTTCTATCGCTTTATGGGCGAGCATATCTTCAATACCGACCTGTCCGTGAGCGTGAAAATGCTGGACTCCTTGATGGATCCCATCAGTGTGATTCGTCAGGCCCAGCAGCTTACAGCCAAGGCTTTTGGTGCGCACCAGAGTTACTTTGTTACCAACGGCACCTCCACTTCGAACAAGATCGTCCTGCAGCACCTCCTGCGCCACGGCGACCGTGTCATCGTGGATCGCAATTGCCACAAGTCCGTGCATCACGCGATGATCATGAGTGGTGCGCTGCCCGTCTACCTGGAGTCTGCGGTCAATCAGCATTATGGCGTTTACGGCCCGGTGCCACAGCGTGAAATTTTCAGTGCGATTGACGCCAACCCCGGTGCTCGTCTGCTGGTCCTTACATCATGTACCTATGATGGACTGCGCTACGATCTGCGCCCGATTATCGAATACGCCCACGCGGCGGGCCTGTTTGTCCTGATTGATGAAGCCTGGTATGCCCATGGTCGGTTTCACCCGGCCCTGCGCCCGACGGCGCTGGAGTGTGGGGCCGATTTTGTTACCCAGTCTACGCACAAGATGCTCTCGGCATTTTCTCAGGCGAGCATGATTCATGTGGGAAATTTCGAGTGGCAATTATCGCGGGATGGAGAGGAACGGGAAGAATTTGACGCGGCCGGATTCCGCGAAGATATCAATATGCACACTTCTACCAGCCCGCAGTACGGCATGATTGCCAGCCTGGATGTGGCCCGCAAGCAGATGAGTATTGAGGGCTACCAGGTACTGGATCGCACCCTGGGATTTGCCGAAGAAATACGCCAGTTTGTCGATCAGAATACGGTTTTCCGCAGCCTCGACGCGGAAGATCTCTGTGGCCCCAGACTGGCAAAAGACGGCATTCGTCTCGACCCGACCAAAGTCACCATTGATGTGGGCCAATCGGGTCTCAGCGCACCGGACGCACAGGCAGCTTTATTTACCGAATTCGGCATTCAGGTCGAGAAGAACACCCACAACACGCTGTCTTTTCTGGTCACTATCGGCACCACGGAGAGTAAGGTGCTGCGTTTGAAGCAAGCCTTGCGCCAGTTATCGGACGACGCTTGCAAAGCAGGGGGGCGCAGAGTTTCTGCCGCGGGTAACGATGAAGCTCCAGTTCGCGGACAGACCCTGCCCGAGCTCAGTGAGATCGTTGCCCTGCCGCGCACCGCGTATTTTGCCCGAGGGGAGAAACTTGCCTGGGAAGGCGGTGGCCGCGCTGCGCTGATTGGTCGTGTCGCTTGCGACGAGGTGGTTCCATATCCCCCGGGTATCCCTCTACTGGTGCCCGGCCAGGAGGTTACCGCAGAAATTCTCGATGCGATCATCGCTTTCACCAGTGAACGCGCGGACCTGGAAATGCATGGCCTGCGCCGTATCGATGGATCTCCGGCCCTGCGTGTGTTGACCGCGCGAGAAGCCGCTTTGGCGACGGTGGAATATCAGCAACTATGCACATTGAACGATGCCCGGTCGCCAGCTGCAGGGACATCGCGGGAGGCAGTATGAGGAAGGTTTGGAAGCAGGGGGGGCTTATCGCCCTGGCCGCCATACTGGTCATTGGTGGTGTCACGCTCAGCACGTTTTATTCACAGGGCGAAAGTCGCCGGGCGGAGACGGCCAGTGTAACCACTTCGACCAATCCGGGGTTTGTGGCGGTACGCGGTGGCAATATCAAGGTCGCCATGCGCTACGCGACGACAAATAATCTGGTGGGAGAGCCGCTGGATGGGTACCGGGATAACCTGTGTCTGTTGGCACCCGCAGCCGCCCACGCGCTGGAAAAAGTGGCTCACCGGCTGGCAGAAGAAGGGCTGGGTCTCGAACTGTTCGACTGCTACCGCCCGCAGCAGGCCGTCAATCACTTTGTACGCTGGGCCGCCGCGCCGGAAGATCACAGCACCAAAGCGGATTTCTATCCACGGGAGAAAAAATCCGAGATGTTCGAGCGGGGCTATATCGCTGAACGCTCCGGGCATAGCCGCGGTGCCACTGTGGATTTGACCCTCTACCGTATCGATACCGGCGAGGCGCTGGAGATGGGGACCGGGTTCGATTTTATGGATGAACGTTCGGCGACGGAATATCCGTTGAAGGATGCCACCGCACGCGCGAATCGGCTGCACCTGCGCGAGGTCATGGGGGCGGCGGGGTTTGTCAACTATACCCAGGAGTGGTGGCACTACACCTACAAGCCCGAGCCTTATCCCGACACCTATTTTGATGTGCCGGTGGCTCACGCCTCGCTGGAGGATGGCGATACCGGTGCTTCGGCGTTGCGCACCGGCGCAGAGCAAGCCGACCTCTACCTGCCCCTGCTGCGCGATCAGAAAGTGGGGCTGGTGGTAAACCAGACTTCTCGGGTGGGCGAGTCGCACCTGATTGATTTTCTACGCCAGCGTCAGGTCGGCTTGCAGAAAATTTTCGCACTGGAACACGGTGTGCGCGGCAATGTGGAAAACGGTGGCAAGGTAGATGATGGTATCGACGGCCCGAGTGGATTGCCTATCGTCTCCCTCTATGGTGGCAATTACGCACCCAGCGAGGAGAACCTGACGGAGCTGGATTGGCTGGTATTTGATATCCAGGACGTGGGTGTACGCTTTTACACCTACATCAGCTCATTGCACTACCTGATGCAGGCCTGCGCTGATCATCAGGTTCCGCTGATGGTACTGGACCGGCCTAATCCGAATGGGGACTACATCGATGGTCCCCTGCTGGAAAAACCTTTTCAGAGTTTTGTGGGCATGCACCCCATCCCGCTGATACACGGCATGACCGTGGGTGAACTGGCGCAAATGATCAATGGGGAGGGCTGGCTGGATGGCGGTGCGCAATGTGCGCTGACGGTGATTCCGGTGGCGAACTACCGCAAGAGCATGGCTTACAGCCTGCCGGTGCGTCCATCGCCGAATCTGCCCAATGATTTGTCCATCCGCTTGTACCCCTCTCTGGGGCTCTTCGAGGGCACTACGGTGAGTGTGGGACGCGGAACTGAATTTCCGTTCCAGGTGCTGGGTCATCCGGGTGATCATCAGGGCACCTTTACATTTACCCCGATACCTGTTGCCGGTGCCAGCGAGAATCCCAAACATAAGGGGATCCTGTTGACGGGAGATGATTTACGCAATGCGGATTCCCGTGTGCGCTTTTCGCTGCAACCGTTGCTCTCCTGGTCCCGGCGCACGGGAGAGTCTCCCGAAGCATTTTTCTCTCGCGCCAGTTTTTTTGACAAGCTCGCCGGCACAGACCAGCTGCGCAAGGCCGTCATGGACGGTACCAGTGCTAAACAGATTCGTGCCTCCTGGCAGGCGGATCTCGCTGCCTTTCGCAAACAGCGGCAGTCTTACCTGCTGTATCCGGAGCAATGACTGTGCAGCGGCACATTGACGATATTTTGCAGCAGTTACCCAGCGGTCGCCTGATGTCCGTTGACCTGCTGCGGGGGCTGGCCATTGCCGCCATGGTTCTGGTCAATAACCCGGGCAGCTGGTCCTACGTCTATGCGCCTATGGCCCATGCGGAATGGCATGGGTGGACACCGACCGATGTAATTTTCCCTCTGTTCCTGTTCGTAGTCGGATTGTCTATGGTGCTTTCCTGCGGTCGCAGCAGGTCATTCCCTGCGGTTGGTTGGGCGCAGTGGAGCAGGGCACTCAAGCTGTTTGCTCTGGGGCTGTTCCTGGCGGTGTTTTTCTACAATTTCCGCGATGACTCATACAGCTGGGTACAGGATCGGTTGGAGGGTATCCGTTGGATGGGGGTATTGCAGCGCATCGCACTGGTTTACATTGTTTGCTGTTACCTGGTGCGCTGGCTTTCGACGTCAGGCCTGATTGTCGCGACAGTTCTCTGCAGTCTGCTGCCGTGGCTAATGATGCTGTTTTTGCCCTACCAGAATGCCGCCGGAGAAACCTTTCAGGGGCAACTGGCATTCGGCAATCATTTTTCTGCCTGGCTGGACCAGTGGCTTCTCGGAGCTGAGCATGTGTATTACCGCAGTGCCGAGCCTTTCCCGTTTGATCCCGAGGGTGTGCTGACCACCTTTGCAGCAGCTTCCACCTGTCTGCTGGGGGTGCTGGCTGGCCTTGCCTGGAAGCAAACGGGAGTGGACAGCGCATCGCAGCTGCGACTGTGTCGAGTCTGGGGACTTGGCGGCGCCGCTATGCTGATAGTGGGGCAGTTATTGAATCCGCTTGTGCCTATCAACAAGGCACTCTGGTCGCCGAGCTTTGTGCTGGTAACTGCCGGTGTGTCCACACTACTGCTGTCCGGGCTCTATTATCTGGTGGATATCCGCGAACGCCGTCGCGCGCTGGCGCCACTGCTGGTGTTCGGTGTCAATGCCATTGCCCTGTTTATGCTCGCGGGTGTGATGGGGCGGTTGTTGATCATGTTACCGGTGGGGGATACCACACTAAAAGGCTGGCTGTTCCATACTGTGTTCCAGCCATTATTTGGTAGCTACGGCGGTTCGCTGGCATTTGCAGTGTCCAATCTGGCGCTATTTTATCTGGTGATGTGGCAGATGTACCGTCGCCGTATTATCTGGAAAGTGTGAGCGGCGATGTTTCGGTGCTGTAGTTCGCTCTTTGGTTGACTCTTTGGTTGGGATGAATCGTGTGACCCGGGGTATGGATTCCAGTACGCAGGCATTTCTCGCTGCACTCCGCAGGGTGTTTCCCGGCGAACGCTTGCTGTATGGGCGCGAAAATACGTCGCCCTTTGAATGCGACGCGCTTCCGGTCTACTGTCAGGAGCCACTGGCGGTCGCCCTCGCACACAGCGAGCAGGATGTGGTGGCGGCGGTTCGTCTGTGCCATGAATTTTCTGTACCGCTGGTCTCCCGCGGTGCCGGCACCGGCCTGTCCGCAGGGGCCAAACCCATCTCGCAGGGCTTGCTTCTGGTCACCGCACCTATGAATCGAATTCTGGACCTGGACCCTCAGGCGATGACGGCACGTGTGCAGCCCGGTGTGATTAATCAACAAATCTCCACGGTGGCGGCGCCTCACGGACTTTACTATGCGCCGGATCCATCTTCCCAGATCGCCTGTTCCATTGGCGGTAATGTCGCAGAAAATGCTGGCGGTGTGCATTGCCTGAAGTACGGTGTCACGGTCCAGAACGTTCTTTCCGTGCGCGTGGTATCCGCAGCCGCCGGCAACGTGGGTGAGGTAATGACCCTCGGCGGCGATTGCCTCAGCCAGCCGGGGTACGATTTGCTGGCACTGGTGCACGGTAGTGAAGGCGGTCTGGGGGTTATCACCGAGGTCACCGTAAGGCTGACATCGGTACCGGAAAAAACACGTACCCTGATGGCGGATTTTGACAGTGTGCGCGCCGCCGCGGATGCGGTATCCGCCATCGTGCGGGCTGGTGTGATTCCCGCGGCACTGGAAATGATGGACAAGCTCGCCATCTCCGCCACCGAAGCATTTTGTCACGCCGGCTATAACCTGAAAGCGGCAGCGATACTGTTGATTGACCTGGATGGTCATCCCCTGGAGGTGGACGCGGAGCTTGCCGTGGTAGAGCAGGTGTTGAGTGCATCAGGGGCGGTGCAGGTGCAGTGCGCGGCAGACGCGTTGCAGAGAGCCCGGTGGTGGAAAGGGCGCAAGAGTGCCTTCCCGGCTATTGGCCGTCTGAGCCCGGATTACTACTGTATTGACGGCACGGTGCCTCGACACCGTATCGGCGAGGTGCTGGAAGCGACCGCGCGATTTGCCGAACAGTACGACCTTCAGGTTGCCAATGTGTTCCACGCAGGGGATGGCAATCTGCACCCGATCATCATGTTCGATGGCAGCGAGTCCGACGCCCTCGAGCGCACGGAAAAGCTGGCCGCGGACATTCTTGAATACTGCATTGCCGTAGGCGGCACCATCACCGGTGAACACGGTGTGGGTATCGAAAAAATCAACCAGATGGCGGTGCAATTCAGTGACGCCGAGCTGGAACAGTTTCGCGCGATCAAACGCGCATTGGATCCTTTCCAGCTTCTGAACCCTGACAAGCAGATTCCCACCCTGGCCCGGTGCCAGGAATATCGCGCGTTGAGGCAAGAGCGTGGCTGAAGTAATACACCCAGGTAATGATCAGGATTATTCCGAGGGCCTCGCGGCACAGGTGCGCGAATGCTATGTCGCAAACACGGAGCTTGAGACTGGTGCATCTTCTCGGCCACATCTGGTGGTGGGGGGCAACGGCAGCCGCGTCGCATTGGGATTACCTGGCGACGCCACCCTCGCGATTGGTATGCACCGGGGCGTCATCGACTACCAGCCCGAGGAGCTGACGCTGCGCGCCCGCGCCGGCACGCCCCTGAGCGAACTGGAAGCGTTACTGGCGCACAATAACCAGAGCTTCGCCGCGGAAATCCCGCAACCTTCCCCGCAAAGTACCCTGGGTGGCGCCATTGCTTCCGGTTGGGACGGGCCATCCCGCGCATTTGGTATGGCACTGCGCGACAGCCTGCTGGGATGCAGGCTGATCAACGGACGTGGTGAAATCGTCAACTTTGGCGGGCAGGTGATGAAGAATGTGGCGGGCTATGATCTGGCGCGCCTGCAAGTTGGCGCACTGGGCACCCTGGGGGCAATTCTCGATGTCACCTTGCGCCTGCAACCGCGCGCCGAACATACGGCTTCGATCTCCTTCGCGGTTGCGCCTGGTGATTTGGCCCAGTGGTGGCAGCGCACACGCAGTCTACGCCCGTTGCTGACCGGTACCTGTTATCAGGACGGGCGCCTGTACCTGCGCATCAGTGGGCGAACCATCGCGGTGCAGGAACTGCTTACGCAATTGGGTGGTGACGCCACAGACTTCGACTGGGCAGCGTTGACGAATTTTCAGCTGCCGTTTTTCTGCAGTGAGCGGCTCGCCTGTGTGCATTTGCCCCGGTACGCCCATTTGCCGGTGAATGCCGGCCAGGCGCTGGTCGAGTGGGAAGGCGCGCGGGTCTGGGTACGGGATGGTGATCATCATGCACTGGCCCGTGTCGCAGCTGACCGGGGTGGCTTCGTTCAGATAATGCGCGGGCCTTTGGTTCCCGCGCAGGCGGATGCTCCGGAGTGGCATTGCGCATTGCGCGACGCCCTCGACCCCAAGGGGCTGTTCAACCCGGTGCTGTTCCGTGCGCGGTTTTGCAGTAGCGACGAGGCGCCTGAGCGAGTGGCAAATGGAGCGGGGCACTAACCAATGCAGGTCAACCTGATCGAAGGGCTTCTGGAAGAATCTGAAAAGCAACGCGCGGAGCAGGTATTGAATGCCTGCGTGCACTGTGGGTTTTGCACCGCAACCTGTCCCACCTATCTACAGGATGGCAATGAACTGGACAGTCCGCGCGGGCGGATTTACCTGATCAAGGAGATGCTGGAACAGGGCACCGCCAGCGAGGCCACGCGCACCCATCTCGATCGTTGTGTCACCTGCCTCAGCTGTGAAACTACCTGTCCCTCCGGCGTCGAGTATCACAAGCTGGTGGCTATCGGCCGCAATACCAGTGAGCGTCTCGCCCCTCGCGGTCTCTGGCAGAAGACGCTGCGTTGGGGACTGCGCAACTTGCTGGTAACCCCGGTGCTGTTTTCCGGGTTAATGGGAATGGGGCGACAGTTTTCGGCACTGTTACCCGCGTCTATCAAGCGCGTTTATTTTCCTAGGCAAGAAAAAACAAATGTAATCACCAGCCCGGTACTGACCGCAAACACCGCGGTTCCTGCCCTTGATCCTGGCGCGGTACTAATCGTGCGCGGATGTGTGCAGCCTTCGCTGAGACCGCAAACCGACGCCGCGTTGGAAAAAATATTGCACCACTGTGGCGTACCGGCGTGTATCAGTGCAGTAGCCAGCTGCTGTGGTGCGGCCAGCTTTCATACCAGTGGTGAAGCGCAGGCGCGAGCACTGGCGCGGGCAAATATTGATTCCTGGTGGTCTGTTTACGAACGGCAGCGTTCGGAAAACGCACCATTGCGTGCGATTGTTTCTACGGCATCTGGCTGCGGTGTGCACCTGAAAGATTATCCCCATGTGCTCGCGGACGACGAAGAATACCGACAAAAGGCGCAGATGCTTGCGGGGTTAATGCGCGACCCTGTGGAGCTGCTGGAGTCGGTGTTTAATGAGTCCACGCCCGATTTTTTGGAAACACTGCGCGAACAACAGCTTGTGTTCCACTGTCCCTGTACTCTGCAGCACGGACAGGCGCTGCCCGGCCGGGTTGAGGCCCTTCTGCATAAACTGGGGTTGCAACTACCGGTAGTGGCCGATAGCCATTTGTGCTGTGGTTCCGCCGGTACCTACTCAATCCTGCAGCCAACAATGTCCCGGCGCTTGCGCAGGGAAAAACTGCACTCACTTCAGGCAAGTCGTCCTGAAACCATCATTACCGCCAATATCGGATGCCAGCTCCATTTGCAGGCGGGAACCAAAACTCCGGTGCGCCACTGGCTCGAAATTCTGGCGGACAAGCTGCCCCCTTCCTGAGTATTGCGTCACGTTTGTTCCATGAATAACCGAAACCTTCGGACTTTCTCGTACCTTTATAGCTCTGACCGATAGCTGCTAACTGGTCGGATTCTCTGGTGGAGGGTGTGATGAGTCTGTGATGCGTTTTTCTCTTCTGAAATTTTTAAGAGTGCATTACCCCGTCTAACAATAATGTTTAACAGGTAATCACATGTCCTTGCGAAAATTACTGTTGCTTCCTGTACTGGCCTTGGGGTCCATGCAGGTGGCGGCGTTGTGTCCCGATGGAAGCAGTTTTGATACAGAACTCGATTTCTGCGCCAACGAGGTTGATGTTTTCGGCCCGTTTACCAACCAGATGGTCGATGGCTGTATCAACTACGGTGGTGGCAGTGCCTGCACCAATACCTATACCTACCCGGTACAGGGTAACAATATTCAGGTACTGCGCTGGTCCAGAAGCTTTGCGCAGAATTTGCGTGGCACGGGTAGCTGCCCGGTAGGTTCGGTTCGCTCCGCAACCTACGGAAACCACTGTTTTGAACAGGTCTCTGGTGCAGAAAACAATGTCTATGGGAACTTTTCCCAGACCGAAGTCAGTACCTGCCAGAGCCTGAATGGCGGTACTGCCTGCTTTACGAATCGCTGGTCGGCGAACTTTTATCTGTCTGTAAAAGAGGCGATGGATCAGCAGCCCCCGGGTTTACTCACCAATAAGTTTGGTGCCTGGCTCTGGTATATCGATGAACAGGGTTTAAATCGCACCCATACGCAACTGGCAGACGAACTGGCTGCGCTGGGTGTAAAGCGTATCTTCATCAAAATCGCCGACGGTACACAGAACTGCAATCTGTTTGCGGACGCCTGTTCTTCGGTTACGACGGGGATATACAAGAGCAGGGGGATAGAGCCCTGGGCCTGGGCTTACAACTATCCGAACAATTACACCACACAGGCAGATGCCCTGTACTACGCGGCACAGTATGGATATGTCGGTTTTGTTTCCGATGTGGAAGTGGAGTTCAACAATACCACCACGGCTTTGCACAACCTGTTCCAGGCCTTCACCAGTGCACGCACCGATGCTCAGAACGCGGGGCATGCGGATAGTAGTTTTGCCCTCGGTGCCACAACCTGGGGCAACCCGGCAGACCAGGGTATGGACGTGGGAATAATTGATCAGTACGTGGACTTCCATATGCCGCAAACCTATGTGGAAGTCTGGGGTGCAAGCTATATGGCGGACCCGGCGTACTGGATTGAAGTCGGGGATTGCGAATATCGTCAGCTGGGCGCGCAGAAGCCTATCTGGCATATTGTTTCCACCGAATATGATCAGATCACGCCAGCGCAGATTGAGGCGTTCATGTCCGCCGCTGGTCCCAATACCAGTATCTGGCGAGTTCCCGGTGGTTCAGTGCCGCAGACTGTGTGGAATGATTGGGGAAATATCGACTGGGAGCGGACAAACTTCACACCCGGTAATTGCAGTGCGGGCAACAATACGCTCACGGACCGGTTAGATGGAGCCGGTAATCCACCACCACCGCCGCAACAACCATCTGTACCGTACTGGAGTCAGCTGGACAATTACTACGATCCATACGGCACCTGTTCGGTTACGTCACTGGCGATGATTACCGATTATTTCGGTATTACCGATCCAGGCGACAATGGTCGGTCACCGGACTATATCTACGAGCGTTTTGATGGTGTTCTGCAAACCGTATCGGCGCTGAAAAGTGGGTTCAATACCCTGGCGCAGGAAGCGGGCAGCCCGATTCGTAATGTGGGTAAGGAAAATGGCACCATCGCAGAATTGCGTGCGCTCGCTTCGCAGGGTGTTCCCACAATTATCCATGGCTGGTTTACCCAGCCTGGCCACATCATGGTGGTTACCGGCTTTGATGGTGAGTACTACACCGTGAATGATCCGTTTGGGCAGTGGAACCTGCAGAAATGGGGAAGCTACGATACCAGCGTCTCCGGGGAGGGGCAGCGCTATCCGAAAGATGCGTTTGAGTATGCGATCAACGACAATGGCACCGGTGATGACCTGTGGATTCACATATTCGAATAGACTGAGGCTGTAGTTGCACGAAGTGCTATGAAAGCCGGCGCAGTGAGCGCTGGCTTTCATACCGATTGAACTCAGGCCACGGGTTCTTCTGTATTCCGCACGTGATCAATCTTTTGTTCCTGGTCTGCCGCATTTATTTCCCGCAGCGCCCGGCGCAGAAAACCGTCGGATTTTTTCAGGGCGCGTTCGGCATCGTGACGGTTCAGGCCGCTCAGTATCATCATGATGGCCAACTTGGCATTGTGTTCACAATCCTCAAGTACACGATCTGCCTCCGCCAGTTCCACACCGGTGGCTTCCATCACGATGCGGCGGGTACGACTCACCAGTTTTTCATTGGTTGCTTTTACATCCACCATCAAATTGTAGAAACTTTTGCCGATCCGAATCATGCTCGCGGTGGTTAGCATATTGAGTACCAGCTTCTGCGCGGTACCCGCTTTCATCCGTGTGGAGCCGGTCAACACTTCGGGGCCGACTTCGGGAAGAATGGCAATGTCCGCTTCAGCGGCGATGGCTGCCGATTTATTGCAGGAAAGCGCCACGGTTGTACAGCCCAGGCTGCGCGCGTAACGCAACCCCCCGATAACATAAGGAGTGCGGCCGCTGGCAGCAATGCCGACGACCACGTCTTTTTCTGTGAGCTGAATATTGCGGAGATCTTCACCGCCCAGGGTAAAGCTGTCTTCCGCACCTTCCTGGGCGCGATATACCGCTTCGTCACCGCCGGCGATCAGCGCCACCACCATTTCTTCACTGACGCCGTAAGTCGGCGGACACTCTACCGCGTCCAGAATACCCAGTCGTCCACTGGTGCCTGCTCCCATGTATACGAGTCGGGCACCGCTTTTGAAGGCTTCGGCGATGGCATCGACGGCCCGCGCTATCTGCGGTATTTCCCGATGTACTGCTGCGGGCACTTCCCTGTCTGCGGCGTTGATTTTTTCAAGAATCTGCTCGCTGGGCAAAAGGTCTATATCCAGTGTATCCGCGTTGCGGGCCTCGCTGGCGAGTGTGGCCAGTTCATTGATCAGTTGCGTGTTCATTCTTTTTTGTTCCTTGATGCTCCAGGGTTGGCTCGCGCAATGCAATCGGAGTGCTTTTCGGGGATGACGGCGACCACAATTCAACAGAGGGGATCGATGCTGGGTTGTAGCGCTTTCTGCCGCGCCAGCATGCAGGCGCCGTCCAGTGCGGTTCCCAATGGCGGAATTTGCCGATTTTGATGATCCGGATGTAGATGCGGGCTGAGCTTGTCCGCCAGACCGCCAAGAATGGCCAGTGGCAACTTCTCATCACCACTGGCAGCCTGAATCAACCGGTCCACCTCTGCGGCGGTTTTTCCGATGATGTCCCGCGCCAGCGGACATTCCGGCAAATGGCTGAATGCCGCCGGGGCAAGTGCTGCGTATTCACGGGATCCTGCCCGCTGCAGCCATGGCAGAATTTGCGAACGATCTTTACCAACCTCGGCCATTACCTGCTGGCATAGAGCGCTTACGGCTTTTCCGCGAGTATCCAATTCCCACAGCAGCGCGCGCACCAGGCTTTTGCCAATTGCTGCACCGCTGCCTTCATCGCCAACCGCCAGTCCCCATCCACCGTATTGATGGATTTTACCGTCGCGCCCAAGTCGCATGGCCACCGAACCGGTGCCGATAGCGACCATGACGATCGGGGTACCGGCTCCGGCCCCCAGTAGTGAGGTCTGTGCATCCGAGGAAATCTGAACGCTGGCAAACCCCAGGCTGCAAAGGCGCTGACGAAGCTTCTCCGCCGAAGCCGGGTTACCGGCGCCGGCGACGCCACAGGCCAGGTGAACCTGATTGGGGCGAACCCGTTCCCGCGCCAGCACCTGTCGGCTCAGACCCGCGATATTGTTGATTGCACCATCGAGATCCTGGGTAAGTGAGCTCGCGCCCGACTTGAGCGTGAGTCGCTCTCCTTGCGAGTCCTCGAGGCGGGCCAATGTCTTGGTCCCACCACCATCTATCCCTAGAAAATATGCGCTCATAGTGTGCGTACTTGCGTTATCCGTTAGCCGGGGTCTGGTTGTTGATGGCCGCGTTTTCTTCTGCCAGCTCGGGCGCTGGCCTTCCCAGGTTGCACACAGCAAAGGAGGCCAGCGTGCCAAGACAAAGTTGCCAGGGGAATGCAATAACCAATGGCTCATCAGTGCCGGTAAGCAGGGTGATCATCCAGGGTTGCTGAAGCAGGGTAACCACAAAGCCGACAGCCAACGCCCAGCCGACACTGCTGGCATTGCCGCGGCCGGTAAACAACGCGGTAAAAAACACACCCAGGAGTCCCGAGTAAGCGAACACCATCACCGAGAGGGCAAAGGTAATCAGAGGCAGGTCGCTCATCTGCTGCCAGTAAAAACACAGTATCGCCATGCCACCGAGGGTGCCGGCCACAATTGCCATACCCCAACGCCCTGCGCGTACAAAGTGCGCGGCCGGTTTTTGCACCTTGCGCTGACTCAACCAGTGCCGATACAGGTCTTCCGTGAGCACGCTGGCCATGGAATTCAGGCTGGAGTTAAGTGTGGACAGCGCCGCGGCGATCACGCCGATGGTGACCAGACCGCGCAGACCGGCGGGCATTTCATGCAAGACGTAGTGCATAAACACGGTGACGTCGCCACCACTGGGCTCGGAAACACTGGCGCCGGCCATCAATTCGGGGGACTGGTAAAAAATATGCAGTAGCAAGCCGATACCCATGAATACCGCCATGACAGGGACCACCATGACGACAGAGTAAAGCACCGCACGGGCACCATCGCGGGGAGTCTTGCAGGTGAGGATACGCTGGGTAACATCCTGGTCGAGGCCGAATGCCGCGATATTGAGAAGGACAAAGCCGGTGAGTGTGGCCCAGAGGTTAAAAGGATTACTCAGATCCCAGCCTGTATCTATCAGCGTCAGTTTGGAGGCGCTGCCATCGGACGGGGAGGCCAGTGCCGCTGCGATCTGCCCCAGATCAGCGGGAATCTGCCAGAGCAGCACCGCCACCACCGCGATGGCGGCACTGACGTAAACACCGCATTGCAGCACATCGCTTTGAATAACTGAGCGCACGCCTCCGATGAGTGTCTGTAACAGGCCTGCTGCACTGAGTAGAATGACTGCAGTTACCACGTGATGCGCGGCAATATCGTTAAACAGGATCATGGATACTGCGATGGCCGCCATGTACAGCCGTGCACCACTGGCAAATACCCGGCCCAGCAGATAGATTCCACCGGCGCGATGTTTTGCCTGCTCCCCGAAGCGGGTCTGCAGTAACTCGTAAACCGTGGTGACACGGTTGGCGTAAAAGCGCGGTATCAGATAACGGGCGACGACGATTGCGGCGATTACCGCACCCACATTGGTGAACAGGTAGGTAAGATCTCCGCGGTAGCCAAGATCTGGCCCGCCGAGGAAAGTGGCGGCGGACTGTGTGGTGGCCAGAGTTGAGATGGCTACCATCCACATGGGCATGCTATTGCGGGCAAGGAAGTAATCGCGGCTATCCTGCGACCGGCTTTGGCTGAAGTACCAGCCGGATGCGGCCAGTACTGCCAGGTAAAGCGCGAAAATCCCCCAGTCCAGTCCGGTAAACTGCAGTTCCATTATTCAACTCTCATTTTCCCTTTGGTATTGGCACCCGGGATAATTATTTATTCCTGTTATTCTATGCAATTGGTATCATTTATTCTTATGAGGTGCAAAGCATTTTCCATCGGTGGTACCGATAGTGGTAACCTGATTGGCAACTGAGGTACCCGATGAACGGCCCGGGTTTTCGGGCATTGTTACATTTGTCGCGTTAAACACGGCGACACCGAAATAGACCGTAGTTATGGGATCACTGGCTAAAATCCGCGCAATGCGCGACTCCATGTCAAACCACGAACGTCGCATTGCCGATTTTCTTTTGGATAATGTGGAAATCGTGCGTTCGCACTCGTCCAAATCACTGGCTGAACAGGTTGGCGTATCCCAGTCGAGCGTGGTGAAGTTCAGCCAGAAGCTGGGCTACAGGGGCTATTCCGACTTCAAACTGTCATTGAGCGAATCCGTGGCGCGCTCCGCGATGCTGCCCCAGGCGATCCATGGTGATATTGCGTCGGACGATGATCTGGCTACGGTTGCCCGCAAGCTTATAAGTCGAAAAAACATCGCGCTGAATGAAACTGTGATGGCGAATTCGGAAGAGTCTCTTGTCCGGTCTGCGCAGGCGCTGCGCAAGGCGAAGCGTATTTTGCTATTTGGTGTAGGGGCGTCATCGCTGGTGGCACGGGACGTTGCTTACAAGTTGATGAAGCTGGGCAAGTCGGTACTGATCGAGAGCGATACCCATGTACAAGTGGCTAACGCGGCAACCCTGGGGAAGGGGGATCTGGTTTTTGCGATCTCGGAGTCCGGTCTTACCCAGGATGTAGTTCGCGTTGCGCAAGCAGGTGCGGCACAGGGGGCGGATGTTTTGTCGCTAACGCGCTTTACCCGTAACCCGCTTACTGAATTGGCCACCCACAGTTTGTACTGCGTTGCGAACGAATCGGAGGCGCGTAGTTCATCTATTCTCGCTCGCACGGCGCAATTTATGATCACTGACCTGCTGTTTATCCTCATTTCGCAAAAAGACGCTAAGGCAAATGAATTGTTTGAGCGCAGTCGCCAGGCGGTCGAGGTGCTCCGCAGCACGTAAATGTGAGCGCGACGAATTGGTTGGGGTTGTATTATTCGGAAAGGAATAATATATTCTTGTTGTTCGCTCAATTTTGGAATTGTTGCGCTTAGTGTGGCAAGCCCATTCCGCGAACTCTGATTCAGGCGAAGTAAACTCCGGTTTGTCTTCCCTGAGTCATTCACCTTGTACTTCCAATTCTGATTTCCTCCTTGTTGAATTGGCATGGGAGCTCTATAGGGGCTCCATTTTTTCCTCCCTTCTGTGAAGATTTCTCCTCGAGCAAGTCGCGCTGGTGCAAACCGCTGCCCTCTTTACCCGTCTTACACTGCGGTGGAAATGGAAACTGGCGCCCAGATTGCTATTTGCCAGTAGTCGTGAATGCTGTTTTCGAAAAATGACGACCAACAAAAAAGCCCGGGGAAGTTTCCCCGGGCCTTGTCATTTCTCCTGGCGATGGTGATCGCTAGTTATTGATCTGGTTTAGTGGCGGCACCGAATGGGGCTTGCTACTCAGCTTGCTCGCCACACTGGCTTTGATGCGAGCGGCGAGACTGTTGATATCCACCCCGATCCCATACATCGCCGGCACCAGTAACAGGGTCACAAAGAAGGCGACAAATACACCGAATGCAAGCGCCACCACAATGGGTTGCAAGAAGGCCGCCTGAATACTGCGCTCCAGCATCATTGGCAACAGACCGACGATGGTGGTGATGGTGGTCAGCAGAATCGGGCGGAAACGCGCAACACCGGCTTCTACCACAGCCTTGAGCGGTGCCATACCTTTTTCACGCAGGCGGTTGCAGTGGTCCATCAGCACCAGGTTGTCATTGACGACCACCCCCGCGGCGGCGGCGATACCGAAGTAGCTGAAGATTGCCATGGTCATACCGGTAACAGCGTGGCCGAAGATCGCACCGATGAACGCGAACGGAATGGCAATCAGGATCAGGATCGGCTGCGAGTAGCTGCGGAAGGCGATGGCCAACAGGCTGTACATGCCGAAGAAAGCCATGATGTACAGGCCGAGCACTTCCTGGATAAACCGTTTCTCACCCTCTGCCTGGCCCACGGCACCGCGGACGATACCCGGGTAGCGCTTTTCCCAGTTGGGGAAGAAGTTGTCATTCAGGTCCTTCATGATGTCGCCGCGCACATCATCCTTCAGGTCTGCCATCACGCGCGCCGCGCGGTTGCCGTTCCAGCGCTGGATACGTTTGATACCCGGCGCATAGTGCAGTTCGGCGACGGCGAGCAGGGGCACTTCGCGTCCGTCCGATGTGCGCACGCGAAAGTCTTTCAGGCTTTCGATGGAGCGACGGGACTCCAGCGGATAACGCACCATCACTTTGACGTCCTGACCAGCCCGTGGCAGGCGCTGAACTTCTTCACCAAAGTAGGCCTGGCGTACCTGGCGGTTCACATCCGCCAGGGTCAGCCCCAATTTGGTGGCGCCCGGCTTCAACTCGATGCGGATTTCTTCGGAAGCGCCCTCCAGGTTGTTGCGCACGTCGTAAAGGCTTTCGTATGTGCGCAGTTGCTCCTCCAGGTCAGCGGTCGCGGTACGCAGCACATCCAGGTCGGGATGGCGAATGGAGAGCTCGAAACCGGGGCCGCCATTGTTGAACGAGTACTGTACCGAGACCTCTTTTGCGTCCGGGATATCACCGAGTAATTCACGCAGTCGCAGGGCGGCGTCTTTGGCGGACATATCGCGCAGTTCCGGTGGCGCCAGTTTGACGATGGCCATAACGCTGTCGCGACGGGAACGGGTGTACCAGTTTTCGATCAGAACCCCTTTACCGTCGGTGCGCTCGTTCACTTCCTGCTCAAGGCGTTTTTCGGCATCCTGCAGTTGCGCCAGTACTTCCAGTGCACGGCTATAGGGTGCACCCTCTGGCATGACCACATTGACGATCACTTCGTCGGACTCGATTTCGGGCATAAAGCCTTTCTTCACCCAACCGCTGCCGAACATACCGAAGCCAAGCATCATGACGGTGATGAAAATACTCAGCGTCAGGTAGCGGCGATCAACCGCCCACTGGCCAATGCGACGGTAGTGGTTCTGGGCAAAATAGATAATGCGGTCGGCAATATTTTTCTGGATGCGACCGAATCGGCCGAGCTTGGTGCGCGGCTTCAGGTTGCGCAGGTGTGCCGGCAGGATAAACAGGGACTCGATCAGTGAGAACAGCAATGCGAGGATCACCACCCAGGTGATATGGCGGGTGAACTCACTGGTGGAGCCGCTGATAAAAATCCATGGCAGGAAAGCAAAGATGGTCGTCACCACCGCAAAGATCACCGGTTTGGCGACAAGCTGGGTGCCGAGCACCGCGGCGCCCAAGCGACCTTTTTCATCGTTGCCGTGTTCCGGGCTATGGGACTCCGTATGAATACTTTCGCCCACCACAATTGCGTCATCCACAACGATGCCGAGCACAAGCAGGAAGGCAAACGTGGACAGCATGTTGAGGGAAACCCCCATGCTGGGCAGCAGCACAAATGCGCCGGCGTAAGCGGTGGCGATACCGAAGGCGACCCAGAATGCGACTTTAGGGCGCAGACTGAATACCAGTACCAGCAGAACCAGGAATAGCCCCATGAAAGCCGAGGAGCCGATGGTTTCCAGACGGCCCTTGAAGTCCTCGGCGTTGTCGGTCCACAGAGTGAGCTTTGCCCCAGCGGGCAGGGTGTCATTGCGCTTGGCGATCCAGTTGCGGATGGACTCAGAGGCCGTGAGAATGTCCATGGTCTCGGTGCTCATCACCTGCAAAAGCACCGCAGGCTCCCCGTTCAGGGTTGCGAGGATTTCATTGTCTTCAAATCCGTCCACCACGGTGGCGACATCCGCGACCCGGATGGTGCCGCCATCGGCGGTCTGGCGCACGATGATATTGCCGAACTCCTGTTCCGAGTCTGCCTGATTGCGCACCTTTAACTGATAGGTCCCCACCTCGGTACGTACGGTGCCGGCGGACTGATTGATAGAACTCTTGCGGATTGCATCGGCCACTTCCTGAAAGGTCATGCCGTAGCGGCGCAGGGCCTTTTCGCTGACCTCGATGGAGACCTCCTCCATGCGTGTGCCGAACAGGTTCACCACGGAAACAGCAGGCAGGGTAGCTGCCTCGCGTCGCAGTTGTTCTGCCAGCCGCTTCAGTTCCCGCTCACCGAGGTCACCGTGCACGGCGACCCGGATAAACTCCTGCCGGTTTACCCACTGGTGGACCTGCGGGGGTTCAATATCCCTAGGGAACGACGAGATACCGTCTACACGGATTTTCACGTCATTCATAAAGCGAGAGAAATCCACATTACTTTCGGCGAGGATGTACACCTCACCGGAGCCTTCGGAGGAAGAGGAGCGCACCCACTCGATATTGTCCATATCGCTGACGGCTTCTTCGATACGGGCGACGATTTGCTCTTCCACTTCCTGTGGCGCCGCGCTGGGCCAGGAGACACGGATCTCTAGGCCGGGGAAACGAACCTGGGGGTCCATTTCCCGCTCCATACTCATAAACCCGATCAGGCCCGCTACAAAAATGCCAATCATGGCAAGGTTGGCGGCGACGGGATTGCGCGCCCACCATGCAATCAAACTATTCATTGATGGGCTCCCTTAGTTTCTGGCCAGATGGGTGATCGGCTGTACTTTCATACCGTCGACCGCGTTGGCAACCGTGGAGGTCACCACGCGCTCGCCGTCGGCAATGCCGCCCGCGAGCACCACTCGGTTCTGGGAGGTGGACAGCACATCGACGGTGCGGATATTCAGTTCATCATTTTCATCCACCACGTAGACCTTGTCGGCACTACGCAATGCTGATCGGGGAACGACCACAGCCTGCTGTTCCTGTTCGCTTTCCGCTTCGGCGGTGACAAACAGGCCTACTGCTAATGGTGCACCGTCACTGGCGCCCGCGCCGTAGGGGTCTTCCACTTCTGCCACGGCGTAGATCAGGCGTGTCTGCTGATCCACCGCCGCCTGGGTGCGGACGATTCGTCCCTGCCAGGAATGTTGCCGCTGGCCAATTTGTGCGGATAGCGTCACCGCCGGGCCGGAATTCTTGTCACCGGCTTCAAAGCCCATGGGAAGGTTCAATTCCAGCAGCTGGGAGTCGGTTAGGGGGAGGCGTATCTCAACGCGGTCGGTAGCGAATACCCGGCCGAGTACGGTACTTGGTGTCACATACTGGCCGATACCGATATCACGGCTTGCAACCCGCCCGCGAAACGGCAACCGGATTTTGGTGCGCGCGAGATTCAGTTTGGCGTTGGCGAGCTCGGCTTTGGCGGAACGGAGGTTCGCTTCCGCTTCCAGTACCTGCGGTTTGTTGACCTGCAGAGGGGAAGGCTGTTTGTTCGGGTTTAGCTCGAGCCATTGCTGGCGTTTGATTTGGGCCGCGGCCTGGGCCTGAAGGAGGAGGACCTCCGCCTGCGCCACCCCGGCCTCGGCGCGCGCGAAAGCGAGGCGGTAATCGGAGTCATCCAGCTGGATCAGGGTTTCGCCGGATTCGAACCCCGCGCCTTCCGCAAAGCTGCTGGCTACAGAAATAATGCGTCCGGAAACTTCCGGCGTCAGTTCAATTTCTGTGTGCGCGCGGACTTCACCCTGTGTGGTCACCGCGAGATGCACGGCCTCCTGTCTGGCCTCCGTATAGACCAGTGAAACTGGCCGTTGCTCTTCTACTTTTTTCTCTGGCGCCGGCTTGGAGGCAGACATAAGTTGTACAGCGCCAAACCCCAGTGTTAGTACGATCACTGGCGCGGCAGCCTTCATGATTCGTTTCTTCATTGCTCTCATCCTGCCTGGTTCGAATTAATCGCCAACAGTCCCGTTGGTGTGTGTGGGTGATAAAACCACGGAATTGCGAAGTCTTGCCACGGCCCATAGTCGAGAGGAGCTGGATCCGCGGTAAATGGTCTGTGTAACGATTTTATTGACCACGCGAGGTGCGCGATTGGATGCACCGGAGGAGTAAAATTTTTCTGGGGCGAATACTCGCGTCAAACGGGTTGATGGCGGACGGGAGTCCTCGGCGTGCTACAAAGCCGATCGCAGCGCGCCAAACCACCGCTTCGGCGAATCCAGAAAGTGCTTCCAGGGCCTTGTCATCCAGGTTCTCAGTTTGGGGTGCTTGGGAGATGTGGCTGGCGGTGTCCGGGTGCTTTGCGTTATTTTTCGTGGATATCAGCGGTTAACGATTGATGATCAACAAATAGTGGAAAACGCGATGAACAAGATACTTTTTATTTTCTCCTGCTTGATTTGCCTCTCTTCGGGCGTCCAGGCATCTGAACCGGCTGAGTTTGCCATCGTCATCCACGGTGGTGCCGGTACTATCGAAAAGTCGAAGATGACTCCGGAAAAGGAGCGCGCCTACCGGACCAAGCTACAGGAGGCCATTGACGCGGGGTATGCGGTGCTGGAGAAAGGCGGTGCAAGCCTGGATGCGGTTGTCGCTGCGATCAATATCCTCGAAGACTCGCCCCTGTTCAACGCGGGTAAGGGTGCGGTATACACCTACGAAGGTGCCCACGAGCTGGATGCCTCGATTATGGATGGCCGCGATCGGCAGGCGGGGGCGGTTGCCGGGGTAAAACGGGTAGCCAATCCCATCAACCTGGCGCGGATGGTGATGGAGGATTCCCCGTTCGTGATGCTGGCGGGAGAGGGCGCTGAGGCGTTTGCACGCAGTCGCGGTGTCCCCATGGTAGACAACAAGCGTTTTGATACCGAACAGCGTCGCCAGCAACTGGAGCGGGCAAAAGAAAAGCTGGATAAGGAGAACAAGCAGGACAAGGATTACCGGGCGGCGGTAGATAGCCTGCCGGTCCCCTTCCGTATGGGCACTGTAGGTGCGGTCGCACTGGACAAGCAGGGTAACCTGGCGGCGGGTACGTCTACCGGGGGCATGACCGCGAAGCGCTTCGGCCGGATCGGGGACTCCCCGGTAATCGGTGCGGGTACCTTTGCCGATAACGCCTCATGTGCGGTATCTGCCACGGGGCACGGGGAATACTTTATCCGCTACAACGTGGCCGCGGATATCTGCACCCGGGTTGCGTACCAGTCCAAGTCCGTGGCCCAGGCGGCGGACGAGGTCATCAATGAGGTGTTGTTGCCGGTGGGTGGTACCGGTGGCGTGATTGTGCTGGATGCCAAGGGCAATATCGCGCTGACCTTCAATACCAAGGGGATGTATCGTGCCAGCCGGGTGGCTGGGCAGCCCGCGCAAGTGGCGATCTTTGGCAAGGATTGATCAGGGAGATCTGGATGGCGCCCCCGGGTGGACTCGAACCACCAGTCCGGACTTAGGAGGTCCGTGGTTTATCCTGTTAACCGACGGGGGCCGGTGAGGGCGCACATTCTAGCGACTGTCGCCGCGCGTGTCATGGGGAAGGGGCAGCGTGCTTCCCTTTCTGGATAGGCCGGACACGAGGCGGCGTTGTCTGGCAGGCCTCCAGTGTCTTTTTTACCTTATGGCTCGCCCTGTTTCCTTTCCCTGGGGCTCTCTCTTCCTCCCTCTACGTTGACAAAATTGCTACCCACTTCTCATTACTGAACATGAATGTCACCGAGGGTAACGCCAGATTGCGACCGGTTACCACTGTGAGCAAATAGTAACCTGCTGGGCCGGCGGTCTTTTTCCGGGGGGATTTTGAGAAAAACGACCGCAATTTGGTAACAAATAGCCGTTATTTTTGCGCTTGACGCCATCCGCCGCGGAGAGACTTTTCCCGCCGGAGGGGCGTACTGCTGTGGCGTGTGTAACCTTGTGAAAAAACTTGTTTCCACAGCGAAAAAGATGCTTGACCGGAAAAGTCAGAGCTGGCTAATCTGCGATTGCACAACAAAAACAGACAAAGTGTTTCTGCCTTGGCAGATCGAGATTGTGGAGTTTTCTATGAGCGGCAACGTTATCGAAAATGACATGGATTTTGATGAAAACGATTCCTCGACGGAAGAGGATCTACTGTATACCCCTCACAATCCCAGGGACGCCCGCCGGATGGTCGAAGACAAGCTGGAGGAGATGCGTCTCAGACGGGAATTGATGGATTTCCAGTACGATTTTTAAGCCGACAGGAATTTTCAGACCAATTTGCGCATACCGGTGTATGTCCGGTTTTAGACAGTGAGTTACCCGACCGTTTTGAGCATTGCGCCTCTAACAACGGGGTAGGCCTCTCCCAAAAGGAAAAGGGTGCCTTGCGCACCCTTTTTTCGTTTGTGGGTGTGTGGGGCGAACGACGTGGTCCGGCACCAGTTTTCACACCCTCCGGTGGGGTGTATATTGGGCGCAGGCGTCAGGAAAGGAAGGAAAAGGGACCTTCAGATGGTAGTTTCCGACAGGTATGACAGCAGGGTGACTTCGGAAGTCTCGGAAAGCGGTGATGCACTGATCATCCGCGTGGCCGGCAATTTCGATTTCAATATGCACCGGGAATTCCAGCGCGCCTATCGCAATGTGTCGCCGCCGCCCAGAACATTCCTCGTAGATCTCTCCGAAACCGATCATCTGGATAGCGCAGCGCTGGGTATGTTGCTGCTGCTGAGGGATTACTGTGTGGAAGTGGCGAGCGCGGGCACCCATCCGCAGGTGGAATTGATGAATGCCAACGCACACGTCTCCCACATACTGTCGGTCTCCAACTTCGACCGGATTTTCAGCATACGCTGAGGGGCACGATTGCTGATGGCTGCCTTTCGCGTCCTGATTGTCGAGAGCGATGCCAAGGAGGCGGCAGAGCTCAGGCAGCTGATCCACAGCTGGAAGTACACCGCAGCCACCGGAAACAGATTGCCCACACGCGTCGAGGTGGCGCCGGATATAGCTGTTGCTCTGGAGACCTACGAAGAATTTCTTCCCAACCTGGTGATATTTGGCCCCCTTGCGGTGGCGCAGGTTACCAGTGGCGACATCCGCCAATTGCGCCAGAGCGGCGGCATTGAGCCTGTTCCCATTCTGTTTGTACAGGATCTGTCCTCATCCTCCCGGGCGCCTGCCGAACCGCCCACCGATTGCGACGATATCCTTACCAAGCCCTACAGCCCGCCACTGGTGCGGTTAAAGCTCGCGTCCATCCGGCGCTTCTGTGAGTTCAGCCGCTCATTGATGGCCCAGCGGGACCGCCTGCGGCGACATCATGCAGATTTCTTGCAGGAGCAGGCCAATGCGCGGGAAATTTTTGGCAATCTCGGCAATGAAAGCTGCCTGGACGGTACCCCGGCTATTCGCTATCACCTCTCACCGAGGGCGGTACTGAACGGGGACGTGCTCGCGGCTACCTATACGCCAGACGGTAAGCTGGTGCTGATGCTGGGGGACTTTGCCGGCCATGGCCTCGCGGCCGCAGTCGGCGCGGTGCCCCTGACATCCATTTTCTATTCCATGATGCCCCGCGGCTTCTCGATGAGCCGGGTGCTGCGGGAGATGAACCGCAAACTGCACGGCATCCTGCCGCGGCAGATGTTCTGTTGCCTGGCCATGCTCGAGCTGGATCCGCGGCGCAACCATCTGCGGATCCTCAACGCGGGCATGCCCAGCCCCTGCCTCAAACGCACCAATGGCGAGCTGCACCTGCTCGAATCCCGGCATTTGCCCTTCGGTGTGCTGCCCTCCGATCAGGTGGATACGTCGATCGTCAATCTGCGGGTGCTTCCCGGGGACCGTCTGTATCTGTGGAGTGATGGCATCCACGAGGCACGCAATAGCAAGGGGGAGCATTTTGGCGAGTGCCGTTTGATGGCGCTGTTGCGCGCGGATGGCAACAGTGCCCAGGCGTTTGACCAGATCCTGATGGCGGTTAACGCACATGCCGCAGAGCAGCACGATGACCTGTCTCTCGTAGAGCTGGATCTGACCGACGATTCTCTTAAAAAGAGCGGGTGCCCTGCGGCGGACCAGTCGGGAGATCGCCGGGGTGGGCGGGTCGGCAACTGGTCGATGCGTCTTCAGGTCACCCAGGAGGAGTTGCGCGAGGCAGATCCACTGCCACACCTGCTCGGTGTACTGGCGCAGATGCCCGGTGCCGCGCGTTTTCAGGAAGACCTGGCGATCGCGCTTGGCGAACTGTTTCGCAATGCCCTCGAGCACGGCGTACTGGGGCTGGATTCTTCCATCAAGAATACCGATGACGGTTTTGTGCGTTACTACGACCTGTTGGCGGAGCGCCGCAGTGGGCTGCAGGATGGGTGGATAAGTGTCTCACTCAGCTGTAGTGAGGGTAAGCAGGGCGGCACATTGGTACTGGTGGTGGAAGATAGCGGCAGCGGGTTTCCGGAAGTTCGGGAGCCCACAGGGGTTTATGCGGGCCGGGGGCTCAACCTGTTGCATACGGTGTGCGATGAGGTGAATTACTTGCCGGGGAGTAGTCGGGTGGAGGCGGTGATTCGCTGGGATGCGGCGGAACAGGATCACGATACAGCGGAAGCGCATCGCAATGCCATACAAAACACGCCACTACCGGTATAATGCCGGCTACTTTTTCATCAAGTGCGGTGCACAATGGCATCTGGACCAGCGGAAACAGCTAGCAGTCGATCTGTTGACCTCGCCCTGAGCGCGCGGGCGCTCTCCTGTGAGCGGGACGGTCGCTCTCTTTTCGAGGGCCTGGAATTCGAGCTGGCGCCGGGTACCGCGCTTCAGATAGAAGGTGCCAACGGTGCAGGCAAGAGCACCCTGATCCGCACACTGATCGGCACGGCCTCAGATTTTTCTGGCGAAATCCTCTGGCAGGGTAAACCGTTCCCCGCGGCGCTTCCCGCACTGCGTGCATCCCTTCTTTATATAGGTCACAACGCCGGTGTGCGGCGCGGACTTACCCCCCTGGAAAACCTGGCCTGGTACGGGGCTTCCGGCGCAGCTGCGATGGCGGCGCTGGATGCGGTGGGTCTGTATGGGTTTGAAGATGTGCTCTGTCAGCAGCTTTCCGCCGGGCAGAATCGCCGGGTAGCTTTGGCGCGACTGTATTTGCCAGAAGCGCCCGCGCTGTGGATTCTGGATGAGCCACTCGCGGCCCTGGATGTCGCCGGGGTTGCCAGCCTGGAAGCGCAGATGAATCTGCATATGCAGGGTGGGGGCTGCGTTCTGCTTACCTCGCACCAGCCGGTAGCCATTGCGCCGCTGGCAAAGGTCAACCTGGCAGATTTCCAGCCCTGTCGCGATGCATCGGCGGAGTGGGCGTATGCGGGCTGATGTGGTGAAGCAATATGGCGGTGCAGGGGAGAGCGGGATGAAGATTGAAGCCGCAACCGCATCAGTGCGTGTCGCAGGCTTTTACACCCTGTTTCGCACCGAGTTGACCCTCGCTGTGCGCCGCCGTTCCGATATCTTCAATCCGCTGCTGTTCTTTGTCACCGTGCTGGCGATGATGCCGCTCGGTATAGGTCCGGAACCCGAGATGCTCGCACGAATGGCAGCCGGCCTGATCTGGGTGATGGCGCTGCTGGCGACACTCCTCTCCCAGGAGTCCCTGTTCCGTGGTGATTATGAAGATGGCTCCCTGGAGCAGTTGGCACTGCAGCCACAGCCTCTGTACTTTCCGGTGCTGGCCAAGGCGCTGGTGCACTGGTTGGTGACCGGCTTGCCGCTGGCGTTGCTGTCGCCCCTGCTGGGCATGATGTTGAATCTGGGGGAGGCGGGTTACTGGCCGCTGTTTGTCTCCCTTGCGCTGGGCACCGCGAGCCTGAGCCTGATCGGTGCCGTGGGTGCTGCCCTGACCGTAGCGCTGCGGCGTCCGGGCCTTTTGCTGGCGCTGATTATTATGCCGCTCTATGTGCCCGTGTTAATCTTCGGCACTGGAACGGTGCAGGCGGCCCTCGACGGCTACAGTTACGGCCCGCAAATGGCAATTCTTGGCGCAATTCTGGCAGCCGCAGCGGCGCTGGCGCCGCTGGCGGCTGCTGGCGCCATTCGCATCAGTCTCGAAAACTGACCCTTTTACGTACATTTCACGATAGCGGTGCGGGAAATGGGGAACAGAAGGGCATAGGAGTACTTATTTTGTCCTGGCAATGGTTTCACAGATTGGGATCGCCGCGCTGGTTTTATCAGAAAACCAGTGCCTGGCTGCCGTGGCTGGGTGCGGCCAGTCTTATACTGCTTTCTGTCGGTATCGTCTGGGGGCTCGGGTTTGCGCCGCAGGATGCCAAGCAGGGCAACAGTTACCGCATAATCTATATTCATGTTCCCGCGGCATTCCTCGCGCTTGCCGGTTATTACATCATGGCCTTCTGCGGTGCCATCGGCCTGATCTGGAAGATGAAGCTTTCGTTCGTGGTGATGCGCGCGGCGGCGCCAATCGGTGCGGCGCTCACCTTCATTGCTCTGTTTACCGGCGCGGTATGGGGCAAACCAACCTGGGGCACCTACTGGGTATGGGACGCCCGCATTACATCCATGCTGATCCTGTTCTTCCTTTATCTGGGGGTCATGGCACTGTCTGGCGCCTTCAGCCGTGAACAATCCGGCGACAAGGCCAGTGCATTGCTGGCGCTGGTGGGGACGGTCAATATTCCGATCATCTACAAGTCCGTGGACTGGTGGTTCACATTGCATCAGCCGGCGACCCTGAAACTTACCGAAGCCAGCACCATTGATCCCAGCATGTTCTACCCGCTGATCACCATGATTGCCGGCTTTTATCTTTTTTATGCCTGGGTGCTGACACTTCACACCCGCAGCCTGATCCTGCAGCGCGAGTGGCGTACCCAGTGGGTGCGCGAACTGTTCGCGCCAGCGGCGCGGGCTTGAGGGGGCTGCCATGCAATTTCAATTTGATAGTTTTGCCAGTTTTATTGCCATGAATGGCCACGGCCCCTACGTCTGGTTTTCTTATGCCGTGGCACTGCTTGTCCTGGTGGCACTGGTGGTGCTGCCGCTACTGCGCCAGCGCCAATTGCGCCGGGATTTCGGCCGGCAAATGCGCCAGGAAGAGGCGCGTCGTCGCGCGGCGGAAAATCGCCAGCCGCAGCCGGAACATGCAACCGGGTCCTGAGCCCGAATGGCTCCGCAGCTGTTTTTAAAAAATCGATGTATAACAGGTCAATCATGCACCCAGCCCGTAAACAACGACTGATTCTGGTGGTTCTTCTGGTGGCACTTTCCAGTGCCGCCGTGGGTTTTGTCGCCTATGCGATGCGCTCCAATATGGACTACTTTTATGCGCCCAGCGCTTTTGCTGCCGGTGAAGTGCCATTTGAAAAGCGTATCCGTGCCGGTGGCTGTGTGGTGCCGGGCAGTATCGTGCGTGACAGCGACTCCCTCGACGTGCGTTTTGCCCTTACCGATGGCGATGCAGAGCTGGAAGTGGTGTTCGACAAGATTCTGCCGGATCTGTTTGCCGAGGGTGAAGCCGCGGTGGTGACTGGTAAGTTGCAGCAGGATGGCTACGTGCGCGCAGACCAGGTGCTGGCCAAGCACGATGAATCCTACACGCCGCCAGAAGTTGCTGAGTCGATGCGCGGTGAGGCGAAATGCCATGGAGACGCCAAGATATGAGTCCTGAGCTGGGTCACTTTGCCCTGATTGTTGGTCTACTGCTCTCGGTTGCGCTGTCGGTAGTGCCGCTGCTGGGTACCTATACTGGTCGCGTACTGTGGATGGATACCGCGCGCCCGCTTTCTCTGGGGGTGCTCGCATTCACCGCAGTTTCCTTTGTCTGCTTGACCGTGGCGTTCGTAAACAGCGATTTCACGGTTGCCTATGTGGCGCAAAACTCCAACAGTATCCTGCCGATGATCTACAAGATCACCGCAGTTTGGGGTGGGCACGAGGGCTCAATCCTGCTGTGGTTATTGATGCTGGCGGGCTGGACAGCTGCGGTCGCCCTGTTCAGCCGGCAGCTGCCGGAAGTGCTGGTAGCCCGGGTGTTGTCGGTGCTCGGTATGCTGTTGATCGGCTTCTTCCTGTTTATTCTGCTGACCTCGAATCCCTTTGATCGGATCCTGCCGTTCCCGCCCAATGACGGCAGCGACCTGAATCCGCTGCTGCAGGACCCGGGCATGATCATTCACCCGCCACTGCTGTATATGGGGTATGTGGGTTTCTCGGTGGCCTTCGCGTTTGCCATTGCGGCGCTGCTGGAAGGGCGCCTGGACAGTGCCTGGGCTCGCTGGGCGCGGCCCTGGACGGCGGTCGCCTGGTCTTTCCTCACCCTGGGTATAGCCCTCGGCAGCTGGTGGGCCTACTACGAGCTGGGTTGGGGCGGCTGGTGGTTCTGGGATCCGGTTGAAAACGCATCCTTTATGCCGTGGCTAGTGGGAACGGCGTTGCTGCATTCCCTGGCAGTGACCGAGAAGCGCGGGCTTTTCCGCAGCTGGACCATCCTGCTCTCTATTTTCGCCTTTGGCCTCAGCCTGCTGGGGACCTTCCTGGTGCGCTCCGGTGTATTGACCTCGGTGCATGCCTTCGCCACCGATCCCCTGCGCGGCGGATTTATCCTGGCGTTCCTGGCGGTAGTGGTGGGTGCGTCCCTGTTGCTGTTTGCGGTGCGCGCTCCGGCAGTGAGTGCCGGCAGTGTGTTTTCCGTGCGCTCCCGGGAAACCTTTCTACTCGGCAATAACATCGTACTGATTCTGATTATGGCGGTAGTGATTACCGGCACCCTGTACCCGCTGCTCGCCGATGCATTGGGCTGGGGCAAGATCAGTGTGGGACCGCCCTTCTTCAACATGTTCTTTGTTCCCCTGATGCTGGTACTGAGCCTTCTGCTGGGGCTCGGCATCCACGCCAACTGGAAAGACAGCCAGATGGGCAAGCTGGCGAAGACCTGGGGTGTTCCTGCGCTGGTGGCAGCGGTCGCGGCACCGCTGGTGACTCTGTTGGCGGGTGATTTCCACTGGGGCGCGATGCTCGGTGTGTTTGCGGGTCTGTGGGTGATCGCCTCCAGTGTGGCGGATATGCGGGTGAAATCCCGCAATGCTGAGACACTTTGGGCTGGGCTCAAGCGTCAGCGTGCCAGTTACTACGGTATGCACCTGGGGCATATTGGTCTTGCTGTTTCCATCCTCGGCGTGGCGCTGACCACCGTTTACAGTATCGAGAAAGACCTGCGCATGTCGCCGGGGCAGAGTGCAGCGCTCTCCGGCTATGAGTTTACCTTTGAGGGGGTGCGTCAGGTTCGGGGGCCGAATTACCGGGCTTCCGAAGGTGTGTTGATGGTGCGCAAGGATGGTCGCCTGATTGCGGAGTTGCTGCCCCAGAAACGCAGTTACCTCTCCGGTGGCAACATCATGACCGAGGCGGCCATTGATAGCGGGATGTTCCGCGACCTGTACGTGGCGCTGGGTGACCCCATGGATAAAAGTAACCTGGGCGGCGACTGGGCGGTGCGCCTCCAGTACAAGGCTTTTGTGATCTGGATTTGGCTCGGCGCGGCGCTGATGGCGTTGGGTGGCGCCATAGCGGTCGCGGACAAGCGCTACCGCAAGGTCAAAGCGGTGCGGACGAGCAAGGTGGCCGCTACTGGCTCTGCAAATGGCTCCCTGGCCGGGACCTGATTCCGGCCCGCTTCACCAAAAGCCAGACTGAATTAAAGGATTGCGACGCTCGATGGCCAGGTTAAAACTGTTTCTGCCTCTGATTATTTTTGCTGCGCTGGCGCTGTTGTTCTGGCGCGGGCTCTCTTTGAATCCCCAGGATATGCCCTCGGCGCTAGTGAACAAGCCGGTGCCGGAGTTCACTTTGCTCGATGTGGAATCCAACCGTGAGCTGAAAAAGAAGGATCTGCCCAGCAAGCCGCTGCTGTTGAATGTATGGGCTACCTGGTGCATTTCCTGCCGGGTTGAGCACCCGTATCTCAATGAACTCGCCGCGGGTGGGGTGCCCATTGTCGGTATCAATCTGAAGGACGATAACGAAGCGGCGCAGAAGTGGCTGGAGAAATTCCACAACCCCTATCTGTTTTCCGTGTCGGATGTAGAGGGGCGCCTGGCGCTGGATCTCGGTGTGTTTGGTGCGCCGGAGACCTTTCTGGTGGATGCGGGTGGAACCATCCGCTGCAAGCATGTTGGTGTCGTCGACGACAAGGTGTGGCAGACCAAACTGCAGCCCCTGTACGAGCGTTTACAGAATCAGGAATGGGACGAATTTTCTGGTGAGTTATCAGATTCCCTGCTCGCCCGTTGTCACTGAGACGGAAGAGAAAAAGAGCCGTTTTATCTGCTGGCTGGGGCCAGTTACTGATAAAGCGGCTTTTTTGCATGAACTCGAAATAATCCGCTCTCGCTATCCCGATGCCTCACACCACTGTACGGCGCTGGTGATCGGCAACCCCTCCAATCCGCAGACGATGCAGTCCGACGATGACGGTGAGCCCGGTGGCAGCGCCGGGCGTCCGATGCTTGAGCTGTTATTGAAGCAGGGTGTGGGGAATGTCGGCGCGATTGTCACGCGTTATTTTGGTGGCACCAAGCTCGGCGTGGGCGGTTTGATGCGCGCCTATCGCGGGGCAGTGGGCGCGGCGCTGCAGTCTGCCGAGTTGACGACCTTCATTCCATTGCTGGCGGTGCGGATTGTGTGCGATTTTGCAGAGGAATCCCGCGTACGTTTTCTGGTTGCCCAGTGTCGCGGTGTTTGTGAAGACGCTGCTTACACCCACCAGGTGAGTGTGCCGGTTCAGCTTCCGCTGGATCAGTGGCCTGTGCTCAGGGCGCAGCTACAGGCGGAGGGTATCCGCTTTGAGGAGCTCGAGTCGACCTGACGCGTTCACCCTGGGTTGGCCGTTGCGCTGGCGATGATCTCCTCGGCTTTCTTGCCTTCACCGAGCATTCTCGCCCCACCCGGTAAAACCAGTGCCGAACCCGTCGCCATGGCGACGCGTTTCCCCTCCGCATTGGTGACAACACATGAAGATACCCGCAACTGGCGTCCGCGGTGGTGGACTCTTGCGATCAGCTTGAGTGGCCCCGAGTCTATGCTTGCTGCGCGGGTAAAACGGATATGCATATCCAGGGTGGCGAACAAGTCCCCCGCCGGGAGCGTGGAATAGACTGCCGCTCCCATGGTGAAGTCCGCCGCCCACGCGAGTAACCCGCCATTGATCGAAAAGCTGCCGTTTGAAAACCAGGCCGATGATGGCAGCGTTGCCTCGCAGTAACCGTCCTCGATTGCGGTGGCCCGGTATCCGGTAAATAGCCACACCGGATGAGTGCGTCCCTCTTCGACGGTGGCTTTCTGCAGGTCAATGGGAGTCCATCCCGCCAGCTCGTGCAGGTTACAGAAATTAGAAGATGGTCCCGGGCGCAGGTACGGATCTTCTGGAGTTGTGGGGCCGAGATCGGGTGCGGGAAAGTCCGCGTCGGCGTCTACGGGAAAATCCATGATCAGGCAGCGCGAGCTGCCAAAAGCCAGTGTGCGTCCCTCCTGATCGGAGATCTGCACGGTAGACAGTCCCACCTGGCTTCCCGAGTGCACGGTGGTGGCATGACCGATGATATTCCTGGTCTGCTCAGTGATCGGGCGAAGAAAGGACATGTTGAGCTCGGAGGTGGTCAGTATTTTGGAGGCGGGCAGTGTGGTCCAGATTGCAGCGGCCAGCGGTGAGTCCGCAAACAGGGCATAGATACCACCCCAGTAAATACCGGTGCCATCCGCCAGCCAAGGAGATATGGGCATGGAGAAGGTCGCTTTGCCCAGCCCGGCCTCGATAGGGTGTAAACCCGTCAGCCGCCAGATAGGGGGTAGCGGGAGGTCGCCGCGAATATAGCGCTTGAAGGTCTGCAGCCCCTCCTGCTGCAGGGCTCTCAAATCTGCAATGGCGCCGCGGTGGGGCTCATCGGTAATGTTGGGCATCGACTTCTCCCTGTGTATCGCAGAGATACGGGAGAAATACTAGGGTCGCATGGGGTAAGGTGTTAATGGCGCAAACAAAAAAGGCCCACACTTTCGTGTGAGCCTTTTCTGTATATGGCGGACCGGACGGGACTCGAACCCGCGACCTCCGGCGTGACAGGCCGGCATTCTAACCAACTGAACTACCGGTCCGCATTCCTGACTTTCCTTTGAGCAACCTGCCGAGCAGATGTAAAGGATAGTGGTGGGTGGTACAGGGGTCGAACCTGTGACCTACGCCTTGTAAGGGCGCCGCTCTACCAACTGAGCTAACCACCCCGCGTCAGGAGCTGCGTATAGTAATGATATTTTTTGGGGCGTCAACGCTTTTTGGAAATATTTTTGTGATTCAATGAGTTAAGTGCGATCGCGGGCAGTTGCGGGCGGCGGGTGAAGCACCGCAGAGGTATGTAGTGGCGCCGCCTCACTGTTATAATTCGGCCACTTTTTACTGGAGTAATTCCGTGCTGATCAAGATCCAAAGGACGTCGCTCATTGCCATGCTGACCCTGCTGGTTGCACTGGTCATGCCCTTTTCTGCAGTTCGCGCCTCGGTGGAGGTGGAACCGCTTTCCACGCCGGAACTGCAGGCGCGCTATCAAGTGCTGATTGAGGAGATGCGCTGCCCCAAATGCCAGAATCAGAATCTGGCCGGCTCTGACTCCATGGTGGCTACGGATTTGCGTCGCGAGATTCGCCGCCTGCTGGAAGAAGGATTCAGCGACCAGGAAATCAATGAATACATGGTTGCCCGCTACGGTGACTTTGTTCTGTATCGGCCCCCGCTGCAGCGCAACACCATGGTGCTGTGGCTTGCGCCGGGTATCTTTGCGGCGGTCGGGCTGCTGACCCTGATCGTGATCGTGGTGCGCTCGCGCGGTGGTCGCGGCGGCCGACAGAATGACGAATCTGATGAATTGAGCGTGGAAGAGCAGCAGCGTCTCGCGCAGCTGCTCAACACTGGTGAACAGGGCGGAAGCAAAACCAATGACTGATCTCTGGCTGATACTGGCATTGCTGATGCTGCCGCTCGCGTTTTTCATTGCCTGGCCCCTGCTCAGTGGGCAGGGCAAGGCGGCGTCTGCATTGTCGAATGATGCGGATACCAACACCCAGGCGGCACTGTACCGGGAGCACCTGGCTGAATTGGAAACGTCTCGCGCCAGCGGTGCGGTAGATGAAGCCCAGTACCTATCCTTGAAAAACGAGCTGGCGCGCAAACTGCTGGCGGAAGAGGGGGGATCCTATCGGGTTGCCCAGGCGCGCAACGGTGGGCGGGGGCTCTTGTTTGCACTCGCGTTTGCGCTGCCCTTTACCGCGGTGGGGCTGTATTTTTACTGGGGTGCTCATCAAGACCTGTCCCTGCACCGTGATCTGGTGGCGAGCCAGTCCGGTGAAACCGATATGGTGGTCGAGGCCCGTATTACCCAGCAGTTGAAAGCGCGTATTCAGTCACACCCGCAGGATATTTCCTCCCGCTATGTGCTGGCCCAGCGTTTGCTGGTGAGCAATGACCTGCAGGGTGCGATTGCGCAGTACCGCTATATCGTGGCTCATGAGCCCGAGGCGGCGAATATTCGTGCGGAGCTGGCACAGGCGCTGTTCTTTGGCAATGGGTCAAAGATGTCGCCGGAGGTCCTGCGCGAAGTGGATCAGGTACTTGCGATCCAACCCAGCAACACAACCGCCCTCGGCCTGGCCGGAATCGCGGCGTTTGATCGCGAGGATTATGTGGCTGCCAGGGATTTCTGGCAGCGCGCACAAGCGCAGATGGCCCCGGGTTCCAGTGCCGCTCAGGCGCTTGCCGCCGGCGTTGCGCGGGCGGAAAAGGCGATTGCCGACGCCGGCGGACAGGTGGTGGTCAATGAGTCGCCGGAAGCTGGCTCCCCGGAGGGCGCGGAGAGTGCCAAGGGTTCAGAGGGCGCGGCCAACCGCATCGCGCTCAAGATCACCCTGCCGGATAGCGTGCAGTCCTCCCCGGACACCCCGGTATTTGTTTACGCCCGCACCGCCGACAGCCCTATGCCGGTGGCGATTGTGCGGCTGACCGCAGCAGACCTGCCAGCAGAAGTGGTGCTCGACGAGTCCCGCGCGATGATGCCCGGCCGCAGTCTCAAGACCGTGGACGAGGTGGAACTGGTTGCGCGACTGGCGATCAATGGTAATGCCCGTCCGGCACCGGGGGATTGGCAGGGCGAGGTAAAAGGCCTGGCCCGTGCCGACTGGGGCAAGCCGATCCATATCTCCATCAACGAAAAAATCTGACCCTGCCTGTTATTCAAATAGTACCGTGCCCCGTCCGCAGTGAAAGTGGATGGGGCGGTCAAAAATAGCGCTGAAACCGTGCCCGCAGCCATGTACAATCGGCGGTTTGCAAAGACAAATCGGCGATCTGGCTGCCCGGCGGCCGGATCCCTCCTGTAATTACAACGAAGAGCGTTCGGCGGCGGTAAATGTGACCGTACGGGCGCCGGGTATTACCGAGTTTCAAGACCATGCGTTTGAAGTGCATCAAGTTGGCCGGGTTCAAATCCTTCGTCGATCCGACCACCGTTTACTTCCCTTCCAACCTCAGCGCCGTGGTCGGCCCCAACGGTTGTGGCAAGTCAAATACCATCGACGCCGTGCGCTGGGTAATGGGTGAGTCCTCCGCGAAGAACCTGCGCGGCGACTCCATGACCGACGTCATCTTCAATGGCTCCAGCGGCCGTAAGCCAGTGGGTCAGGCCTCCATCGAGCTGGTGTTCGACAATTCAGCCGGCAAGCTGACCGGTGAGTACGCCGCTTTCAGCGAAATCTCCGTCAAGCGTAAAGTAACCCGCGATGGGCAGAACAATTACTATCTGAACGGTGAAAAGTGTCGCCGGCGGGACGTGACCGATCTGTTCCTGGGAACCGGTCTCGGACCGCGTAGTTACGCGATCATCGAGCAGGGCATGATCTCCAAGCTGATTGAGGCCAAGCCGGAAGAGCTGCGGGTATTTATCGAGGAGGCCGCGGGCATCTCCAAGTACAAGGAGCGCCGCCGCGATACCGAAAACCGCATGCGCCGCACCCATGAGAACCTGGAGCGCCTTACCGATATCCGCGATGAGCTGGATCGCCAGCTGGCCCGCCTTGAGCGCCAGTCCGCGGCAGCGGAGAAATACAGCCGCTTCAAGGAGGAGGAGCGCACCCACAAAGCGCACCTGCAGGCGCTCAAGTACAAAGACCTGGACGATCAGGCCAAGGCCAAGCAGCAGCAGATCGGTGAGCTCGAGCTTACCGTGGAGGAGCTGGTCACCCGACAGGTGAGCTGCGACACCGGTATCGAAGAACAGCGCGTGGCCTACCACGACCTGTCCGATGCATTTAACGAGGTGCAGGGCCGTTTTTACTCGGTGGGCGCGGATATCGCGCGTCTGGAGCAGAGTATTTCCCATGCGCGTGAGCGCAACGCTCAGCTGCAGAGCGATTTTTCCCGAACCGAACAGGAATACAACGAATCTCAGTCACTGCTCGCGGCGGACCAGGAAAAGGCGGTGGAGTTCGACGCAGAGCTCGAAGTCATCGTGCCGGATCTGGAAATGGTGCAGGCGGCAGAGGAAGAATCTGCACAGGCACTGCTGACCGCGGAAGACCAGATGCGCGATTGGCAGAACGAGTGGGACCAGTTCAACCAGGGTGCTTCCGGTTCCCGTCAGCGAGCCGAGGTTCAGCAGTCGCGTATCCAGCATCTGGAAACCTCGACCCAGCGCCTGCAAGACCGTATCAGCAAGCTGCAGAGTGAGCGCGAGAGCCTATCCGGTGCTGGCGATGACAGCGAACTGGAACAGCAGAACGAAGAGCTGGCCGAGCTGGAAATGCAGCTGGCGGAGCTGCGCGAATCCATTTCCGAGCAGGTTGAGCAGCTCGCAGAGTTGCGCCGCCAGGAAACCGATATCGCTGCGGACCTGGATAAAGAACGCCTGCAACTGCAGACCAGCCGCGGCCGCCAGGCTTCCCTGGAAGCCCTCCAGCAGGCCGCAATGGGGCAGGGCAAAGCAGTAGCCAGCTGGCTGGAACAGCAAAACCTGCAAGATCGCCCGCGCCTGGCGGAGCAGATCAGCGCCCGGTCCGGTTGGGAGACCGCCGTTGAAACCGTACTCGGTGCCCAGCTGCAGGCGGTGTGCATCGATCAGATCGAGTCCCTGCAGGAGTCGCTCACCAGTCTCGAGAGTGGTCAGGCGGTATTTGTTGATGGCAACAGTGTTTCTTCTGTCGCCAGTGGCAGCCTGCCCAAGCTGGCGGACGTCGTGGATGGCCCCGCGGGCCTGACAGGTCTGATCGACGGTATCTACACTGCCGAAGACCTGACCGCGGCGCTCGCCCAGCGCGCCCAGTTGCGAGCCGGTGAATCCATTGTCACCCGCGATGGCCTCTGGGTGGGCCCGAGCTGGTTGCGTGTAAGCCGCGGTGCGGATGCGGAAGCGGGCGTTCTGGCACGCAAGCAGGAATTGGAAAACCTCGAGCAGTCCCTGGCGGAATGTGAAGCGCGCATCGAGGAACTGTCCGAGCAGCGCGAACAGCTGCGCGGGCGCGCCGCAGAGCTGGAATCCGGTATCGAGCAGGGGCGCAACAACGCCGAGCAGCTGAACCGTCGTACCGGCGACCTGCGCAGCCAGCTGTCTGCCCAGCGTGCCCGCCAGGAACAGATGGACGAGCGCCGCCGTCGTATCGAGCAGGAAATTGCCGAAGTAAAAGAGCAGAAAGAGATGGAGTCCGAAGCCATCTCAGAAGCGCGAATCGTACTGCAGGAAGCGGTCGAGGCCATGAGCGACGATACGGATCGTCGCGAGACAATGCTTGCCCGCCGTGAAGAGCTGCGTGAAGCGCTGGATAACGCCCGCCAGCGCGCCCGTGAAGACAAGGACCGCGCGCACGAACTGGCCATGCGCGAGCAGTCCGTGCGTACCCAGAAAGTATCCCTGGAGCGCACGCTGCAGGTGCTGCGCGAACAGGTGGAGCGCCTGCAGGAGCGCCGCGAGCAGCTTACCCTGCAGATGGAAGAGGCCCAGGATCCGTCCCAGGATTTCCAGGCCGAGCTCGAAGAAAAACTGGGCCAGCGTATCGAGGTGGAGAACGAGCTTTCTGAAGCGCGCAAGAACCTGGAAGACGTGGAATCCAGCCTGCGCAATCAGGAGCAGGAACGCCACAAGGCGGAGTCTGCGCTGCAGGGGGTGCGCGCACAGCTGGAGCAGCAGCGCCTCACGGCCCAGACCCTGGAAACCCAGCGCAATGGCCTGGTCGAGCAGTTGCGCGAGGCGGACCACGATCTGGAAGTCCTCCTCGAGGAACTCCCGGAAGAGCTGACTATCGAAGCAGTACAGCAGGATATCGAGCTGGTGGCTGCGCGTATTTCCCGTCTCGGCCCGATCAACCTGGCGGCCATCGACGAGTACAAGCAGGAATCCGAGCGCAAGCACTATCTGGATCGCCAGTACGATGACCTGACCGATGCGCTGGAGACCCTGGAAAATGCCATCCGCCGCATCGATAAAGAGACCCGGACCCGCTTCAAGGAGACCTTTGACCAGGTCAACAGCGGTCTGCAGGAACTGTTCCCGAAAGTATTCGGCGGTGGTCACGCCTATCTGGAGCTGACCGGAGACGACCTGCTGGATACCGGTATCGCGATCATGGCGCGCCCGCCCGGCAAGCGAAACAGCACCATCCACCTGCTTTCCGGTGGGGAAAAGGCGCTGACGGCGATCGCGCTGGTGTTCTCCATTTTCCGCCTGAATCCCGCACCTTTCTGTATGCTGGACGAGGTGGACGCACCGCTGGATGATGCCAACGTTGGACGCTACGCGCGCATGGTGAAAGAAATGTCCGCGCACGTGCAGTTCATCTACATTACACATAACAAGATCGCCATGGAGATGGCCGATCAGTTGCTCGGTGTGACCATGCACGAGCCGGGCGTGTCGCGCCTGGTGTCCGTGGACGTGGAAGAAGCCGCGGAACTGGCGTCTGCGTAATGGAAGTACAAAGTTGTTTAAATCGGAAGATCCCGGTGGATTGCAACATGTGGAGCCCGGGCTTTCCGGCTCGATGGATGTCGGCTTAGGGAGAGGGATGCACAAATGGACAACTGGCTGATCAATTTGCTGGCTCTGGTGCTGCTCGGGGTAGTACTCGATGGCGCGCGCCGCGCCTATCTCAAGCACCGCGACACCATGAAAGTTTCCCGTAACCTGTCCCGATCCATGCGTCGGGACATGGACGATTACAACGATGACATTCTCTCACCGCCGCGGGCGGTGGACGCGGGCGAGCGCGACCAGCCGGTGACTGAAAAACGGTCATCCAGCGCGCCCGTCGTGCAGCAAAGCGCCCGTTTTGCCGAGCCCGATCTCGAATATATCGATCCGGAAGAAGCGGAGAAGCGTCGCCAGATCGCCGCGGAGCTGCCCGGCACGGTACGCGTGGTGCAGCGACGCAAGCCAGAGGACGCCTCCCAGGTCAATCGCAAGGTGCAGCAAAACTTCCAGTCCTCGCGCAAACCCCTGGCGGGAAGCAAGCCCGATCGCCGCGATGCCGATATTCCGGAACCGGCCGTAACGGCTGAGCCGCCGCGCCCGCATGTGCCGGAGCAGGTCGCCCTGAATCTGGAGGAGCAGGTGCCCATGCTCATGGATTCCGTGACTGACGCGGACCAGGAGCCGGCTGCAGAGCCGGAATCCACCACTGCGCTCGGTCGCACCGCAGACCTTGAGCAGCTTGCCCCGGAGCTGGCACACCAGCAGCCGCTGGAGCAACAGTCCGTGAGATCTCCGCAATCTGGCGCTGGCCGCGATGCAGAAACCGACCCGCTGGGTAGTCTGGCCCAGGAGTCTGTGGCGGGCGACCGTCGGGAGCCCTCACTGGACGAATCTGTAAGTCTCGAATCCCTGCAGGAAGTTTCTGAGCCTGTCGGGGATGAAGCTGCGCGCACCGCTTCCGAGCCCCCGGCCAAGTCTGGCTGGGCTGCCGCAGACCTGAAACTGCCGGAACTGAAGTTTCCCGAATTCAAGAAGCCGGCCTCCCCGGCTCGGGAATCCCGCAGCGCAACAGAGAGTCGTGATACGGCGGGCAGCAGCCGTGCAGGCAAGCGCGGTAGCAAGGGCAAGGCCGCGGAGTCGGCAAAGGAGCGCGCCGTGGAAGAAGTGCTGATCCTCAATATCATGGCGCCCGCGGGCGACTATTTTGAAGGCAATGATCTGTTGCGTGTGCTGCTTTCCAGCGGCCTGCGTTTCGGCGATATGAATATTTTCCACTATCACTGCGGCGAAGCGGGCGAGGGTTCGGCACTGTTCAGCCTCGCGAATATTGTGGTGCCCGGCACTTTCGATATGTCCGAGATGGAAGATTTCACCACCCCGGGTGTCAGCCTGTTCCTGGCACTGCCCGCGGAGGTAGAGGCTCTCAAGGCTTTCGATACCCTGCTGTCCACTGCACGTGGCATCGCCGAGCAGTTGGGTGGCGAGCTCAAGGATGAAAACCGCAGTGTCTTCACCGCGCAGACCGCGGAACACTATCGCCAGCGGGTCATGGAGTTCCAGCGACGCAAGGCGCTGGCCCGGGCCCAGGCATAAAACGTCAGCCCCTCCCATTGCGGAGGGGCTTTTGTATCGGGTGCGATATTTCCGCTGATCCGCCGATCATTTGCCCGATAATCCCCTGTTAATTCCATTGCCATCGGCAAGTATTTTCCAATTCGCGAAAACACAATGACAAAGAGCATTCCCCAGGAAAAACAGCAGCGCGTCAACGAACTGCACGAAATCCTCAACCGCGCCAATTACGAATACTATGTGCTGGACACACCGGAATTGCCGGATGTGGAGTACGACCGTTGTCTGCGCGAACTGCAGGAGCTTGAGCGTGAATACCCGCAACTGATTACCTCTGATTCACCCACCCAGCGCGTGGGCGCTGAGCCTCTCGCCGCATTCACCCAGATCCGCCACGAGATGCCCATGCTGTCGCTGGACAATGCGTTCAACGATGAAGAGATGGAAGACTTTGACCGCCGCATCCGCGATCGCCTGAACAGCAGTGCGCCGGTGGAATATGCCTGTGAACCCAAGCTGGATGGCATTGCCGTGAGCTTGCTGTATCGCCAGGGGATTCTCGAGCGTGCAGCCACCCGCGGTGATGGCACTGTGGGTGAAGATATCACCCAGAATGTGCGCACTATCTATTCTGTCCCGCTGAAGTTGCTCGACGAAGACGTGCCGCCGGTGCTGGAGGTGCGCGGTGAAATTTACATGCCGAAGGCGGGGTTCGATGCCCTGAATGAAAAGGCCCGGGCCGCCGGGGAAAAGGGGTTTGTAAACCCGCGCAATGCGGCCGCTGGCAGCTTGCGCCAGTTGGACTCGCGGATTACCGCGCAGCGCCCGCTGGAATTATGTGTGTACAGCGTCGGTGTCGTGGAGGGCGGCGACTTGCCCGAGCGCCACTCTGAAGTGCTCGAGCAGCTGAATCGCTGGGGGTTCCGCATCAATAGTGAAATGGCGGTGGCGGAGGATATACAGGCGTGTATCGAGTACCACCGCAAGCTGGGCGAGAAGCGTGCGCAGCTGCCGTACGATATCGACGGCATTGTGTTCAAGGTTAACAGTATTCCGCTGCAGCGCCGCCTGGGATTTGTGGCGCGGGCGCCGCGCTGGGCCACCGCGTATAAATTTCCCGCGCAGGAGGAGATGACCCGCTTGCTGGATGTGGAATTCCAGGTGGGACGCACCGGTGCGGTGACGCCGGTGGCGCGCCTGGAGCCGGTGTTTGTGGGTGGCGTAACCGTGTCCAATGCCACGCTGCACAATCGCGATGAAATTGCCCGCCTCGGGGTAAAGATCGGCGATACGGTGATAATCCGTCGCGCGGGTGATGTGATTCCCCAGGTGGTTTCCGTGGTGGAAAGTCGCCGTCCGCAAGATGCCCGGGATATCGAGTTTCCCGCGCACTGCCCGGTGTGCGATTCGCCGGTCGAGGCGACCCCCGGCGAAGCCGTTGCCCGCTGTAGTGGCGGACTTATTTGCAGTGCCCAGCGCAAGCAGGCGATCAAGCATTTTGCCTCTCGCAAGGCCATGGATATTGATGGGCTCGGCGACAAACTGGTGGAGCAGCTTGTGGACGAGGGGCTGCTAAAGTCCGTATCCGGCCTTTACCACCTGTCCCTCGAGCCCCTGACCGGTCTCGAGCGCATGGGCGAAAAGTCGGCCCAGAATCTGCTCGATGCGCTGGAGAGGAGCAAAAGTACAACCCTGCCCAAATTTCTCTACGCGCTGGGGATTCGCGAGGTGGGCGAGGCCACAGCGCGCAATCTGGCGCGGCACTTCGGCGATCTCGAACATCTGATGCAGGCGGACAGTGAGGCCCTGCAACAGGTCGATGATGTGGGCCCGGTAGTAGCTCACTATGTGGCAGAGTTCTTCGAGCAGCCCCATAACCTGGAGGAAATTGCCGCGCTGCAGCAGGCCGGTGTGCACTGGGAAGCGGAGGTGCAGGAAGAGGGCTCGCAGCCACTGGCTGGGCAGACCTGGGTATTGACCGGCAAGCTTGAGACCCTGTCTCGCAGCGAGGCCAAGGATTACCTGCAGCGGCTCGGCGCCAAGGTGGCAGGCAGTGTCTCTGCCAACACCCATACGGTGGTGGCGGGGCCAGGTGCCGGTTCAAAACTGAACAAGGCGCGCGACCTCGATCTGCCGGTGCTCGATGAAGAAGGGCTGATGGCCATGTTGCGTGAGCAGGGTATTGAAATTTAACCGTCCTGATCGGTTTATCGACAACCTGTCTGGAGGATAGGCACCCGCATATCCTTCCGGTGCGTCACCGCACAATTCATATGTGGAAATTGCGACGAGATTGCCGATTTCGCCGATTTCCACAGTGGCATTCTGCGGTTTGCGCCGTTACAGTTGGCAGATAAAGTTTTATGAATTGGCCTGCAGGCAGTCGTGATTACGCTGCGAGGGCAGCGTAGGGGTTAGCGCAGAGTGATTCAGGGCGATCAGGAATCCATTGTTTACGGCTGTATCAAAGACAGTAATAGCCTGACCGGCGGCAGTGACCGACGCCGGGTCAATCGCGAAGCTGTCCTCGCGTTGCCGAGCGCCGACGAGTGGCCGTTTCTGTGCCGCGACATGTTTTCGATTCCCACCATCAAGGTCAAGCAGTCCCAGTACCAGACGGACGTCATTCATTTCGGCGCGTCCTACCGTGCGGTAGAGTACGAGTGGAATCACTGGATCCAGAAGTTTGAGGAATTGCTGCAAAGCATGTACTGGGTTTCTGCCACAGTACACCTCGAAACCGAACTCTCCGGTACTCATTCGTTCACCTGGGAGGCCGCGGGCCTCTACCATGAGCCCGGTTGTGGCGATATGCAGGTGCGCTGCGAGTGGACCCAGGAAGGGCGTGTCAGTATCTGACCGGTATCCACAGGCCGGTTGTATCTGGCTCCCCGCCAGCCCGGCATTTTTGACTTCGCGACTCCATATTCTCTACGCTACGCTAGTCCTGATGTATCAGTCCTAGATATCCAGTCAAATTCCGACCGGGGGTTGCGCATGCCTGAATCCACATCCGGGGCACCGGAAAATTATCGTATCGAAGAAGACAGCCTCGGCGAAGTGCGAGTGCCACAGGGCGCACGTTACGGTGCCCAGACCCAGCGTGCGGTGGAGAATTTCCCCGTCAGCGGATACACCCTGCCGGTGGAGTTCCTGCGTGCGGTAGTGGCGATAAAAAAAGCGGCGGCCGAGGCAAACCTGTGTCTTGGTCTACTCGAAAAAGAGGTGGCCGAGGCGATTATCGCAGCCTGTGAGCAACTGTCTGAAACCGACTTTCAGCAACAATTCCCCATCGATATTTTCCAGACCGGTTCCGGTACCAGCACCAATATGAATGTGAATGAAGTGCTGGCCCACATGGCATCGGAGCACAGTGGCCTGACGGTAGGCGCCAACGATCATGTCAATATGTGTCAGAGCAGTAACGATGTGATTCCTTCGGCGATCCATCTTTCCGCATTGCTGGCGCTGCAAAACAAACTCCTGCCGGCACTGGTACACCTGATCGATGTGACCGAGGAGAAAGCAGAAGCGGTGGACGGTGTGATCAAAACTGGTCGCACCCACTTGATGGATGCGGTACCGGTTTCACTATCTCAGGAGCTGAATGCGTGGGCGGCGCAGGTGCGCCTGTGCAAGGAGCGGATCGAAAATTCACTGCCGCGTCTCGAGCAATTGGCTCAGGGCGGCACCGCAGTGGGGTCGGGATTGAATGCGCACGCAGAATTTGCCGAGATCTTTGCGCGCAAGCTGAGTGGCGATTGCGGTGTTTACCTGCGCCCGGCGGAGAACCTGTTTGCGGCCATTGCCAGTCAGGACACGGCAGTGGAAGTTTCCGGACAATTGAAAACGCTGGCGGTGGCGCTGATGAAGATCGCCAATGACCTGCGCTGGATGAATAGCGGCCCCCTCGCCGGGTTTGGTGAGATTGCGTTGCCTGCACTACAACCGGGCAGCAGTATCATGCCGGGCAAGGTTAATCCGGTAATTGCGGAGTCTGTGGCCATGGTTGCGGCCAAGGTCATCGGCAATGACACCACCATCACAGTGGCGGGGCAGAGTGGAAATTTTCAACTCAATGTCATGTTGCCGGTCATTGCATTTTCCCTGCTGGAAAGCATCCGGATACTCAGCACCGGCACCCGCTTGCTGGCAGATAAGGCGATAGCAGGGTTTGAAGTGAACGAAGCGCGTATGCAGCAGGCCCTGGCGAGGAATCCGATCCTGGTAACCGCGCTCAACCCGGTAATCGGCTACGCGCGCGCGGCGGAAATCGCCAAGGCGGCTTATGCCAGTGGTCGGCCGATACTGGATGTTGCGGTGGAAATGACGAATCTTTCCAAAAGCGAATTGGAAAAGCTTCTCGACCCGGCGCGGCTGAGTCAGGGCGGAATCATAGATGGTGACTGAGGAACCCTTGATTGACCCGAAGAGTGGTGGCAGGTAAGTCCCGGCAGCGTATACGTCAGCTGAGTAGCAGAATACCCAGTAGTATCGAACCTGTCAGCAGCATCATGCATTCGACCCAGATAGCCAGTTTGCGCAGGATGCTCCTGTCTTCACTGCGATAAAGTAATCGTTTGCCCATGGTCTGCACCTCCATTGATCCCTGGTTTGCCCAGCTCCCTCAAGAAGCGGATGATTCCCCGGTTCGTTGACAGCTGCAGGTCGATGCTGCACGATTCTGCGCCGAGAGTGGCGCCAGACCCCGCAGTCCACACCGCGAGTGTGCCTTCGCCACCGGTTACCGGTGGGTGCCGGTTGCCTCACTATTATTAAGGGTAGTGTTGGCGCAGTTCGCCGACCAACCATTCATTTCCCAGCCAAAGTGTTTTTGTTATGGCCAACAAACGCCGCCGTTCGTTCATCACCAGTGTACTCGCCTGTATCGCATTTATTGCAGCGGCGATCTGGAGCTGGGACCTGCCGGTGGCGGATGTGCTCAGTTATCTGGTGTTGATGCTGGTGTTCCTCGCAGTGATTGTTTCCGTGGCATTCGGCTTCGGGGCACTGTTGAACTGGATTCGCAATCGCCGCGACAAGTAATAAAAACGGATTAACCTTAACTTCTGACCAGGTCGCCAGTTGTCGAATGGAAAACACCCACGAAGATATTCGAATCCCGATTACCTATGTGCAGCGCCTGCTGGATGAAGCTTCCCAGCACGGATGCGATCGCGCGGAACTGCTGGGGTCGGTGGGTATTTCCGAACAGGATCTGGAGGATACCGCCGCGTTTTCCGCGGTGAAGTACGGACGTCTTTACCAACGTGTGATGTGGCTGTCACAGGACGAGTGGTTTGGTATGTTGAGCGGTGGGCGGGTGCGTTCCGGCTCCTTCCGGTTGCTGTGCCTGACCGTGGTGAACTGCGCAACGGTGCGGCAGGCGATCACCCTGAGCGCCCAGTTTATGGAGATCTGCCGGGGGTTTCGCGTCAAGCCGGTGCTGTACCGGGAGGGCGACAAGGATCGCGTGGTCATCGAGGGCATCAGCTCCCTGCAGCCCGGTGAGTTTGATCAACTGATTGCAGAGACTTCGCCCGGGGTCATCCGCACCACCCTGGCGGTTTGGCATCGCTTTTATTGCTGGCTGGTCGGTCGGGAAATCCCGCTGGCAAAATTACATTTTTCTTTTTCGTGTCCGGAAGAGTTCCTCGCGCTGGCGCAGAGTGAAGCGGAAGAGCTGCTGTTCGACCAGCCGGGTAATGCGCTCGAGTACGAGAGCCGCTACCTGGACTATCCCATTGTGCAGAGCCCGCAGACGGTAGAGGATTTTATCCGCACCGCGCCCTACCACCTGGTGATCAGTGACGGCAATGCCAACAGCATCAAGACCAAGGTAAAGACCATTCTCAACCGGGATGTGAGCGAATCCATGCCGGCGGCAGAGGCGGTCGCCGAGCGCCTGAATATGTCGGTTACTACCCTGCGTCGCAAGCTCCAGCAGGAGAATACGTCTTACCAGAAACTGAAAGACGAGTGCCGAATGGAAGCGGCGTTTCACTATCTGAGCTGTCCGGATCTCTCCAATACCCAGATCGCGGAAATGCTCGGTTTCGACGAGGCGAGTGCTTTTTTTCGCGCGTTCAAGAAGTGGACCGGGGTGACACCCGGCGAATATCGCAAAAGCCCTCGCTCCACCTCGGCCGGGCTGTAAGCGTCTTTCAGGTGTCGTCTCCGGGCAGCCATGCCAGCGCGCTTGCACCAGATTGACGCAGCCTCTTCCCTTCGGAGCCACTGACTGTGGCTCCACCCTCGATTTTCTTCTACCCGCTAAATATTCCTGCCCCAAAGCATTTTTGACCGCTGCGTCAGGCAGTTTTTTGTCAATTTCGCGCCGTATTTTGTTAGTGCTTTGGACTCTTTTCGCCATAGTGAGTATTGCCGATTTGCAACTAATATGAATAAAAGTAAAAGTTGAGTCACCGACAGGCGTGGATCTTCCGCAGCCCGGCAATGACTCCCGGGATAACAAGACCCGGTCCACCGACGACCAATATCGAAAGAGGGTATACAGGATGAGCGAGATCAAAATTCCCCTGCGTGACATGCGCTTTGCGATGCGCGAGCTGTTCAACTGGGATCAGCACTACGCAACGCTGGGTTATGAAGACGCGAGTCCGGATGTGGTCGACGCCATCCTGGAAGAAGGTGCCAAGTTCTGTGAAAACGTACTGGCTCCCCTGAACCAGATCGGCGACCAGCAGGGCTGTACCTGGAATGACGGTGAAGTCAAAACCCCTGAGGGCTTCAAGGAAGCCTACCAGCAGTTCGTAGAGGCCGGCTGGCCGTCCCTGGCGCACCACGTGGATCACGGTGGGCAGGGCCTGCCGCCGTCCCTGGGCACCATCCTGAGCGAAATGGTGGGTACCGCCAACTGGTCCTGGGGCATGTACCCGGGCCTGTCCCACGGTGCGATGAACACCCTGGAAGCCCACGGTACCGACGAGCAGAAGCACACCTACCTGACCAAACTGGTAGAAGGCACCTGGACCGGCACTATGTGCCTGACCGAGCCGCACTGTGGTACCGACCTGGGTATCCTGCGCTCCAAAGCCGAGCCCAACGACGACGGTTCTTATTCCATTACCGGCACCAAGATTTTCATCTCTGCCGGTGAACACGATATGGCGGAAAACATCGTGCACATCGTGCTCGCCCGCCTGCCCGACGCGCCTGCCGGCACCAAGGGTATTTCCCTGTTTATCGTTCCGAAGTTCCTGCCCAGCGAAGACGGTTCCGTGGGTGAGCGCAACGGTGTGACCTGTGGCTCCCTGGAGCACAAGATGGGTATTCACGGCAACGCCACCGCGGTGCTGAACTTCGACGGCGCCAAGGGCTTCCTGATTGGTCCTCCCAACAAGGGCCTGAACTGCATGTTCACCTTCATGAACACTGCGCGTCTGGGTACTGCCCTGCAGGGCGTGGCGCACGCGGAAGCGGGTTTCCAGAAGTCCCTGGCATACGCCAAGGATCGCCTGCAGATGCGCTCCCTGAGCGGCCCGAAAAACCCGGAAGGCGCGGCGGACCCGATCATCGTGCACCCCGATGTGCGCCGTATGCTGTTGACCCAGAAAGCCTTCTCCGAAGGCGGTCGCATGCTGGTCCTGATGTGTGCGCAACAGGTAGACCGCTCCCAGAGTGGTTCCGATGAAGAGCGCAAGGATGCTGACGATCTGCTGGCATTCCTCACGCCGATTGCCAAGGCGTTCCTGACCGAGACCGGTTACGAGTCCGCCAACCTGGGCATGCAGTGCTTCGGCGGCCACGGTTACATCGCCGAGTGGGGCATGGAGCAGAACGTTCGTGACTCCCGTATCTCCACGATCTACGAAGGTACCACCGGCATCCAGGCGCTGGACCTGCTGGGCCGCAAGGTATTGATGAGCCAGGGCGAACTGCTGCGCAAGTTCACCAAGATCGTGCACAAATTCTGCCAGGCAGAAGTCGACAACGAAGCGCTCGCGCCTTACGTCGCCAAGCTCCAGGAAATCAACAAAGAATGGGGCGAGCTGACCATGAACGTGGGTGTCAAGGCCATGGAGAACCCCGATGAAGTGGGTGCTGCTTCCGTGGACTACCTGATGTACTCCGGTTACGCGGTACAGGCATACCTGTGGGCACTGTCAGCCAAGGTTGCCAACGAGCAGATTGCCGCGGGTACTGCGGAAGAAGACTTCTACCGCGCCAAACTGGCGACCGCGCGCTTCTACTTCGACCGTATCCTGCCGCGCACTTGCATGCATGCCAGCGCGATGCAGAGCGGCGCCGAAAACCTGATGAGCCTGGATGCGGAACACTTCGTATTCTGAGTTTGATGTAGACAAAACACCGCCGCTGGTAACAGCGGCGGTGTTTTTGAATCCGGCCTTTGCCAATGGCGGTGATGGCGGGATCTTTTTTACGCGGAGCTTCGATGCATCTACCCGTGCAACTCATTGAGCGGCTGCAGCAACTGACTTGTCTGCCCGAAACCGCTCGGATACAGTTCCGATTGCCTGATGGCAGCGATTTTTATCTGCAGGTCGAGCAACGACGGGATGAAGTACAATCGTCCACGGGTGCGACCAGCGAGTCTATCGAGGCTAAGCAGATAGCGGGCCTCACAGAAGACGCGGATCTTGAACTGGAGATGTCTTTCAACACCCTGAAAGACATTAGCGATGGCCAGTTGAGTGCCCGGCATGCGTTCCTGCTGGGGGATATCCGCTACACCGGGAACCGCGAGCTGGCGGCAGCGCTGGCGGATCTGTTCTCCGCACACGGCTGACCGGGTATTACCTCGGGCGGAATAGAAGTGCTGTGTAATCAGTGCTCCAATATTCACAGCAGTGATTGCCGAGCCGGTTCTCCAGGAGAAAACTGGCGGCTTATATAACAAACAACAGAGAAAAATAACGGAGTCTCAAAATTCAGGCGCCTTATTTGCCTCGCATAGCGACATTCACCGAATAACTATCAAAACTTACAATAATCATCTGTCCGCAGAGCGCTTCGCTCGAGGATTTCGTCTATATACGGACATGGGTACCAGAATGGGGCATTCGGCTGCGAATTTTCGCGGTTGGTTAATTTCCACGTCATGGTATCTTCGGTCCGCAACCTGACCGATAATCCCGGGTTAAGGGGCGTTCCGCACTGCGCGGACAGCACCACAAGAACAACATTTTGGGAGAAATAAGTTGGACATCGAACGCAGCATTATCGACGTGTTTTCGTCTGCCACGGCCAAATACGCCGATCGACCGGCCTTTACCTGTCTCGGGCACACATTGACGGTTGGGGATATTGACCGTCTGAGCGCCAACTTCGCCTCCTACCTGCAGAACAAGACCGGTCTGAAACCGGGCGATCGCATCGCGGTGCAGCTGCCCAATGTGCTGCAGTATCCCGTTGTGGTATTCGGTGCGCTGCGTGCCGGCCTTACCGTGGTAAACACCAATCCCCTGTACACCAAGCGTGAGCTCAAGCACCAACTGAACGATTCTGGTGCCAAGGCGCTGGTGGTGCTGGCAAACATTGCCGATACCGCTTCCGAGGTGATTCCCGAAACCTCCGTGGAGCAGGTGATTGTTACCGAAATTGCCGACCTGCACCCGCCGCTCAAGCGCATCCTTATCAATAGCGTCGCCAAATACATTAAAAAGATGGTGCCGGAGTTCAGCTTCAGCAACCCCGTGAACTTCCGTGATGCCATGTCTGCCGGCGCCTCTCAGCCCCACGAGGAAGTGCAGCGCACACCGGACGACCTGGCTGTGCTGCAATATACCGGCGGCACCACGGGTGTTGCCAAAGGCGCAATGCTGACCCACCGCAACCTGGTGGCCAACATGGAGCAGGTGCGCGAGGCGCTGGGCGACTCCATGCGTGAAGGCGAGGAGTTTTACATCGCGCCGTTGCCGCTGTATCACATCTACGCGTTCACCCTGCACTGTATGTGCCTGTTTACCACCGGCAGCCATTCGCTGCTGATTCCGAACCCGCGGGATATCCCGGGCTTTGTGAAAACCCTGAAAGGCAAGCGCTTTACCGGGTTCTGTGGTCTCAACACCCTGTTCAACGGCTTGATGCGCTGCCCGGAATTTGCCGAGCTGGACTTCAGTAAGCTGCACACTACCTGTTCCGGTGGTATGGCCCTGACCCGTGCAACGGCGGAGAAGTGGGAGAAAATGACTGGCTGTGTGGTAACCGAAGGTTACGGTATGACAGAAACCGCACCGGTGGTTTCCTTCAACCCGGCGGACGCCGTGCAGCTGGGTACCGTAGGTGTGGCTGTGCCGGGTACCGAGGTCAAGGTGATCGATGAGAACGGCAACGACCTGCCGAATAACACCCCGGGTGAGCTGTGTGTCCGTGGTCCGCAGGTGATGAAAGGTTACTGGGAGCGCCCCGAAGCAACCGCCGATACCATTGATTCCGAAGGTTGGTTGAAGACCGGCGATATGGCTGTGATTCAGGATGACGGTTACATCAAGATTGTCGACCGCAAGAAAGACATGATCATCGTGTCCGGCTTCAACGTGTATCCAAACGAGATCGAAGATATCGTGGCGGCGCACCCGAAGGTGGCTGAGGCTGCGGCAGTGGGTATTCCCGATGAGCGCAGCGGGGAGGCGGTGAAGCTGTTTGTAGTAAAAACAGACGAGTCACTGACTGCTGACGAGGTTGTGGCCTACTGTCGCGAAAACATGACCGCGTACAAGGTGCCGCGTAATATCGAGTTCCGCGAAGACCTGCCCAAGACCAATGTGGGCAAAATTCTGCGTCGCGAGCTGCGCGATGAAGAGTTGAAAAAGCTCGAGGAAGCGACGGTCGCCTGATCCGGTAGCCGCCTTTGCCTGATGCAAAAAGGGCAACACATAAAAAACCGCTGCTTGCAGCGGTTTTTTTGTGCCTGGAAAACGGGGAAGTGCAGGAAATACACGGTGCGCTATAACTAGTGTTGCACTGACTCAGCCCCAAGAGACGCGCGATGGAAAAGAAAAACAGGCGGCATATCATTCTTCATGAAGAGCTGCCTGCCGAGCACGAAGATCCCCTGATCCGGATACTGCATATCGTCATTCGCGCTTCCATCCGGTTTCTGGCGGTACTCATGGCACTGGTGATCATGTGGAGCGTGGCGGATGTGGTTTGGGTGTTGTATCAGCGCCTGTCGACGGAGCCCAAGCTACTGCTCGACCACGGTGATTTGTTTGACGTGTTTGGGGCAATAATGTTGGTGCTGATCTCCATCGAAATTTTTATCAATATCCGGCTCTACCTGGGTTCCAACGTCATTCCGATTCAGCTTGTGGTTGCCACGGCGCTAATGGCGATTGCGCGGAAAGTGATCGTGCTCGATTTGGATGATACCGGGCCGGAGTTTGTGGCCGGCATCGCGATGACGACGCTCGCGCTGGGCGTTACTTATTGGCTGATTGCCAAGAAGGAGACGCTGGCCTACGAGCCCCGTGGCGCAGCGCGCGATGACGGACAAGGTAAGTCCCTTACCGATTGAGTCGATGGTCAAAACGAAAAAGGGGCGCCCGAGGGCGCCCCTTTTTCGTTTGGTCTGCTCGAGCGAGCAGGGTCACTTATTTTCTGCTGTCCGCAGTTTTGTCGCGGGCGGCTTTAAACTCGTTGCCCTTGTACCAGTTCGGCCAGTCGCGGCTATTGGCTAACGCCAGACCGATGTCGAGGCCGAGGGCCAGATCCAGTGCAGCGCCTTCCATGTTCCACTGGGGGTCATATTCATCGCCCGGCTTGTGGTAGTGCTCTGCGGTGTACTCTTCGCCTTTCTTCTGCGCCCACTCGCGGCCGTGCTCGAAGCTGTCGGTACCGGAATCGAAATAGAGCATGGGTACGCCCTTTTTCGCCAGGCTGAAGTGATCGGAGCGGTAGAAGTAGCCGCGCTCGGGATGATCTTCCGGCGCCAGGTAGCGTCCCTGGGTTGCCGCAGCTTTCTCCAGAATCTGCTCCAGCTCACTGTTGCCGTATCCCACAACGATCACGTCGCGCATGGGGCCGAGTACGCCCATGGCATCAAAGTTAATGCCAGCGACGGTTTTCTCCAGGGGGACCACCGGGTTGGCGGCGTAGTATTTGGAGCCGAGCAGGCCGGACTCTTCAGCAGTTACCGCGACGAATACCAGTGAGCGCTCAGGCGCCTGTGGCATCTTGGATACCTGGTGCGCCATCGCCAGCAGGCCGGCGGTACCGGTTGCGTTGTCGACCGCGCCGTTAAAGATCTGGTCCCCGTCATCGGCGTGGGTGTTTACCCCCAGGTGATCCCAGTGCGCGGTGTAAATGATGGCTTCATCCGGGAACTTGCTGCCCTCGATTTTGGCCACCACGTTGCGCGAGTTGGAGGTGCGGACCTTGCTCTTGAGGTCGACGGAGGCCGTCAGGTTCAGGGGCTTTGGCTTGAAACCGCGTTGTTTCGCCGCGTCCATTTCCTGCGCCAGATCCAGTCCTGCAGCACTGAACAGTTCCTTGGCTGCGTCGCCGGTGATCCAGGACTCCACCGCTACGCGATCGGCATTTTTGTCTTCCGCCTCCAGGCTGATTTGCGCGCCGGACCAGCTGCCGCTGACCACTTCCCACGGGTACCCGGCAGCGCCGGTTTCGTGGATGATGATGGCACCGGCAGCGCCCTGGCGTGCGGCCTCTTCGAACTTGTAGCTCCAGCGGCCGTAGTAGGTCATGGCGTTGCCGTTGAACAGGTTCTTGTCCTGGGTGGCATAGCCGGGATCGTTTACCAAGATAACCGCGGTTTTCCCTTTCATATCCAGGCCAGCGTAATCGTTCCAGTCATTTTCCGGAGCGACGATGCCGTAACCGACGTATACCAGCGGGCTGTCTTTCAGCTGGCTTTCTGCGGTCTGGCGCTGGGTAAATACCACCATGTCGGTGAGGGGTTGCAGGGACTGTTCGAAGTCCTTGCCCTTGATTTCGAGCGGTGTGCTCTCAATTTGCATTTCCACCACTGGCACTTCCTGGAACCAGCTGGGGTTGCCATCCGCATCGGTGGCACCGGGTTTCAGGCCCAGTTTCTCGAACTCGTCCGCGAGGTAATTCACGGTCAGTTCTTCACCCTGGGTGGCGGGAGCGCGACCTTCAAATTTATCCGAGGCGAGCACCGCGATGTGCTTGTGCAGGTCTTTGGCGATTTCCGCAACTTCGGCTTTTTCTTCATCGCTCAGGGTCGGCTCGCTGACCACCTCCGCCGTGGGCATGTCTTTTGGTGGTGTGGCGGCCCGTTCGCTGCCTGCTGCTGTGGCAGACTGCTCGGCGCTGCTGTCGGCTGCTTCTTTGCTGCAGCCGGCGATTGCGGTAAGTCCCGCAAGGGCCAGGGGCAGCGCCAGGCGCCGCCAGTCAGAGGGCTTTTGCATAAGGGGTCCTTTTCTGGTTATTGGAAGTAGGGGAGCGTGCGGCACGGCGTGCCGCCGGTCTTTCAATTAGTTTTTGTTCATAAACGCGAGGGTTTCGCGGATCGGGAACAGCATATCCCGTGCCAGGCTGCGACAGCGGGCGGGTGACCAGCCTTCGATAGGGTCCGGCAGGTTGTCATTGTCCTTGAACGGCATTTCCAGGGTAAGCGCCAGGGTGCGGAACTGGTGGCCACACCAGTTGGTGCCAACGGTCATGTTGGCTTCACCGGGCTTGTCCAATGGATAGCCGCGCTCGGTCTGGAAGTCCGGGCTGATTTTCTCAAAAGCCTGCTTGAAGGTATTTTCCAGCTCGGCGTGTTTGTCGTCGTAGCCGGGGATGCCCTCGCAGGCAGCGACGAAATTGAAGGGCAGGGCCTCATCGCCGTGAATATCAAGGAACATATCGCCGCCGGTAGCGAGCATACGTTCGCGCACCAGGTAGACTTCGGGGCTGCGTTCCATGCTCGGTGACTGCCACTCGCGGTTGAGGTTGGCGCCCGCCGCATTGGTGCGCAGGTGTCCGCGTACGCTGCCGTCGGGGTTCATATTCGGCACCACGTAAAACACGGTGTCTTCCAGCAGGCTGAGTGCTGCGGAGTTGGATTCATCCAGCAGGGTTTCCAGGAAGCCCTCCACAAACCATTCCGCCATGGTTTCACCCGGGTGCTGGCGGGCGATCATCCAGACCTTCTGTTTCGCGGTATCCGGATTGCCAACCGTGAGCAGGGTCATTTCCCGGCCGTCCAGGGTGAGGCCGAGGGTCTCGGCCTGTACCCGCTCGTCGGACTGCGCCCACGCCAGCAGGTCGAGGTGGCGTTCCCAGGAATAGGGCGCAAAGTACGCCAGGTAAATACTCGGCTGCTCCAGGTCAACGGTGAAGTCCAGCACCTTGCCATCGTACTGCGCATCGATCCGGAACCAGTTGTGACGATCGTAGGAAGCGCATACCCGATAATTTTCCCAACCTTCGGGGTAGGCAGCCTTGCCGGCATTGGAAATGCGCAGCGGGTACTCTTTACCGACTTCACCTTCGAGGCGGAAGTGGAACCACTGGTAAAAGTCCGACTGGTTATCGATCTTGATGGCGAGTTCGACAGGGGTGCTGTTTTTGTCGAGGACCTGGATATTGCCGCTGTCAAAGGCGCTGCTGATATGCATGCGAGGACTCCGCAGTATTCGTGGGCGAACGGGGTGAAAGTGCCGGCAGCCATTGGCGGGTCCGGCATTTTTTGTCTTGAGCTAGCAGGATACAGATTCGAGCTGAAAATTCAGGATAGCCCAAGGCAGCTTGAACGAAATCTCTGCCAGCTGTTTGTTTTTGAGAACAATATATTGAAAGGCGAGTGGAGTGGTATGTTTTTTTGCTGCGCAGAAACGGCTCGCCCAATACAGACAAAGTGCGTGAGAAATAGGCGAGAGAGCCAGTGCAATAAAGCCCTCCAATAACCTTTTCCAGGACCCCTGATATAAAAAGGCGCGGTGCCCTTGCGAACACCGCGCCCCTGCCAATCCATGGCGGCACCTGCTGAGACTACTGCTCCTTGAAATTTCTGGCGTCAGACCAATGACGACTTCTCACTGCCCCGGTCAATGCGCGGTGCGAACCACTACCGCACCATCAGAAACGTTGTACTGCTCCCTGACATACCTCAGTAGGCGCTGTTTAAAGTTTAGGCAGTGCAGTTGCGGGCTGCGCTGTGCAAGTGAAAACTTGGCGTGCAAACGGTTAACTTTTAGACAGTTGACGCAGTTATGCTTAACCGCCGAAACATTAAGTGTTTCTGCCCGCGAGTCGACACAAGCGTCAATCGAAATTCAGTTCGCTGTCTTTCCAGTACTTGGTTCCCTTCAGCGTAGCCTGCAGGGCAATGCCGCTCTCGGTGAGCTGGTAAACCCGCATGCCGTCGACGACCACTTCTCCGCCTACCGCGACGCCTTTGTCCTGGGCCTTGGCGGCAGCGTCGGCGTGGCCGCCGAATGACCAACCGCGCTCAACGAAGCGATTCATGACTTCGGGGGAGTCAAATACGAAGAGGGCGCGAAAATCTTTAATACCGATGCCCAGGCCCAGGCCCACTTCGCCCATTTTCATATAGGTGCGTTCGCCGGACTTGCTTACCGCCACACCGTAGCCGGTGGAAGCGCTGGCCAGTAGCAGGTTGACATTGACGTTACTGAACACGGCGTATCCCGGGGCGCGAGCCACGTCGGTGCGCAGGTCGGGCTTCAGGTCGTACAGCGCGTTCAGGACTTCGCGTTCGGTTTGCTGGATATGTTGGCGCTGATCCGCGCGGGTCTGTCCCGGCGCGGCACAGCTGCTGATCACAAGCAGATTGGCAAGCACGATGAACAGGCTGCAGTATCGAAAGTAAGCTGGCATGATGATTTCTCCATCGCTGCCCCACTGAGCGCGGTCAATGGTGCGGTTCCAGTGGGTGGATTATTAGGGGTATGGCTGTTGGTATCTCCCCGGGGTGGCATTGCCGGAATTCGTCGATACATGGCACCAACGGTGATCAGAATACCGACGATGTATTGTTGTGCCTGCGACCTGGCGCACAAAGATCCAATTGGCGCCACTTTCCGTGCGGCGGGCAAATCGGTATTCTTGCGAGCCTGTACTATCTGGCGAACTGTTCCAATAAAGGAATCTAAATCCATGAACAAATCCATCAAGCGCGGCATCGCCGTTTCCTGCCTTCTGACCCTGATGCTGAATCTCACCGCATGTGGTTACTTTCTGTACCCTGAGCGCAAGGGGCAAGCGGGAGGTCGAGTTGATCCGGTCGTGGTCATCCTGGATGGCGCAGGTCTGTTGTTCGGTATTCTGCCGGGTATCGTGGCTTTCGCGGTAGACTTCACCAACGGCACTATCTACCTGCCGGCCGGTGGTTCTTCCGCCATTGACCGCCACCTCACCGCAGTCGACCAGGGCGCGCAGGACGCCGATCTGATGGAAGAGGGTAAGCCGGTCATCGACCAGAATGGCCAGGCCTGGATTGAGCTGCCGCTCGAAGCCGTTACTGGCGATCAAGAAGTTGAAAACCTGGAGCAGGTGCGCGCGGCGCTCGGTGAATACACCGGTCAGAAGATTGCCGCTACGGATATCGTATGGCTGGAAGACCTGGCTGCACTGTCCCAGGCACGCGCGGCCCAACAGGCAACTGCATCCCGTTGATGGGCGGCTTGTGACCGCTTTGTCGCCTAATCTGCACCGGCGCAATTCCGGTGCCTAGCCTTCCCCGGGACTCTTCCGGAGGTGTCCGGCAAGCGGCGCGGAATATGCGTCGCTTTGCCCAGGACCTGTGCTCTCCTCGCGCGGTACTGCCTTTTATCCGCGAACCCGCCATCGTACACATGGGATTGAACCGGCTTGCGCCGCAAGGCTGGATTCAGCCCTGTGTCAATCTCCCGCATTACCTGCATAACAAGCTTGCTGCCCGGCGTCGGCTGGGAGAGCGGGTATTCGCGCAGTTGCCAGCATCACTTCCTGCCCAGCGGGAGTTGGCGACCCTGATGGCTAAGCATTTGTCGCGGGATCACGACACCTACCATTGTGCTGCGGGCGGTGAGTTGCGCTGGCGCGATTGCCCGGGGGGCGCGGGCGCGCTCTGTTGGCCCGGTGCGGATGTCGTGCGCGCTAGTGACGAGCCGTTGTGGGGTGCGAGTCTCTGGGTGGCAGACGATCTGTGTATCTTGTTGCCCGGCGCGCGCGGCTACGAACTGGTGGCAGCGTCCCTGGCTGCGCCCAGTTACTGGCGTCTGGAAGAAAAAATCGGTCGTCCCCTGGATAAAATTCACAAGCCCGTGCCGGGCTTTCATCGCGATCTCGGTGCGCAGGTGGCCCGCTTTTTCGATCATCTGCTGCCGGAGTACCCGGTGTGGCGCAGTAACTGGTCGGTGGTGGACTCTCCCGCACTGTTGCAGCGTGGTGTCGATGAGGTCGGCTCAGCGGACCTTGCTCCAGAAGAGGGTGCGCTTTACCTGCGCATCGAGCGGCAGTCGCTGCGGCGTCTGCCGGAGACCGGCGCGGTGGTGTTTAGTATTCGTGTGATGACCAATCCGCTGTCGGATTTGCTGGCAGTGCCCGGCGGGCTGCCGGCACTGCAGGCTGCGGTGGAGGCGATGTCGCCGGAGGAGTCGCGCTACAAATCCCTCGCACCATTGCGTGCATCGTTACAGGCATTTTTCCGCGCGCACCTGTGAGGTTCCGGCCGGGCACACAGAGGTGCCCGGCATCGTTCACTCGGTGCTGTCGGGATTATCCGTGTCGGCCAGATTATCCAGGCTGTCGAGCTTGAACGCCTTGGGAGAAAGGCCGGTCCAGCGCCTGAAGGCTTTGCCGAAGGCGCTCTCATCGCAATATCCGAGGGCCGCGGCAATATCTACGTTGGTCTTTTCTCCCTCGCGCAGCCACTGACAGGCATAGTGGCTGCGCACCTCGTCCTGGATCGCACGGAAGCTGGCGTTTTCCTCCAGCAACTTGCGCCCCAGGTGACGGGGGCTGATGCACAGCCGCGCAGCAACCTGTTCCCGGCTGAGCTGGGGTTCCTGTTGCAGCAGGTGAGCAACACGCAGCTGCAGGCTTTTGCTGGTTAGCGCCTTGAGCAGGGCATCGGCCTCTGGCTTGAGACGTGCCATCACATGACGGTCGGCGGCCACCAGGGGGATTTCCAGGTCCTGGGGGCGCAGGCGAATGCCAGAGGCCTCTGCATTGAACTGCACCGGCGCCTGGAGCAATTGCTGGTATTGCTGCTGAATTGCCAGAGAGGGGGTGGGGTAGGCAAACTGGATACTTTGCGGCTGGAATTCACGGCCGGTCATCGCGCGGGCCTGTGCCAGGCAGATGGACAGTACAGTTTCCACTCGCAGGCGGGCGCAGCGCAGGTAGTTGGGGCGGTAGCAGAGGTCCACGTAGAAACTGCTGCGGCGCATTTCAAACAGGCCGCCCTCGCCGAGCAGTGGGTGGTAGATCAGCAGCTGGTCCAGGGCTGCACCCAGGTTTTTCTGGGTCATCAGCAGGTAGCCGACCAGCCCCATCTGGCTGCCCAGCATGGCCTGGCCCAGGCGAATTCCCAGTAGCGGATCGGGGTGGGCTGCCTGTACCGCCAGCCAGATCTCCTCCTGGACCTGCATGGGCACCCTGTCTCCATCGTTAATGGAGGTCAGAATGGCTTCCACACGGGAAGGCAGCTTCAGCTGGAGTTGCGCCAAGGCGCTTATAATCGCGCGTGTGTAGCTTAAAGTTACGCTTCTGTTGTCTGTTCTGTGCAAAACGTCTGTCCGAAATTAACCAGATACTGCCCGATTATGACGACGGCGCATCGGGATGTCACGTTATATTGACGGTCAAGGCGATATGACATGTCAGTTTGCCCGCCAGACACAGACCCGGCAGCGGGTTGCGTGGGAAGGCAACTGAGCAGAAAACCCGGAGAAAAATAATGAAACCCTTTGCCGTCATCGGTGCGGGCCCCATGGGGCTTTGTAGTGTACGTAACCTGGCCAAGCACGGGATTCCCTGCGTGGGCTTCGAGATTCACAGTGATGTGGGTGGGCTGTGGGATATCGACAGCGAGACCAGCACCATGTACGAGTCTGCGCACCTGATTTCCTCCAAGAAAATGACCGAATTCGCGGAATTCCCCATGGGCGAAGACGTTGCGCTTTTCCCCCATCACCGTGAGATGCGTGATTACTTCCGCGACTACGCGCGGACCTTTGATCTCTACCGCCACTACGAGTTTGAGACCGAGGTGGTGAGCTGTGAGCGGGTCGGGAGCGACTGGCGTATTACCACCCGCTGTCGTGGGGAGGAGCAGACCCGGGAATTCGGTGGACTGCTGATTGCCAACGGCACACTGCATCACCCCAACATGCCCCAACTGCCCGGCGAGTTTGCCGGGGAGCTGCTGCACTCTTCCGATTACCGGGATCCGGCCATTTTTGACGGCAAGCGCGTACTGCTGGTGGGTTGCGGCAACAGCGGGGCAGATATTGCGGTGGATGCGGCCCACCGGGCGAGCAGCGTGGATATCAGTTTGCGTCGCGGCTATTACTTCCTGCCCAAGTTTATTGGCGGAAAAGCCACCGATGCGGTGGGCGGCAAGATCAAACTGCCGCGATTTGTGCAGCAGCGTATCAGTGCGGCCATCTCCAAATTCATGCTCGGCACGCCGGAGCAGTACGGCCTGCCGAAGCCGGATTACAAAATGTTCGAATCCCACCCGGTGATCAACTCGCTGATACTGCACCATATCGGCCACGGCGATATAAAACCGCGCAAGGATATCTCCGAGGTGAATGGTCATAAGGTCACTTTTACCGATGGCAGTAGTGGCGAGTACGACATGGTCATGATGGCCACCGGTTACAAACTGCACTATCCGTTTATCGATCGCGCGCACCTGAACTGGGAAGGGTTTGCGCCGCGTCTGTACCTGAACGTGTTCCACCCGGAATACGACAACCTGTTTCTGATGGGTATGGTGGAGGCTGCCGGCCTCGGCTGGGAGGGTCGCAACCGGCAGGCAGAAATGGTCGCGCTGTACATCAAGCAGTTGGCGGCCGGCGCGGAGTCCGCGCGCAAGCTGCAGCAGACCAAGCGCGCGGCCGCTGGCGAGCGTGCGGATGGGGGCATGAATTACCTGAAGCTGGAGCGCATGGCCTACTACGTGCACAAGGACACCTACCTCAAAGCACTGGCTGGTCACACTCGGGACTTGCTCCGGGACCTTCCGGTTGCGGATACTGCACGTTTTTCATCCAATTCGGCCGCGGTGACCCGCTGAGGTCGCTACGCCATGAATGACTTGAATACTGTAGTTACGACGTCCATCGACAGCTTCCAGATGTCTCCCGCAGCCCTGATCGCGTTGAACGCGGTGCTCGCGTTCATGATGTTTGGGGTTTCCATGGGGCTGCGCACCGCGGACTTCAGCCGTGTACTACGCCGCCCGGTGGCGCCGGTCACCGGGCTGTTGGCGCAGTTCCTGTTGCTGCCCGCCGTCACCTGCCTGGGTACCTGGGCGCTGGACATCAGTCCCGGACTGGCGCTGGGAATGATTCTCGTGTCCTGTTGCCCCGGCGGTAGCTTCTCCAACGTCATGACCTGGATCGGGCGTGCGAATGTGGCCACCTCGGTCAGCATGACCGCAATTTCCAGCCTCGCTGCGGTGGTCATGACCCCGTTCAATTTTGCCCTCTACGGCAGCCTCAACCCCAATACTCGCGACGCCTTGCAGGCTATTGCGCTGCCGGCGGAAAACATGGTGCTGATGGTGGTGTTGGTTCTGGCACTGCCGATGGCCCTGGGAATGATCGTCGGTGCCAAGTTTCCGGGCTTTGCCGAGCGCAGCGAGCGTCATTTCCGCACGGCATCGCTGATGGTGTTCCTGCTGTTTGTGGTGATTTCCTTCAGCAAACACTGGCAGACCGCGGTGCAGATCGCCGGAGCTGTACTGGTACTGGTGGTTGCGCACAACGCCATTGCTTTTCTGGTGGGCGACCTCGCCAGCCGCGCCGCGCGATTACCTCAGGGGGATCGCCGTGCGGTCACCATGGAGGTGGGGATACAGAATTCCGGGCTGGCGCTGGCGATCCTGTTTACGTTTTATCCAGAGGCTGGGGAGATGCTGGTCATCGCCGGTTTCTGGGGTGTCTGGCACCTGGTATCGGGCTTGAGTCTCGCGGGCTACTGGAACTTCAGCCAGCGCCGCCTGCTCGCCGCGACCCCGAAAGCGGCGGGCGATTGCCCGTAGGGTTTGTGCACCACCTACAACAATAAGAGCTGTATAGAAATGAGTGAAAAAAGGGTATTGATTACCGGCGCCGCCGGCTATGTGGGCGGCCAGCTTGGGGATCTTCTGGGTAAAACCATGCCGGTGGTGGGAGTGGATATCCAGCACCGGGAAACGGCTTTCCCGCTGTTTGTGATGGATATTTGCGATGCTGCCCTTGCGGAATTGATGCGTGCGGAGCGCATTACCCATGTGGTGCACCTGGCATCGGTGGTTTCACCGGGCCGCGATCGCGCGCGGGAATACCACATTGATGTGGAGGGCACGCGCAACGTGCTTGAGGCCTGTATTACCGCCGGAGTGGAGCACCTTACCCTGACCAGCAGTGGTGCCGCATACGGATACCATGCAGATAATCCTGCCTGGCTGGAAGAGACGCACGCATTGCGCGGCAATCCGGAATTTGCCTATTCCGATCACAAGCGCCTGGTAGAGGAAATGCTGGCGGAATACCGGCAGCGCCACCCTCAGCTCAAACAGCTGATTTTTAGGCCCTGTTCTATTATCGGTGCCACCACCAACAGCAAGATCAGCGACCTGTTTGCCGGCAGCGGCATTCTCGATCCCGGCGGCCACAATTCAGCGTTTGTCTTCATTTGGGATCAGGATGTGATCGGCGCGATTGAATACGGCGTGGTGCGCAGTGCCAGCGGCATTTTCAATCTTGCTGGTGATGGCGCCCTGACTCCGGCGGAGATTGCGCGGTTGCTCGGCAAGCCACTGCGGCGTCCGCCGGTGTGGTTGCTGAAAGCACTTTTGTGGGTTAGCTACAACCTGCGCCTGGGCAATGTGCAGCCTGCGCAAGTCATGTTTCTGCAGTACCGGCCGGTGCTGTTGAACACGCGCCTGAAGAACGAGCTGGGCTACCAGCCCAAAAAGACCTCCGCGGAAGCTTTTGCCTACTTTGCTACCAAGGCGCTGGGAATCAGCGTCGACCCCGGCGAAGCCAATGTGACTTGTGCTGGTACTGCTAAAGAGCAGGGAGTTCCGGCATGAGCGCTACGGGAGTAAAGCATATCAACCGGTCAAAAGTTGTCGTCGTCACTGGCGCTGCGGGTGGTCTCGGCTGGGCGCTGGTCCAGTCCCTGGTGAAGGCGCATGCTGGCGTAACGCCGCTGCGATTTGCCCTGGTCGATGTCAACGGCGAAGCGCTGGCGGCGCGCGGTCGCGAGCTTGAGCAACAGGATATCGACGCGGACATATTGGTTGCCGACCTGTCCAGTGAAAGCGCCGTGGCGGAATTGTGCGAGCGCTTGCGCGCGCTCTATCCGCATGTGGATCTGTTGATCAACAATGCGGGTATTACTCATCGCAGCCTCTCTACCCAGACCACCAATACGGTCATTCGCCGGGTGATGGCGGTGGATTACCACGCGCCGGTGGAATTGGCTCAGGGATTGCTGGTACCGCTGCGTGCGGCGGGTGGTTGTGTGGTGAATATCAGTTCCATGGCCGGCTGGATGCCGGTGCTGGGGCGTGCGGGTTACTGTGCAGCGAAGAGTGCGCTACATCAGTACTTTGAAACGTTCCGCGAAGAGGTTCGGGAAGAGGGGATCCGCGTATTGATGGTCTATCCGAGCTTCGTAGCAACGGATATCGATACCAATGCCCTGTCCGGCGACGGCGGGCGAGCCCGCCACGCGCAGAGCACCATCGGTCAGGTGCGCAGTGCGGACTGGATGGCCGACCGGATTGTGGCCGCGCAGATGGCGGGTAAGGAGCGGTTGTTCCCGCGGGACAAATCCCTGCTCGGTGCCTATCTGTATAAGCTGGCGCCGCGTCTGTTCCTGCGTCAGATGGTAAAAAACTTCCGCGTGGAGCTGGAAGAGGGACGCAAGCTGGTACGAGAGTAAGCCAGGTCCGCCAGGATCCGGGGGCGGCATCGGGATGATGCTGGCCTCCGTTGGCTTTTCCGCAATCTCCCGTCTCTTTTTCCGTCTCCTTCCGCTTCCCCATTTGCAATACCCCCGATAACCCGCCTGAAAACAGTCAGTCTAGCCCGACGTCGCAATTCCACGGCGCGCGACCTACAATTCACGTCCTGGATTGCCGGGTGCTGCCCCTCCTTGTTACCCGCGCAGAGAACTGGTTTCGAGCCTTCTATGCCCCTGATCGACAGTCACTGTCATTTTGATTTTGATGCGTTTTCCGCAGACCGCGAGCAGGTCTGGGATAGCTGCCAGCAGCGCGGTGTCCAGGCCCTGGTGATTCCGGGGGTGAGTATTCCCCAGTGGCGATCGCTATTTGCAATGGTGAATGCGCAGGCGGGCTGGTACGGCGCGGCGGGCGTGCATCCCTGGTGGGTTTCAAAGCTTACCCTTTCCCCGCAGCAGGTGTTCCGCGCGGTGGTGGAGCGGGTAGAGCGCGAACGCCGACAGGGCGCTGGGTGCTGTGTGGCAGTGGGGGAGTGCGGGCTGGATGGCAATATTGATCTTCCTCTGGAGCAGCAGCTACCGGTGTTCGAGGCGCAGCTGGAGGCAGCCAATACACTGTCGTTACCGGTAATCGTGCACAGTGTGCGCGCCCACAATGAAGTCATCCGCGCGTTGAAAAAAACTGGGGTAAAAAAGGCCGGTGTAATTCACGCATTCACCGGTAGCCGGGAAATTGCCGAGGAATATATCAAGCTTGGTTTTTATCTGGGGGTGGGGGGCTCCATCACCTATGAGCGCGCCGCCAAGACCCGCAGGACCCTGGCAGGCGTTCCGCTAGAGCATCTCTTGTTGGAATCCGACGCTCCGGACATGCCCCATGCCGGGCATCAGGGCGAGCGCAATAGCCCGGAATATTTGCCGGCTGTGGCTGAAACGCTGGCGGTGCTGCGCCAAGTGCCGGTGGAAAACATTGTCGCCCAAACTGGAAAAAACACGCAGGCGCTATTCGATCTATGACTTTCTCTGTCGAAGAATTTAAACAGCAGTTTCCGCTGTTCCAGCAAAGTGAAAACCGCGATCTGGTATATCTGGACAATGCGGCAACCACACAAAAGCCGGCCTGTGTCATTGAGGGTATCAGCGAGTTTTACCTGCATGCGAACGCGAACACCCACCGCTCCAGCCATCGACTGGCACGGCGCGCGACGGAAATGGTGGAGCAGGTACGGCGCGATGCCGCGGGGTTCCTGGGTGCGCAATCTGCTCGGGAAGTCATCTTCACCCGGGGGGCAACCGAGGGGCTGAATCTGCTGGCCAACAGCCTGTGCGCCACGCTGCGTGCGGGAGATGAAGTCCTGCTGTCCACCGCGGAACATCATGCGAATCTGGTGCCCTGGCAGATGATGGCCGAGCGATACAATCTGCAACTGCGCTTCGTGCCAGACGAGTGGGGCGTGCCGAATTTTGCGCGTATCGGGGAGGCGCTCACCTCGCGTACCCGCATTGTATCGGTAACCGCCGGTTCCAATGCGCTCGGGTTTCGCACCGATCTACAGGCGTTGCGTGAGGCGCTATCCGGGCGCGACCTGATGTGGGTGCTGGATGGTACGCAGCTGGCAGCACACGATGTGGTGGATGTGGCAGCCATTGGTTGCGATTTCTTTGTCTGTTCCGCACACAAGTTCTACGGTCCCACCGGTATCGGGCTGGTGTTCGGGCGCGAGGCGTTGCTGGCACAGCTGCCGCCGTGGCAGGGAGGTGGGGAGATGATCACCAGTGTCGACCTGCTGGCCAGCGAGTTTGCGGACTTGCCCCACCGCTTTGAGGCGGGAACCTCTTCCCTGGCTGCCATCGCCGGACTGGGTGCCTGTCTCAAATTTCTGGGGCGCTGCGACCGGCCGGCTATGGCCCGGCACGAGCAGGGCCTGCAACAGTACCTGCACGACCGCTTGGCACAGATTCCCGAGCTGGTGTTGTTGAGCCACAGTCAAAGCAATCTCGGTATCGTCACTTTCACTCATCCCCGTTGCGCTGCCATCGACCTGGCCCAGTGGCTGGACGGTAGGGATATTGCGGTGCGGGTAGGGCATCACTGTGCCCAGCCACTGCTGCGTGCCGCGGGCCACACCGCCACGGTGCGCGCGTCCTTTGCCGCGTACAACACCCGGCAGGACGCGGAGCGGTTTATGGCCGGGGTCGAGGAGTTCTTTGCCCAGCTGGATGCCGAAGATACCGGCGAGCCGCTGTCGGTTACCCCGGTTAGTGCTGCTCCAGAGTGGGTTGCGGATGATGTCTCTGCGCTCGATGTCGACATACTGCGCGGTCGCAAGACCTGGCAGGACCGTTATCGGACCCTGATGGGGTGGGCGAAAACCATTTCTCGCAAGGATGTGATTCGCCGCGAACAAAACCTGGTGCGCGGATGTGAATCCAGTGCGTGGCTGGTGCATCGCTGCGAGGGTGGCAGACACCTGTTTGCGCTGGATAGTGACAGCCGGATCGTAAAAGGGCTTGGCGCGCTATTGCTGACCCAGTTGAATGGGCAGCCTGCCGGTAGGGTAAACCGGGCTGAACTGGAGACGCTGTTCGAGGAGCTGGGATTGGCGCAGCAATTGAGTGAATCGCGCAGCAATGGATTCCGCGCGCTGATGGAGCGCGCGTTTGCCCTGATGTCCGAGTCGGTGGGTTAAGCGGGGGGCTCAGCCCTGTTTCACGATCCGCTCAATGGCCTTGCTGGCCGCAACAAAACCGAAGGTGGCGGTGACCATGGTGGCGGCGCCGAAACCGCCGCTGCAATCCAGTTTTACCCCGTTTTGCATGCTGCTTTTCTGCTGGCATACCTGTCCATCCGGCTGCGGATACACCATGGGTTCCGCGGAGTAGATGGCGTCTATGCCGAACTGGCGTTTGCTGGATTTCTGGAAGTTGTGAAAGCGATACAGGTGTTGCCGCACCTTGGCCAGCATCGGGTCGCTGACCGTGCGCCCCAGGTCCGCGCAGGTGATTTTGGTGGGGTCCTTCTTGCCACCCGCAGAGCCTACGGTCACCAGGCGGATCTTGCGCGCCTTGCAGTAGGCAATCAGCGCAGCCTTGATACGGGCGTTATCAAAGGCATCGATCACGATATCAATTCGTGCTTTTTCCGGGGCGAGCAGTTCGGCGAAATTGTCGCTGGCGATAAAGTCCTCGTGGGTTTCGATCGCAATGTCCGGATTGATTGCGCGCAGTCTCTCCGCCATTACGGATACCTTGATATCCCCCACAGTGTCGACGAGCGCGTGGATCTGGCGGTTGGTGTTGGTGATACAGATGTCGTCGAGATCAATCAGGGTAATCTTGCCGATACCGCTGCGCGCCAGCGCCTCCGCGGTCCAGCTGCCAACGCCGCCAATGCCGATCACGACCACGTGCGCGTCGTGCAGGCGCGCCAGGGCCGGTTCACCGTAGAGTCGGGCGATACCGCCAAATCGTTGCAGATAGGAGTCGCTGAGGGGCATGGGAAAATTCCGGGATTACTTCGTGCGGGGAATCTGAATCAGTCTAGGCCGGGAAAGGGGTTGCTGGAGTGGGGAGGGTGCAGGGCCGGGAGGCCCTGCACACGGCGATCACTTAGTGCACGTGACCGTGGTCGATTTCTTCCGGCGTGGCTTCACGCACGGCTACAACTTCGATTTCGAAGTGCAGTTCCACACCTGCCAGAGGGTGGTTGCCGTTGATGGTGACCTGGTCGCCGTCGATGTCGATGATCTCCACTTCAATGGGGTGGCCTTCAGTGCTCTGGGCGCGGAACGCCATGCCCACTTCCAGCTTTTCCACACCGCCGAAAGCGCTGCTCGGCAGGGTCTGGATCAGTTCGGGGTTCTGCGGGCCGTAGCCTTCTTCCGGGGCGATGACGACGGTGAATTTGTCGCCAGCGCTCTTGTCCAGCATTTCCTTTTCCAGGCCGGGGATAATATTGCCCACGCCCTGCAGGTACTTCAGCGGCTGTCCACCTTCGGAGGAGTCGATCACGGTGCCTTCGGCATCTTTCAGGGTGTAGTTGATCTCCACCACACTGTGGTTAGCAATTTTCATTGGCAATCTCTTGTATCTTGAGAGTGAGTTGTAGCGCTTACCGCTTACGGAAGGAAAAGCAAACGGGGGATAAAGGCTGTGTGAGGGGGCATTGTATGGGGCGGCCCCGACGGTCGCAACCGAGGGGGCGGGAGGAGGCCCGCGAAGCGGACTGGACCGCGCTCCGCAAAATGGGGTTCATTGGCTGCTTAACGCCGTCAATCCGGCGCTAGCAGGCGATACACAACGGCTCCTGGCAGCTTTCATAGAGGTCTGCGGCCGCGCGCACCAGGCGATTGCTGGCCTTGGCTGAGACGCCCTTTTCGAGCAGGCGCGCCTCGAAATACTCCAGCAGCGCCTCGAACAGTGCCGGGTTCAGCCCCCGGGCGAGGAAATTGGCGCGGGCACTGTGGACCGGCTCGGGCTGGCCGGACAGGGCATGGCTCAGGAACTGCGCCTGACGGCTGTGTTGCTTGCCGTGATCGGCCGTATCTTCCGGGGTCAGGTATTTGCCGATGGCGTGATAGAACTCGCCCACGGTTTCGTGCACGAAGGGGCGGCCGCCCAGCTGGGCGAGGGGGCCCTGCTCGTTGAAACCGGGACTGCTGCCCTGGGCTGCCGGTGTGACGGGCTTGTGTACGAGAACGGGTACAACTTTCGGCATAGGTAGATTCCCCCTGTGAGATGGTAATCATTCTTGTGATATTTTCGCGATGGCGCCCGGTTTGCCTCAATTCTGCGTATGCGCCCGTGCTGATTCCGGATCTGTGCCGGAGGCCCGGGTGTGGGCTGGGGGCTGCCTGTCGCGATATGGGCGGCAAGATTACGGGATGGATATACCACTGCCAACGAAGCCGCACGAAATTGTCACACTCTTCCACGGGTTGTGCCGGTGTGTTTAATTTCGTGCAGGATTTGGGCGCTGAAACCTTCGGCGCCTAGTAAAAAAATCCCTGAATGCGAGATGAATGTCCCCGGAAGTGGCGTGGGGCGAAGTGCCGCTGGTAGACTTGCCAGTTTAGTTTCGCGGCAGATTGACGGCGTGGGGCAGTAACCGAAGCATGGACCAGAACAGGAATAAGAGGCACTGAGTATGGCGAGCATTTTTACCCAGATCATCAACGGCGACCTGCCCGGCCATTTTGTCTGGCGCGACGATGTCGCGGTAGCCATCATGACCATCGCACCGATCAAGCCGGGGCACTGCCTGGTTATTCCCGTCGAAGAGATCAATCACTGGGACGATGTGCCCGCCGACGTCTCTGCCCACCTCATGGATGTGGCGAGCAAGGTCGCCAAGGCGCAAAAGCAGGTGTATTCACCGAAGCGGGTCGGGGTGATGGTCGCCGGCATCGAAGTGCCGCACACCCATTATCACCTTGTGCCGATCAATGAAATCGCGGATCTGGACTTTGCCCTGCAAAAGCAGGCCGAGCCCGAGGATCTCGCTGCCGAGGCGGCAAAGCTGCGCCAGGCGCTGGTAGCGCTCGGTTATCGCCAGGACGCCGAATAAGCCCTCCCGCGTTAAAAAGTTGCGGGTGGGTGCATCCATCCGCAGCTGTCGCCACGTCCTACTGGCAATCAACAAGAACAGGTAAACAGATCATGCTTCGCAGATTGTCTATTTTCGTTTCTCTGGCCCTGGCACTTTCACTTGCTGCGGTCGCTGCGCAGGCCCAGCAGGGCAGCCGCTCCTACCCGCTGGACGGGTTCACCGCCATCGCAGTAAAAGGGAGTTCCAACCTGAAAGTGGTTCAGGGGGATACTTTCTCGATTACTGCACATGGTGAGGAATCTGACCTTGCCTACGCCAAGGCGGAAGTGAAGCGCGATACCCTCGAGCTTTCCGTTGAGCAGGACAGCAAGAGCCTGTTCGGTATCGTTACCGTCAGCAGCGAACCAGAGATCGAATTCCGCGTGACCCTGCCCGTGATTAGCGGCATTCGTGTCACTGGCTCTGGCGATGCCATGGCCGATACCCTGGAAAGCGAAAAACTTGACCTGCGTGTGACTGGCTCCGGTCTGATCCGGGTGGAGAAGGTGGCTGCCGAATCCCTGAGCACGGGGGTTACCGGCTCCGGGGACCTGATTCTGGGTACGGTGCTGGCCGTGCATGGCTCGGCGGGTATTACCGGTTCTGGCGACATCCGTATGGACAACTTTATTGGCGAGGACTTCTCGGCGCAGATCAAGGGCTCCGGAGATATGGCCATCGGCGGCAAAGTGGCCAATCTGAACGTGACAGTGATGGGTTCCGGCGACTTTATGGGACGCAACCTGAGTGCCACCAACGCTGGCGGCGCAGTAATGGGCTCCGGCGATATTGTGCTGAAACGTCCCGCGAATGAGTCTTTCTCGGTGATGGGCTCTGGCGATGTGGCGCTGGTGGAGTAACCGTGCCCGGACAAGGACACGGAACGGTTTAGACTCAAGGGGTTGAAACGGTCGTCCGGGCCTCCATCTTGCTTTCATCACACTGATTGCAATGGCAGTACCGGAGACCGTCGCGTCGCTATCTCAGGTGTTGCTGGTACAGGGTATTGCTGGGCATTTTGCGCCGGTCCCCGTGCAAATCTGCTTAACTGCCGGCCGTGACGCAGCCGGTGGATACAGGGAGTATTCATGAGCGCATCTGACGGCGACGGCCGCGAGTCCGGCAAGGGCGCCAAACACCGCTTGCGCGCCCTGCGGGAGCGCTTCAAACATCTGCGCAAAGAAGCGCGAGACAAGTCCCACTGGGCCGCGGAGCGCCTGCTCGACAAGCGAATCTGTATCGGTATCACCGGTCTCAGCGGTGCCGGAAAATCTACCCTCATCAGCAGCCTGATCTACCAGCTAAGCCACCCGGACCGGGCCCAGCTGCCCGGTTTTGCCCCGGCGCTGAATGGCCGCCTGCTGGGCGCCGAACTGCATCCCGCCCTGGATACCGGATTGCCATTGTTTGAGTACCAGCGATGTCTGGATGCGCTCACTGCAAATCCGCCGCGCTGGCCCGAATCGACTCGCGACCTCTCCGCCCTCGAACTCCACGTGCACCTGCAGGGGCGGCGCCTGGGGCGTGACTACCGGCAGAAGGTGATACTGGAGCTACGCGACTATCCCGGCGAGTGGCTGATGGACCTGCCGCTGCTGCGAATGGATTTCGCTACCTGGTGCCGTCATCAGCGGGATCTGCTGGACGGCGCACCCCGTGCGGAGCTTGCCCCGGAGCTGTTGTCGGAACTGAACGCGCTGACGCCGGAAACCGTAGTGGATTCGGCCAAACTGGACAGCCTCTGGCAGAACTACCGCCAGTTCCTCAGGGACTGCCGCGGTGAGCGGAAACTGAGTTATCTGCAGCCGGGCAGGGCGCTTCTGGACAGCGAGGAATACGGTTTTTTCCCGCTGCCGGCATTGAGCCATCAGTCGCAGGGCGAATTACAGTCCTTGCCGGACAACAGCGTGTACAAGGTGCTGGAAGCGCGCTACCGGAACTACGTCGAACAGCAGGTCGCGCCCTTTGTGGATAGCCATTTCCGCCACCTGGACCGCCAGCTGGTGCTGGTGGATCTGATTGGCACCCTGTTTGCCGGCGAGGAATCCCTGGAGGATATGCGCAAGGCATTCGGGCATATCGCCGACACTTTCCGCTATGGCAGCAATGGCTTGCTGCGCAAACTGTGGCGCCCGCGGATTGACAGGTTGGTGTTTGCCGCGACCAAGGTGGACCAGGTGCTGGCGGCAGATCACGATGCTTTGCGACAGTTGCTCGGGCAGCAGTTGCAGCAGGTTTTCTCCGGGGCTCGCCATCGCGGCTTGCCCCTGTACTGTGAAGCCATTGCCGCGGTGCGCTGTTCCAATGAAAGTGTCCGCGATGGGCGCCGTATGCTGGTAGGGCACGCAATGGACGGTCGTTATCTCGGTTTCGAAAATGCCGAGATCATGGCGCATCTACCGCAGGACGGCGAATGGCGACATTACACTGGCGGGCTACCGCCCCAGTTGCGTCCGCCGGTGGGCATCGGTCGCGAGGGGTATATGCCCCATATTCGAATTGATGCCCTGCTTAATCTGCTGTTGGGAGACAAGGTGTAATGAGCGCCTCTGACGATCGACTGGACACTGAATCCGCCGCGCAACCTGCGCCCAAACCCCGCCGCCAGACCCGAATCGAAAACCTGGAAGTGGAAGAGCCCGCGGTGCACGAGCGGGCCAGCACCCGGGTGGAATCCCTGGCAGAGGAGCCCGGCGAGCTGCCGCGTTCAATTACCACCGGCGAGTCGCTACCGGATAAGATCTCGTTTTCCGAGTTGCGCCTGCCTTTTTTCCGCCTGCGGATGTGGAAGCCCGCACTGCTTGCCGGCTTGGCGCTGGCATTTGGTGCGGTGTTCTGGGAGTTGCGCCAGTTTTTCTACTGGGCTGCGGATATGCACTGGAGCCTGGGGCTGCTGGCCGGAGTCGTTATCGGCGCCTTGGTGCTCACCATGGCCAGTGCGGTGTGGGAGTACTTTCGTGCGGGCAAGCCACTGAGAAAACTGCAAAAAACCCAGCAGCTCGCGGCGGAGGTACGCGACAGTCGCGCCACCGATGCGGTGGCGCCACTTAACCAGCAGCTGCAGGAATTGTTTGCTGGCAAGCCGCAGGGTGCGCTGCTGGCCAGGGTGCAGGAAGAAACCCCGGATTATTACGACAACAGCGAGCTACTGCGCCATCTCGAGCTCAACTTTTTCGAAGCGCTGGACCAGGAAGCGCTGCGGCGTATTGTCCGCCACGCAACCACCACCGGTGCGCTGGTTGGTCTGAGCCCGTTCACCACTCTCGATGTGCTGGTGGCCCTGCGCCAGTCGATGCGCATGATCGACGACGTGGCGCAGATCTATGGCGTGCGTCCCTCTATGGTGGTGCGCTGGCGCCTGTTCAAGAAAATACTTGCCCTTGTGGCCTACAGTGGTGCCAGTGAGTACGCCGTCAGTGAACTGTGGCCGGAATTGGTGGGCGACAGCATGTTGAGTACCGTGTCTGCACGTCTGGGGCAGGGCATGGGAGCCAGTCTGTTTATGGCGCGTATCGGCCTCGCCGCGGTGCACAGCTGCCGCCCGATACCATTTTCTGAAAAACAGCGGCCGCGACTTGGTGCGCTTACAAAGCGTATTGCCAGTAGTCTCAAGGAGCGTTTGCTGGGGCGTGAGCAAAATCGTTGGCCGGATGCGGGGCTGTCACAGTCTGCAGCGGAAAAGGTATCGGCGCGACGGAGCGATGCTCGTGGACCAAACCAGGACGATTGATTTTGCGGAGTTTCTGATTGCGTAAATACAGCAGGCCCCTCGGGGCCTGCGTGCGTATTACTGGAACTGCTTTTTCATTAGCAGGCGGGTGTGGTGCTGATCCACCAGTGTGGCCAGGGTTTCGTAGCGGCTCTTGATGAATGGTCGCGGATTGTTGGTACCGGACTCGTCCGGGTACTCGACACCCTCACGTACCAGTTGCAGCTCTTTTGCCAGCTCTTTCATGGCATCGAAAATGGCTTTGGTGTTTTTGTCGTCGTAAAAAATGCGGCTGTTCGCGGTGTCGTTCAGGTACTCATCGCACTCACCCAGCCACTCGGCGCGCTGGTTAAGGAAGTTGATGGTGTTGCGAATGCCACCTTTGTACTCCGGTTTGAAGTTCTCGTTGACGTACTTCCCTAAACTTCGCATGCCCGAGTCTACAAACTGCTCTACCAGACCGTCGCAATAGCTTTCGGTGAGGTAAGACGGATGGGTTTTGGCTGATACTGAAGTACTGCACAGCGCGATTAGGCTCGTCATCATCGCCGCTTTCAGCGGCAGGAATTTACACTTCTGTGTGAGGCTCTGGGAAGGCGCGGCTTTTGATCTGTGAAACGTTTTCATTTTGCATGCCCTGCTGTTGTTTTCGCTATCAGGCTTGTTATTGTGATAAACGTCACATGAATAACGAAACGCCAATCTGATGTCAACGGCTTTTAAGTATGATTAGTCAGTAATGTGCTATTTGCTGAACCAGTACCGGTTTTTTAATGCAAAATCGGTGTAGGAGTACCCCGGTGCGGTGCATTTTTTGTCAGTTTGTTGAAGAAAATTTGAGCGCCTCGACCTTATCGGAATCCGGGGGCAACTTGTGTTAGGAGTGGATTTTGTCAGAGTTTGATTTCGATCTTTTCGTAATTGGCGCGGGTTCCGGTGGTGTGCGCGCTGCTCGTATGGCTGCTGCTACCGGCATGCGTGTAGCGGTAGCCGAAGATCGCTATATGGGCGGCACCTGCGTCAATGTGGGTTGTGTACCTAAAAAGCTTTTTGTGTATGCAAGCAGTTACCGCGAGGCGTTCGAGGACGCGCAAGCCTACGGATGGCAGGGCCAGACCGAGGCCAAGTTTGTATGGCCCACGCTGCGCGATAACAATGCCAAGGAAATAACCCGGCTCAATGGCATCTACCGCAAGCTGTTGGGTAACGCGGGAGTTCAGATTATCGATGGTCGGGCCAGGTTGACCGGGCGCCAGGAGGTGGCGGTCGGTGACAGCACCTATACCGCCGAGCGTATTCTGGTGGCCACCGGTGGCTGGCCTTTCGTGCCGGACTTTCCCGGCAGTGAGCACGCAATTACCTCCAACGAGGTATTTTCCCTGGAGGTTATGCCGCAGCGTGTGCTCGTGGTCGGTGGTGGCTATATCGCGGTGGAGTTCGCCGGTATTTTCGCCGGGCTGGGGGTGGAGACGCATTTGTCATACCGCCGCGATCTGTTCCTGCGTGGTTTCGACCGGGATATCAGGAACTTTGTGCGCGACGAAATGAGTAAAAAGCAGGTGAACCTGCATTTCAACCACGATGTGAAATCCATCGAGAAGCAGGCCGACGGCAGTCTCAAGGTGATTGATGCCGATGGTGGTGAGATGGAGGTCGATACGGTGCTGTATGCCACCGGCCGAAAACCCAATACCCACGGGCTGGGCCTGGAACGGCTGGGTGTGGTGCTGCACAAAGATGGAACCATTGGGGTGGATGACAACTTCCGCAGTAGCGTCACCTCGATTTTTGCCCTCGGCGACGTTACCGGTGGCCCGGAACTTACTCCGGTGGCGCTGGCTGAGGCCATGGCGCTGGTCAAGCATTGGCAGACGGGAAAAACCGCTGAGATCGATTACAACAACATTCCCACAGCGGTTTTTTGCCAGCCCAATATAGGGACTGTTGGCCTTACGGAAGAAGAGGCGCGTCAGGCGCAAATTCCGGTGGTGATTTACAAGTCGGATTTTCGCGCTATGCGCCACGCCGTAAGCGGGCGTGACGAGCGTACCCTGATGAAACTGATCGTGGATGGCAGTAACGACAAGGTGGTCGGTGCGCATATGGTGGGGCCAGATGCGGGAGAAATCATTCAGGGCATTGCTGTGGCCATGAAGGCTGGGGCGACCAAGACGGTGTTCGATCAGACCATTGGTATCCACCCCACGGCAGCGGAGGAGTTTGTCACCATGCGCACGCCGGTGGCCGACTGATATCGCATATGTAAGTAGAGGGTATAGGAAGGCAATCGCCATTGCCTTCCACGGGCGCGCAGCACCCGATGGGAGGCAATAAAAAGGCCGTGCCAGCAGCTAATCTGTCTGGCACGGCCTTTTTTGTGTTTTTTCACTCCTTGCCCGAGGGGCCATCAAGGGGCCATCAATGGAGTCCGGCTTTGGCCGCTGGCGCCGGCCCGGAGGAGGCGCCAGAAAGCATGCCGCTAACTAAACCTGAAAGTTGTTCGCTGGGGCCCTGCCGGGCGTTGGCGCTCCGTGGGCAGGCCCGGCAGATTATTCGGTTTCGGGCTCTTCCAGTGTCGGTACCTGGTAGCGGCGGGTCTTGCGACGATCCCCCCGTTCTTTCAGGCAGCGCTCTACAGAACTGAATGCTCCGTTCACAGCGCGGTGGATAGAGTCGCTTTCATTGGTGATGGTGACCGGATTGCCGCTCAGGGCCAATTCGACGGAAGCCTTGTATTGCTTGCCTTTGTGCTTGTGCTGATGAGGGGCTTCGAGGACTACACGGCTTCGTATGATGTCGCCACAATAACGTTCCAGCTTATTGAGCTTTCTGGATACGGTGTCTGCAAGGGCTGCAGATTTATCGATATCACGGAACACGATGTTATCGTAAGGCGCAGATTTCATTGGCACATACCTCCGGTTATAAAGGGTCTATGCAGGCCGCAATGTGCGGTTTGCTAAAAGAAGGTAGGGCGCCCTGTAGGGAGTTCTGCTCAGCAGGAAAATCGGATCACCAGAGGTCGCATGTTCAATATTTGCCTTAACGGCAATGAGTGTGTTTTGCGCCCGGGCCGGTTTCCCAACTGGGTCAGGAGTATCTCCCTGTGATCCATAATGCGATTCTCAAAAAAAAAATCAAGCACCGCGATCAATAAATTGTCATAAAAAATTGCTAGCGGCGGGGGAACTTTTTCAGGGTCGCAATATTTCGTTTTCAGGCACAAGTCACCAGGGGTAAATCAATCTCGTTGGCATGGTCATTGCTGCGTAAATAAGTCTGGGTTACATTGAGCCGCCTCATGGGGGCTCTGTGCGCCCCGGGTTTTCCGGGTATCGCCTGTATCTGGGGTGATGCGGTGCTAAGCCGGACAGGCCCGGGTTGGAACGGTGGAACGGTATACAGTCAGCGTTACCCGCGACAAACCCGTGCGATTTCTGAAGTAAAAATTCAAACAACGGACTTTTGACTATGGCGGTAAAGCGTGGCCGCGCTCTGTTTTTTGCGAGCGCGTTGGGGGTGTTCAGCTGGTGCGGGTTGGTGCAGGGGGCATCAAATCTAACTGTTGAACAGAACAAACTTGCGCGAATGGAGCAGACCCAGGAAAACCGACTGGTAGAGCTCGAGGATGTAGAGAATGAAATGCTCGCGTATGAGTACAAACTCAAACGTGCGCAAGAGTCACTTTCCAAAGCTCGTGAAAATCACGAGCAAACCCTGAAAGAGCTCAAGGCTGCCGAGCGCGAACATAAACTGGGTGCCAACACCGATACCGAGCGCGCCTTGCACAAGGCGAAGCACGCATACGCAATGGCCGAGCGTGGGGTAGACAGCCGGAATCGCCGGGTTGAGATCATCGAGTCCACCTTCGGGGAACTGGAGTCGCGCCTGAAGGCTTCTCAGGCCTCTGTGGAGGCAGGTAAATCCCGTCTGTCGGCACAGCAGGCGCGGGTCGATAAGCTGGTCAAGGCCATGCTGGTGCAGGCGGAGAACGAAAAAGAGGCGAGCCGCAAGGCTGCGGCGGCGCCAGCGGCTCCGAAACCGAGCCTCGCCGCGCTGGAGCAGCCGACCATGCCTGAACTGCAGGCGCCCGAGGCGCAGGCCTCATCGGCGGAAGCGACGGAGCCTGAGGTTCAGGAAGTGTCCCAGGCGGTACAGCGCGAAGTGGACCCAGAGCTGGTGGACTATGTGCGCGGTGAGCGCGAGCGCCTGCAAAAGCTGCTGGGCGAGCTCGATGAGGGCGATAGCGGCAAGCAGACGTTCCGCAATCTGTCCCTGCGCCCGTCCGGGGATGAATCCATTGAGTTCGAGTTTCTGGGGGAAAATCAGTATCGTCTGATCGCTCCGGTGAGTGCTGGTCGTCAGACTTACAAGATCAACTCATGGAAGTTCCGCCGTACGATTCCCTCCGATGACGACGGAGAACGCTATGTATTTATTTTTGACGCCCGCCGCCTGTCTCGTCCGCGCCTGGTGATGTATCCGGAGTACGTCCTGAAACAGCTGGACTAACCGGTCATCCGGAGCCTAAACGCCAAGCGCCGCTGAAGCGCTATCCAGAAAGGCCCGCATTGCGGGCCTTTTTTGTGTCTGCGAGGCGGGTGTAGTGGATTGTCGGGGGCGGCGTCAGGACCGCAGCGGTAGCGTGAGCAGCGGACGATATTGACTGCCGCCGGGAGCGAGGAGGCTGTGGTACAGGGTCAGGTTGTCCAGGTTGCAGGTGAAAGCGGCGGGAACGGGCGGTATCCGGGCGAAGCCCGATCGGCTTCTGGCCAGCGTGAAATGCGGGCGAAAAGTTTTGCGTTCCGGTTGCTTGCCGATTGCTTCCATCAGTGCGCTGCACTGTCGGTGCAGTGACATGAGTTCAGGGTTGGGAAGCAACTCGCTGGCGAGCATTTTTGCCCTTTCCCTGGGGAAGGGATGGGTGCTGACAATCTGCCCGCAGCAGGCGTCGCTGCGCTCGGCAATTTCTCGCAGGATTCCCTCTACCGCATCAATTTTCCCGACATCGGTGTCGCCGAGAAACGCCAGCGTGAGGTGACGGTTGGCATGGCTGAGCCAGCGGCAATCACGAGGTAGCCCGAATCCGTCACAGTGTTGCGCAGTGGCGTCCAGGAAGCGCTGGGTTGCGGCGTCCGGGGCAATGCCGATAAACAGGCGTACAAGGGATCCGGGGGTGGTTGAATCTGTAACAGCTTTCTGCGCGCCACTAACTTTTTGCATAAATTTTCAGTTTTTACCCTTGAAGCCCTTTGTGGTGCCCCTATATACATTGGTGAGGGCGGCAGGCTCGACAGAGGTGCCTTCCTCAGACCGGTAAATTGCCAAGTACCTTTCCCGAAATTTTGCGGAAACGTTTAAGGCGACTGGCCGGAAATGAATTGCCTGGTACATCGTGTACAGGCGTTTTACCAATATTGCTCTGAATTGAGGATATGACAATGCGTAATTTAGATCTCTCCCCTCTGTATCGTTCCGCTATCGGTTTTGATCGTCTGGCCAGCCTGCTGGATAACATGACCACGACCGAGCAGAACCAGCCCGCGTACCCTCCCTACAATATCGAGTTGACTGGTGAGGACGCATACCGAATTTCAATGGCCGTTGCGGGTTTTGACGAGTCCGAACTGGATATCCAGATGGAACAAAATCGCCTGACTGTCAGCGGCAAAAAGCCTGTCGAGGAAGGCAAGCGCAATTTCTTGCATCGCGGAATCGCCGCACGAAATTTCGAGCGACGTTTCCAGCTCGCCGATCACGTGCGGGTAACCGATGCCCAGCTGGCGAACGGCTTGCTGCATATCGAGCTGGTTCGGGAAATTCCCGAAGCCATGAAACCGCGCAAGATAGAAATCTCCAGTGGTAACCTGCTGCAGTCCAAACAGGACGAAGGTAAATCCGCAGCCGAGGTATCCGGTGTGAAAGCGGATGCAGGGCGCGATCAAGCAGCCTGAATGTGACGCTGCTGCAATCGGAAACTGACGGGCGGGGATCTGAGTATCCCTGTCCACTGTGCCGCCATCCGGCGGCACAGTTTTATCATCGCGATAAATTTCGCTCTTATTACCAGTGCGGCGAATGCACGTTGGTGTTCGTCCCTCCCGAATTTCACCTCTCCCCGCAGGCTGAAAAGGCCTATTACGATTTGCATGAGAATTCCGCGGCGGACGAGGGATACCGCCGATTCCTGAGCCGCTGTGCTGCGCCCCTGCTGGAGCGATTACCGGCATCTTCTCGCGGCCTGGATTTTGGCTGCGGCCCGGCGCCCGCGCTCGCGCAAATGCTCGCGCAGAGCGGTCATACCATGGCGACTTACGACCTGTATTATCAGCCCGATGATTCGGTGCTGGGGCAGCATTTTGATTTTGTTGTGAGCACCGAGGTGGTTGAACACCTGAGTGAGCCGTTATCTGTGCTGGAGATGCTCTGGCAGCAGATTCACCCGGGCGGTGTGCTGGCATTGATGACGAAACTGGTGGCATCGCCGGAGCGCTTTGCCAGTTGGCACTATATCCGCGACCCTACCCATATCGTATTTTTCAGTGCGCACACCTTTCACTGGCTGGCGCAGCACCTGGGTGCCGAGGTAGCGTTCCACGGTAGTGACGTAATCTTCCTGAGCAAGCCCACCTGAACCCAAAGGTTCAGGTATTCACCCGGAAGAGTTTTGCACGCACCGTGGTGCGGTATTCACTCGGGGTGGTGGAAAGGAATTTTTTGAACAGGGCGGTGAAGTGACCCATATCCTGATACCCGACCTTTTCGGCAATTTCATTGACCGACAGATTGCTCGACTGCAGCAGTTCCCGCGCCATATCCACCCGTACATTCTGCAGGTACTGGAGTGGTGTCTGGCCGGTGGCGAGTTTGAAACGCCGGTTAAATGAGCGCACGCTCATGTCGAAGTATTTTGCCACTTCACTGAGTTTTACATCTTCACTGCAATGCTGTTTCAGCCAGGTCTGGGCCTGTACGATTTCTTCATCCGGATGCAGGTGCACAGCGCCTTCCGAATAGGCGATTTCCTCAAATGGCCGACGGATTTCATGGGAGAAATTTCGCTCTACATGGCTCGCGATTGATGGGCCGTAAAGCTGGCGGATCAGGTGCACTGTGACATCGGCCAGTGCGTTGACGCTGGCGGCGCAAAACAGCTTGTCTGCCTGGGTGATGAAGTACTGGCGCTTGAGCTTTACTTCCGGGTAGCTGGCTGCGAACTGGTCAAAGTAATGCCAGTGGGTGGTGGCCGGTTTGCCGTCGAGCAGGCCGGCTTCTGCGAGAAAGCATACGCCGGTGCCCACTGCGCTGATCGCCGCGCCTTTTTCCGCCTGCTCGCTCAGCCAGTCCAGCAGTGCTTTGCTGCGACGCAGGGCGGGGCGGGGGTTCCGCCACAGGGCGGGGAGGTAAATGATGTCGCTGTCGGGTGCATCGGCCAGGGCCACATCCGGTGCCAGGGTAAAACCGGAGCGGGATTTCACCGGTTGACCGTCGATACTGGCGGTCACCAGGTTGAGCGGGGTGTTCTTTTTGTCGGCGCTGGTGCCTTCGGCCCAGTTTGCGTCTGTTTTCGCTTTGGCTGTACTTCGTTCCGCACGCGCGCGGCTTTCCGCGCCGCGCAGCATCTCCAGTGGCAGTACGGTACCAGTGGAGAGCATTTGGTCGATGAGCATGAATGTGACGGTGGGCATGGGGGAATCTCTACTACTTCGTGCTTCGGTCTGGTACCGCGACAGCGGCGCTTACCTGGACTTGCCGGTGGCACCCGGTTGTTCCGGGGCCGGATTGGCCAGATGCTCAAATTTGCTGGCCAGTATGCCCATAACCCGGCCGAATCGCCAGCCCATACACTGGCGCACCATCGAATTCGCTCCGGAATTTCGACCCGTTTTCCGAATCACAGGCAGGAGGTCAGGATGCAGCGCCTACCCGTAATCACCGCTTTTGGGGGGTTTAACCCCGCTGGTCGCAGCTCGTTTCACCGTGGCTATAAGCGGCTGGTGCTGGATAGTCTTGGCGCCGATGAGCGCACCGATGTCCTGTCTGACCTGGCGGCCCTGATGGGCCTGCGCACCGGTGACGCGGCCACAGGCCCCCTCAGTGCCGAGCTGGAACAGCAGGTTTTGCAGGGCACGCTGGTGCGAGAGCTGGAATCTCGCTACTACGACTATCGCAAGTGCCATTTCCATCAGGCAGCCGATCTGCAAAGTGAAAACGGCTTTACCTTCGAAATGTCCGCGCGCCAGCTGCCATCTCCGCTGCCGGAAGACTGGAAGGTGGAACCGCTGGAGAAAGGGCGCGTACGTGTTCATACCGCCGGTCTCTCGGTCATGCTGGATAGCTATCGGGAAATCGCCGTGGGCTCTGCGGGCCAGTTACCTACTGGCTTTGAGCCGGCGCAACATTACAACTCCCGCTTCCATCCGCGCGGCCTGCAGTTGGCTATTCTCGGCGCGTCTGATGCCGTTCAGTCCCTGGGTATTGACTGGGACCGGGTAGTGGAAAAGGCCGGGCCGGAAAACATCTCCCTGTATGCCAGTTCGGCCATGAGCCAGCTGGATCCCAACGGTAACGGCGGGCTCCTGCAGTCCCGTTTGCGCGGCGGGCGGGTGAGCTCCAAGCAGCTGGCCCTGGGCCTGACGAGTATGCCCGCAGACTTCGTAAACGCTTATGTGTTGGGCAGTGTTGGCACCACCGGGGCCGTCGCCGGTGCCTGCGCCACCTATCTCTACAACTTGCGCGCGGCGGTGGAAGATATTCGCTGTGGTCGCGCCCGCGTTGCGGTGGTGGGTGCTGCCGAGGCGCCACTGGTACCGGAAGTGGTGGATGGCTATGCCACTATGGGTGCATTGGCCAACCTGGACGGTTTGCGCAAGATTTTCGGTGACAACATTGATTTCCGCCGTGCCAGCCGCCCCTTTGGGGAAAACTGTGGCTTCACTCTCGGTGAGGGCAGCCAGTGGGTGGTTTTGATGGATGATGAGCTCGCGCTGGAGTTGGGCGCCCCCATCCACGGCGCGGTAGCGAATGTTTTCGTCAATGCGGATGGCCCGAAAAAATCTATTTCCGCGCCGGGACCGGGAAATTACCTGACCGTTGCCCGTGCAATGTCCGAGGCGCGCGCGATTCTGGGGGAGGACAGCCTGCGTCAGCGCAGTTTCGTTCAGGCCCACGGATCCAGTACGCCGCAGAACCGGGTCACCGAGTCTGCGATTTTCGATCGACTGGCGGCGGCATTCGGCATTGAAGAGTGGCCGGTTTGTGCGGTCAAAGCCTTTGTCGGCCACACAGTGGCGGCTGCGAGTGGTGACCAGTTGATCACCAGCCTGGGTGTTTTCAATCGCGGAATCCTGCCGGGTATCACCACCATTGAGCGGGTAGCTGATGATGTGCATCATGATCACCTGGCGCTTTCTACCGCGCATGTGGAGCGTGATCCCGCGTCCCTGGATGTTGCTTTCCTGAACTCCAAGGGCTTCGGTGGCAACAACGCCACAGCCAGTGTACTTGCCCCGCACATTGCCGAGAAAATGCTCGCCAAACGCCACGGTGAGCGGGCGATGACCGAGTATCGCAAGCGCAATGAAGCCGTTGCCGAGAGCGCGCAGGCCTATGATGCTCGCGCCAGTCGCGGCGACCTGGATGCGATTTACCGCTTTGGTGAAGGCCTTATCGATGAGGCGGGTATTGCGCTGGAAGGATCGAAAATGACCATGCCCGGTATCGCCGGTAGCGTATCCCTGCCGGATGAAAACCCGTTTGCGGATATGGTGTAACGCGCCTGGATTTCCCGGGAAGCAGAGCGGGGCTCTGTGCGATCGCGCTTTCACGGGGTAGACTTCCCGGGGAAATCCCGCCACAGGTAGTACTGGATGACAGAAAAGGATGCCAAGGTGCCGCCGGCAGATGTTGCCGGCGGCGATGATGTCGGCGCACGGTTAAAGTCTGTGCGCCTGATGCATGGTTGGTCGCAGCGCGAACTGGCAAAGCGCGCCGGGGTTACCAACGCCACCATTTCTCTTATCGAGCAGGGGCGTGTCAGTCCTTCGGTGGGCTCCCTCAAAAAAGTGTTGAACGGCATTCCCATGTCGTTGGCCGATTTTTTTACCTTTCACTTCGACAGCCAGCCGCAGGTGTTTTTCCGTTCCTCTGAAATGCCGAATGTTGGCCCGGGCCCGATCCAGTACCGGCTGCTCGGGGCTGGCAACAACCAGCGCAGCATGTCGATTCTTTACGAGGTCTATCCTCCGGGAGTGGATACTGGCCCGGAACTTCTGAGCCATGACGGCGAGGAGGGCGGTATCGTGGTATCTGGTGCGTTGGAAGTGACCGTCGGCGGCGAGGTGGCCCTGCTCGGGCCCGGTGACGGCTACTATTTTGATAGCCGCAGGCCGCACCGTTTCCGCAATGTGGGGGACGAGGACTGCGTACTGGTCAGTGCCAACAACCCTCCCAGCGTCTGATCGTATCCTGTCGGCCACCGTTGTCTTTTGCATTCTCCGTTCCCGCTCATCCACAATCTGTAGCACGGGATTGCGATTTATGTATTTTGTTGTTTCTTTCGACGATGCGGTCAAATTTTGAACTTGCAGGCGGCGTGACCACAATTCGGGCATCAAACCGGACAGTGGATATGGCGGAAATGGTATTCAAACAAGTGTTTTAATCTGGCTATACTTGGGCGCGTTGACTGGTTTCGAGAAACGCGTCATCAGCTGGTTACAGTTGCGCCGTACGCTCGCCGGGAGGTAATCCCGAAATCTGTCATGCACAACCCGACCCCCCGGACCGGTGAGCTCTACAGAAAGTCACCCCGGTCACCAATCAATGAGGTCAATAATGTTATTTAGTGGCAAAGCGCTATCCGTGCAGATGCTGGAAAACGGCATCGCGGAACTGAAATTCGATCTGGAAGGCGAATCCGTCAATAAATTCAATCGTCTCACCGTTACGGAATTTTCCGAGGCACTGGACGCAATTGAAAAAGCTGGCGATATCAAAGGCCTGTTGCTGACCAGTGGCAAAAGTGTATTTATCGTCGGTGCGGACATTACCGAGTTTGGCGGCGCTTTCTCAGCCGGCGCCGACGGTATCGCCGAACTGATGAACAAGAACAACGAAAACATCAATCGCCTGGAAGACCTCCCGTTCCCCACCGCGGTTGCCATCAATGGCTACGCCCTGGGTGGCGGTTTTGAAGTGTGCCTCGGGTGCGATTTCCGCCTGATGGGCGACAAGGCCAAGGTGGGCCTGCCAGAGGTGAAGCTGGGTTTGATCCCGGGGTGGGGCGGTACCGTACGCCTGCCGCGTGTGGTTGGCGTTGATGTTGCCGCAGAGTGGATTGCCGCCGGTAAAGAACAGCGCCCGGACGCTGCATTGGCCGCGCATGCAGTGGATGCCGTAGTGCCCACCGAGCAATTGAAAGACGCAGCGCTGAAGTTGCTCGCTCGCGCCATTGACGGCGAGCTGGATTACCAGCAGCGTCGCGAAATTAAGAAATCCCCGATCCCGCTCAACGACACCGAAGCCCTGATGGCCTTCTTTACCACCAAGGCATTCGTTGGGCAGCAGGCGGGTCGCAATTACCCCTCCCCGGTAAACGCGGTCACTTCCATCGAGCAGGGCTACAAGCTCGATCGTGACGAAGCGTTGAAAATTGAGCAGCAGCAGTTTATTGCCAGTGCCCAGACCGAAACGGCCACCTCTCTCGTGGGCCTGTTCCTGAACGACCAGAAGGTAAGCAAGGTCGCCAAAGGCTGGGAGAAAAAGTCCGACAAGGAAATTGAGCGCGCGGCAGTGCTGGGCGCGGGCATCATGGGTGGCGGTATCGCCTATCAGTCTGCCTACAAAGGCACGCCCATCAAGATGAAGGATATCAACCAGGATGGTATCGACCTGGGGCTGAAAGAAGCGGGCAAGCTTCTCACCAAGCTGGTCGATCGCGGTCGCATGACCCCGGCGAAAATGGCTGAGACCCTCAACCGTATCGAACCCACCCTGAGCTATGACGGCTTCAGCGACGTGGATATCGTGGTAGAGGCAGTGGTAGAAAACCCGAAAGTGAAACACGCCGTTTTGAAAGAAGTGGAGACCAAGGTCTCTGAAGATACGGTAATTGCTTCCAACACCTCCACCATTTCTATCGATACCCTGGCGGAGCCCCTGTCCCGCCCGGAAAACTTCCTCGGCATGCACTTCTTCAACCCGGTGCACAAAATGCCGCTGGTGGAAGTAATTCGCGGTGAGAAGACTTCCGAGAACGCCGTCGCCCGCGTTGTGGCTTACGCCAACAAAATGGGCAAGAAAGCAATCGTTGTGCGCGACTGCCCCGGATTCCTGGTGAACCGCGTGCTGTTCCCGTACTTTGCCGGTTTCGCCATGCTGGTGCGCGACGGCGCAGACTTCCAGCAGGTGGACAAGGTAATGGAGCGCTGGGGTTGGCCGATGGGTCCGGCCTACCTGATGGACGTAGTGGGCATCGATACCGGTGTGCATGCAGAGAAAGTCATGGCCGAAGGCTTCCCGGAGCGTATGGGCAAGACATTCACAGCGGCATCCGACGTGATGTACGAAGCCGGTCGCTACGGACAGAAGAATGGCAAGGGCTTCTACAACTACGAAGAAGACAAGAAAGGTCGCCCGAAGAAAGTGGCTACGGATGAAGCCTACGAGCTCCTCAAGCCGCACGTGGCTGAGCGTACCGAGTTCGAAAGCGATACTGTCATCGAGCGCATGATGGTGCCCATGGCTACCGAACTCGCCCGCTGCCTGGAAGAGGGAATCGTCGATTCTCCCGCTGAAGCCGATATGGCTCTGGTCTACGGCATTGGCTTCCCGCCCTTCCGCGGTGGCATTTTTGCCTGGCTGGACAGCATTGGCCTGGATAACTTCGTGAAAATGGCCGAGAAGTACAGCGACCTGGGTGAGCTGTACAAGCCTACCGAAGGTATGCGCGAAATGGCCGCCAGCGGCAAAACCTACTACGGCGACAAGTAAGGAGAGTTTCCATGAGTCTGAATCCTAGAGATGCCGTAATCGTCGACTATGCGCGTACTGCCATGGGCCGATCCAAAAACGGCGTATATCGCAATGTGCGGGCCGACGACATGTCCGCAGATCTGCTGAAAAAATTCCTGCAGCGCAACGAAAAGCTGGATCCGAAAGAAATTGATGACGTGATCTGGGGCTGTGTCATGCAGCGTGACGAGCAGGGCTTCAACGTGGCGCGCATGATCGTGCTGCGCGCAGGCCTGCCGCACACGATCCCGGCGCAAACGGTCAACCGCCTGTGTGGTTCCTCCATGTCCTCGCTGCACACTGCAGCGGCGAACATCCAGGCCGGTGTTGGTGACGTTTATGTGGTGGGTGGTGTCGAGCATATGGGCCACCTGAACATGATGGAGCACGTCAGTCCAAACCCGATGCTGGGCCGCCATATGGCCAAGGCGGCCGGTTCCATGGGGATGACCGCGGAATACCTGGCGATGATGCACGGTATCCAGCGTCAGCAAATGGATGAATTCGGGGCGCGCTCGCACCAGTGTGCGGCAAAGGCCACCGAAGAGGGCAAGTTCAATCGCGAGATCATCGCCATTGAAGGCCACGACGACGACGGCGTGCCGATGCTTGTGGAGAAGGACCAGACCATCCGTCCGGAGACCACAGTTGAGGCGCTGTCCCAGTTGAGACCCGCCTTCGATCCCAAGCACGGCCAGGTAACTGCTGGTACCTCTTCACAGATCACCGATGGTGCCTCTGTAATGCTGGTCATGTCCGCTGAGCGCGCTCAGGCTCTGGGCCTTACGCCGATCGCGAAAGTACGTGAAATGGCGCTGGCAGGTGTGGATCCGTCCATCATGGGTTACGGCCCGGTGCCGTCCACCCAGAAAGCATTGAAAAACGCCGGCCTCACCATCGAGGACATCGACAAGGTTGAGCTGAACGAAGCGTTTGCGGCACAGGCTCTGCCGGTGCTCAAAGACCTCAAGCTGCTGGATGCCATGGACGAGAAGGTAAACCTGTACGGCGGTGCCATCGCCCTGGGTCACCCCTTCGGCTGTTCCGGTGTGCGTATTACTGGCACCCTGCTGTCGGTCATGCAGAACGAGGGTGGAGATCTGGGTGTATCCACCATGTGTATCGGTCTGGGGCAGGGGATTACCACTATCCTCGAGCGGGTATAACCCCCTCCGGATTTATCCTGTAAAGCAGGTCATGCGGGGCACCCTTGAGGTGCCCCGTTGTTTTTCAGGCCTGTCGCGCACTCCCAAAGTGCGCTTTTGTTGAAGCCCTGTGTCCACTGTGGCACAATCTGCTCCCCTCGCTACGGGCCTATCTGGATTTTTGTTAAAAATCCATGGAAATCAACGGGTTAGCGTGGTGAGGTTGCGGGGACGTGGTGGAATTGGTAGACACGCCAGATTTAGGTTCTGGTGCCGCAAGGTGTGGGAGTTCAAGTCTCCCCGTCCCCACCAATAAGTAATTTTGTAGTCCGTGCCAAAAAGCGCATTTTTGAATTGGAAAATGTGCGGCGCGGGCTGTTTGTATATGGCGGCCGGCGAATGATCGTCGGCGCAACGCTAGTCGCTGGTGCCGGGGCTTCCCCGTAGCCCGGCATCTGTGAAGAGAAGAGTCTCACGAGGATTATCATGCAGGTTTCCATCGAAACAACTTCCGGTCTGGAACGTCGCCTTACGGTCAATTTGCCGGCAGAGGTCGTAGATAAGGAAGTGGACAAGCGCCTTCAGCAGGCCGCCAAGACCGTGCGCATCAATGGCTTCCGTAAGGGCAAGGTGCCCATGAAAGTTGTGCGTCAGCGTTTCGGTGCCGGTGTGCGCCAGGAAGTCCTGGGTGAAGTGATGAGCCGCTCTTTCTACGACGCGGTTCAGAAAGAGCAGGTCAAGCCCGCTGGCCAGCCCAGCATCGAAGCTAAAAACGTTACCCCGGGTGAAAACCTGGAGTACGTGGCCACTTTTGAAGTTTACCCGGAAGTGACCCTGACCGACCTGGCTGAAGTTGAAGTTGAGCGTCCGAAAGCCGAAGTGACCGACGCCGATGTTGAGAACATGATCGACGTACTGCGTAAGCAGCAGTCCGGTTGGAAAGAAACCAAGCGCAAGGCCCAGAAAGGTGACCGCGTTACCATCGATTTCGTTGGTCGCAAAGACGGCGAAGAATTCGAAGGTGGCAAGGCTGAAGGCCAGCAGCTGGTGCTGGGTTCTGGCAGCATGATCCCCGGTTTTGAAGACGGCATCATCGGCATGAAGCCCGGTGAAGAGAAGGAAGTGGAAGTAACCTTCCCGGAAGATTACCAGGCGGAAAACCTGGCTGGTGCTAAAGCGGTATTCACCATCAAGGTGACCGGTTCCGAGAAGCCTGAACTGCCCGAGCTGAATGAAGAATTCTTCGCTGCTTACGGCGTAGAAGAAGGCGGCGAAGAGAAGTTCCGCGAAGAAGTGCGCGGCAACATGGAGCGCGAATTGAAGAATGCTGCGCTCAACAAGGTCAAGACCCAGGTCATGGATCAGCTGTTTGAGAAGCACGAAGTTGAAATTCCTGCGGCACTGGTTCAGGGCGAAGTTCAGACCCTGCGCGGCCAGATGATTCAGCAGTTCGGTGGCCAGATCAAGCCGGAAGACGCTGCCAAAATGCTGCCCGACACTATGTTTGAAGATCAGGCCAAGCGTCGCGTCGTGCTGGGTCTCGTGGTCGGTGAAATCGTCAAAGAAAACAAGATTTCTGTCGACAGCGACCGTGTAAAAGCGAAGGTTGAAGAGCTGGCTTCTACCTACCAGCAGCCGGAAGAAGTGGTCGAGTACTACTTCAACAACCGCGAGCTGCTGGCTGGCGTAGAGTCTGTAGTACTGGAAGATCAGGTTGTAGACTTTGTGCTGGACAAGGCCAAGGTCAGCGAAGTCGAAAGCACTTACGACGACGTTATCAAGCCGCAGAAGCAGGCTTGATTGTAAGAAGGCGGCCACCATACGGTGGCCGTTTTTTATTCAGTTGAAAGTTTGTGGCTGTAAAAATTCTCTCAATTAATCAGCCCGGCCGAGTTGCCCGCCTCAAGAAAATCTTTTCTCGTTCTATTCCCTCGCAATCCCGCTTTGCCCAACTGGCTTTATCGCGGTTGAGCAGTTAAGCTCAGATTGACCGTATATTTCAGGATTGTGCCTTTTTTGAGCACGCCTGTTCTGTAGTCGCCTAATACGCCGAAGAAGGAAGCATCGTATCCATGGCATATATTGATAATTCTGCGAACGCCAACGACATTCTCGCCACTGGTGGCCTGGTTCCCATGGTGGTTGAACAGACCGCGAGAGGGGAGCGTTCTTTCGATATCTATTCCCGTCTACTGAAAGAGCGGGTGATCTTTCTGGTGGGGCCGGTGGAAGACCACATGGCCAACCTGGTTGTCGCTCAGTTGCTGTTTCTTGAAGCGGAAAACCCGGACAAAGATATTCACCTGTACATTAATTCGCCGGGTGGATCTGTCACTGCGGGCATGTCTATTTACGACACCATGCAGTTCATCAAGCCGGATGTGAGCACCATGTGCATCGGGCAGGCGTGCAGTATGGGTGCGTTCCTGTTGACCGCTGGTGCCGAGGGCAAGCGCTACGCTACGCCAAATTCCCGAGTCATGATCCATCAGCCGAGTGGTGGTGCTCAGGGGCAGGCCTCTGACATTCATATCCACGCGCAGGAAATCCTCAAGATCCGCGCGCGCCTCAACGAGCTGATGGCCCACCACACCGGTCGCAGTGTTGCGGATATCGAGCGCGACACCGATCGCGATCGCTTCCTCAGCGCGGATGAGGCCAAGGAATACGGTCTGGTGGACGATGTTCTCGCCCGTCGCCAGGCGCTGGGTAAGTGACGCCTGAATACCCATAACGGGGCATCAATTGCCTAAAAATCCTGCAGAAGCCGGGGCCCTGTTCTTCCGACGGGGCCATGTGCGACAACTTCTCCTTATGGGGCATTTGCCGGCTTCCGAACGGACGGATAAAAAAGCTTGAAAAACCTGCCAAAAGGCCGCATCTTGCTTATGAACCCTATTTGCCGCCGCATTTCGGCTGGCTGCCAGACCACGGAGTACATAGATGACTGATCAGAACAGCGGAGACGATAACGGCAAACTCCTTTACTGTTCCTTCTGTGGCAAGAGCCAGCAGGAAGTACGCAAACTGATCGCGGGTCCATCTGTTTACATTTGTGACGAGTGTGTCGAGCTCTGTACAGATATCATTCGCGAAGAAGTTCAGGAATCCGTCGATGGCGACGATTCCCGCCTGCCGACGCCGCAGGAAATTACCGAAATTCTTGACCAGTACGTCATTGGCCAGGCTCGCGCCAAAAAGGTCCTGGCGGTTGCGGTTTACAACCATTACAAGCGTCTGCGCACCAGCAAGAGTGTGAAAGGCAAGGACGAAGTAGAGCTGGGCAAGTCCAATATCCTGCTGGTAGGACCTACCGGCAGTGGTAAAACCCTGCTCGCTGAAACCCTCGCCCGCCTGTTGAATGTACCCTTTACCATCGCTGATGCGACCACTCTGACCGAAGCCGGTTACGTGGGGGAAGACGTAGAAAACATCATTCAGAAGCTGCTGCAGAAGTGCGACTACGACGTGGACAAGGCCCAGCAGGGCATTGTGTACATCGACGAAATCGACAAGATTTCCCGCAAGTCTGACAACCCTTCCATCACCCGAGATGTGTCCGGTGAAGGCGTGCAGCAGGCTCTGCTGAAACTGATCGAAGGGACCGTGGCATCGGTACCTCCCCAGGGTGGGCGCAAGCATCCACAGCAGGAGTTCCTGCAGGTAGATACGTCCAACATCCTGTTTATCTGTGGCGGTGCATTTGCTGGCCTGGACAAGGTGATTCGCGATCGCTCCGAGAAGGGTGGAATTGGCTTCTCTGCGGAGGTGAAGTCCAAGGACGCCAACAGTAATTTCGGTGAGGTGCTGCTGGATCTCGAGCCTGAGGATCTGGTGCGCTATGGCCTGATTCCCGAGTTTGTGGGCCGTCTGCCGGTCACTGCCACGCTGGAAGAGTTGGACCGCGCCGCCCTGGTGCAGATCCTGACCGAGCCGCGCAATGCGCTGACCAAGCAGTACGCAAAGCTGTTTGAAATGGAGGATGTGGAGCTTGATTTCCGCGCTGATGCGCTGGATGCAGTTGCCACCAAGGCCATGGAGCGTAAAACCGGTGCTCGTGGTCTGCGTTCCATCATGGAGTCCGTATTGCTCGAAACCATGTACGATATTCCTTCAATGGATAATGTCGCGAAAGTGGTCATCGATGAGGCGGTCATCAAGGGCGAATCGGCACCGTTGCTTGTTTATGAGCAGGCGGAGCAGCCCCAGAAGGCAGCTCCCGAGGAGTAAGACTTCGGTCGTGACTGCCGATCCAGTGGCTGCCTGTGCTGCCACTGGGCTTTTCCTGAAAAGCCCCGCCCTGGGGCTTTTTTGTGCGCGCTAGAAAATCGGGTTACTGGGGGCGCCCGTATCCCTGATGTTTTGGCCCCTGCCGCGCCATCGACCACGGTAGATTTCAGTGCTACCGCTTGCCGGTGTACCGGAATTTGCATGTTCCATGACTATGATCGAGCGAGCTGAATTAAACTAATTTTGCTGCGCGGGTCGAGGTGGGCTTGTTATTCTGTAGCACGCCCCCAACTTAGACTCTGAACTGGCGCAAACCGGGAACCGGAATCCGGATATCCCGAGATGAATAAGACGCCAACCTGGTGGTTTACACCACCTGAAGGCCGAGAGGAGTTATATGGACCAGCCATCCGAGACCTTGAACGAATACCCCTTGCTGCCACTGCGAGACGTGGTGGTATACCCCCATATGGTTATTCCACTGTTTGTGGGCCGGGAAAAGTCCATCGATGCGCTCGAAGAGGCCATGCGCAGCGACAAGCAGGTGCTGCTGGTCGCCCAGCGCCAGGCATCGGAAGATGATCCCGGGGCTGACGACGTTTACCGCGTAGGTACTGTAGCAAGTGTGTTGCAGCTGCTGAAACTGCCGGATGGCACGGTGAAGGTGCTGGTAGAAGGCGGGCACAGGGTAAAGGTGGAAGAAATCCAGGAAGGCGACGGACACTACCGCGCTACGGTTTCCCCGCTGGAATCCGAGGAGTTGCCAGAGGCCGAATCCGAGGCGCTGGTGCGCTCTGCCATGTCCCAGTTTGAACAGTACGTCAGCGTGAGCAAGAAAGTACCCAACGAGGTGATGACTTCGCTGTCCGGTATTGATGAGCCTGGACGCCTGGCCGATACCATCGCTGCCCATATGTCGCTGGACTTGCCGCAAAAGCAGGAGCTGCTCGAGACCGTCAGTGTCAAAGAGCGCCTGGAGCATCTGCTTGGGCTGATGGATTCCGAGATCGATCTGATTCAGGTAGAGAAGCGTATTCGCGGCCGCGTGAAAAAGCAGATGGAAAAGAGCCAGCGCGAGTACTACCTCAACGAGCAGATGAAGGCGATTCAGAAAGAGTTGGGCGAAATTACCGAAGAGCCCAACGAGATTGAAGAGCTGGAACAGAAAATTGCCGACTCCGGTATGTCTGCGGAAGCGGAAAAGAAAACCCGCGCCGAACTGGGCAAACTGAAAATGATGTCGCCAATGTCTGCCGAGGCATCGGTCCTGCGCAGCTACATCGACTGGATGCTGAGTGTTCCCTGGAAAAAGGCCAGCCGTGTTCGCCATGACCTGATCAAGGCCGAGGAGATTCTCAACAAGGACCACTACGGCCTGGAAGAGGTGAAAGAGCGTATTCTCGAATATCTGGCGGTACAGAAACGCGTTAAAAAAGTGAAAGGACCGATCCTCTGCCTGGTAGGACCTCCCGGTGTGGGTAAAACCTCCCTGGGTGAGTCGATAGCCCGCGCTACCAACCGCAAATACGTCCGTATGGCGCTCGGCGGCGTACGTGACGAAGCGGAAATCCGCGGCCACCGCAGAACCTATATCGGCTCTCTGCCTGGTAAGTTGGTGCAGAAAATTTCCAAGGTGGGTGTTAAAAACCCGCTGTTCCTGCTCGACGAAGTCGACAAGATGGGCATGGACCACCGCGGTGATCCGGCATCTGCGTTGCTCGAAGTGCTCGATCCTGAGCAGAACAAGTCCTTCAACGATCATTACCTGGAAGTGGATTACGACCTCTCCGATGTGATGTTCGTGTGTACCTCCAACTCCATGAATATTCCGGGTCCGCTGCTGGACCGGATGGAGGTCATCCGTATCCCCGGTTATACCGAGGACGAGAAGCTGAACATTGCCCAGCGCTATCTGATTCCCAAGCAGCGTAAGGCCGCGGGTCTGAAGCCTGAGGAATTGGAGCTGACCGATCAAACCGTGCGCGATGTCGTGCGTTATTACACACGTGAAGCGGGGGTGCGTGGGCTTGATCGTGAAATGGCGAAAATTTGCCGGAAGATCGTTACCGAGCATGTGCGCAAGTCCACAACCAGCAAGGTAGTTGTCGAGCCTGAACAGCTGGGTGAATTACTGGGCGTGCGCAAATTTGATTTCGGTCGCGCCGAAGAGGAAAACAAAATCGGTCAGGTCACTGGTCTTGCGTGGACAGAAGTGGGAGGCGAATTGCTTACCATTGAGTCTTCAGCGGTATCCGGTAAAGGGCGGGTGATAAAAACCGGTTCTCTTGGCGATGTGATGCAGGAGTCGATTCAGGCTGCTCTGACTGTGGTTCGCGCGCGAGCGCAGGCGCTGGGCATTGCACCGGATTTCCATGAGACCCGGGATATCCATATCCATGTTCCGGAAGGGGCAACCCCCAAAGACGGCCCTTCTGCGGGTATCGCCATGTGCACGGTTCTCGCGTCTGTTCTGACCAATATCCCGGTGCGTTCGGATGTGGCAATGACTGGTGAAATTACCCTGCGCGGTGAAGTATTGCGTATCGGCGGCCTAAAAGAGAAGTTGTTGGCTGCCCACCGCGGCGGTATCAAAACTGTGCTGATTCCGGCGGACAACGAGCGGGATCTCAAGGATATTCCCGACAATATCCAGCAGGATCTGGTGATCAAACCAGTCAAATGGATTGACCAGGTGTTTGAATATGCGCTGGAAAAAACACCCAGCCCGCTGAGTGATGAAGAGTATTCTGCATTGCAGAAGCAGGCGGAAGAGCGTTCGCAGCGGTCAATCCAGACCCACTGATCGATTCGGGACGACTTCGGCATATGGGAGAGAGGGCTTCATTCGAGCCCTCTCTTTTCTTTTCGAGTTCCCATTTCCATGATTAAGCACCTGCTTCCTTTTTGAGCGTGTTGTTCGGTGGTCACGCCGTCTGCGCGTTTGCCTTGCTGGTGGGGGCTTTGTACAAGCAAAAAAAGCGTTGAACAGAGCGCTTAAAGTCGCGTAGAGTACGCAGCCTGCCTATCCGCAGGTTAAAAAATGATCTCGGCGGACGTTGCCTGATCAACTGTGATTTAAAAACGCTCAACTCCCCGCAAAGCCGCATGGTTCCTTGACCCACCAACAGGCAGTTGGTATAAAACGGGGCTTGTTGCGCTGCGGGGGGCCGCACGTGATCAAAATTTTTACTGCAAAAAATACATGAACGCACCTCTTTAAAAGAGGCTGCATCAGACCAAACATACACACCTAGAAACCTAGATAAAGAACAGAGGGATATAGCGTGAATAAGTCCGAACTGATTGAAGCCATTGCCGCATCTGCCGACATTCCGAAGGCAGCCGCTGGCCGTGCTTTGGACGCGATGGTAGATAGCATTACCGATGCACTGAAAAAAGGTGATCAGGTAGCTCTGGTTGGCTTTGGCACCTTCGCTGTCAAAGAGCGCGCTGCGCGCACCGGTCGCAACCCGCGTACCGGCGACCCGATCGAAATCGCTGCGGCTAAAATCCCTAATTTCAAAGCTGGTAAAGCTTTGAAAGACGCGGTGAATTAAGAAGCCTTGTAACCGACAATGCTTCAAGGAGGCGTATCAGATAGATGCGCCTTTTTTGTTTCTGAACGTTTGAATTTTTATTTGGATCAGCGGATTTAGGCCGTATTCAGTAGTCGTCAGGTGAGAACCTGTGCGCTACTGCAATAACAATAAACAGTGATCCAGATTTGTATTGTTAAGAGTTAAATTTCGGAGCTGAATATGCTTCAGTCCATGCGCGACAACCTGAAAGGAACTGCTGCGATCATCGTTGCGGCGTTTTTCGGATTTATCATGGTCATCGGTGGGATTGATTTCTTCACCGGGGCCAGTGGCGGTTCGGCGGATAGAGTAGCCGAAGTCAACGGAGAAAAAATCTCCAATCTCGATCTGCAACGGGCGATCCAGAATCGCCGTAGCATGATCGAAAGCCAGTATGGCGAGAACGTGCCGGCGGATCTGCTGACCGATGAGCAGTTGCGTGGGCCCGTGCTGCAGCAGCTGGTGAACAGCTCGGTGATGCGCCAGGCTGCACAAAAGCGCGGTATGGTGATGAGCTCCACCGTGGTCGACAGAGAAATCGTGCAAATGCCCGGTTTCCAGATCAACGGCCAGTTCGACCAGCAGATGTTCCGCGATGGCTTGCGCCGTATGGGTTACAGCCCCGCGGGCTTCCGTCAGCTGCTTGAGCAGGAAATGGTCATGCAGCAGTACGTCAATAGTGTTTCCGGCAGCGCCTTTGCGACCCGCGCAGAAGCGGAAGAAGTCGTATCTGTGTCCATGGAAGAGCGCGACTTTGACTATCTGACACTTTCCGCTACACCCCTGCTGGAAGGTATCCAGGTAAGTGATAGCGAAGTGCAGTCGTTTTATGATGAAAACCAGCAGAGTTTCCAGCGTCCTGAGCAGGTAGCCATCGAATACATCGAGCTCACGCCCGAACAGTTCGCTGCGAATATCGATGTGTCCGATGAGGATGTACGTGCACAGTACGATCAGGAAGTGAAAAACTTCCAGGCCAACATTCGCCGCCATGCCGCGCATATTCTGGTTGAAGGTGAGGATGAGGCGGCCCAGGCAAAAGTGGCCGAAGTCCAGGCTAAATTGGATGAGGGTGCGGAATTCGAAGCGCTGGCTAAAGAGTACTCCGATGACATCATTACCAGCGAAGAAGGTGGTGATGTTGGCTTTACCAGTGGTGACGTGTTCCCCGAGGCGTTTGAGGATGCGTTGACGAAACTGGAAGTCGGTCAGGTTTCCGGTCCGGTGAAAACCGATGCGGGCGTCCACTTTATCAAGCTGCTTGAAGTGGCCGATGCCGAGCCGCCAACTTTCGAAGAGCGCAAGTCAGCCATCGCCGCACGCCTGCGCAATGCGGAAGCGGAACGTGAGTTTGTGGGGGCGATCAGCCGTCTTGGTGACCTGGCATACAATGCGGAAACTCTGGCTGGTCCTGCTGAAGAGCTTGGTGTTTCTGTTCAGAAATCCCCGCTGTTTTCCCGTCAGGGTGGCGCTGGCATCACTGCTGATGCGAAGGTGGTTGCCGCGGCATTTGCGCCTGAAGTCATGGAAGATGGCAACTCGTCAGATGTGCTCAACCTGTCTGAAAACCACGCTGTGGTACTCAAGGTCACCGAGCACAAGCCAGCAGGCGTCAAGCCGCTGGAAGAGGTGCGGGAAGAAATTGTACAGCGTCTGAAGCGTGATAAAGCTGCCGAGCAGCTTGCGAGCAAAGCCTCCGCTATCGAGCAGCAGGTGGCTTCTGGTGAATCCCTTGCGGATGTCGCCAAGGCAGAAGAGCTTACCCTCGAAACCAGCGACAAGACCCGTCGCGGCGGTTTTGGTACTCGTGGCGAGGTAGTCGAGCATGCGTTTAGTATGGAAGCGCCGCGCCCGGGTGCTAAAAACCTTGAAGAGTTCAAGCTGGGCTCCGGGGATGTGGTGCTGGTGCAACTGCGTGCGGTTCGACCGGGTGATCTGTCTCGTCAGAGCAAGGAGCAGCGTGAAGCTCTGATGCAGCAGCTCGCTTCCATGCAAGGTACTTCCGAGCTGGCTGCGGTGCAGCAATTCCTGGCCAGCCAGGCGGACATCGAGTTGTCTGCGGCGGAATAAATTGCCGCTCGCATACATCAGGCACAAAAAAACCGGCGCATGCGCCGGTTTTTTTTTGTGCCCGGATTCTTGACCCGGGCTTTCGCTCCTTGCGATCAGCCGTTGGAGGCGCTATCTACGAATAGGGTCAGTCGCTGACCTGGCTGCAGGTAACTGCCTTTACTGATCTTGTTCCAGCGCACGATATCGCCGATATCGATGCGGAATTTGCGTGCGATGCGGTACAGGGAGTCCCCGTTGCGTACACGATAGGAAACTTTGCGTGTGGTTCGGTTGCTGCTATCGCTGTTGCTCGTGGATGAGTAAGCCACCAACTGACGTCCCGGGCGCAGGGTGTCGCCGGGAGCCATATTGTTCCAGCTTGCCAGCTCGCGCACCTTCACGTCCAGGGAGCGGGCGATACCCCACAGGGTGTCCCCAGGGCGCACGGTGTAATTGGATTTTTTGCCTTTGCCGGATGACTGGCGTTTTTGCACGCGCTGGTCAATTGAATAGGCGTACTGCGCACTGGGGCCGGACGCGCTGGGAATGAGCAGTGTCTGGCCGGCGCGAATGCGGCTGCCGCGCAGTTTGTTGGTCTGCTGGATAGCTGCCACGGTGGTTTCATAGCGACGGGCGATAACCGAGAGGGAGTCTCCTCTGGCGACCTTGTAGCGTTGCCAGCTTACCCGCTGATCTGCAGGCAGTTTTTCCAGGGCCTCAACAAAGCGGGCACTTTTACTGCTGGGGATCAGCAGGCGGTGGCTGCCATTGGGGTCCGTAGCCCAGCGATTGTAGCCGGGGTTGAGCAGATACAGTTCTTCAATCTCCACTCCAGCGAGCTCTGCCGCCTGAGCGAGATCTATCTGGCTGCCGACATTTACAGCGGTGTAGTAGGGCGTGTTGCCTACATCGTGCAAGGGAACACGGTAGTGATCCGGGCGTGCGACCACTTCCGCCAGTGCCAGCAGTTGGGGCACGTAGCGACGAGTCTCTCTGGGTAGCTTGAGGTCCCAGAAGCTGGTGCCTTTACCGGCCCGTTGATTGCGCTCAATGGCGCGTCTCACGGTGCCTTCTCCGGCGTTATATGCGGCGAGCACCAGTAGCCAGTCGCCATCAAATTTGGCGGACAGGTAATTGAAGTATTCTGTAGCTGCGCGGGTGGATTCCACCACGTCACGGCGACCGTCGTACCACCAGTTCTGGTGCAGCCCGAAAGAGCGACCGGTAGCCGGGATGAATTGCCACATGCCTGAGGCCTGGGCGTGGGAGTAGGCAAAGGGGTCGTAGGCACTTTCCACGATGGGCAGCAGGGCGAATTCCATCGGGACATTGGCCTGCTCCAGCTGTTCCGCTACGTGGAAGATGTAGCGGCGGGAGCGCTCGGTGACCCGGGCCATATAGCCCTGGTTCGAGGAAAAGTAGCTGACGTAATCTTTGACTTTCGGCTGCTCAAGTTGCCGGTCAAGGGTGAATCCCCTACGCAGTCGTTGCCAGATGTCCTTCGGGGGGAGCGCGGGCTCGGCTACCGCCAGAATATTCTGACTGACGGCGTTCGCCTCACTGGCGTCGGCATCGATATCGGGTGTTTGTACCGCATCCGCGGTTTGTGGCGCCGAGTCAATTTGTGCACAGGCCCCCACTGCCGCAGCCAGTATCGCTACAGCAAATTTCTTATAAACCATTCTGGTGTCCGCAGTCTCTTGTTATTTGTCCGCTCTGTGCATGTCGGCGCTGACGCCTCAATTATCGGGTAATACGCTTGAGCTTTGATTTGTAATTGTCTGATTCTAAAGAGGGTGGTTGGTTCCGGTCAATGCGAATTGCTCAAAAAGTATCCTTCCACTGGCGTAAAGTGGCGAATATTTCGACAGCAGATGCATCCGGGGAAGCGCCATGCGCCGCGGCCTGGGCGCGAACCTCTGGCGACCCGGTACGCAGGAACGGGTTGGTGGCGAGTTCCCGGCCGATAGTGCTAGGCAGGGTCGGCTGATCGTTGTCGCGGGTAGCCCTGTCCGATTCCAGGCGCGCTGCGATATCGCTATTGCCAGGCTCGGCGGCACGGGCAAACTGAAGGTTTGCCAGTGTGTACTCGTGGGCGCAATAGACCTTGGTGTCCTTGGGTAGCGAAGCGAGCCTGGTCAGGGACTGGTGCATTTGCGCGGGTGTGCCCTCGAACAGCCGACCGCAGCCAGCGGCAAACAGGGTGTCTCCGCAGAACAGGTGAGTACCGTCGGAGGCGTGGAGGACCAGCGCGATATGGTCCAGGGTATGGCCCGGAACGGCGATAACCTCCCAGTCCCCTTGTAAAAGCGTAAACTGGTCCCCGTCCGTCAGGGGGTGCGTCACGCCGTCAATACTCCCTGGGCCGTAGACTGGGCAGTCAAAATCGTCGACCAGAGATGCTACACCGCCGGTGTGATCGTAGTGGTGGTGGGTGAGCAGGATTCCACTGAGTTTAGCGCCATCCAGTGCCTTCTTAACCGGAGCCGCATCGCCCGGATCTACGACCCAATGTTGGTCACCATTCTGCAAATGCCAGATATAGTTGTCATGGAATGCCGGTATTGGGCGGATTGTGATCATTGGCTCTCCCCGCTAACCTAGTGTGTTCAAACCCAGTTTTAAGTGGGAACCTTAACACAGGCACAGGACCGGTTGACCCGTTGATCACAGCAGGTCGGACCATCTATTTAGGCTGTCAGGGGCGGGGGTTTTCGGCACAAATGGTGTTCTTCAAAGGCTTAGGAGCTGCAGATGGGTAGGGAGCCGGGGCGCAGAACCCTGTTTAAACGCAGGAAGGAGCAAATGCTTCCGCTGGCGCAGACCTGCGGCGAGCTGGGGGACTGGTTCGAAAGTAGCCTTGGGCAGGAAATTCTTACCCAACAGCTGGCACTGGCTCAGCCATTGGTGGAGGGCTTGTTTGGTTATCATTTGATGCAGGCCAGTGTGGCCCGGCAGGTGGATTTCGCGGCATGCAGCCGGATAAACCACCGGTTCCAGCTAAGCCCTTGCGCCGAGCGGGGTGGTGCTGCCTTGGTAGAGTTCGAACAATTGCCATTACCGTCAGAATCCATCGATGTTGCGGTTCTGCACCATATGCTGGATTTTTCCCCGCAGCCGCACCAGGTCTTAAGGGAGGCGGCGAGGGTGCTGATTCCCGGCGGACACATGGTTCTGATCGGTTTCAATCCGTTTTCCCTACTGGGGCTCTCCCGGATTTTTCTCTCTTCCTCTCCTTACCAGAAGGGAAATCAGTTGCGCGCTGCCCGTGTAGCAGACTGGATGAACCTGTTGGACATGCAGGCGGGGCCGGTTGAGCGGGGGTTTTTCCGGCTGCCATTGCAGCATGCGGACCTGCTGGCCAAAACCGCATGGATGGAGCGTATGGGCACCCGCTGGCACTTGCCCTGGGGGGGCTTTTACATCATAGTCGCGCGCAAAGAGGTGGCGCGGATGCGCGCCATCAAGCTCAATTGGCACGGCGACAAGAAGCCTGCGCTTAGTCCAGTGCCGAGTAGCCCGCGGGTTGCTGCCAGAGGGCGTCATCACAACAAGCGCTAGCGTTTGTCACAAGCTCCGGATTTGACCGATAAGTCCCTCCCTGGGGGGCAATCACTGAACCTGATTCTAATTACAAGAGCCAGATTTGAAACAAGTTACGATTTATACCGATGGCGCCTGCCGGGGAAACCCTGGCCCGGGCGGCTGGGGGGCATTGCTGATGAGCGGTGATGCCGAGAAAGAACTGTGTGGTGGTGAATCCATGACCACCAACAATCGCATGGAGCTGATGGCGGCCATTAAGGCCCTGGACGCCCTCAACCAGCGTTGCCAGGTGGACCTGCATACAGACTCGCAATATGTGCGGCAGGGTATCACCGGGTGGATCCACAACTGGAAGCGCAACGGTTGGAAAACCGCGAATAAAAAGCCGGTGAAAAATGCCGACCTCTGGCAGGCCCTGGATGCCGCTATCACGAACCATGAAGTGCAGTGGCACTGGGTGAAAGGACACGCGGGTAATCCGGGAAACGAGCGCGCGGATGCACTGGCAAACCGCGGTATTGATGAGCTGGGGGAATAAATCCATGCGTCAGATCGTACTCGATACAGAAACCACAGGCCTCGACCCCAAGTCCGGGCATCGCATTATTGAGATCGGCTGTGTCGAGCTGATCAATCGTAAGCTTACCGGCAAGCACTACCACCAGTACATCAATCCCCAGCGCGAGGTCGACGACGGGGCAATTGAAGTGCACGGAATCACCAATGAATTTCTCGCAGACAAGCCGGTCTTTTCTCAGATCGCCGATGAGTTCATGACTTTCTGCGACGGCGCGGAGCTGGTGATTCACAATGCACCGTTCGATGTGGGCTTTATCGATGCAGAGCTAAAGCGACTGGGTAACCCCCGTTGGCAGACGGTTGCTGCCCATTGTGGTGTGTTGGATACGCTCACCCTGGCGCGGGAAAAGCACCCGGGGCAAAAAAACAACCTGGATGCCCTGTGTAAGCGGTACTTTGTCGATAACTCCCAGCGCGACCTGCACGGCGCGCTGCTCGATGCGGAGATCCTCGCCGACGTCTACCTGCTGATGACCGGGGGCCAGACCGATCTGATGCTTGCCGGCACCGGTGGTGGCTCGGAAGAGGGGAGCGACGAGGAAAGTCAGCAGATGGAGGCGGGTACAATTCGCCGCTTGAGCGCAGATCGGGCCCCTCTGTCGGTGGTGCGGGCCAGCGCAGAAGAGGAGCAGGCCCACGGAGATTTTCTTGCGCTGTTGGAAAAGGCAGCGGGCAAACACTTCTGGTAATAATGCGAAGCAGGGCACCGGGTGCCCGCAATGAGCGGTTAAATCGCGCATTAAAAAAAGGGGCCAAACGGCCCCTTTTTTTAATGGTAACAATCAGTAGTGTCAGACTTCAGAGCGTTGTCACCACACAGAACAGCGCAACGGCAGTGAGAACGATGGTATATGGCAGGGCCATGATAACCATCTTTCCGTAGGATAGTCGGATCAGCGGTGCCAGAGCGGAGGTGAGCAGGAACAGGAACGCAGCCTGTCCATTCGGGGTGGCGACGCTCGGCAGGTTGGTGCCGGTGTTGATGGCGATGGCCAGCTTATCGAAGTGCTCGCGGGTAATATCGCCAGCGGTCAGCGCCGTTTTGACCTCGTTGATATAAACCGTTGCCACAAACACATTGTCGCTGATCATGGAGAGCAGGCCATTGGCCAGGAACAGCATGCCCGGTTGTTGTTCTGGCTCGAGGCTGAGCACAAAGTGGGTGACTGGCTCAAACAGGTGCTGTTCATGAATGACGGCAACGATGGCAAAAAACACAACCAGGAGTGCGGTAAACGGCAATGCCTCTTCAAATGCGTGGCCAATACGCGCTTCCTGGATAACGCCGTTAAAAGAAGTCAGTAATACGATAACCATCAGGCCGATAATGCCGACTTCCGCCACGTGAAAGGCGAGGGACAGCACCAGTAGTGCAGCGACAATACCCTGAACCCACAGCTCAACAATATCCCGCTGGGTGCGTTTCTCTTCTTGCTCACGAGCGAAGTTGGCCAGCACATCGCGCACCGCGTCGGGGAGCTTGGCTCCGTAACCACAGATGCCCATTTTTTCCAGCAGGACGCAGGTAATCAGGCCCGCGGCAAATGCAGGCATGGTGACCGGTGCCATGTTGACGAAAAACTGAACGAAGTCCCAGCCGGCTTTTTCTGCGATAAGCAGGTTCTGGGGCTCGCCCACCAGGGTGCAGACACCGCCGAGGGCTGTGCCGACAGCGCCGTGCATAATCAGGCTGCGCAGAAATGCGCGGAACTGGTCGAGGTCGGAGCGGTGATATTCCACCACTTCATCATCTTTTGAGTGATCGTGTTCGTGATGTGGCTGCCGGTTGGACGCTACCTTGTGATACACCGCGTAAAACCCAACGGCGACACTGATGAGGACTGCAGTCACGGTCAATGCGTCGAGGAATGCGGAAAGAATTGCGGATACTCCACAAAACAGCAGGGAGAGCGTGGTTTTGGAGCGCACCATGATCAGCAATTTGGTGAACACGTACAGCAGCAGGCTTTTCATGAAGTAAATACCTGCAACCATGAACATCAGCAGCAGGATTACCTGGATATTATCGGTGACTTCCCGGAAAACCGAGTCGCTGCTGGTCATACCCAGTAGCACCGCCTCAATCGCGAGCAGGCCGCCGGGTTGTAATGGGTAGCACTTGAGCGCCATGGCGAGAGTGAAAATGAATTCGCCAATCAATACCCAGCCAGTAATAAACGGCGAGGTGGCGTAAAGCAAGATCGGATTGATGATCAAAAATACGGCAATGGTAAGCTTGTACCAATCGGGTGCTTCACCTAGAAAGTTATCGGTAAAAGCCCGGCCGATGCCGCCATCTGCTCTTGGCATGGTGTCGTTGAGCGCGTTCATATTTATTACTACTTCCTTATTTCCCCGTAGGCCCCGTACTTGGGCAGGACGAGGCGTTCGGAAACCTACCCATTTCCCGTGAAAAATTCAATTGGTTTTACCGGTTGTCGAGCCTGTGCCCCGGTTTTGTCGATTGTTCGATGGAAATGAGGTGGTTAAAGGTGGACTATCGTGCGGTTTGGTATAAATTGCTTTTCTGCCCCGATTGTTTCCCGACGCACAGCGCGGGCAGGGGAGGAAAGTCACTATATGGAGGAATGGTAGTGGCACCGGGCAGGAATAATTCAATAAAGATTGCAGTGGTGTAGGCAATGAGTGAATTGCGCGAGATCAACCTGACTTCTGTCAGTCTGGTAAAAGAAGAGCTGGTTACGAGTATCGAGGGAGCGACGAGCTATCTGGATCAGTTCGCGGCTGACCACACGGATAAGCCGGCTCTGGAGAATTGTATTCAGGCGCTGAGGCAAGTGAGTGGCGTCCTGCAGATGGTCCAGCTGACCGCGGCAGAGCTCCTCGCCCAGGAAATGCTGACGGCTATGGGCGACCTGCTGCAGGACCGGCAGCAATCCCCCCAGGAGTTGTTGGAAGGGGTGGGCACCGCATTTTATGTGCTGACCCGCTATCTGGATTTTGTTCAAAACCGGGCCGCACCGCGTCCGGAACTGCTGGTTCCCTATATTAATAACCTGCGGCTGGCCCGCGCCCAGGCGCCAGTGCCCGAGAGTCATTTCTTGCGCTGCCGACTGGATGCCAACGTGCCGGGTGCAGTCTCTTCCGCGGTGATGTCGGAAGATCTGAAGACCTTTGTGCGGCGCTTCCGGCACATGTACCAGGTTGGTCTGCTGGCCTTGCTCAAGGGCAAGCCACGGGGACCGGCGTACACCATGATGGCCCGTGCGCTGCAGCGTATCGCTAGTGTCTGCGCCGGTCGGCCGAACGGTAAGCTATGGACCGTTGCAAGTGCGGCGATCACTGCCATGGCTTCCAGTGAAATGCTGGTGAACCGTCAGCGGGTAATGGTCTTTAGTATGCTGGATCGCCGATTGCGTAACATTACGCGCGATGGCGACGCCGCGCTGGACCAGGCCGCGCCGCCGGTGCTGGTCAAAGAGTGTCTGTACTGGCTGGCTCTGGCCGGGCAGGGTGAAAAGATGCTGCAGGTTTTTGGCGTGAAGCCTCTCCCATACCGCGAGCCGGAGCTGGAACGCGATCGTGCCAGTCTGGGTGGGCCCGGTGCTACCGCCATTGCGGCCGTTGCCAATGCCCTGGACGAAGAGTTGTCCGGGGTCCGGCGTATGCTGGATGACGCCGAAATGATCGGAGTGACTGGCCTGGATGGTGAGGACGGCATGGTGGAAACCCTGCGCCGAATCGCCAATACCCTGGTACTGCTCAATTTCCGCAGAATCGGTGAAAACCTGGCCGGTTCCCTCAACGCTTACCAAAGCTGTGCCTTGGCCGGTGGACGTTCAGCGGATAATGCCCTGCAGCAACTCACCAACCAGATCCTGACTGTCGACAGCACCATTCGTGCCCTGCGTCAGAGTTCCTGTATCGAACTGGACGAAACCGGACAGGCGGATATCGCACTGGAGCGCAGTCAGCTCGCGGAGGCTGAGCTCGCCGTACTGAAAGAAGCGGAGGCGGGCCTCTCTTTGATCAAACGTGCGCTGGCCTCTTATGCGGATTCCGGCTTTGATCATGGCCATATTCGCAATGTCTCCACCACACTCAACAGTGTGCGCGGCGGGCTGGTTGTGCTGAGCCTTTCGCGCGCCGCCGCCGTGGTTGAGCGGCTGGTGCATTTTGTCGACGCGGTGATCGATCAGAAAAACGTCGCGCCCGCCGTCGAGCAGTCGCTGGAAATATTCGCCGACGCGATAATCAGTCTTGAATACTACCTCGGTGAAGTGAAGCTCCACCGGGATGCGGACAAGCAATCTCTGGACCTGGCTGTCGAGAGCCTCGAGGCGCTCGGGTATCCGGTGGAGGTTGCCTGATTCAGGCCCATGGTGCAGTCTTGGGGCCGTGATCCGGCGAGCTTTAGTTTTCTATGACAGATTTCAGTCCCGCCGGGTGTGTATTGCCGCACCCGGAATTTCAGCAGCACATCGTTGTGTCCAGTGGCGAAGTGCTTTGCTCGGCCCAGGGGCCCATTCACGCTTCCCTCCCCGTACAGTTTCCCCCTGCGGTTAAAGATAAAGTTGCCAGCCACTACCTGGGAGAGTGGCGGGGCGACAGCTGTGGCGTGCATTATCTGCCGATTCGCCTGGATTTTCCCGGCTGCGAGTGGCGCAGCCTACGCAGCCTGTTGGGCGTCGTCGAGGAGTCGGTGTTTTTCCTGGTTGGCCGCGCGATGCAGATTGTGAATTGGGATCTGGACCACCAGTTCTGTGGGCGCTGTGGTCTTCGCACCGTGTACCACTCGCGGGACCGCGCAAGGGTGTGCGATCACTGCACGCTGGCGGTGTACCCCCGTATCTCGCCCTGTGTCATCATGCTGGTGACGCGCGGAGACGAGTGTCTGCTGGCGCGACATGCCAGGCATCGCCAGGCACTGCACACTGCGCTGGCAGGCTTTATCGAGCCGGGTGAAAACGCGGAACAGGCACTCGCGCGCGAAGTGCTTGAAGAAGTCGGGCTTGAAACCGGACGTGCGCGTTATGTGGGCAGCCAGTCCTGGCCATTTCCCGGACAGCTGATGATCGGTTTCCTGGTAGAGGCCGTGGGCGGCACTCTGGTGCCTGATCAGGAGGAAATTTCCGAGGCGCGCTGGTTCCATCGCAATGAAGTCCCGGCAACCATTCCTCCGGCAGAAACCCTCTCGGGACAATTGATACGAACATTTATCGAACAAAAAGGGTGAAGGGCGCTATTGCCCTTGGCTGAATAATTATTAGGCAAGGAACAAGATAATGTATATCGCGATTACATTTCTGATCGCCTTTGTCGCTCTGTTACTGGTGTTTTGGGGCGGCAAGGTACTGCTTAAAGGCAGCTGGTTGTTGGGTTTTCTGCGAGGCACCGTCGGCCTGTTGCTATTGGCAGGGGCGTTACTGATCGTGCTGGTGGCGCTCGATGTCTACAGTTATCGCAACCTGGCGGAAGAGCACAGCGTCGGTACGGTTTCCTTCGAGCGCCTTGGCGATCAGCACTTCATGGTGAAATTTGCCGATGACGACGGTATTTCCAAGGAGTTTGAACTCTATGGAGACCAGTGGCAGCTGGATGCCAGGATGTTGAAGTGGAAAGGCGCTCTTGCGCGTTGGGGCATCGAGCCGGCTTATCGATTGGACCGCCTGAGCGGGCGCTATCTTACGTTGCAGGACGAGCGCAACAAGGAGCGCTCCGTATACGCCCTGGATGAAAGCGGCCATGTGGTCGACGTATGGAGCACTTTGCGCAATATGGATAACCGGCTGCCGATTGTGGACGCGGTCTATGGCAGTGCTACTTTCTTGCCTATGGAAGACGGTGCTGTATACGAGGTGCGGATCAGTCATACAGGGCTGCTTGCGCGCCCGCTAAATCAGCAGGCGCGTTCGGCGTTGAACGAGTGGCAGTAGAGCCAGACAGGCAGTTGCAAGAACCGATAGCAGTTAAAAGAACCGATAGTAATTGGGGGTTGAGTGGAATTTTTGAGTGAGTACGGCCTGTTTCTGGCGAAGGTGGTCACTGTTGTGGTGGCACTGTTGGTGGTAATCGGAATCATCGTTGCCAATCGGGCACACACCAAGGATCGGCAGCCCGGTCATATTGCCGTAACCCGTTTGAATGACCGCTTTGAGGAAATGAAAGAAACCTTGCTCGAGGCGGTGATGGACCATGCCGATTACAACGAGCGCAGAAAGCAGCAGGAAAAAGACAAGAAAGCGGAAGCCAAGGCGAATGCGAAAAAGCGCAAAGCAGAACTGAAAGCGGCGGCCAAAGCGCGCAAGGAAGAAGCGAAAAAAACTGGCGCGAACGAGAGCCGCGAAGTGAAAGCGGCGGAGCAGGCCGAGGCAGATGCAGAGGCCGGTGTCAGCGGGGAGGTGAGCGATGCAACTGCAGATGAGCCCGTTGTGGCAACTGGAGCGCAGGCGGATGCACGCAAGCGTCTGTTTGTGGTGCATTTTGACGGGGATATCAAGGCCAGTGCCTTGACCAACCTGCGCGAAGAAATCACTGCAATTTTGCAGATCGCGGAAAAGGGCGATGAGGTGGTTGTGTGTCTGGAGAGCCCCGGGGGGATGGTCGCAAACTACGGCCTCGCGGCCAGCCAGCTGGCGCGGGTACGCAGTGCTGGCGTCAAACTGACCATCGTCGTAGACAAGGTGGCGGCCAGTGGCGGTTACATGATGGCCTGTGTGGCGGATCGTATTCTGGCAGCACCGTTTGCAATGCTCGGGTCGATCGGTGTTGTTGCACAGTTGCCGAACTTCCACCGCCTGCTGCAGAGAAATGACGTGGATTTCGAGCTGTTTACCGCCGGTGAATACAAGCGCACAGTGACCATGTTCGGGGAAAATACGCCGGAAGGAAAAGAGAAATTCCAGAGTGATCTGGAGGAAATCCATACGCTGTTTCAGCACTTTGTATCGGAGTATCGCCCGCAGCTGGATATCGGCAAAGTGGCTACCGGGGAAGTATGGTTCGGTCAGCGTGCCCTGGACCTCGCGCTTATCGATGAGATCAAGACATCGGATGAGTATCTCACCGCGCGCGCGGAGAACTCGGACCTGTTCCAGGTCGAGTACAAAGAGCGCCAGAATATCGCCAAGAAAATTGGTTTTGCTGCGCAGGCAGGGATAGAGGGGGCGCTGTCCCGTTTGTTATCCCGTCTCGCCGCCTGGCGTCATCAGGCACAGTGAAAATAGGGCGTCTTTCGGGGGGCTCTCTCAGGAATTCGTTCAGGAGCGGGGCCGTGCTTTTTTTGGGTGCGGCTCGCGGATAGACCGGCATCAGTATGCTCGGATCGGTTAAGGGAATTGTTATGGCTGGCAATACTTTTCGCGCGATGCTGGTAGAGGAGGTGGCTGCGGGGAAATACGATCAGGTAATCGTTGATCGTCTTGTATCCCAGCTGCCGGATTATCCGGTTGCTATCGCTGTCACCCATTCTTCATTGAATTACAAGGATGCGCTGTCGGCGTTTGGTAATCGTGCAGTTACCCGGGAATACCCGCATACCCCGGGTATTGATGCGGCGGGTACGGTGATCTCCGATGAAAGCGGTACCTTTGCCCCCGGCGACAGGGTGCTGGTAACCGGTTATGACCTGGGGATGAATACTTCCGGCGGCCTTGCCGAGCGGATTGCCACGCCAGTCGAATGGGTGGCGCGCCTGCCGGAAGGGCTCACCGCGCGCGAGGCCATGACCCTGGGGACTGCGGGACTGACCGCAGGACTGTGTGTCGAGAAGCTGCTTGAAGCCGGTGCCCGGCCTGCGGACGGCGAGGTACTGGTCACCGGCGCTACTGGCGGCGTGGGTTCCATCGCCGTGGCACTGTTGGCGAAGCTCGGCTTCAAGGTGGCTGCGGTGACCGGCAAGCTGGAGTCAGCGGAATTCCTCACCAGTCTGGGAGCCTGGAAAGTCCTCGACCGGGAAACCCTGGCACCGTTTGCGGACAAGGCCATTGCCAAGCCTCTGTGGGCATGGGCGGTGGATTCAGTGGGTGGGGAAACCCTGTTCAATGTCATCAAGTGCCTCAAGTACGGCGGCGGTGTTGCCGCGTGCGGTATGGCTTCGGGCGCGCAGTTTCAGGCCAATGTATTTCCCTTTATTCTCCGCGGTATCAGCCTTTTGGGTGTGGACAGTGTGGAGCTCCCCTTGCCAAAGAAGACCGAGGTATGGGAGAAGCTCGCGGGAGACTGGTATATCGGCGAGCAGCTGCAGAAGATTGCCGAGGACATCTCCCTGGATCAGGCGCCGGAATTTCTCGCGCGACTGCATCGGGGCCACGGCATAGGGCGTTACGTAGTGGATATGACCCGATAACGCGATTGTGGTCAAAACTGTGAAATTGCACGCAGCCTTGCCATGACCTCGGTGTCAGGCGCGCCTGTTGCCTGCTATGCTGAACCACAGTGCCCTATGGCCAAAATAATTTCCCATGGGATAGATCGCTCGAGATATGGGCAGATTGGAAAAAATATCCCTGGTTTTGTCGATCTGGTAGCAAGCTTTGTCGGTGAATATCCCGCCCCCTCCCCAATCTCACAACGCCGGCGCGCTCGTGCTTTCCGGCGGTGGCGCCCGTGCGGCTTACCAGGTGGGTGTGCTGAAAGCGCTGGCGGAGCTGACGCCGGATTCCGAGCCTCATCCATTCAAGATCATTTGTGGCACATCAGCCGGGGCCGTGAATGCGCTGGTGCTGGCCACGCATACCGGGACCTTCAAGGAGGCGGTGGCGCGTCTTTACGACCTGTGGCTGGGCCTTACCGTCGATCAGATCTATCGCAGCAACTTGAGCAGCCTGCTCGGGAATATCTTTACCATCTCGCGATCCTTTTTTAACCACGGTGTTGCGCGCCGCAAGCCTCTCGCGCTTCTGGATAATCTTCCACTGCGAGAGCTGGTTACGGAGGTGGTGCCGTTTGGCAATATCCAGCGCAATATCGATGAGGGGCGCCTGCGTGCGGTCAGCATCAGCGCTATGTCCTACAACCAGGGCGAGTCGGTCAGCTTTTTTCAGGGTAGTGAAGACCTGAAAGAGTGGCGGCGTTTCCGGCGATGCGGCGAGCGAACCGAGCTTACGGTGGAGCACCTGATGGCTTCGGCCGCGATTCCCACGCTGTTCCCTTCGGTTAAAATTGGCGACGAATATTTTGGCGATGGCGCCGTGCGACAGTTGGCGCCGATCAGCCCGGCATTGCACCTGGGCGCAAGCCGTGTGTTTGTGGTGGGTGTCTCGGACAACCGCTCCCCGGTACACTGGGGGAAGCGGCGCACGGTGGCAAAGCATTCCCCATCGCTGGCGCAAATTGGCGGTCAGCTGTTCAACGCAGCATTTATCGACAGCCTTGAAGGGGACCTCGAGCACCTCGACAGGGTGAATCTGCTACTGGACTCGGTGGACGAAAAACTCCTGCCGGAGCTGGCGCCTTTGCGCGCTGTGGAGTCGGCAGTGATTGAACCGAGCCAGAGTCTGGATCGAATTGCGGGACGCAAGGTGCGTTACCTGCCGCCGGCACTGCGCTGGCTGTTCCGCTCCACCGGTGCCACGACTTCTGGTGGCGGGGCTTCTGCGGCCAGCTATCTCCTGTTTGAACAGCCTTACTTGGGCGAACTGATGGAGTTGGGTTACCAGGATGCGATGTGGGAGCGGGAAAAATTGCGGGATTTTCTCCGTCCGCGGACCCAGCTGGTGGAAGCCCAACAAAAAAGTTTATTTGGAATCCGGGTCAAACCGGCAACGGAAGCAAGCAATGGCAATACTCCGTCCTGAAACGTATTTTACCCTCCGCGGAAACATCCAGCGCGGGCTGGCGATTGGTCTGTGCGCGGCGCTCGCTGCCTGTAGTGGCACTGTTACCCAGGATACCGACAGCGATGGGGCTCTGCGTCAGCAAAACCAGAGCGAATACCGGCAACTGCTACGAGAAGCTTATCAGCTGAGTTTTACCCTGGACTTTGACCGCCTGCGCAAGGCCTACGTGCAATCTCCAGAATATAATCCCTATGGCGGGATGAAGCTGGAAGGTTTACCGGAAGCCTACAGCTCGGTGGAGCAGGCGGATTTTGACAATTGCCTGCACAACGTCGACCGGGTACTGAAGACCAATTACATGAGCCTGGAAGCGCATATGATTGGGGTCGTGTGCAGTGGACAGGCGGGCGAGTTTGAACGCGAGGACCAACACCGCTATATGGTGGAGGGGTTGATGACCTCCATCGAAAACAGCGGCGACGGCAAATCCCAGGAGAGTGCTTTCCTTACCATCAGCACCTCTGAATTGCGGGGCTTCGTACGTTTGAAAGGCCTGCAGGTACTCGATCAGTCCATCGTGTATGACAAGCAGGGAATCTACGACAAAATGCAGGTGCGCGACCCCGAGTCTGGTGAAGAATATCCGCTGTTTTTTGATGTAAGCCAGCAGTTTGCCCGGGGCTCCGGGGGGGAGTAAGTCTTCCTGATGGCCAGCGCAGCCCCGGAGCTGCGCGTTTACCTTCTTTAGCCGTTCACCCCTCACATCAGGAATTGGCTGAGTTTTTCCCAATCAAAGCGGCGTGTTTTGCGGTCGCTGAACAGAATTTCCACCCGCTCATCCTCCCATTTGATTACCCGCCCATAGCCCAGCTTCTGGTGGCGAATACTTTCTCCCAGCTGCGGTTTTTTCTGCACTGCCTGCGGTGCATTGATATCCGGATTGTAATCGCAGGCAGCCAGGTACCTGAGGGCAAGCCGGGTTATCGGCACCCGGGTGGTGATATTGTCCGGGCGGGTTCGCAGTGTCTCGCCCAGCAGGTTGCTGAGTGAAAGGTGCATTTCATCCAGAAACAGCGACGGTTTCTGTTCCGAATCACTGCTCGTTACCTTGCCTTTATCGGCTTCCTGTGCCGGGGTCAGCAGGTACAACTGCTTTTTCGCCCGGGTCATTGCCACGTACATCAGGCGGCGTTCGCTCTCCGTCGAGGCGGGCGTGGAAAAGTCGCGCTGCGGTTGGTAGGGCATGTTGTGTACGGTCAGGGCCGGAATGATTACCTGATCCCATTCCAGCCCCTTGGCCTGGTGCATGGTGGTGATCTGGATGGCTTCAGCAGGCCCGGTATCCTCGTCGTTACTCGTGGATTGATCCCGGCTGCGATGTTGTTGCTGCAGCTGTTGCAGGTGTTCGAGGGTTTCCCTCGGGGGTTGGTGCAGCTGATCCAGATACTGGCAAAACGCGAGGATGGTCTGTTGCTTTTCTTCGGCCTGCTGGCGATTGAATGCGTCGTCGCCAATACCGCTCAGGTAATCCAGCTCTCCCAGCTGGCGGCGCACCAGTTCACCGCCATGGCCGCGCCACTTTTCCACCTGCTGTAACAGTTCCGCGCGCTGGCGCAGGCGCTTGATTTGCGGCTGGCTGAGGGATTCGGGAATCAGTTTAAGTAACTGTTTGCCCCATCCGCTGCTGTACTGGCTGAGTCGTTCACACACAGGCTCGAGTACCGCGCGGGCGATGCGAATATGCGGGGCGGTGAGCCACTCATAGAGGCCCTGTGCGCGACGCTTTGCAGTCTGCTCGGCAAATCGGCCCGCGGCAATATTCAGGCTCCAGAACAGCGGGCGCAATTCGCGGCGGGAGAGTACCGTATTGCGGTTACCGGAGCGGTAGGGAATGTTGTTTGCCAGCAGCGCCAGCTCCAGGGGGGCCGCCAGTGACCAGAGGCGGACCAGTATGGCGATTTCGCCGAGGGGAAGCCCCTGCTTCTGGCAGCGGCGTACATGATCCACCAGCCACTTGCCCTCATTGCCGGTGCTTACCTGATGCAGCTGGGTCTCTGCATCGGGTCTGCCGGAAAGACAGAACACGTCCGCGCGCTCGCGGTTGTTGTGAATGAAGTGGTTGGCAGCCAGGGACAGGCTGTGCCCGTAGCGAAAAGTGCGGCTCAGTTGATAGGTGTTGGAGGTCGGGAAGTCCCCATCGAACAGGCGCAACAGAAATTCCGGGCGCGACCCGCGCCACTCGTAGATGGTCTGATCCGGGTCACCGATGGCGATTACGTTACCGGATTTTCCGTACAGGACGCGCAGCAGGTAGTGCTGCACCGCATTGATATCCTGGTATTCATCCACCAGGATATCCTGGTAGCAGCTGCCGTATTCTTCGGCAACTTCTGGCCGCATGCTAAACAGTATCGCAGGGTCGTAAATGAGGTCCGCGTAGGTCACCGCTTTCTGTTCGCGCCGCCAGTCCTCGAAATGACGGAATACCTTCAGAAAATACAGATATTCGTCGCCCAGCTTGAGTTGCTGAAACGCGCTCAGGTCACCGGTAAGAATGGTTTTGGTGTAATCGACAAAAAACTCTGCGGCCTCAGTCTCCGATTGCTTGCGCGCGCGGATATCTTCGAGTTCATCGGGCGGCGCGCAGGCTTCAATCGCTTTCCAGATCTGCAGCTGTACCAGTGATTGCGGCAGCGGGCTGAGGTTGACCGGGGCCAGGTGTCCGCGGGCAATCATGCGCTGATACAGGCGGTAGCCAATACTGTGAAAGGTATTCACCGCGGGGACCCTGTTTCCACACAGGGCCTTGAGGCGCTGGCTGAAGTCCTCTTTGGCACTCCGGTTGTACATCAGTACCAGCATGTCCTGCGGCGCAATGCCTGCTCCCAGCCGGTTTTTGATGTAGTGGAGCAGGGCGGTGGTCTTGCCGGACCCGGCTACCGCAATGATTTTTGCATGACCGCCGGGATGGTTGGCGATGGCCTTTTGCTCATCCGTGAGATGGGACTCGTCACCTGACATGAAAACTCTGCACTGCCTGAAAAATACTGGATATATTGCCAGTATTGAGGGGGCGGGTACAGGTCTTTTATACGCTATCGGTGGCTGCGGGGGGATCTTCGGCCTCCCGTTGCAAGGCCAGTTCTGCGATGTAAGAGGACAGAAATACTCGACCGGTGAGGTGCTCGAGAAGCTTGGAGCGGCTCAGACGATCCAGCACCGGGCCTTTGACTTCCGACAGATGCAGGCGAATATCGCGGTTTCTGAGGTCCTTGTTGATCTGTTGCAGACGCTCCAGAGCGGTGCCGTCAATGCGGCTCACGGAAGAGAGGATCAACACCAGCTCGCGGGTGTCCGGATGGCGTTTCAACTCGCTCAGCAGGCGGTCTTCCACGGCGCTGATATTGCTGAAAAACAGGCTTTCATCGATACGCAGGAACAGCAGGTTCTTCTGTGTTTCCACATCGTAGCGCACCACATTGCGGAAGTGTTCGGTGCCTGGCATACGGCCAACCACAGCAATATGCGGGCGGCTGCTGCGCCAGATCAAGGTAGCGAAGGAAAGCCCTATTCCCAGTGCAATGCCCACTTCCACGCCAAACAACAGAACGCCGGCAAAGGTGCACAGCATGGCGATACCGTCGGTTCGGTCGTAACGCCAGTTGTGCACGAAGCCTTTAAAGTCAAACAGGCTGGCGGCGGCAACGATGATGATGGCTGCGAGTACGGTCAGTGGCAGCTCACTGAACAGTCCGGTGAGATACAGCAGGATCGGGATCATCAGCAGGGCCGACAATACCCCGGCCAGTGGTGACTTGGCCCCGGCCTCGGCATTGACCGCTGTGCGGGAAAAACTCCCGGCCACGGGCAGGCCGCCGGAAAGTGCGCTGGTGATGTTCGCTGCACCCAAACCCAGCAATTCGCCGTCCGCATTGAGACGTTCACCGCGCCGGGCTGCCAGCGCCTGGGCAATGGAGTGGCTTTCCACAAACCCGAGCAGCGCAATAATCAGCGCTGGCAGCAATAGCTGGTAGATCATGGCCCAGCGGAAATCCGGTAGCGACAACTTCGGCAGCCCGGCGGGAATCTCACCGACGATGGCGAGCTTGTCGCCGAGCTTGAGCCAGTGCACCAGAGCAATTGCACAGAGCACCAATAACATGGGCATCAGCCGAGCGGCGAGGCGTGCGATCTGTTTCGGTGTGCCCAGTCGGAACAGCAGCATCGGCAGCCACAGGCGACTGAAAATCAATATGGCCGCCGTGGCGACACCGAATGCCATGGTAGGTAAGTGCGCCTGTGGCAGGTTCTCCAGCACGTGAAACAGCTTCACCGAAGCCGTGTCCCCCTCCGCCTCAATGCCGAGGATGGCGGGCAGCTGGCCGACGATGATCAGTGCGGCGGCACCAGAGACAAAACCACTGATGACGGGGTGGCTCAACAGATTGGAAAGTGCGCCCAGCTTGAACAGCCCCATCAGGAAAAGGAAAAGGCCGCTGAGCAGGGTGAGCATGATCGCAGCGGCGATATAGGCAGGGCTGCCGATGGCCGCCAGTGACGACAGGGCCGACACGGTCATCAGGGAAAGGACGGCCGCAGGCCCCACGGACATGGCGCTGCTACTGCCGAAGGTAGCGTAGGCAATCAGGGGGAGCAGACTCGCGTAAAGGCCCACATGGGGCGGCAGGCCGGCGAGCAGTGCATAGGCCAGCCCCTGAGGCACCAGTAACATACCGGACACCAGAGCTGCTGTGAGGTCTGCTGGCAGCCACTGGCGCTGGTAACTTGTCAGCCAGTTGGGAAAGAAGTTTTTAACCCGCATTGCTTGTGCTGTTTGAGGTCGGGGGCAGGGTAGACCTCAACAGGATAGCTGGTGCAATGCGGGCTCCGCCAGTGACAGCGGATTCCGTGCCGTATGTTCGCTCCGCTTAGCTGGCCGCCCGGTTTCGATTTTCAAACCCGCGGAATACGAGCATGCCGGTCACCATCGCCAGAGTGAAAACCAGCGCACCGGCTTCTGCGGCGCCGGTTGCCACAATGCCCGGGCCTGGACAGAAGCCCGCGAGCCCCCAGCCAATGCCGAAAACCAGGCTGCCAAGCAACAGGCGTTTGTCGAGCTCGCGCTTGGTAGGCAGGTTGATTTCACCTCCGAGAACGGCAGTCTGACGTTTTTTCGCCAGCGTAAAAGCGGGTAGCCCCACGGCGATGGCGCCGCCCATGACCAGGGCCAGGGATGGGTCCCAGGCGCCGAACAGGTCGAGAAAACCGAGGACTTTTTCCGGGTTGGCCATGCCGGACAGCAGCAGGCCGAAGCTGAAAATCAAACCGGAAACAAAGGCGGAAAGAGTGACTTTATTCATTGCTTCAGGCTCCCAGCAGGTGGCGGACGACATACACAGTGGCGAAGCCACCAAACATAAAGGTCATGGTGGCGGCCAGTGACCGGGGCGACAGGCGCGAAAGACCGCAAACACCGTGCCCGCTGGTGCAGCCGGCAGCGTAACGCGTACCGATACCCACTAGCAGGCCGGCAGCGATCAGTACCGGATAGCTGGCGCGGATCTCGATCGCGGGGAGGGCGTGGAATATTCCCCAGATGGCGGGCCCGGCCAGCAGCCCCAGGATGAAGGCGAATTGCCAGCCGCGCTGACCGCGTTCGTTATTCAGCAGGCCGCCCAGGATGCCGGAGATTCCGGCGATGCGGCCGTTCATCAGGATGAGCCATGCGCTGGCAAGTCCGATCAGAAGGCCGCCGGCGAGGGCGGTCAGGGGGGTAAATGCGTTCCAGTCGATGTTCATGGTGGCGAGTTACTCCGCGCAATACAGTTGATACAAAGTTTGTAGCAGGGTGAGAACCTTCGGGTCAGCGACCCGGTAATACACCCGTTTGCCTTCCCTGCGGGTGGTTACCAGGCCCTCCCGGCGCAACACACCCAGTTGTTGCGAAAGGCTGGGCTGGCGGATGTCCAGGCGCTCTTCCAGGTCGCCCACACACAGCTCTTCCTCGCACAGCTGGCAGAGAAGTAGCAGGCGATCCTGATTGCCCAGCGAACGCAGCAGCAGGGAGGCCTCCCCGGCAGCTGCCCGCATCTTGTCTAGCTGGATGTCGCCGTTGTCAGGCATGGCCGGCATAGGAAGCTCCGCAGAACAGTTAAGTTAAAAACATTATATTGAAATGTATATCGTTCACAAGTATATTTGTTCTGGTTATTTAAATATTCCCATTTGTTCTATATGGCCGGAACGCGGCCTGTTGAAGGGGTACCCAGGATGCAGACTATGACTGAAGCCGATCGTCACCCACTTGTACAACCGTTTCTCGACACCGCCACAGAGACCTGGAGCTATGTGGTTTACGACCGCGCAGGCGGCTCCGCGGCGGTGATCGATGCGGTTCTCGACTTTGACCAGGCCTCGGGCCGCACCAGCACAGAAGGCGCGGAAAAGATCGTGCAGTTCGTGCGGGAGAATGACCTTACGGTCGAGTGGGTACTGGAGACCCACGCCCATGCGGACCACTTGTCGGCAGCGCCGTTTGTGCGCGAGCAGCTCGGCGGCAAGATCGCCATTGGTGACCACATTCGTCAGGTTCAGGGTATTTTTCGCGACGTGTTCAACCTGGAAAAAGAGTTTCTGGTGGACGGCTCGCAGTTTGACCACCTGTTCCACGACGGCGATACCTTCAAGATCGGCGCGCTGGAAGGGCGGGTTATCTATGTGCCCGGTCACACCCCGGCGGATATGGCGTGGCTGATCGGTGATGCGCTGTTTGTGGGCGATACCCTGTTCCTGCCGGATGTGGGCAGCGCACGCTGCGACTTCCCTGGTGGCGATGCTCGCGCTTTGTATCAGTCCGTGCAGAAGTTACTGTCCATGCCCGCGGAAACCCGCATGTTCATGTGTCACGACTACCCGCCCAATGGCAGCCGCGAGCACCAGTGTGAAACCACCGTTGGTGATCAGAAGCGTAGCAACATCCATTTGCACGAAGGTGTGAGTGAGGATGAGTTTGTAAAAATGCGTACAGAGCGCGATGCCACCCTGGACATGCCGCGACTCATTTTGCCATCCATCCAGGTGAACATCCGCGCAGGCCAGATGCCGCCGGCAGAAGAGAATGGCACCGTGTATCTCAAGGTACCGATCAACAAGCTGTGATTTCGGTATTGCACAAGTGCAATACCACCGAGAGATATTTCACAGCGGAAAAATTAGTTGGAGTAAGTGATGGATAGCAAGCAACTGGATTCCCTGGTGTCCGTATCCGCGGAGCCGACACTGGATCAGATTACTGCTTTGGGCCAGCAAGGTATCGAAGTCGTGGTATGCAACCGCCCGGAACAGGAAGCGGAAGGGCAGCCGACGTTTGCCGAGCTCGAGAAGGCCGCGCAAGCGGGCGGGATGACCTTTGTGGCCATTCCGTTTTCCCGCGGTCAGATGCAGCCACAACATTGCCTGGCTTTTGCGGAATTGCTCGATAGCGGCAAGAAGGTGCATGCATTCTGCCGTACCGGCAACCGCTCCTGTAACCTGTGGGCGGGGGCGCGCTGCCTGAGTGGTGCCGACAGAAAGGAACTTCACCAGGCCGCGCAGCAGGCCGGATTTGATATCAGTGGCGTACTGGTGAGCTACTGAGGAGCTCTGTGTGTGAAAGAACTCTTCAGTAGGGATGCGGGCCGCTCTCTGGCCCGCTTTCTCCCCGCAGCTGCCTGGCTCCCGGCTTACTCCCTGAGTGCCCTGCAGAAGGATCTGCTGGCAGCGGTCATCGTCACCATCATGCTGATTCCGCAGTCTCTGGCCTATGCACTGCTGGCCGGGTTGCCGGCGGAAGTGGGCCTCTATGCGAGTATCGCACCGCTGATTGCCTATGCGCTGTTTGGCAGTAGCAGAACCCTGTCGGTCGGGCCGGTGGCAGTCGCTTCGCTGATGAGCGCGGCAGCGCTCGGGCAGGTCGCGGCCCAGAACACCGCCGACTACCTGCTGGCGGCGATGCTGCTGGCGCTGCTATCGGGGCTGTTCCTGTTTCTGCTGGGTGTACTGCGCCTCGGGTTTCTCGCCAACTTTCTTTCCCATCCGGTCATTTCCGGGTTTATCACCGCGTCCGGGATTCTGATTGCGTTCAGTCAGCTGAAGCATCTGATGGGCGTCACCGCGCACGGGGACAACCTGCCCGAGCTCGCACATTCCATGTTTGCCGGTATCGGGCAGATCAATCTGTATTCTCTCGCACTGGGTGCCGGTGTCGTTCTCTTCCTGATCTGGTCGCGGGGCAGTGCAGTGCGTGTTCTGCAGCGCCTGTCGCTATCAAAAAATACCGCCGGCTTAATCGTGAAGGCCGCGCCTGTGGTCGGTGTACTCGCGACCATTTTTCTCGCCAGCGGGTTTGACCTGGAAGGCAAGGGCGTCAAGCTGGTGGGTGAAATTCCCAGTGGCCTGCCGCAGCTTGTGTGGCCGAATTTTTCTCTGGAACTGGTGCAGCAATTGCTGGTGCCGGCGATCATGATTTCCATTATTGGCTATGTGGAATCGATTTCTGTCGGCAAGACCCTGGCAGCCAAACGTCGCCAGAAAATAGACATGAACCAGGAACTGATCGGCCTGGGGGCCGCCAATATGGCCTCGGGTTTTTCCGGTGGCTTTCCGGTAACCGGCGGTTTTTCCCGCTCGGTAGTAAACTTTGATGCGGGCGCAGAGACCCAGCTGGCCAGTGTGTTTACCGCACTTGGTATTGCCCTTGCCGCAATGTTCCTCACTCCGTTTCTGTATTACCTGCCCAAGGCCACACTGGCGGCGACGATCATTGTTGCGGTGCTTTCGCTGGTAGATTTTTCCATTCTGCGAAAAACCTGGCGTTATTCGCCCAGCGATTTCTTTGCCGTACTGGTGACGATTGTAGTGACCCTGCTGTTCGGGGTGGAAATGGGGGTGTCCTGCGGGGTGCTGGCATCCATCGTGCTGTTCCTGTACCGGACGTCCAAACCACATATCGCGGAAGTCGGGCTGGTGGAGGGCACCGAGCATTTCCGTAATATCCAGCGTCACCAGGTGCGCACACTGCCGCAGATTCTGACAATCCGTGTGGATGAAAGCCTGATGTTTTCCAACGCAGCGTTTCTCGAGGAGCGGATTTACGGAGACATCGCTACAACGCCCGAAGTCAAGCATGTGATCCTGATGTGTAGCGCCATCAATGAAATTGACTGGAGTGCGCTGGAAACACTCGAATCTATCAACGAGCAGCTGCGCGCTTCCGGGATCTGTTTCCACCTCTCCGAAGTCAAGGGGCCGGTTATGGATTCGCTGTCTAAGAGCGGCTTTCTGGACATGCTTTCGGGAAAGATCTTCTTCACTCAGTTCCAGGCGTTTACCACGTTGCGTGACAACCTGGATGGCTGCTAGAAACGCACCCAAGACGTAAATCCTGGGTATCAGGTAAGCAGGTCAGTGAAACAGGTAGGGAAAAAGTGCTTTCTTTTCCTCGTCACTGAGTGACTCTACCCGCAGGATGTTATTGCGCGGAATGCTGTCCGGGTCCGGGTAGTTTTTCAGGCCGCGCTCCAGGCTCTCTTCGCGCAGCAAGTGCAGGATGGGGTAGGGGGCGCGGTTGGTCAGGTTTTCCGTATCCTCGGGTGCCGTATCCGCGAACTGGTAGTGGGGGTGGAAGCTGGCAATCTGGTAGATACCTTCATAGCCCTGGCGCTTCAGCAGCCATTCCGCCTCTTCGAGAAAAAAATTGTAATCGTGGAAGTCCTGCAGGTGGGTGGGGAGGATCAGCAGGCTGGTTTCCACTTCCTCCATGGAGGTTCGATCCAGCACTTGAAACTCATCCTGCAGTTCCTCGAGCAGTACTTCATCGCTGGTGGCGTCGCTCACCACAAAGCGGATTTGTCCCGCGCGCAGGGGCTTGCGTGCGAAGGGGCAAAGATTGAGCCCGACCACCACATCCTGCAGCCATCGCTCTACCTGGGCAATTACCGGATCACTATCGGTCATCGAATTTCTGCGCGCTTACCACATCAGATCATCAGGGATTTCGTAGTCCGCATAGGGATCGTCTTCATCCACCGCGGTATTGTTCTCCGGCGGTTGTACAACCATGGCCGGGTTGCGCTCGGCGATCTTGTCCGCAACTACTCGCGGAACCAGCTCGAAATGGTCTCCCTCTCCAACGATCAGCAGGCGGCCCGCGGTGAGGTGTTCCTGTACCGCACTGGAGACAAAGATCTTTTTCACCTTTTTCTCAAAAGTGAAGTGGTAGGCGATATCGTCCTGGCCTTTGGGGCCCTTGGATTGCTTGTTGCGCTCGATCAACTGTTTGATTTGGGCGGCAATCGCCTTCTGCCGGGCGGCGGCCTCGCGCTGGGCATTCAGTTCCCGGTCCCGGGCAATCTTAGCCGCGCGAGCGGCCTCCGCGGCCTGCTTGGCTTCATCCACCTGGACTTCACCAGACTTCTTGGCCACTTTGCTCTGTTTGCGTTTTTCCTTGCCAATCTGTTTGGCTGTCTTTTTGTCGACCAGTCCGGCCTTAAGCAGTTGGTCTTGAAGTGAAGCCATGGGGGGAACCTGTCTCAGCGGATAATGGGTAATCCGAGGCATTTTAACGGATCTCGGAGGCCCTTGGCCAAGCCTTGTTACACCTGAGGTATAGCGCGCAGCGGTGTACACGACCAGCTGGCCGTGCTCTGTCCTGCAGGAAGGGATGAGAAAGAGCTGGGGCAGGTTAGGGGGGGATCTGGGCCCCGTTCTGTGCCAGCTAGGCGGTTACCGAGTCTTTCCGCTGGGCGTAGGCCGTCAGGTAGTCGAGCATGGCCCGGTTAACGGCTTGCGGTTGCTCCAGTGTGGAGAGATGGCCGGCGCGAGGAATGATGTTGATCTGGGCATGAGGCAGACGGGCTGACAGGGCTTCAGAGCATGCGGGTGGCAACGAGATATCGTCATGGCCCACCAGTACCAGCGCGGGCTGGGTGATGGAAGACAGGCGGTGATTCAGTGAATCCCGTGCGCACAGGGCATTGGCCACGTTTTCGATCGACACCAGTGACATGGCAGCGAACTTTTTCTTCCAGTATTCGACCAACCCCGGTTGGGATTCCAGGGTATGTTTGCCAAACATCAACTTGGCCACCGTGGGCAACAGCGGTGAGATACCCAGTAGTTTGGCGATCGCCACCATGGTTTTGTACTTGAAGATCTTGAAGCGGGTTTCGGTACCCGCGTGGGTGTCCAGCAATATCAGGCCGCTCACCCGCTCGGGGTGGGTGAGGGCCGCACGCAATGCGATCATGCCGCCAATCGAGAGCCCCGCCCAGGTTGCGCTGGTGACCTGCTCTTTGTCCAGCACCGCGATAACATCATCCGTCATCGCGTAAATATCCAGTGGCGTATCCGCAACGCTGGATTTGCCATGGCCACGCAAGTCTACGTTAATCACCCGGTACTTCCCGGCCAGCGCGGTAAGCTGCTGGTTCCACATTTCCCCATCGCAGAGAAAGCTGTGTAACAGCACCACAACCGGGCCGTTGCCGGTGCACTCGTAGTAAATGTCGCGACCGTCATGATGGACTGTGGGCATGGGCTCAGACTCTAGGGCGTTTCTGCGAAGTTACTGGACTCTGGTCAGTAACCAGGTTGCTTACTACTTGGTAAACACCAGGTTGACGGATACCGGCACGAGGGGACTGATACTGTCCAGACCGGCGACTTGGCGCAGTTTTTCGATCCCTTCGAGCAGCTTGTAGTTGCCCGCATTGACCATGATCGGTGCGGTGGAGGTGATCAGCAGGCGATTGCCGTCCAGGGCCGTAACCTGCAGGTGGGCCTTTTCCGTTTGTTGCGAGCCGTGAATATCAACGGTGACGTCTGCGGAAACAGTCTGGGTTTGGCCGGCTTTCATGGCGCCCAGCTTGTCGGCATCCACCTGTGCGGAAACGGTTGCCTTGGCAAATTGCGCAGTATCGAACAGCATCTTCTGCATGCGCTCGTTGCGAATCGGGATATTGGTTTCCACGCTCGCCAGGTCGATGGTCAGGCTGGCTTTGCCATCATCGGCAATGGTGCCGCTCAGGCTTTTAAAGTGGTGGGTTTCCGCAATAGTCGATTTCTTGACGGAAACAAAATTGACACTGGAGTCTTCTCCGGCCAGTTGCCAGTCGGCCAGGGCGGTAACTGGCAGCGCCAGTAGGGACAGCAGCGCAAGGGACTTGAGCGACATAGGGTAATTCTCCTGTTTCAGCCGGATTTGGATTAATCGTCAAAGCTGACCGCGGATATTTATCGACCAGATCTGACTTGTCAGTTTCAGATGGGAAACATTATCAGGCGGCAGGCCGCGGTACCAGTAAAGATAAGTAAAAAAAGTAAAGTAAAAAAGCAACGTCAAAGTGTGCGCACTTTGACGTTGGGTCGGGTTTTGGGGGCCTTGTTACTCGGCAACCCGTTCTACTTTCGGGGGAGACCACCCGGGGAGCTTTTCCAGATCCGGTACGTAGACCCGCATGGTGAGGCTCAGGTCGAGGTCCTTGCGCTCTATCGGCAGCCAGTTTTCTTCCGGCACGCCGTCCGGCTTTTCCTTGGCGATATAAATTGAAATACCGACGTCATCATTCAGCTTCATCCCCGCATTTTCACCGACACTGTACTTTTTTCTTTCGTTCGGAATGAAGAAGCCGTTCTTCAGGTCGTACAGGGTCAGTGACCAGAAGGCCCCTGCTGGAGGCAATTCATCTGCAGACATATGCAGCACATAATCGTGCATGGCATTCATCGGTTTGCCATCCGCGGTGCTGACGCTTGGGTAGACCGCTTCTTCCATGGGCAGGCCGATGGGACCAAATACCGACACGGTCAACAGGGTTTCCAGATCAGTCTGACCTTTGGGCTGGAACATTTTGGGCTGCAACTGGGCCATTTTTTCTGCATCTGCACTTGAGGCCAGCGTTTCTTTTTGGATGCGTTCTGCCATATCCCGGATACGGTCCTTATCGATATTGGCGACTTTGTCGGCATCGAAAGTGTTCCCCGGTTCAATACCGAAGTACTTGTAAAGCGCCAATATGGACTGGTCCTCGGGGTTGTCCTGAGAGAAGGTGGTGTGGTTGAACACAAACTGCATCACTTCAAACAGGTTGTCGCCGAACACTGCGACATCGGTTTCACCCACGGCCGGAAAATCGACGGGCTCCGCGGGGAGTGCCGGCTTGCCGATAAATGTGCTGAGCGTTACCGGCGTTACGCTTTTCATCTGCTCGGTGATCTTGGCAAAGCGATCTTTATCCTGGCTGTGGGGCATCACGCGAAATACCGCAGAGACAAAGTCGCCGCTGGCTTCAAATACCATATCGACCCCCTCCACCGGCTCGCCATCATAGTTTTGTGTGCGCTCGCTGTAGATGAGCAGGGTCAGCGGTTTCTCAAAGTCGCCGACGCGGGTGGACAGGGGAACATTCACATAGTGATCGTAGGCGGTGATCATCAGGGACGCGTAGTCGGTATCAAAGGCGGGGACCCTGAGAATGACGGGGTCCGTGCGCAGGTCCAGCAGGCAACTGATATACAAAGTGTCATTGTTGGGGCGCGCAATTTCGCGCGTTGTATGGTCCTTGAGTTCGGTATCTGCATCGCAGGCATTCCAACCGCCAATGGTGGCGGCGAACTTGTTATTGACGTTGTACATCGTCACATACTGGTATGACCGGGTGACCAGGTCTTCCAGCAATTCATCGCTCATTGCCACATCCGCGCGGTCGGCATCGGTCTGATCGTCGGTACCTGCGGCGTCCGTGCCTTGTGGCGCCGCAGTCACGCTCTGACTCATCTCTGAATTCGCTTTGCCCCCGTTGTCATTGCTACAACCGGACAGCCATAGTCCGCTGAGGACGGCGCCCAGAAGCATGAAGGTGAAACCGGCGGATGCACTTTGCCTAAGAAGCTGCATGAGTATTCCCTTTTTCGTTCGCTTTCGAGCCGAAAACGTTCGGCGAAGGTGTTCTTAGAGAACTTAGCTATAGAAAGCGTAGACGAATTTAAGCGCCACCTGGGGTGGGGCGTCGGGTGGGGAAATACACAAAAAAAGCCGGCTGGCGCCGGCTGCAATCATTGAGGATGTTTCCCAGTGGTGGCGGTTGGGGTATCCGCCGGGGAGGGCCGGATGCCGCTGGGAAACCGACATCCGGGTTTGGGTCTGGTGTTGCGATCAGCTGGCCATCGACAGGGCTTCTGCCGGCTCGTCGCTGACCGAAGTACGGATCAGGTGATCAAAGGCACCCAGCGCGGCGGTGGCACCGGCGCCCATGGAGATAACAATCTGCTTGTAGGGCACCGTAGTGGCGTCACCGGCGGCGAACACCCCGGGAATGGAGGTGGCGCCGCGACTGTCAATCACGATCTCGCCCATACGGTTCATTTCCAGGCCGCTGTCCTTCAGGAACTCGGTATTCGGCACCAGCCCGATCTGTACGAAGACGCCCGCCAGTTCCAGTTGTTTACTCTCGCCGCTGACCCGATCGATGTACTGAAGGCCATTGACCTTGCTGCCATCGCCGAGCACCTCGGTGGTCTGCGCATTGGTGATGATGTCGATATTGGCCATAGAGCGCGCCTTGCGAACCAGCACTTCATCCGCGCGCAGGGTATCGGCGAACTCCAGTACGGTAACGTGCTTTACGATGCCCGCCAGGTCGATAGCGGCTTCGATACCGGAGTTACCACCGCCGATCACAGCCACGTGCTTGCCCTTGAAGAAGGGGCCATCGCAGTGCGGGCAGTAGGCCACACCCTTGGTGCGGTATTCAGCCTCGCCGGGAACACCCAGCTCGCGCCAGCGTGCACCGGTGGCGAGTACCAGGGATTTGCTCGCGAGGGTGGCGCCGCTTTCCAGTTCCAGCTCGATCATCTGCCGCCGCTGAAGGCTCGCAGCACGCTGACCGGTGATGATGTCGACACCGTACTCTTTTACATGCTGCTCCAGGCCAGCGGACAGTTTCGGGCCCTCGGTATAGGGCACCGAGATAAAGTTTTCGATACCCACGGTATCCATGACCTGACCGCCGAAGCGCTCGGCCACGAGACCGGTGCGAATGCCTTTGCGCGCTGCATAGATCGCCGCCGCGGCACCCGCCGGGCCCCCGCCCAGTACCAGCACGTCGTAGGGCTCGCGCTCGTTCAATTCTTGCGCCTTGCGCGCATCGGCACCGGTATCGATTTTGTCGACGATTTCTTCGAGGCTCATACGGCCCTGGCCGAAATACTCACCGTTGAGGTAGACCGCGGGCACCGCCATGATCTGGCGCTCGTCCACTTCTTCCTGGAACAGGGCACCGTCGATCATCTCGTGGGTGATGTTCGGGTTCAGTTTCGCCATCAGGTTCAGCGCCTGCACCACGTCCGGACAGTTCTGGCAGGACAGCGAGATATAGGTTTCAAAGTGGAATTCACCCTGGATGTTGCGGATCTGCTCCTGCAGCTCCGGGTCCGCCTTGGACGGGTGGCCGCCGGCTTGCAGCAGGGCGAGAACCAGGGAGGTGAATTCATGTCCCATGGGGATGCCGGCGAAGCTTACACGCGGGGTTTCTCCGGCTGGCGCAATGGCCATGCTCGGGGTGCGCTTGCGGTTCTCCTGCTTCAGTTCGATCTTGCTGGAGAGGCCGGCAATTTCGCTGGCGAGGTTGCTCAGTTCAACAGCCTTGGGGCTGCTGTCGGCGGACACACTGATCTCGATCGGAGTGACGATATTCTGCAGATAGGTGTCCAATTGTTTCTTTACGTTTGCGTCCAACATCGGTGTGTCCTGGTATTCGGTAGTTTGCGGTTCTTTGTCTAGTCCTGTGGCGGTGCTGCTGACAGGTGCAGCCTTGCAAAACACGCCGTGAACCCATCCATGGGGGCTCTTCCGCGAGGTCCCTCTCGCGGAAGGTTTCGCAAGGCTGCCCCTGCCATCAGCACCTTCCCAGCAAGTTCAGTGCTCTGACCTAGTCGGGATGCACTTGCTCTTAGATCTTGCCTACGAGGTCCAGTGAAGGCGCCAGAGTTTCTTCACCTTCCTTCCACTTGGCCGGGCACACTTCACCCGGGTGGGCGGCAACGTACTGGGCAGCCTTGATCTTGCGCAGCAGGTCCTGGGCGTCGCGGCCGATACCGCCAGCGTTGATTTCAACGATCTGGATCTTGCCTTCCGGATCGATCACGAAGGTGCCGCGGTCCGCGATGCCTTCTTCCTCAATCATCACACCGAAGTTGCGGGTGATGGTGCCGGTGGGGTCGCCGATCATCGGGAACTGGATCTTGCCGATGGTCTCGGAAGTGTCGTGCCAGGCCTTGTGAGTGAAGTGGGTGTCGGTAGAGACGGAGTAGATCTCAACACCCAGCTTCTGGAACTCGGCGTAGTTGTCGGCCAGGTCGCCCAGCTCCGTCGGGCACACGAAGGTGAAGTCCGCCGGGTAGAAGAAGACCACAGACCACTTGCCTTTCAGGTCCGCGTCGGACACGTCGAAGAAGTCTCCAGACTGGTAGGCCTTGGCGCTGAACGGTTTGATTTCGCTGTTGATGTAGTTAGCCATGGTATTTCCTTGTCTCCTGAGAGAAATTTTGCCCCGCGTTTTGGGGCGTGGGTTATCGGGTACGGGTGAAATGCTATTAGCCTGCCATATTTAATAAAAATTATTGATTTAAATGGCTGTAATTGGCTTTTGCTATCACGGCAAGCGCATAGATAGCCATGCCGGCAGGTGCGGTTCGTTTGAGTTGAGGAGGGTGTGACGATGGTAATGGGGCGCTAAAGCCCACTGTGAAGAGACTGGACTGGATAAGCGGGTGCCAGTTGTCCGCTTTTGGTGTTCGGCGGCTATTGGTCTACCCTTGTCAGATGTGGCCGCCCGCTGGTCGAGCCCCGTATGATAAAAATCATAAATAACTGCAATCGCCGAGGTGCTGCACGAACCTCCCGGCAAATTTAACTCAAAAAAATCTGGCCTACTTGCTCTCGTCGAGAAATCACCGCACGTTACCCGCTATGTGGCCAAGGAAAGCACTATGAAACTCGCCATCCTGTCCCGAGGACCAACCTGCTATAGCACCCGTCGTTTGAAGGAAGCCGCGGTCAACCGCGGTCACGATGTTAGCGTTCTGGATACCATCAAATTTGCAATCGACCTGGAGCGCGGTGCGCCGGATCTTTACTATCGGCAAAAGCAGATTGCCGATTTCGATGCGGTACTGCCACGCATTGGTGCCTCCATTACCTATTACGGTACTGCCGTCGTCCGCCAATTTCAGGAAATGGATGTCTTTTGTGCAAATACCGCCCACGGTATCAACAACTCCCGAGACAAGCTGCGCAGCTTGCAACTTCTCAGTCGGCATCAGATCGGTATTCCCCGGACCACCTTCGTTCACAGCAAGAAAGACGTGCTGCCGGCTATTGACCGGGTGGGCGGCGCGCCGGTTGTGATCAAGTTGATCGAGGGCACCCAGGGTATCGGCGTCCTGTTGGCGGATACGGTCAAGCAGGCGGAAGCCATCATTGAGCTGCTTCAGGCCCAGAAACAAAATGTGCTCATCCAGAAATTCGTTGCCGAGAGCAAGGGCAAGGATATCCGTGCGTTTGTGGTTGGTGATCGCGTAGTGGCGGCAATGCGCAGGGTGGCTCAGGGCCAGGAGTTCCGCAGTAATGTCCACCGTGGCGGTATCGCAGAGCCGGTGGATTTGCCCCAGGAGTATATCGATACCGCCGTGCGTGCCACCCAGATTATGGGATTGCAGGTGGCCGGGGTCGATATGCTGGAGGGAAGTCGTGGACCGCAGATACTGGAGGTGAACTCTTCGCCGGGGCTCGAGGGCATTGAAACCTGCACCGGTCTCGATGTGGCGGGCGCGGTTATCGAATATATCGCCGCCCAGGTGGACTTCCCCGAGATCGATGTACGCCAGCGTCTGACGGTCAGTCGCGGATACGGCGTGAGCGAAATCTATATCCCTGAAGGATCCAAGTTTGTGGGGAAAACGATCGCCGAAACCCAGTTGGACGAACACGATATCAATGTGCTGACGCTATACCGCGGAGCAAAGATTATTCCAAACCCCAAGCAAGAGAGAGTACTGGAGCCCTACGACAAACTGCTGTGCTTCGGCAAGTTGGAAGCCATGCGCGGTATGGTTCCCGCAAAGACGCGCCGCAGGCGTCAGCCGGATATCTCGGATCTGCCTGCTGATGCATATTCTGCAGCCGATATCGAGCCGGTGGAGTAGCGGGCAGGGATAGGCCGTTGATCGGTTGCGCCAACTGTTCGGTATAAGGGCGACTCTGCCCGTGTTTAAATATCCAAAATAACCCGGAGCGCCGGCCAGCCCCATTGAGGCCGGCGCGATCGCACCGGCCGGCGAGCATCTTGCTGACGCTGATCCACAGGCAGTTATCTGGATATAGACAATGGACACCGAATTCGATCTCGCAAACGCGTGGGAGCAATGGCAGGCTGCTCTCACTTCCCCGGAAGCTTTCAGTCAGGCCGTCATTATCCTGCTGGTCTACTTTTTGGCCTGGGTTCTGTCTCAGCGTATTCTGAAACTTCTACCGGTGCTGGCCAGCCCACCGGACTCTCCGGAAAACCAGCCGTTGCGCTTGTTGCTGTTTCGTTGCGGCAAGTTGCTGTTTCCCCTCCTGGCGATTTTACTGCTGAAAGTTTCTGCGGCGTTTGTTCCGCTTGTCAGCGGCGGCAACTGGTTGTTGCAGATTGCGCTGGCGGTGGCTCTTGTACTGTTATTCCATTCCTTTGTTCGCACGGTGATTAGCAATAGCACGGTGGCGAAGTTGTTTCTCTGGGTGGGGATGCCGATACTGTTCCTGTACGTACTCGGCGCCCTGGATGACGTGGTGCAGGTACTGGACTCGATGGCGATACAGGTGGGCAATATTCGCCTGACAGCCTACGGGATTGCGCGCACGGCCATCTTCGGCTCGCTGTTATTCTGGTTGGGGCGAATATCCAATTCGACCGGGCAGACCATCATTCGCAAGCAGGAAACACTGGATTTCCGCACTCGTGAAGTCGTTGCCAAGCTGTTTGAAATCGGCCTGTTCGTTATTATTGCTGTGCTGATCCTGCAGCTGATGGGTATCAATCTCACGGCACTCGCAGTTTTCGGTGGCGCGGTTGGTGTGGGTATTGGTTTCGGCTTGCAGACAATCGCCTCCAATTTTATTTCGGGGATCATCATAATCCTCGACCGGTCGGTATCCGTTGGCGACTATATCGAAATGGAGGATGGCCGGAAGGGGTTGGTAACCCAACTCAATATGCGCTCCACCACGTTAGAGACCTATGATGGAAAGGACATAGTGGTACCGAATGAAAAGTTCGTCTCCAACTCTTTCATCAACTGGACTCACAAAAATAAAAAGCAGCGCTACCGGGTGGACTTTGGTGTTGGATATAACACCAATGTCCGTGAGCTGGTGGAAATCATCAAGGAAACAGTTGCCAAGCATCCCCAGGTGTTAAGCGGGAAAGAGGTTCCGTTTGAAGAGCGCCCCGACTGTGAAATCGACAGTTTTGGTGACAATGGGGTGAATATGTTTGTGGAGTTCTGGATGGAGGGTATCGATGACGGGCGCAACCGGGTTGGGGGCGACCTGTTATTGATGATCCTCGAGACACTTCAGCAACACGGTATCGAGATTCCCTTCCCGCAGCGGGATGTGCGCCTGGTCAGTGTGCCGGATCAGAAAGTCACCGTCGGGGCCTGAGGTTGGCGTATTACTGGCTTTTCGATTCAGACCCACGCCAGCGTGGCGAGCCCGGCAATCAATGCCGTCAAGGCAAGGGCGAATAGTTCGATCAACCCATCCTGGGCAACCAGGGCGAGTCCGAACACGGTGAGTGCCAGCCCGGCGATGGTGGCGGAGAAGGGGAGTATCTCCATGGCGGGCAAGGCTGCTGCGATGGCCGTGCAAAGAATTGCTGTCAGGTAGGTTCCCCCGCGTTGAACCAATACCGGCAGCCGGGGACGCAGCCAGCGATCGATAAGCGCAGCCGGGCGTTGCAGCCAGTGCAGGGCCCGGTGGAAACCCGGCGCGGCAAAGGATTTCTTTAACAGCCACTCGGGTAGCCATAGATGGCGTCGCATCATCAGCATCTGCACCGAGACCAGCAGTGTCAGAATACCCATCACGGTAGGGATACCCGGGATACCGGATAGGGGGGAGAAGAGGATCAGGCCGACCACCAGCAGGATTGGCGCAAAGGAGCGGTCGCCCACCGCCTGCAGGATCTCACGCAGGTAGATCCGATCACGCCCCGCGCTCAGGCGCGCCAGCTGCTGCAGGAGCTGTGACAGGTTCTGTATATCCTCAGGCATGGCGGTTCAGTTTCAGTGGTCCCCGTTCCACAAGTCGCGTCATAACAGCTTAAACCGACCCGGGAGGGTTATCCGCCTGTACCGATGATTTTGTGTGTCGCTGGTGCCATTCCAGCACGAATACCGTCAGTGCCGGTAGCATGGTCAGGGTAACCAGCATTGCACCGATGATCCCGGCCATCACAATCACGCCTACGCCCCGGTAAAGTTCGGTGCCGGCACCGGGTAAAAAAACCAGTGGCGCCAGACCGCAGATGGTGGTGATGGTGGAAATGGCAATCGGCCGCAAGCGGGAATCCACCGCCTCCTGTACGGCTTCCACCGCGGGCATGCCTTCCTCCTTCAGGTTGGATATCGCCCGGTGCACGATCAGGATCGGGTTGTTGACCACGGTACCCATCAGGATGAGAAAGCCCAGCATGGAGATCATGTCGAAGGGCTGGTGGATCCCCTCAAACCCGAGCCCGCGCAATATGCCCCCCACGAGGTTCAACAGCGCAAGTCCCGCGATACCGCCGGCAATACCGAGCGGTATGGTGGTCATGATCAACAGCGGATAGCCCCAGTGCGAGAAGATTGCCACCATCAGCAGGTAAATGATGGCGAGCGCCACCAGATAGTTGCTGCCCAGTGATGCGCGGGTGGCGTCCAGCTGGTCGGCGGCGCCGGAGATATCCATGGAGACACCAAGCGGCACTTTGCCGGTGTCCCGCAGGTGCTGCACGAGCTCCGTGCGCACCGTTTCCACCCCGGTTTCCAGGGCAACGGAGCGGGGCGGAATGATATTCAGGGAGACGGTGCGACGCCCGTCGATTCGGCGCACAGTGGCCGTGTCCACGGTTTCTTCGATACGCGCCAGTTCCGACAGCGGCAGTACGGCCCCGGTGGGGGTGTAGACAAAGATCTGCTCGAGTGTCTCGACGGTGGCTTCCGGCCCCTGCTGGTTGTAGAGGTAGATATCGATCTTGTCGTCATCCAGGAAAAACTCATTGACGAAAGCGCCGTCGGTGAGTGCCGCGACGGCAAAGCCGATATCCTCCGCACTCATACCCACTTCCTCGGCGCGCTCCCACCTTGGCCTTACCTCCAGCAATGGCTGCGCCAGTGACAGGCTGGTGGGCTGGGTCTGGATGTTCGGGTCGTCGAAAATTTCCCGGGCGCGGCTGTAAGCGGCGCGGGCAACCTTGTACAGGTCGGCGAGATTCGACCCGGAAATATCCAGGTTGACGCTGCGGGTGCCACCGTCATTACTGCTGATGATGGAACCGCGGGTGGCAAATGCGCGCATGCCGGGATAGCGCTCGTACTTGCGTACTATCGCGCGCATCAACGCGTCGATGTGCCGCGGGTCCTTGGTTTCGGCAATGATGCGCAGGCGCTGCGGGGACACACTGAGAATGAAGAACTTCATTGCCGGGACTTCCGCTTCCCCGCTGTCGAAAGCCGCCGGATCATGGTCCACAAACGGCAGGAAATACGCCTGCAGCTCGAGGCCAATCTCCTTCATGGTGGCCAGGTTGTAGCCCGGTGGCGCATTCATGCTGGCAAAGGTCTTCGCTTCCTCGCCCTCGGGAAGGTATTCCGCGGGCGGGGTCAACAGGAGGACGATGGCGAGGCTAGTGATAACAGTGATGGCGATGCAGTAAATACGCCTGACGGGGGAGGCCAGCAGCCACTGAATCCGGCTGATGACCGTGTGGCGCAGTCGGCTGTGTTCAATGTTGTCCGCACTGGTGCCGTGAAACCTGAGACGCGCGCTGGCGGTGGGGATCACGGTAATCGCCACCAGCATCGACACCAGAATGGAGGCGGAAATAGCGATGGCGATATCCGAATAGAGCTGCCCGGCCTCTTCGGCAATAAACACCACCGGCAGAAACACCATCACGGTGGTGAGGGTAGAAGCCAGCACCGCGGGCCATACCTTTTTCACCCCGCTGATGGCCGCCTGCAAACGGTCCAGGCCGCGGCGGCGTTCCAGCTCGATACTCTCCAGCACTACGATGCTGTTATCCAGAGTCATGCCAATAGAGAAAGCGACACCCGCGAGGGAGATCACATTGATGGTGCGCCCGGCAATCAACAGGCCGATAAACGCGGCGATGGTACAGATGGGAATGCCCACCACACCCAGGGCGGTTGCGCGCAATGAGCGCAGAAACCAGTACATGATGGCTGTGGCCAGTAGCGCCCCCAGCAGCAGGTTCTTCCACACATTGAACACCGACGACTCCACGTAGCCCACGTCATCGGCGGTGAGCGAAAGCTGCATGCCCTGGGGAATCAGCAGTTCCCGATTGATCTGCTCGACTTCCTTCTCCATCGCTCGCTTGATGTCGATCACATTGGAGCCGCTCTCCCGGCGTATGGACAGGAAGATGACCGACATGCCGTTCACGTAGGCGCTGCTGCGGATCTTGAAGTGGTCCAGCTGGATGTCGGCCACATCGCCGAGGCGCACGATGCTGTCGCCGTCGCGGCGCAGGATCAGTGCGCGCAGCTCATCCAGGTCCTTGAAGCGCCCCAGGGTGCGCAGCAGATACCGGCGCTTGCCGCTCTCCACCTCACCGCCCGAAATATCGCGATTGCGTGCGCGAATTACGGCGCGTACTTCCGTCAGGGTAAGGTTGCGTTCGGTCAGCAGTTCCGGCTTCAGTCGGATCTGGATCTGGCGCTCGGCCCCACCGCCCACACCCACCTCGGCCACGCCGGGCACACCGGACATACGCGGACGCACGTTGTCCTCCACATAATCCCGCAACATGTCCATATCCAGATTGCGCGGGTTGCCCGGTAGTGGGGACACGCGGTAGTACATGAAGGCGTTGGAGGAAAAAGAGGTGGCATACACCCTCGGCTCATCCACGTTTTCCGGGTAGGACGGCACCTGGGTGAGGGCGTTGTTGACGCGGATCTGGGTCTCGAGGATATCCACGCCGAAGGGGAATTCCAGTTCGATTTCTGCAGAGCCGAGATCGGCGGTGGACTGCAGCTCCTGCAGATAGGGAATATTGCGCAGGTACTCCTCCTGCTCGATCAGGATTTCTTTCTCGATATCCTGCGGTGTGGCGCCGGGCCAGCTGGTGCGGATGGAAATGGTGCGCACCTCCAGATCGGGAATCATCTGCACCGGGATGCGGAAGGCTGCCACCACCCCGAGAATGGCAATGATCAGCACAGCCACAGTGACCAGGATGCCGTTCCTGACGATCTGCTCGAACATCAGCCGCCGCCCGCGCGCACGGCCGTTGGTGCGCGTTTGAGAAGGACTTTCTGCGCCGGTTGCAGGCTCTCGTTGCCGCGCACTATCACACGTTGACCCGCGGTGAGCCCGGACTGGATTTCAATCATGCCATTGAAGCTGAGCCCGGTGGTTACCTGCTGTTCGTTCACTTCCACCGCCTGGTTCCAGTCACCGCCGGGCGCTGCGACCCACACGGTGATGCGTCCGTCGGGATAGCGCAGTACGGCGTCGCGCGGTACGGCGATACCCTGTCGGTCACCTTCCAGTTGCAATACCGCAGAGGCGGACATGCCGGGAATCAGCGCTGCGCGCTTTTTATCCTTGCCCTCGATGATGGTCCGCAACACAAAGGTGCGGCTGCCACTGCGACTAACAGGTACCTTGTGTTCCACCCGGGCATTTAGCGTATCGCCACTGTCCAGGGTTACCCGGATTCGGGTATCTGGCTGAATACGCGGGAAGTAGCGCTGGGGTACCTGGAAGTCCGCACGCAGGGAATCGGTATCTACCAGTTCGAACAGCGCCGAGCCTGGCTCGACCCACTCGCCCACATCTACCTCGCGCAGACTGACGGTACCCGAGAAGGGCGCATTGACCTGATGCCGCCGGAGCAGGGCCGTCAGGCGCTCGGTTTCCACCTGGGCTGCCTGCAGCAACGCGGTGCGCTCGCGGACTTCGGAGCCGAGATTTTCCACCTCTGTTTCCGCTACGTGATTGTCGCCCAGCAGTCTCTGCAGCTCTGCGAGACGGCGGCGGCTGTCTGCCAGGGTTTCCCGCACCCTGGCCACTTCCGCCAAGGCGGCGTCGCGGCGGATACTGCTGAGCTCCGGGTCAAGCTTCAGTAGCAGGTCGCCTTTAGCAACGCGGTCACCGACATCCGCGTAAATATCCTCAATCAACCCGGAAACTTCCGCCGAGAGCATTGCCTGGCGCAGAGGATTGATGGTGCCGGTGACGGGTACTTCCTCAATCAGAGTCTGTTTACGTGCAACGACGGCTTCAACCGCTATAGGTGCGGCAGCGGTGGCATCATCGGCCGCGCTTGCCGGAAGCGGTATATAGAGAAGCAGCAAGATGGATGTAAGGGATCTGGTGAACCACATGGAGCAATATCGTTAACGGTATGTGGCTAGTGTAGTAATCGGGCTCTCTGGTATCACCCGTAAGCATTGTTTTTGAATAAGTAAAACCAATGGGGGTGATTTGCTTGCTTTATTGAAAGAACGGCAGCGTCCGAAATTTCCGGCTTCTTCCTCGTAGTTGGCGCGAGTTGATTGCTTTTGCTCCGTCGTTGGCTGTGTCAGTGCCTATATTCAAAGCCAACAATATGCAGAATGAACCAGCGAGAAACTCGCAGGAGGCACTGACATGCTCAAAAAGACGATTCCGCTGTGTACCGCCATCGCAATGACGATCGCGACACTTTCCGCGAGCGTTTCGATTCAGGCGCAAGACAAGCCGATGCCGGGAGAGCCCAAGCCCAACAGCTTCTGGTGGCCGGATCAACTGGATCTCTCGCCCTTGCGGGATCACGACAAATCTTCCAGCCCAATGGCTGACGATTTCGATTACGCCAAAGCGTTTAATAGCCTTGACCTGAACGCGGTTAAAAAAGATATCGAGAAAGTGCTTACTACCTCCCAGGATTGGTGGCCGGCGGATTACGGTCACTATGGACCGCTGATGATCCGTATGGCGTGGCACGCCGCGGGCACCTACCGTGTTGGTGACGGCCGTGGCGGTGCCGGAGGGGGGCAGCAGCGTTTTGATCCGCTCAATAGCTGGCCGGATAACGTGAGTCTGGACAAGGCCCGTCGACTGTTGTGGCCGATCAAGCAGAAATACGGCAAGTCGATCTCCTGGGCTGACCTGATGATTCTCACCGGTAACGTGTCTCTGGAGTCCATGGGATTCAAGACTTTCGGCTTTGCCGGCGGCCGCGAGGACGATTGGGAGCCAGAGCTGGTCTACTGGGGGCCAGAAACCCAGATGCTCGACTATGAGAAACGCTTTAAAGGCAAGCAGCTGGATCGGAAACTGGCCGCCACCGTTATGGGCCTGATCTATGTGAACCCGGAGGGCCCGGGGGGCAGCCTTGACCCGAAGCTGGCGGCGGAAAAGATTCGCCTGTCATTCGGGCGCATGGCCATGAACGACGAGGAGACCGTTGCCCTGATTGCCGGAGGACACGCGTTCGGCAAAACCCACGGTGCGGTCAAGCATGAATGTGTAGGCAAGGAGCCTGCCGCAGCGCCGATTGAGCAACAGGGGTTCGGCTGGAAAAACAAATGTGGCAAAGGTAATGCCGAGGATACCTTTACCAGTGGACTGGAAGGCGCGTGGACGATCACGCCGGCGCAATGGAGTCACAATTTTCTCGACAATCTCTTCAAGTTCGAATGGAAGAAAACCAAGTCGCCCGGTGGCGGGACTGTGTGGATTCCAACCGATCCCAATGCCGCCAACATGGTGCCGGATGCGCATCTCAAGGACAAACGCCACGCGCCAATCATGCTGACGACGGACCTGGCGCTGAAGGAAGATCCTGCCTACCGCAAAATTTCCGAGCGCTTCAAGGACAACCCGAAAGAACTCGAAGATGCGTTTGCCAGAGCCTGGTTCAAGCTCACGCACCGGGATATGGGACCGAAGGCCCGCTATCTGGGCTCGGAAGTTCCTAAAGAAGACCTGTTATGGCAAGACCCGCTCCCGACTGCAGATTTCCAGCTACTGGATGAGCGGGATGTGTTAAAGCTGAAAGGCGAGATTCTATCGTCCGGGCTGACAGTGCCCGAACTGGTGCGGACCGCCTGGGCCTCTGCCTCCACTTTTCGTGGCTCCGATATGCGCGGCGGCGCCAATGGCGCCCGCATACGACTGGCTCCGCAGAAAGATTGGCCGGTGAATAATCCGCAAGAGCTCAATAAAGTGCTGAGCAAGCTGGAATCCATCCAGCAAAGCTTCAACAAGTCGCTGTCTGGTGGCAAACAGGTCTCGCTCGCTGACACCATCGTACTGGCGGGCAACGCGGCTGTGGAAGAAGCTGCCAAGAAGGCTGGACACAATGTGCATGTGCCTTTCAAGCCGGGGCGTACGGACGCAACGGTGGAAATGACCGATGTTGAATCTTTCAGTTGGTTGGAGCCAATGGCAGATGGATTCCGGAATTATTACGGTAAAGGAAATTCTGTCTCACCTACGGAGATGCTGGTAGATCGGGCGGATCTGCTGACCCTGACGGTGCCAGAAATGACCGTACTTGTGGGCGGCATGCGGGCATTGGGTGCGAACACGGGCGGCTCCAAGCTGGGGGTGCTGACGGATAAACCGGGAACCCTGACCAATGACTTTTTCGTAAACCTGCTCAGCATGGATTCTGAATGGTCCAAGTCCTCCAAGGGTGACGGTATCTACGAGGGCAAGGACCGCAAGACCGACAAGGTCAAGTGGACTGCCACGCCGGTAGATCTCATCTTCGGGTCCAATTCCGAGCTGCGCGCAGTCGCAGAGTACTACGCGATGGAAGATTCGGATCAGGCGTTTGTAAATGATTTTGTCAAAGCGTGGACAAAGGTCATGAATCTGGATCGACCGGATTGAGTCCTCATGCACAGAGCTCATTAATGTAGTGTTTGAATGACAGGCGGCCCGCGGGTCGCCTGTCTCTGTATCTGGGGGTGATCTATTCCTGGTTTGGTCGCGTACTGATGTGTTGAAATCCGAAAAAGGCGTGAGGCGTAGATGAAAAACCTGACTGTCAGGCTGTGTGGCATTTGCTTGTTGTTGTTTATTGGCAATGTCAGTGGGGCAGACTTGGAGGTGCGAGTCGGGAATGCACCTGCTGAAGGGGCTTTGGTATTTCAGGTATACGACGATTCGGATGCTTTTGGCGATTTCCGCAGTCCGCGCAGCGAAATACGGCTGCCGGTCAATGCTGACGGGATTTACAGGATTTCAGACGTGCCGTCGGGCACAGTCGCGCTGTTGGTCTACGCCGACCGCGATAACGATCGCGCACTGGGGCGCACTTTTATCGGGATACCGAAAGAGCCGATTGGCCTGTCAAACGGATATCGTCCCAAGGGGCCACCCAGCTTCCAGCGCGCCAGTTTCTACCTGGCAGCTAACGAGACCAAATCTGTCGATATCGAGCTTTACGAGGTACTGGGCGAGTCGGGGCAGTGGGGTGTCGGCCTCGGTGTCATAGGTCGCAGCAGCCCCTATGTAGGCTCAGACTCCACCGTTACCCAGGTGATTCCTGCCATTACCTACTTTGGCGAGCGCTTGCAGTGGGTGGGCCCCAGCCTGCGCTATGGCCTTTGGGGGAGTGACACCCTTCGTTTCGCGGTCAATGCCACCTACCGGGTCGGCGCCTATGAAGAGAACGACAGTCCTGTTCTTGTGGGCCTGGGAGATCGTGACGGCACGCTGATGGCCGGGGTGGGACTGGTGTATGACGGCCCCAATAGAATCGATGTGGATTTTCGCTATCAGCACGATGTGCTCGACCGCTTTGGCGGGGGAACTGCCGAGTTGCGGGTGTCAAAAGGATTTCAGACCGGCAATGTCAGTTGGGGGCCGTCGCTCGGGCTGAACTGGCTGAGCAGTGATCTGGCCAATTACGACTTCGGCGTGCCTTCCTGGGCCGCTTTGCCCGGCCGCCCCGCATACGATGTTGGCAGCACCGTGACTCTGGAAGGGGGAATCGGCGGCATGCTGGAGATCACCGAGCACTGGCGGCTGGTGCTGGATATCAATGCGGAATACCTCGGTGACGATATTTCGGACAGCCCGATCGTCGGTGACGACTACGTCCTCAAGGGCTTTGCCGCAATCACCTATACCTTTTAGCAAGGCTGATCGGTTCCAGGCGATTATTTGACTCGCCGCGGTCGGCTTGACGACTTCATGGAGGAGATATGCGGGACCTGACACTAAAGGCGGCGCTGCTTACTGTTGGCGCTTTATCGTTACTGTTCACGCACTTGCATGCGGCGGCGATTTCGGCGGAAGAGAAGCAGATACTGACCGAAATCAGAAGTAATGTCTTCGGAGGGAGTCGTCTCGCCGCGGCCTTTGAGCAAAGCACAATATCCGGAGCGGAGCCGCCGGTATTCCCCCTTGAGGTCGAACAGCGCGGTTTGATCGTATGGGAAATCCAGGAAAAGTACGCGGAAAGTTTTGCCCAGGAAATCGGGCTGACACCGCCTTTCAAACTGGCAAGCGTCCACCCGCTCACGGTGAAAGGCGATCAAGTCCTGGCGGCAATATTGAAGGAAAATATTGACAAGCGCGCACCCAGCCAGTTGTTGGACCTTCTGTACCCGAAACACTTCTATGTGATCGCCGATATAGGAAACACATCCCGTGCAGAAAATGGTGCAAAACTTGAATTCAAGACCTTTGTCACTCTGCCCGGCGATAACACCCCGCGTCTGTACCGATTCTCCAGCTACAAGGCCCAGCCCGGGGTCGAGTTGTTGCAGCTGTCGACCAACATTCCCAGCAGTCTGATGCTTGAGCATGAATCCGGCAGCTGGCGAGGCAGCCTTTATACGGCGGAGGGCAGCTTGGAGTGGAGTACTACCTATCGGCCCAGTGGGCAGCACAGGTTGCGGCTCTCAGAAACGTTTCTGGATGCAACTGAATTACAGTTCGCGCCAGGCGGTGCCGTCGCCAGGTACTTTTATGACGGTAGTTCCGTCAGTGGAGGCTTGTCGCTGGCAAATCCCAAGCGGTCCCTCATCGGCAACACCTTTAGCTGGAGCAAGTACCTAAAGCCCGCGGCCAGCGCGTTGGTCACAGATACCAAGACGGAGTTTCTGGTTCAGCCGGTAACAGCCCCTGTGGTGGTAACCCAGGGCGGGCCCGGCGCTTGCAATGGGCCAGCGACCAACAGCTCTCAATTATTTTCCAACCTGGTAGGGTGTGTTCTCGGGGGCATTGATCCGCAGCTGGTTTTTGCCTTGCTGTTCCAGAATGCGGGAGTCATCCCTCCCCAGGAGATCCCAACCCTGTATTTTGGGCTGCTGGATCTCTATCAGGGGTTAAATATCCTTCAGGGCCAGGAGCGCCCGAAATTATTTTTCAGCCTGCGCGAGAACCCCCAGACAATTTTTATTAACTTTGAGATTCCTCCGCACAAAGTAAAAGCATTTGAGGCGGAGTTTCTGCCAGAAAGCTTTAAACTGGCAAGAATGCGCTTTTACCCCGAGCAGCATCGTCCGGTCTATGCGGTTTCGCTGAACATCTATGAATCAGTAGGGCAAAACATCAGCGGCTATCGTGCGGAATGGTCTACCTACGTGATCAACCCGGCGGAAGAGGATCCCAGACCCCGGTTCAGTGTTCTTGAAGCGCAAACCAATATTGGTGGCTTCGACGCGGTGGGTGCGCTCGAGCGCTATACCCCGGGCCTGGATCTGAGCACCCCCGCCGGACTGCAGCAGCTGATAGAGCCACCTTCGGACCTGTTCTCCTACAGTGCTGATCTCGCCAGTGGTATCCAGCTGGATGTGCTGGATATGGCAGAGGGCATCGAGGTTGAAGTGTCAATCGATACACCGCCTGTGTCGGAGATGTTGCGCACCGCCCCGACGACCACCTGGATGGAAGCGAATGATTTCGTTTACTGGGGAGAGGTAGCCGATATCCTGAAATACGATAGCAGGGTGATGTTCGCCGAACTTCTGGTGTTCGAAGCCACTTCGCAGGACATTATTCGCGATACCACATTTGAGGGTTACGTTTCCGACAAGCCGCTCCCCATCATTATCTGGAATGGTCCCCAGGCGATTGCGCTGGAACCCTGGGGCAACCTGGATAGCATTGCCATCGAGGATTGACTCGGCAAGAAGCCGCCCGGGTAAATGCCCAGGCAGCGCACGGCGGAAGCTTCTCAGAACAGCCCCATTTGGGGCTGTTTTTCGTTGAAGCGCAGAATTGGCGCCTGCGGCAAGCGGGCGTGCAGCAGTTCACTCCAGAGCGTGACCAGATTCAGCGCGTCGCCGTTGTCCGGCATATGAATAAACACGAATGGGCGCAGTCCGTGATCTATCCAGCCGGCGACCCGCTCGACCCAGGGGGCCAGGAACCCGCGGTTGCTCTCGAGTTCCGGGTGCCCGATATAGCGAATCACCGGGGGCGCATCCACGGGTAACACATGCACCGGCACATTGGGCTTCTTGCGCTGTGCGTCAATCATCGACGGGCTATCGGCTTTTGCCGAGAATAGACCGCGGCTATCCAGACACACCCGGGCGCTATTACGGGCGCGCAGGCCCTGATTCAGTGCGCGCTCGGCCTCTCCTTTCTGAAAAAACGCGGGGTGCCGGACTTCCACCGCGCCGGTCAATGGCGCAGGGAGCTTGTCCAGAAAGCGCCACAGGTTGTCCAGGTGCTGAGGGCCGAAAGCAGCGGGCAATTGCAGCAAAAAGGGGCCCAGCACGTCGTTCAGCGGGGAGATGATTTCCAGGAAATCCCGTACCACCTTCTCCGGTGGGGCGAGCAGGTGATCGTGGGAAACACTGCGTGGGAATTTGAGCAGGAAACGAAAGTCATCCGAAACCTGTCTTCGCCACTGCACGCATTGCGCCTGGGTCGGTGTGGCGTAGAACGTGGTATTACCCTCAACACAATTCAGCACCTGACTGTAGCGTTCGAGCGGTGTTGCGCCTGCCGGTAAACGGGGGCTCCACGCCGGGTGCTGCCATTGCGGGCAGCCGAGGAAATAGGGGAGATCCATGGTTTTGCAGTGATAAATATTCCGGAGCAAATGTAACGACAGTATTCCTCAAGTCAAGTCTGCACATTTACTTTTAAATCATTAGAATGCGCGGCCTTTTGGTGGGTCAGAATGTGGTGGACGGGTGAGTCACCGCTGATCCATGGGACTGAATTCGAAGAGGTTGACTGAGGCTCTATGATCGTATTTACCCTGACTAATGAAGACACGGATCAAGTATGGGTGGGCACAGCGCGCGAAGGGGTATCCCCGGAAGCCCGCTTTCAGCAAATCCAGACCGCGCTTACATTGGGTATCGATCACCCGTTCTACGAAGAGCTAAAGAAATTCGGTGCCAGCGCTTTCACTCCAAGCCTGTTCGCTGTGGCAGAGGATCGCCTGGAGTTGCAGGAGCTGGTGGAGGAGGCGCTGGACTCCTTCAACGCCAAGAGTCTTGTTGGTATCAAGACGGTCAAGCCCGGCACCACCAAATCTGCACTGGCACCCAAGCCAAAGCCGCGGGCGAGCCGCGTGAAGCCCGCAGCCAGCACGACCACAAAGCCGAAAAAACCGGTAAAAGAAAAGCTGGCAACCGGTCGCACCGGCAGTGCTGCCAAAGAGCGGGCGATCAAGGCGGGTATCGAAGCCGAAAAAGCGGCCATGGCTGCCGCTAAAGCCAGGAAAGCCCAGGAGGAGGCCGATGAGATGAAGGCCATTCTGGCGGGACTGGATGCCCGTGGATCAACGCTTTCCCGTCGCTAAACCGGCCTGTACATAAAGTGTATCTTCCCCTCAGGGGCTGCTGCTGAAAGTAGCCCCCAGGTCGGCTGTAAAGAACCCCGCCGCGGTCAGCGCCGTGCGGATCTGGCTTACCGTTGCATTGCTGAGCTGGCGGTAGTCAGGGTAGGGCGTCAGCAGTATCCGATTTTCAATATCGATGGCCACGTCCGGCGCGTCGGGCAGAGCCTCGGCGTTTGAGACCTCGAGCCCAAAGCGCAGTAAATTCTCCTTCCCGCCAATCCAGTGCCACGTGGCCCCGTCTATGAGCCGCGGTGCAAAGCACAGCGCCGTATGCTGAAACAGCGCCTCATCCCGAAAGCCCCTCCAGTCCTCATCGGGGCACGCGACCTTGGCCAGTAATGTCACGATCTTGCGCCAATGGTTCGAATTGCCATCCATCAACAGGCGGGCATCCGGCGTTCTTACCAGGCGATCGAGACCATTTGGGCGGTGCGGAAGGTAAAGCACCATGGACGGGGCACTAGTGCCGAGGTAGTCCAGATTGGACATCAGTCAGTTCCGGAGGCGGTTTAAGGTTTCAGGATTCAAGCGCTGGTTGGTACTTTACAGCAACGTGCAATCCGCGCGCGAATCGCGGTGAAATGCGGCAATCAGTGAGTAGTGCAGGAACTGCGTACAGGTGGTCAGGTAATCCCTGATCCAGAACTGAATATCATCAGGGTTCAGTGCTATATCATTTGCGGCGAAATGACATTGTACAACTTCCCGTGAGTCCCGCTCTTTCCCATCGTCGGTTACCACGATGGTGAGTGTTGAGGTCTTGGCATTCCACTCAAACAGCAGGTATCTGGAGTCGTCCTGAATATTTTGTTCCAAAAGGTCGCAGGCCTTGTCAATAGAGGTATTGATCGCCAGTTGTACATCGCGGTCTGACTCGCCTTTGAATTCGCAGAGATGTAAGGCATGCTCAGTGTCTTCACTTGCCGCAGATTCGGCTGGAGTGCAGTCTTTAATGATGTCCCAATGCAGTTTCATTTTATGTCCTGGATAATGGCCTTGGGCGGCCTGGATGAAGCTGGAAGGTGGTGGATTTTACGCCGAAAAGCCCTACGGGAGCAGGGCTTTCAAATGGAAAGAGTTATCCGGATGACTGTCTGGTAAGTTCGCAGTGCTTACTGAGGCATTTCAATCACTCTTTTGGTAAGCAGGACGTCATTACGTGATTGATAGTTCCGAGTTTCCGTCAAAAGAAGCGTAAACGATTTGTCTGCATTGTACAGTATTCCCGCGGTACCGGAGTTCCCCGATATATCCGTCAAGGGCACTTGGGCCTCTATCTCCAGCGCTGCATTAAATTTCATGACAGCAATGTAACCCGAGTAGGAGGATCGGTACTGTAGCTCGAATAGGCCGTAGAAGTCTCCACTATCCCCAGGTGCAATCGAATCATTCGAGTACCCCTCATATCCGTTTTCACCGGCGTAACTTCTTATGAACGAGCCACTACCGGCGATGAGTGAAATCGCGGGCTCATATGCTTCTGGACGCTGTCCTATTACCAGGTAGTTATCGTTTGATAACTGAATGACGTCGCCGACGTTTGCCTGAAACTCAATGCCTACATTGTCCCAAACGGCAGTTTGATTGAGCTCTGTGTCCAAAACCTGAAGGAATGCCCCTCCCCAGAATTGACCTGAGTCATTGTTTTCCGGGTATGCATAGCCGGAAATCATAAGGTTACCGTTACGGTTAGCCGCAAGCTCAGCGACATGATTGATTTTCAGGCCAGATATGTTTGGTATGGCGGTCGGCTCTGATACGAGTCCACTGACAGAATCTATTGTGTGAAGATAATAATTGATGACTTGAGTACAGCCGGAGCAGCTTCCATCCCCCCATTCTGCACTCGAAATATAGATTTCGCCATTTGCGATAGCGGTATCCCTGAAGTCATATCTCTGGGTAATGTCCTCAGGGCGATAAACTATTTCCCATGCAAGCTCGCCGCTGCTAGTAAGCTTGAGAGCCATAGCTTGTTGGCTCTCCCAATCATTTCCTACCGCAATTATTTCCCCATTGGGCAACTCGATAATATCTTGAAGGCGGTCCCTGCCTGGGGCGGCAGATACAAATTGCCAGAGTATGGCACCCTGTTCGTCGACCTTGAATACCCAGTCTTCTCCGTGGGTATCATTAGTCTGGGATATTTCCGAAGATTTCGTGTTCGCGAGGACAATATAACCACCGTCTTGTGACGGGATCACCTGCTTGGCCACATCATCGCCGGATCCGCCGTAATACTGCTTGAATACACCTGCGTCGATAGGCGCTCTGGCGGAAGTTTCGGACTCATGCCCGAAAGCGTTGGTTCTCATCAACTGCCACTCATACTGGCCTTGGTCTACACCAGAAATGGTCAGCGAAGATTTTTCTGTAGAGTACTCTATCGGAAGTTCACTATTTGGTTCATACAGAAAAATCGTATATGTGCTCTCTACATCAATGCTTTCCCACGACAAGAATATATTGTAGGCAGACTCGGACGAGGTGACTTCAGGCTCATTGGTAGCCGGTAGGGCTGGAGGCAAGATTTCTATCTGGATAGGGTCTGTCAGTGGACCTTTTAGGGGCGTCCCCCCCTGGAGCTCCTTTAGCGCCCTGTACTGCAGGTAGTATTGCCCGACTTGCAGACCCTCAATCCTGCCTTCTGAACCATCTAGGGGGATAGTCTCGGAGGTGTCATTAGATGAGTACACCAGCTCGTAACCGGTGGCGTCAGGAAAATCTTCGAAATCAACGAGTAACGAGGAAATGTCCTGGAAAATTTGCCCATCCAGTCCGTCTTCAAATTTCAGGCCATTTTTCGCCGCAGTACTGACGGTAACCTGAAACTGTTGTTCGTTCCTGATTTCAGTACCGGATTCAGTGGTCCCTTTCAGGAGTAGAGTGTGGGGTGCCCCGTCGGCCCAGTAGTATGCGGGCCATTCAATTTCCCATGGCGCTCCATCGCGGTCTTCCACGATTTCGATACCGTCGATAATCAGTTTTACGTTCTGTACTCCCGCAGAAACCGGGATATCAGCCCGCACGGTAACGACGGACTCTGCTACGACAGAATTATTTGCTGGGTAGGTGATTATTATTTGAGCGGCAGGTTGGTCAGTATCGGGCTTGTCGTTGTCTTTATCGCCTGAACTACACCCGGAAATGACCAGAAAGAGAGCGGTGATTACGGATATCCGTATGGCGGTAATGATCATATAGCGTCCTGCCGATCTGTTGGAATTTACTTATTATCTGATTTGCTACCCCGGATTTTTTCACCTTATTGCTGTTATTGCCAGTACGGTATCTCCTGTCCTGAATGCAATGCATCGACCGCGTATTTACCCTGATTCAGTTGACAATTTTTCGGACTCGCTCTTGAGTGCCTGCAAAATATGCTCTGCGCGCATCGGCAGTGTACGCATGCGCACACCAACCGCGGCAAAGATCGCATTGGCAATAGCCGGGCCGACCACTGTGGTTGCCGGCTCGCCGAGACCGACCGGGTTTTCGGTACTATCGACAAACTCCATTTCGATTTCGGGCACGTCGCGAATGCGCAAAGGTGTGTAGCTGTTGAGATTGGTGTCGATCACCTGGCCTTTCTCAAACCGGGTGCCTTCGTGCAGGGCGAGGCTGACGCCCCACAGCGCCGCGCCTTCCACCTGCGCGCGGGCGCCATCCGGGTGTACTACCGTTCCGGCATCGGTCACCAGGGTGAGTTTTTCCACCGTGGGACGTCCCGTGCTGCGGTCCACGCGCACGCGGGCTACACAGGCAGTCCAGGTGGGCATATTGCGCTCCTGGCCATAGGTCGTCGCCACGCCGAGCCCGGTGTCTGCAGGCATGTCGGTTCCCCAGTCTGAAATTTCCCGCACGCGACGCAGTACATTCGCCTGCCGACTGGCCCCGCCCACAGCGTTGGGCGCAGACCCGGCGTTTTTGCCTTCGGCCTTGAGTTTTTCCAGTCGGAAGTCGATAGGGTCCTGTCCTGCTTTGTGGGCGCCTTCATCCATAAAGCTTTCCAGTGCCCAGTTAACCCAGCCAGAGCCCACCGAGCGCAGCCATCCCGGGCGGAAGGTGGCGTTGGCGAGGTCGTTGGAAATGGCCCGCAGTCGATGGCCTCCCATGGAATACCAGTGCAGCGCACCCTGAATCGCGAAGGGATCGTACTTGCCGCCGGAGACACCATCGGCGAGAAACGAGGGTGCCATAACCTCCGTAGGCCAACCGGCGGTGGCGTGGTGCTCCATGCCGATGACCTTGCCATCGCCATCAAATGCCATTCGTATCCGCTGTACCGAGGGCGAACGCAAGGAGTCGAAGCGGACGTCGCCCTCACGGGTCAGCACCATTTTGACCGGCTTACCCAGCGCCTTGGCGGTGAGTGCTGCGGGCACCGCATAGTCGCCATTGAGCCGGCGACCAAAGCCGCCACCCAGCATGTAGGTTTTCATCACCACCTGGCTTTCTTTCACGCCCAGTGCTTTCGCCAGCGTGGGCAGGATCAGCGATTGCCACTGGTTGCCGGTATGTATTTCCCAGATACCGTCTTTTTCCAGGGCCAGCGCGTTGACTGGCTCCATCTGGAAGTGCAGGACACTGTGGGTGATGTATTCCGCTTCGATGGTTTGCTCGGCCTGCGCAAACGCATTTTCAACGTTGCCGTCGTCCACCACCACGACACCGGCGTCGCCATTCTCAATTAGTGCGCGCCCACGATCTAAAATGGCCTGCTCATCCACATCCGCGGTTTTGCCCAGCGCCCAGTCCACGGTGATTTTTTGCGCTGCCCGATTCGCCGCATGAAAGCTGTCGGCGATCACCATCGCCCAGCCGGGGACCGTGTCGGAAGGATCTTCGAGCACGATGGTTTGCTGATAGCCGGGAATATTGCGCGCCGCACTGTCGTCGAGACTTTTGACGCTGGTGCCGTAGCGGGTTGGCGGGATGATCGGGCGGGCATACACCATGCCATCAACGCGGGCATCGAGACCGTAAATTGCCTTGCCGTCGGACTTGTCCGGAATATCCAGTGCCTTTGTGGGGCCGCCGATCAATCGACGTTCGGCAGGGGCTTTTACCGGCATTTTCTTCAGCTCATCCTCGCTGAAGCTGCGGCTGAGCTTGCCGCTCTGTACCAGCTCGGCGTAACTGATCGAGCGATTGCCGGCGGTTATCTGCCCGTTGCGCGCGCGGCACTGATCCGTGGGCACACCGAGTTGGCGCGCGCCTTCCTCGATCAATGCGGTGCGGCCGGCCGCGCCGGCCTGGCTCAACGGCATATAACTCTGCCACACCGACCAGCTGCCGCCCGTGACCATGTATCCCCACTTGGGGTCGCTGTCCACGTAGTTGAGTGAGACCTGCGCCCAATCGGCTTCCAGTTCATCGGCGACAATGCGGGCGAGGGCGGTGCCGATGTGCTGACCCATTTCGGCTTTGGCGATATTTACCACAATATGGCCGTCCTTCTGAATCTGGAACCACACCGTGGGCTCATAAGCGCCTTGTACAATGGCGCTCGTGGGATCCGCGAGGCTAAGTGGAGAGCGTGCGAAGGCAAACGTCAGTCCGGCGCCCGCCATACCGATAATAAAACCGCGTCGCCCCAGATCGGGCGCGCCCTCTTCCTTAGCGTCGCGTTGTAGAAACTTAAGCATGATCCGCCCCCGGCATATTTTCAGTGGCATCGGCACGCATGCGACTGGCGGCCAGTTTGATGGCCTTGCGAATACGCACATAGGCCATACAGCGGCACAGGTTGCCACTCATCACCTGGTCGATTTGCTCATCCGTGGGGTCGGGGAAGTCTTTCAGCATGGCCGCTGCCTGCATAATCTGGCCGGGCTGGCAGTAACCGCACTGGGGCGTCTGCGCCTCTACCCAGGCCTGGACCAGCGGGTGCTCGCCGCCCTGTGATAGGCCCTCGATCGTGGTGACCTTGGTCCCTGCAACGCTGCTTACCGGTGTAATACACGAGCGCACCGCGCGGCCGTTAACGTGCACGGTGCAGGCACCACACAAGCCGATGCCGCAGCCAAACTTGGTTCCGGTATGGCCGATATCGTCGCGGATGACCCACAGTAGCGGTGTATCCTCCGGGGCATCCACGGCCACCGCCTCGCCATTTACCTGGAACTTGATGCTCATTGGTTCCCTCCCTGCCGTGACTTGTTGTTATCTCCCAATTGCTGGCGAAGCGCTTTCAGGCGTTTCTCCACTCCTTGCCACGGCGGCAAATCCGCGCGCTGGCGCAGGAAATCCACAAGGCTCGCAATATCTTCATCCTTCAGCACCGCAAAATCTGGCATAACGATGCCGGGCGTGCCCTCATTGGCCGGTACACCCTGCAACAGCACACGCAACAGGTTGGTGGGGTCGCTGGCAGTGACGGCACTGTTCAGGCTCAGTTCTGCACGCAGCGCAAGGGGCGCGCCCGCAGCATTGAAGTGACAGCCGGCGCACGCGGTGATGTAGAGATGCTCCCCATGGCTGCGCGCACTGTTACTACGCTGCTGCGCGGCATCCATTATTTGGCGCGCTTGCTCGCTGGCCGCATTGGTGTCTTGCGGCCCGCCGAGTGAAACCAGATAGATAGCGAGCGCACGGATATCTTCGTCCGGCGCCTGTCGCAATCCCTTGTGAACCACCTCGCCCATCGATCCCACCGCGACGCCCTGGTAGTCTGCCTGCCCATCGCGCAGATAGCTGTAGAGTGACTCGGTGTCCCAGTGTATCGGCACCGGCTGTTGGGCATTCAGTGCTGGCGCATACCAGTTGTCGATCAACGCGCCGGCGTAGGCTCTGCCTTTTTGTTCCGCGCCGAAGGCATTGCGCGGCGAGTGACAGGCAGTGCAGTGGCCGGCGCCTTCTGCGAGATAGGCCCCGCGGTTCCACGTATCACTCTGCTGCGGATTGGGCTGCAACGGCTCCTCATCGAAAAACAGCAGTTGCCATCCCCATTGCAAAAATCGCAGATTGAATGGAAAGCGCATCGCGTTTTCAGGTGGGGTATAGGCAGCAGGCTCGCGGGACATCAGGTATGCGTATAGCGCATCCAGATCTTCATCCGACAGGTTTTTGTAATGTGTATAGGGAAACGCGGGATACAGATAGTTGCCATTACGCGCAACACCCTTGCGCATTGCCCGCACAAACGCATCCCGTGACCAGCGCCCAATGCCGTGCCGGGGATGTGGCGTGATATTGGTGGAATAGAGCGTGCCGAACCCGGTAGAGAAGTCCCGGCCACCGGCGTAAGGCTTGTCTTCGTCCGTGGTATGACAGGTGGCGCAGTTGCCAATACCGGCCACTATTTCACCGCGCACTATTTGTTCCGCATTGAACGAGGAGGGCGGCACGGGGTCCACTTCTGCGATCGAAGGCTTGCGTATCAGGAAGAACAGTGCGGCGAGGATGATCGCTACCACAACAAGCGCAGTAGTCAGGGATTTTCCCATTTCGAAGCCTCTGGCAGTAATTGGTTACTGCACCGCGGTTATTCTTGGAGTGGTAGCGCTGGCACAGTTCGGGCGGAATTCAGAAAATCAGTCACTGTATAGCAGCTTGCCAGACGGGATTCGTAATTATCGATCAATAAAACCATCGTTGGCGGCAGCATCGTCACTTGTAAGGTGATTTGATAGAACGGTGCGCCGCTGGCGCAACTTGCCCGCCTTTGCACTTATTTGATTGTAAGATGGCTGCTACTTCTTGAATTTTGACGCTGCATCACTGAAGGCATGCTTCAGCGAGTCCCAGGCGGAATCCATGCCTTCTTTGATTGAGTCCCAGGCGTCTTCACTGGCGTCTTCTATTTCCGCTAGCTTGGCTTTTCCCTCATCAATCTTGCTGTCCAGCTTTTCAATTTCTTTGTTCAGTTCCCGTTTTCTGTCGGCACTTTCTTCCGAGGCTTTGGCCTTAAGCTTGTCTAGCTCCGCCTTCCATTGATCCAGCTGAGCCTCTTTTTTCTGCTTATACAGTTCCTTGTCGTTCATTGCCTTTTCCTTATTCAGAGTGTTCGCCATGCCGGAAAACAGTGTAGCAATGATTCGCACCACGCCATCGCAAGGTCGGCATAACATCTCAGGATCTGCGTACCCTGAAATACCACAGGTTTGGTTCTTACAGATTTTCAGGGTGATTTTTCGGCTGGCATAAAAAAGCCCCGCCGGGAAGGGCGGGGCTTTTTGTCGAGCTTCAGTCCGTTACTTAAACAGCAACATCCTGAATCTCGGTCGCGGCGATGCGCTTACCTTCTTCGGCAGATTTCTGGAATTCCTCAATCTGGTCGAAGTTCAGGTAGCGGTAGATTTCCGCGGACATGGAGTTGAGGTTGGCAGCGTACTGCTGGTACTCGTCTGGAGTCGGCAGTTTGCCCAGGATCGCACCCACAGAGGCCAGTTCCGCAGAGGTCAGGTACACGTTGGCACCGTCGCCTAGGCGGTTCGGGAAGTTACGGGTGGAGGTGGACAGTACGGTGCTGTTCGGGGCTACACGTGCCTGGTTACCCATACACAGGGAGCACCCTGGCATCTCGGTGCGCGCACCGGCTGCGCCGTAGATGTTGTAGTAGCCTTCTTCCATCAGCTGGTGCTCGTCCATCTTGGTGGGCGGAGCGATCCACATGCGGGTGGAGATACCACCTTTATGCTGCTGCAGTAGTTTACCGGCAGCGCGGAAGTGACCGATGTTGGTCATACAGGAGCCGAGGAATACCTCGTCTACCTTGTCACCAGCAACAGAGGAGAGCAGGCGGGCGTCGTCCGGGTCGTTCGGCGCACAGACGATCGGCTCCTTGACTTCCGCCAGGTCGATCTCAATTACCGCGGCGTATTCGGCGTCTGCGTCGGCGCTCATCAGTTCCGGCTTCTCCAGCCATTCTTCCATGGCGCGTGCGCGACGCTCCAGGGTGCGCTTGGAGCCGTAGCCTTCCGCGATCATCCAGCGCAGCAGGGTGATGTTGGAGCGCAGGTATTCGGAGATGGCTTCTTCCGGCAGCTTGATGGTACAGCCAGCGGCGGAACGCTCGGCAGAGGCGTCGGACAGCTCGAACGCCTGCTCTACGGTCAGGTGGTCCAGACCTTCGATCTCGAGGATGCGGCCGGAGAAGATGTTCTTCTTGCCTTTCTTCTCGACGGTCAGCAGGCCTTCCTGGATTGCGTAGTAAGGAATTGCATGTACCAGGTCACGCAGGGTGATACCCGGCTGCATTTCGCCCTTGAAGCGCACCAGTACGGATTCCGGCATATCAAGCGGCATAACGCCGGTGGCAGCGGCAAACGCAACCAGACCGGAACCGGCCGGGAAGGAGATGCCCATCGGGAAGCGGGTGTGGGAGTCACCACCGGTACCAACGGTGTCCGGCAGCAGCATGCGGTTCAGCCAGCTGTGGATGATGCCGTCACCCGGGCGCAGGGAAACACCGCCGCGGTTCATGATGAAATCGGGCAGGGTGTGCTGGGTGTCGATATCAACGGGCTTTGGGTAGGCCGCGGTGTGACAGAAAGACTGCATGGTGAGGTCGGCCTGGAAGCCGAGGCACGCCAGGTCTTTCAGCTCGTCGCGGGTCATCGGGCCGGTGGTGTCCTGGGAACCGACGGTAGTCATCTTCGGCTCGCAGTAGGTGCCCGGACGCACGCCTTCCATACCGCAGGCCTTGCCGACCATCTTCTGAGCCAGGGTGAAGCCCTTGCCTGTGTCGTTCGGCTGCTCCGGCAGGCGGAACAGCTCGGAAGCACCGAGGCCGAGGGATTCACGGGCCTTGGTGGTGAGACCGCGACCGACGATCAGGTTGATACGGCCACCGGCCTGCACTTCGTCCAGCAGCACGTCGGACTTCAGTTCGAACTCGGACAGAACCTTGCCGTCTTCGGACAGGATTTTGCCTTCGTACGGACGGATCTCGATGATGTCGCCCATGTTCAGGTCGTCAACCGGCGCTTCGAATACCAGCGCGCCAGCGTCTTCCATGGTGTTGTAGAAGATCGGGGCTACTTTGCCGCCGATACAGATGCCGCCGCCTTTCTTGTTCGGAACGCCCGGCAGGTCGTCACCGAAGAACCACAGTACGGAGTTGGTGGCGGATTTGCGCGAAGAACCGGTACCAACTACGTCGCCGACGAAGGCAACCGGCAGGCCTTTGGCTTTCACATCTTCGATCTGCTGCATCGGACCGGTAACGCCGTGCTCTTCCGGCTCCAGGCCTTCGCGGGTCATTTTGTACATGGCGCGCGCGTGCAGCGGGATATCCGGACGGGACCAGGCGTCAGGGGCAGGGGACAGGTCGTCGGTGTTGGTTTCGCCGGTGACCTTGAATACCGCAACCTTGATGCTCTCGGGCACTTTGTTGCGCTTGGTGAACCACTCACCTTCAGCCCAGGACTTGATCACGTCCTTGGCGACTTCGTTGCCGGCTTTGGCTTTCTCTTCCACATCGTGGAAGGCATCAAACATCAGCAGGGTGCCCTTCAGCTGCTCGCCTGCCAGCTCGGCCAGGTCTTTGTCGTCCAGCAGGTCTACCAGGGTGGCAATGTTGTAGCCGCCCAGCATCATGCCCAGCAGTTTGGTGGCGTGTTCTTTGTCGATCAGCGGAGATTCCGCTTCGCCCTTGACGATGGCGGTGAGGAAACCGGCTTTTACGTAAGCGGCCTCGTCCACACCCGGCGGTACGCGGTTGGTGATCAGGTCCAGCAGTTCCTGCTCTTCACCGGCGGGCGGGTTTTTCAGCAGTTCAACCAGGCCGGCAACCTGCTCGGCGTTCAGGGGCTTGGGTGGGATACCTTGTTCGGCGCGCTCGGCGACGTGTTTGCGATAGGCTTCAAGCACGGATAATTCCCTCTTGTGTGTGGGGTAAAACCAACAGCTTTCCAGGAATCCGGATGCGGATAATTCGCCAACCGAACCCCGATTTACATCGATGGCCGCTGGAAGCGGGTGGCGAATTCTACAATGAAACAGAGATCCCTGTTAAGTTCGCTGAAAAATCAATAACTTACGCGAATCATCGGCATTCATTAAACAAATAAAGGTCGCGTTTTGATCGTTTCTTAAGTGCGAATCAATCGCATTTGACGCATGCTATATCCATTACGTGAATGGTGCTGCCCCCGAAATCGGGGGACGAATACGCCACGCAAAATGCTATCCTCTGCGACCTCATTTCACATGTTTTATTGGCCCGCCCGGACGACGAGGTAAATCCGCTTCATGGCGATCTATAAAAAAGTACGCACGCCCTGCATCGGTGTCTGTTCTACCGGTATTGGCGACAATGTTTGTCGCGGCTGCAAGCGTTTTGCCCATGAAGTGATCGACTGGAATGCCTATTCTGAAGAACAGCGCCGGATCATAGCCGAGCGCCGTGACGGTTACCTTGCAAATGCCGTGCGAAGTCAGCTCGAAATCGTGGATCAGAACCTCCTGCTGACCCAGATGTGCCACCAGCAGATCCGCTTCAATGAAGATCAGAACCCTTATTGCTGGGTATTTGAACTATTGCGCGCCGGGGCCAGCCAGATATCTGAGCTTTCCCTTTACGGGCTGCGAGCAACCCCTGAGGCACGGGGTGTGCCGCTGGTGGATCTGCGCCGGCGCATAGACGAAGACTTCTATGCGCTGTCGCTGGCCTATTACCAGCGCTTTGTCGCACCAGGGCTGCAGACGGCCTGACGCTGCCGAGCGGCCTCATTCGAACATCAAGCGCAGGGAGTTGCCTTATCAGTCATCCATCCGAACCGCATCTTGAAGCGCGCCGCCGCGCATTGCTGATTCTGAATCCGGGTAGCCGGCAGGGTGGTAATGCAGATCTGGATACCGGTCTGGCACGGCTAAAAGAATCTGGCACGGAACTGGAGTCGGTAAAGTCCCAGTCGCCCGAGGAATCCTGCGAAGCTATCCGGGAGCGGCGAACCGCGGTTGACCTGGTGATTGTTGGTGGGGGCGATGGGACGGTGAGCTCCTGTATCCCCGCGCTGCTCGACAGTGGACTCCCCGTTGCCATTCTTCCGCTCGGTACTGCGAATGACCTGGCCAGATCATTGGGAATAGAAAACCTGGATCAGGCGTTTGAAGCCATCTGCAGCGGCGATACTGCAAAGGTGGATCTGGGTGTGGTCAATGCACACTACTTTTTCAATGTGGCCAATCTCGGTCTGGGTGTGAAGGTCACTGAAGAGTTGACGCCAGAAGTTAAACAACGCTGGGGTGTGCTCAGCTATTTGAAGGCGTTTGCTTCTGCGCTATCGCGCCACCGCCAGTTTAAACTCCGGATTCGCGTGGATGGCAAGGAGCATGCCATGCGCTCTATTCAGTTGGCGGTGGGTAATGGTCGCTTTTATGGAGGCGGTAATGTGGTCGATCAGCACGCGACGATCGACGACAACCTTCTGCATATTTACAGTCTGCGTCCGCAGACAGTGTGGGAACTACTCACGCTTGCGCCACTGCTGCGCGGTGGGCGACACGATCTCGCCAAGCGGACGTTTTCCGTATCTGCGCGCGAGCTGTATGTGGAGACAAAACCTGAAGCGATGGAAATTCACGCGGATGGCGAGCCGGTCACCCAAACTCCGGCCAATTTTTCCGTAAAGTCAGCTGCACTGAAAATGATAGTGCCGAAAGATTCCCCGTTACTTGGAAGGTGACAATACGATGACCTTGATGCGCAGCGACCGCCAGGTGGCACTCCGTGATCTGCATCTGGCGATGCAGGAAAGTGCAGATCTTTACCAGTGCACTGCAGAATTTTTACAGGATTCCGCGGCCAGTAAAATCTGCAACACGCTCGCGAATGAGCGATTGCGTCTTGCCGAACAGCTGGAGCAGGAGATCAGAGCGGAAGGTGAGCTTCCAAGTGAGCCCGATAGGGACAAGGAAGCCATTGAGGAGCTACAGCAGCGCCTGGAAACCTTATTTACCGAAGATCAGGTGGCGGGGGTGATGGGGCATCGCCTCGAGGCCGAGAGGGGGATGCAGGCATTTTTGCACAACGAGGATCTGAGTGTGCTGGAAGAGGAGTCTTCCTCTTTGCTGGCGGAATGCCGTGGCGCCGTCGATGGCGCTATAAACAGGTTGGTAGAATTTCTCGGCGAGCCCTGAGTCGATCTGCGCCCGCATCGAAACGCCGTCAAGATGAGCCGTAAAGGTGCACGCGCAATGCCGGCAATAGCGGTTGCGGTGCAATTTTCAGGTCGCGCCGCTGTCGCCTGCGGCTTGCCGGGGGAGTGTGTTCAACCCGGGTAAATTCCGGCAGGCGCCTAGAGTCCTCACTTTTTACCAGTATCGGCATGGCCGAATAACCGATCTGCCTGTAGCGCTCACTACCTTTTTCACCGTCCATCCCCCCTCTATTCTCGCCATCCCAGTTGTCATCACCGTAGAAGATCTCAGCGGCCTGCAGGTTTGGCCGGCTCTGTACCTGGACCTGACGCAACAGGCTGTGCTGGCTGGGGCGCAGGTCTGCGAGGATCTGTCGCTGGTACTGGATGCCGGTGTCCTCTCCCAGTGGATCCAGTTGCACCAGCTTTCTTTCACACCATTGCACCGATACCTTGCGAATCGATTTGCGCGCCTTGACCCAGCTCAGGGCGATCGCGTCCGGGGTTTCGGCGCAAAGCAGTATCTGCCGGTAGCACTGGCGCAGATGTGCACGCGGATAGCCCGCATCTGCGAGTGCATCGCGCAGCCGCTCGTTGCGTTCGAGGATAGGGCGATCAGAGAGCAGGCTTTTGTATTCGCTGGTGAGTTGCTGGATGGCGAGTTTTGCCGAATTGAGCTGTTGGGCGAGGGGGATGATGCGCTGTGGCACCGCCAGTAACCCCGGTATCTGCAAGGTGTGGCGCGCATCGCCAGTGCTGGTTTCGTCGCAGTAATCCAGCTGGGCGAACAGGGCAGCTGACAGTCGGTATGGCGCCGAGAAATCGCCATTCAATAAAGTGGCGGCGTCCTGTGCGAATGCCGGTTGTAACAAATAGCTTTCCCAGTGCAGGGCACCACTTTCGAGCGTTTCCAGAGCCTCTTTCAATTCTGTGGCAAAACGGTGCATGTCGCCCATGGCCTGGGGTATCTGCCGGTTGATCGCTGACAGCTTGTGCGCGGTTGATTGGGTTGTGGAAGGCAAGCTGTCTTTCCTCGGTTAGTTTGCTTTTAAAGTATCCACTTAATAAGTCGTTATCATATCTCGCATCCAATAAATTTGCCACTTCGTAGCGACCTTGGGCGTAAATTCACCGCAAAGTTAGCCAAGGCGGGGGGAGGCGGTATAATTCGCGGCCCGTGGGCAGCTGCGCCTAGAGCATGCGGTTGCCCGACCCAGTTCCTCTGTAAAAATTGCCAGGCGCCAATGTCAATCGAAGTACCCGATCTCTCAGCCATCCACGAATTTCTGCTGTGTCGCACCCCCGACGCCTGGATTGATGCCGCGCTGGCGGAGCCCGAGCTGATGCTGGTGGATCATGCCAACTGCGAAAAGAAGGCGGCGGGCACGGCGCTCAATCTGATGTTCCGTTACCTGGATAATTTTGACCTGCTCAACAAGATGTCGCGCTTGGCGCGGGAAGAGTTGCGCCACTTCGAGCAGGTGATCGCAATCATGAAAAAGCGCGGCATCGCCTACCCGCATCTCACAGCTTCACGCTACGCGGCAGGGCTGCGCAGTGAAGTGCGCAGCGCGGAACCGGGCCGGCTCATTGACACCCTGATCTGTGGGGCAATTATTGAGGCGCGCTCCTGTGAGCGGTTTGCCCGAATTGCGCCGCATCTGGATGAGGAGCTACAAAAATTTTACCTGTCGCTGCTGAAGTCTGAGGCGCGTCATTTTCGTGATTATCTGACGCTGGCCCAGAATGCCAGCGATGAAGATATCCAGCCTCGTGTCAGGGCGCTTCTGGAAGTGGAGCGCGGGCTGGTGGAAGGTGGTGATGGCGAGTTCCGCTTTCACAGCGGCGTGCCCGGGTTGGCCTGATTCCACGGGCCAACTAGGTACTGCGGTCGATTTTGTCCATCAGCTCGATAAAGTCTTCGAGATCTAAAGCGCGGCTGTAGTTCACGGTAAATTTGTTGTGAAAGAAGATCGTCAGTTCGACATTTTTTGAGCGGATGAAGACCGTGTAACCGTCGAAGTCAGTCTCGGCGGTGAGCCCTCGGTAGCGCCATCCCTCCGCGGTTTTTTCCCCGTTCTTGGTGATCTTGTCGAACACGCGCAGCGCCTGTTTGACGTCAATTTTCTGTTCATGCTCCATGGGTGGTCCCGCTATTGGTTGAGCTAAGCTTAGAGGCGTGAATTCTTTCCGGCTATCCAGCGTAGACTACATGAATGTTTCCGACGAGGCCCTGCATAACGGCAATACCCGTCTGTTCAACTGGCTCGCCTATTTTGGTGTGGTGCCATTTGTTATCGGTATCGCGATGGGCTTGGCGGGATACTCTGTGTTCGGTGTGGATGGTCGCTTGTGGTTCACCGCGTATAGCTGTGTCATTCTCAGTTTCCTGTGCGGCGTGTGGTGGGGCGGAGCCCTGAACCGTGTGGATCACGTGCACCGCCTGCCGTTGATGGTGTTGAGCAATGTGATTGCCCTGGTTGGTTGGGTCGCGCTGCTACTTTATCAATCGCCGCTAGCCCTTCCTGTACTCGCAGTAGCCTACCTGTTTGTAGAGCGCGCCGAGGCGCGACTCAAGCCCAATGTTTCGTTTCTATCGGGTTATTTCTCCACTCGCAGCCGAGTCACTTACCTGGTGATTGCTTGTCATCTGGTAATGATTGCAATTCTTTGGCGTTGAGCGGGCGTTGCCCGTCTAGCGGATCTCCCGGGTAACTTCCACCACATCGCCCAGTCGCTCCTGCACGATCTCCCGGATCTGTGCGGCTAGCTCCCGATACAGGCGGCGACTCGGTGCACTCGCGCGCCATACCAAGCCGTGTTGGCGTCGGATCGGCTTCGACCTCAGCTCACTGACATGCAGTGCTTCCGGGTTGTGCATCTCTGAATGCACGTAAAGGCCCGGGAGGAAGGCTACGCCCAGCCCCATCACCACCATTTGTCGCAAAGTGTCGAGACTGGTGCCTTCGTAGTCTCTTTGGAGGTCTGCACCCAGGCGTTCGCAGATTTCTTGCACCTGGTGGTGGAAATGGTGTTGTCCCTCAAGTGTCAGCACTTTTTCCCCGCGCAATTGGGAGGGGCTGATAGTGCTTTTACCAGCCAGGCGGTGATCCGCAGGAACCACAAACTTCAGGGGTTCGGTAAACAAGGGTTCGACCGACAGGTCATCGCGGTCTACAGGAAGGGGCACGATCGCAATGTCATAGCTGCCCTCACTGAGCCCACGCAGCAGGTTACGGGGTGGCCCCTCCCGCACATACAGCTTTAACCGGTGATGGAGCGCGTGCAGGGCAGGGAGTACGTTTGGCAGCAGGTAAGGGCCCAGGGTAGGGGGCACCCCGAGCTTATAGGTGGTCTGTAATCCCTGTGCAATGGTGTCGGCATTTTCGCGAAATTCGCGCATGACCAACAGCATCTTGCGTGCTTGTTCGAGCAGTTCACGCCCCTCTGGTGTAAGTAGGGTGCCGGATCTGGAGCGCTCGAAAAGGGGGAGGCCGAGGAGCGATTCCAGTGCGCGTATCTGGGTTGTCAGTGCCGGTTGGCTGACGCCCAAATCTTCCGCTGCGCGGCGATAGCTGGCTCGCGACGCAATGGTCACAAAGTATTCGATTTGGCGGAATGTTGGGGCTTGCGGTTGGGTTGGCACGGGTTCTCCACGGAGCATGTGATAACTAAATGTTATCAACGAATAGTATTTTAACTTATTGAACTATCAAAAAATAATGGATTCCAACGTTTTTGCCCAGTCTTGTTCATTTGTAAGGAGTTCTTATGGATCATGTGATTTCTGGTGTAGCGAAGTTTCAGAAGGAAGTCTTCCCTGCCAAAAAGGCCCGTTTTTCTGAGCTTGCGGACGGGCAGAGCCCCGAAGTTCTGTTCATCACCTGCGCGGATTCCCGCATCGATCCGAACCTGGTTACCCAGACCGAGCCGGGCGAACTATTCATCTGCCGCAACGCCGGTAACGTGGTGCCGCCGCACAGCAGCCAGACCGGCGGCATGACCGCTTCCATTGAATTTGCAGTCGCTGCGCTGGGTGTTTCCCACATCGTTGTTTGCGGTCACACCGACTGCGGTGCAATGAAAGGCGCAATCGAGCCGGAAAAACTGGATAGCCTGCCGCACGTAAAGGAGTGGCTGAGCCACTGCCGTTCTGCGACCGAGGTTGTGCGCGACCGTAAAGGAACTCTCAGCACTCAAAATCTCGATGAAGTGACCTGTGAAAATGTGGTCCAGCAATTGCAGCACCTGCGTACCCATCCGTCTGTAGCCACCGGCCTGGCGAGCGGCCGCGTGACCCTGCATGGCTGGGTATACAACATCGGCAGCGGCGAGGTGCTTTGCTTCGATGAAGAGGCCCGCGACTTCAAGCCGATGGACGAGCGCTATCGCGCGATCTTCGGTGATCTGCCCGAGACCGCCGCGAGCGGCGCCTGCTGCAGCTGATTTTAATTCCAGGGAAGATATCGAAGTAAAAGAGGTAGAGTGCGAATGAAGTTTGATTTATCCAATTTGCGCGGCGATATCACCGGCGGTATTACCGCCGGTGTCGTTGCGTTGCCCCTGGCGCTGGCGCTGGGTGTTGCCTCGGGGCTTGGCCCGATGGCGGGTATGTACGGTGCGATCGCGGTGGGCTTTTTTGCCGCTCTGTTCGGCGGTACTGGCCCGCAAATCTCCGGTCCAACCGGGCCAATGGTGGTAGTGCTCGCAGGCCTGTTTGCCAGTCTGTCCGGTGATGCCAGCCTGATCTTTACGGCAGTGATTCTCGCCGGTGTACTTCAGGTGGTAATGGGGATACTCGGCGTTGGTCACTACATCCGTCTGGTTCCGTATCCGGTGATTTCCGGATTCATGACCGGTATCGGGGTGATCATCATCATCCTGCAGCTCAACCCGCTGCTTGGCCACGATTCCCCCAGTGGCACCCTCGGTGCATTGGGTAATGTGCCGGAAGCGCTATCGGCGATTCATCCGGCCAACCTGGTTCTCGGCCTTGGTACTCTGGCAATGGTTTATCTGTGGCCTGCGAAGTGGGGGCGTTACCTGCCCGCACCTTTGGCTGCGCTAATCGCCGGTACCCTGATCGCTTTCTTCGCACTCGATGTCCCGATTCTGGGCTCTATCCCCACTGGTTTGCCGGAACTGCAGATGCCGGTACTTGGTGGCGACAAGATGTTCCTGGTGATCGAGGCGGCGATTATCCTCGCCATTCTTGGCGCGCTGGATAGTCTGTTGACCTCTCTGGTTGCCGACAACATGACCCGTACCCGTCACCACAGCAACAAAGAGCTGATCGGTCAGGGTATCGGTAACACGGCGGCTGGCTTTATCGGCGGTATCGCCGGGGCCGGCGCCACCATGCGTACCGTGGTCAATGTGCGTTCCGGTGGCCAGACCCGAATCTCCGGCATGACTCACTCAATGGTACTGCTGGCGGTTGCACTCGGCCTGGGTCCGTTGGCCGAAAATATTCCGCAGGCCGTGCTGGCGGGTATTCTGGTTAAGGTCGGTCTCGACATTATCGACTGGAAATACCTCAAGCGTGCGCACCAGGGGCCGCGTTGGGATCTGGCTCTGATGGTTCTGGTTCTGGGTATGACTGTATTCGTCGACCTGATCACTGCCGTTGGCGCGGGTGTTGTTCTGGCGGCGCTGGCGTACGTTAAGCAGGTGGCGAGCCTGCAGATCGAGCGTCTGCGCAATTTGCCTGAGCATCTCGACAGCGATGATGACAAGGCCATTCTGCAGCGCAATCGCGACAGCATCGCCCTGTTTGAATTCAGTGGCCCGCTGAGCTTTGGTGCCGCGGCGGATCTCGGTCACCACGTGCGTGAGGAGAGCGCATCCGGTTCCAAGGTATTGATTCTGGATTTCTCGTCCATGCCATTCCTTGATCTGTCGGCGGCCATGGCGGTGGAAACCATTGCCAGCGATGCCAAAGACAGTGGTAAGCAACTGTATCTGGCGGGGATGAATGAAGAGGTTGAAGGCGTGCTGAAGGGCCTGAACGGCCGTATACCGGCTACCGGTACCTTCAAAGATCGCAGTGAAGCCTTGCGCGCCGCAGAGAAGTCCCTGAGTGAAGCAGCACCAAGTGTTGGCGTTCAGGCCATTCCGGGCGCCGCCGGATAAAATGGCGATCGACCCAAGCTGAAATTGGGAAGTAGAAAAGGGGGGAGCATATGCTCCCCCTTTTTTATTTTCGGCGTTGTTAGTTTTCAGGTTTTACGGCCAGTAAAAACTGAAACCGATTTTGAGTTGCTTGTCGGCGCCGCCTGTGGGGGCGTCGACCACTTTATATCCGCCGAGATTGAAATCAATCATATGGCCGCTTTTCAGGATGAACGTCTTGCCGACGGTAAGCCCAAGTGGTGTTTGCCAGGCACTGCTGCTATTCGGTGCGGACCAGTCGTAGTTAACTGAATTTATATAGCCGATATAAGAGCCACCAAATGCATCGGCATTGTAAATGAGGATCGGCCGAATGGTGGTCAGGTTGAAGTCGTCCTGCCCCCAGTGATGGCCAAGGATACCGCCATAGGCAATTTTCCCGGCAGAGCCAAACACAATGCCGGCAACGCCTCCGCCCCAGCCGGGACCGGCCAGCACATCATCGCTGCGGGTCCGTAACGAGATTTGCGGTCCAAAACCAAACTTGATTTCACTTTCCGTTTTGGGAACGAAGAACCCCTGCACAACCGAATCGCTCAGGCCCCAGGTCCGCCCGGTCCCCCCGACAGGGTCGGGGCCAAGAATGGGCAGGCCGGCTCCCTTGGGTGCGCCGATGTAAGGCAGGATGCCGCGGAGAACAAAATTAAAACTGCGTTCCGTTTCAATCGAGTACACCGGTTGTAGCGAAATGCCATAAGATTTCTGGTCGTTGGCTGTGCCATACGCGATGGTGTTGTCTGTCATCAAAGCCTTCACGTCGGCGAGGGGATCCTGGGCTTTCCGTAATGCCTCGGCATCCGCATTGGCCTGCGCAGCGCTGGCAGCCAGCATCAATAACCCTGGAGTGATGAGACAACTGAGCAGGCTGCCGCGGTGAGGATGTTTCATTGTTGGTCCATTTCCGTGTTTTCTTGCCAGGTTCTCATGTGCTCCGAGTGCCTCACTGGTCGCCGCGGTACCGGACTTCGCCACCCATCATGGTAAAAGTTACATTGGCCTTGTAGATGTCGTGGGGGTCGATCTCGAACAGGTTCTGGTCGAGCACGATCAGGTCCGCTTTCTTGCCCACTTCAATGGAGCCAATTTTGTCTTCCACTCCAATGCCGTAGGCTGCGCCATAGGTATTCGCGCGGATCGCCTGGCCCACTGTCAGCCGCATATCCTCGCCGCCCAATATGGGCATGTCGGGTTTGCCCAGCATCTGGCGCGTCACCGCCTGGGTGATCGCATTAAGTGGCCTGAAGTCTGAGATATAGGCGGCCGCGGGGAAGTCCGAACCCAGGGAGACATTGCCCCCGGCCTCGAGTATCGCCTTGATGGGAAAGAGCCGGTTCATCCGTTCTGGCCCGATGCGCTCGGGCGTGATATTGCCGGTGTAGGGATCGAGTGCCATCCACTGGCCGCTGGTGTCGTAGGTGGCATTCAGCTCCTTGAAGCGAGGATAGTCCTCGGGATGCACGAGAATGGCATGCGAGGCGACCGGTCGCCGGTCCCATTCGGGGTTTTTCTCCTTCGCCAGTTCAACGGTATCCAGGAACTTGCGCACCGCCAGATCGCCAAAGCAGTGACATATGAGATGTAATTGCTCCTTGTCGGCGCGTACGGCCACATCATTGATGACATCGAACGGTATGATCGGCTTGGGGGCGGCGTCGGGCTTGTCGCTATAGCCGCCAACAAGCAGCGCACTGTACTTGTCGTCGTCACCATCCATGTTGATCTTCAGGGCGTTGAACTGCACCAGCCCGGTCCGGTTCTCGTCGCGCCACTTCTTGGCGATCGGCACGGGATCGATATTGGCATCGTTCCAGTAGTAACTGCCGTAGAACCGTGTCGTCAGCGTGCCTTCCTTTTCTAACTCTTTCATGAGCCTGACGGCATCATCATTACTGAGAAAGCCGAGACCATAATCATGATAAGCCGTGATGCCGGCCTTGGAATATTCGGGATACCATTGGGCCACGCCTTCCTTGACGTAATCGTAATCAATATCCTGCAGAGCATTGAGTATCTGGAGCACCGCCGGCACTTCGACGATATAGCCGGTAGGATTGCCCTCGTCGTCACGGACAAAATAGGCCACATCGGGCACGGGATCTTTTGTGTCCTTGGTGATGCCAGCCATCTCCAGGGCCTTGGAGTTGGCCCAGGCGGAGTGGCCATCGACCTGCCACAGAAATACCGGCCGTTCGGACTCAATCTTGTCCAGCATGGCCGCAGTGGGCTGTTTGCCGCCATAGAGATTGGGGCGGACTCCCCAACCGTGGATCTGCTCCAAATCCGGATTGGCTTCCGCATATTCTTTCAGCTTGCCCAGCAGTTCTTCCATACTCTCGGATTGCAGGTTGACTCCGCGCAACATGACGCCGGGGGTGATGGAATGGAAATGGCCCTCGACAAAACCGGGCAGCATCAGCTTGCCGTCGAGATCGATCTCCTTGGTATTCTCTCCAACCATTGCCTTCGCGCCGGCGTCGTCGCCGACGTAGACGATCTCGTCACCGCGCACGGCGACGGCCTGGGCCCAGGAATTTTCCTTGTCGACGGTGTAGACCTTGCCGTTGGTGAAGACGAAATCGGCCGATTCAGCGGCGGAAGTGGAAGCGCCAGGTGCCGGCTGGTTGGTCGCTGGGGCAGTGGATTCCGGCTTTTCGGAACACCCGGCCAGCGCTAACGCCAGCACAGTCAGTATGGAGCCCAAGGTCTTAGTCAGATCCATAACTGCTCTCCTGAGTTAAAGCTGCAATATCAAATTAGGCTTATAGGTCGTCGCCGTGCCGGACTACGCCATCCATCATGGTAAAAATTACATTGGCCTTGTAGATGTCGTGTGGGTCGATCTCGAACAGGTTTTGGTCGAGCACAATGAGGTCGGCCTTCTTGCCTACTTCAATTGACCCGATCTTGTCCTCTACGCCGATGCCGTAGGCTGCGCCATAGGTATTCGCGCGGATCGCTTCGGCCACTGTCAGACGCGCGTCTTCGCCACCCAATATCGGCATGTCCGGCTTGCCCAGCATCTGGCGGGTCACCGCCACCGTGATGGCGTTGAGCGGTTTATAGTCTGCAACATAAGATGCTGCGGGAAAATCCGAGCCCAGCGAAACATTGGCGCCGGCTTCGAGCATTGCCTTGATCGGAAAGAGCTGCTTCATCCGCTCCTCGCCCAGTCGTACAGGACTGACATTGGCTGTGTAGGGATCGAACGCGAACCACTGTCCGGTCGTATCGTAGGTCGCGTTCAACTCCTTGAAGCGCGGCCGGTCGTCCGGATGCACGAGCTGCGCGTGCGAGGCGACCGGCCGCCGGTCCCATTCGGGATTGGACTTCTTCGCTAGCTCGACCGCATCGAGGAACTTGCGCACGGCAAGATCGCCGAAGCAGTGACAGATGAGGTGCAGTTGCTCCTTGTCGGCGCGCACGGCCGCATCGTTGATCACGTCGAATGGAATGATCGGCTCGGGCTTGGCGTCGGGCTTGTCGGCGTAGCCGTCGACATAGAGGCCGCTGTACTTGTCGTCGTCGCCGTCCATGTTGATCTTGAGCGCACTGACCTGCACCAGGCCCTCCTGGTTCTCGTCGCGCATCTTCTTGGCAATCGGCACCGGGTCGATGCTGGCATCATTCCAGTAATAACTGCCGTATATCCGCGTCCCCAGCGTGCCGTCTTTTTCGAAATCCTTGAGGATACCGATGGCCATGTCCTGGTCGACGCCGGCCCAGCCGAAATCGTGCACGGCGGTGATACCGGCTTTCGAGTATTCCGGGAACCACTTGGCCATACCCCCGCGGATATAGTCCTCATCGACCGTGACAAACTTGTTCAGGATTTCGACCTGCGCCGGGACCTCGATGATATAGCCGGTGGGATTGCCCTCGTTGTCGCGGACAAAATAGGACACCCCGGGCACGGTGTCCGGCGTGTCCTTGTTGAGTCCCGCCATTTCCATCGCCTTGGTATTGACCCAGGCGGAGTGGCCGTCGACCTGCCACAGATAGACCGGCCTGTCGGGGACAACTTCGTCCAGCATCGCCGCATTCGGCTCGCCCGGACCATAGATGTTGGGGCGCACACCCCAGCCGTTGATAAACTTGAGATCGGGATGCTCCTCGGCATATTTTTTGAGCTTGGCGAGCAGCTCGTCCATCGAGTCGGTCTGCAAGTCGGGGCCGTGCAGGATGATACCCTGCGTCGTGGTGTGGAAATGGCCTTCGACAAAACCGGGCAGCATCAGCTTGCCGTCGAGATCGATCTCCTTGGTATTCTCTCCAACCATTGCCTTCGCGCCGGCGTCGTCGCCGACGTAGACGATCTCGTCACCGCGCACGGCGACGGCCTCCGCCCAGGAGTTCTCCTCATCGACGGTGTAGACCTTGCCGTTGGTAAAAACAAAATCGGCGACTTCCGCGGCGGGTGATGCGGCCCCGGGCTCTGCGGTGGTTGGGGCGCGGGATTCCGGTTTTTCGGAACAGCCGGCCAGAACAAAGGCCAATACGGCCGCCAGACTGAACAAGGTCTTTTGCAGGAACATGATTACCTCATAAACCGTTAACGGATTATTCAAGTTAGGCCTGAGACCGCTTCGGTTCCGGACCTTGCCATAGACGACCGATAGCAGCACTATCATTTTGTGAGTGGCATGCGGCTCAATGTCGAACAGATTTTTCCACGCAGTTTTTCAAGCTCTACTTGTTCGCCAGGTATTTCACGATGCCGTAAAAGCCTTCCAGGTTGTAGCCATCCAGATAGGTGTCCTTGGATACTGGCATGGAGCTGACCTTGACGATGGCGATATCATGATTCCTGTCGATGTAGATCCACTGCCCGTGAACCCCGATGGCCATGAACGCTTCCATGCCCGGCGTATGCTTGACCCACCACTGGCCGCGGTAGCTCCATTCGCCCTTCTTGTGGACAATGTCATCGGAATCGGGGCCCGCATCGAATGCCTCGATGCTGCCGCCCTTGGCGATCGTATCGACAACCGATTTCGGTATGACCTGCTTGCCGTTAAATTCGCCGTTGTTGAGCATCATCTTCGCGAATCGGGCCAGGTTGTACGGCGTGGCGTTCAGACCGCCCCCCGCAACCAGTGTGGCGTTGTTGTCGAGCAGTACATACGTCTCGCCCTCGGTGCCGATCTTCGACCATACCTCGTCGTAGAGCGCCTGTTGGAATGATGCGTTGTTCACGCGGTTGGTAACCCAGTTGACCACGTCGGTCTTGGGCGTCTGGTAGTGGAAGATTTCGCCATCCTTGTGCTCTTTGTCGGTCTTGAGGGTCACGAGGTATTCGTACAGGCTGTCGGGGTATTCGACGTCCTCCAATTTCGGCACCCACCCCAGTACAGCTGCATAGGTCATGATGCCCGACCTGGGATCGTCGTAAACCTCGCTAAAGTCCATGGAGTTGGTCATGTCGAGGACCTGGCCGAAGGTGGCGTTGGCGAAAGCCCCGTCCGTCACGTTGAGCTCGGGGACGTACTTCGTAACCGGATCTGACTCCTTCAATTTTCCATTGGCAACTGCTACCAAGCCCAGTAAGCCACCAAAGGATTTGGTCGCGGACATCATCTGATGCGGCGTATTCGGGGTCATACCGTTGAGAAATTTCTCGTAGACGATCTTGTCGTCGTGGATCACGACAATGGCGTCGGTCCAGGTCTCCTTCAGGAATTCGGCCAGGCTCTTCGTCTTGCCGGTACCTGGCTCGTTGATCTTTACGTCCTTGGCAAAATTCGGGTCGATATCCTTGCGGAGCGGCACCGGCACATCGGCGGCGGGCACATTCGCGGTAGGGTAGAACATCCGCATATGCTGATAGGCCCAGCGGTTATACGGTGGGGTTTGGAGCGCGTTGGCTTTGGTGACCCGTTTATCGGGCGGTGGCGGGAAACCTTCCATCAGTCCCAGTTCTTTTGCCGTGGCGTATTTGTCTTCCGCGTGGGCTACTGGGTTTACGGCAATGATGGCCGCTACTACCGACAGGGCGAGATAAGTGGTTTTCCGGAAAAAAACTAAGTTACCCATTGCGTATTTTCTCAATTGCTAGCTATTGAATGACGAGCAAGCCCACTGCTTGCTAGTCGTTGCTGCCCTTCTTGTAGGTAAATTTCCCGTCCATCATCGTCATTTCGACGCCGATATCCGCGATCTTGTCCGGGGCGACTTCGAGGGGGTTGCCGTCGAGCACCACGATGTCGGCGTATTTGCCGACTTCCAGGCTGCCGATCTTGTCCTCCATGCGCAGTTGCCAGGCGGCGTCCATGGTCATTGCCCGCAGCGCCTGCTCGATGGTCATCGGTTTGACACTGGGCGGGAAGGGCTTGGCATCCGGGTTGGCCGGGTCTTTCATCGTCACGGCGCCCTCGATGACGAACAGCGGTGCCTGCATGCTTGACGGCGTGCTGGGCACGTCGGCGGAGAGGCTGACCGGTACACCGGCGCGAGCAAACTCAGGATAGCGGCCGAAATAGGCCATGGTGCGTTTCTTGCCCATCACGCGCAGCGCGTCCTTGTCTGTATCGCTCCAGTCATTGGTGAAATTCGGCGTTGAATTGACCGGGATCTTGTTGTCGATGACTCGCTTCTGATCTTCCGGTGTCAACCAGGTGGCGTGATGCAGCGCGCTGCGATTGTCGGGATCCACCTTGCGCGCCGCCAGAATCGCATCGATGCCGGCATGGGAAGTACCGGTGCTGTCGGTATGAATGACAGTGTCTAGGCCTGACTTGGCACCCGCCACCATGATTTCCTTGATCTTCTCGGGCGGAATACCGTAAGTACCCTTTTTACCGGATTCGTAGGGCTCCAGCATTGGGCTGAGTTCGACATTCCAGTTGGCTTCGGGATGAATCTTCACGTGTCGTACAAACAGCTTGTCGCCGTTGTACTGCTTTTTCATTTCGCTCATAAATTCCATTAACTGCCCGGTGTCCGCCTTGGGATTCTTGACGAAGGGCAGTACGAAGGTGCGCATTTTCAGTGTTCCGGCCTTTTCGCGCTCCTGCAGCAGGGCCATCGCTGTCTTCAGGTCGTCCTGCATCTTGCCGTTGGTGTCTTTCATGTTGGGCGTGACAATGCCGGGGTTCAGGTAGGTGGTGGTGCCATTCTTCGCGGCGAGGGGATGGAGTGTGTCGATTGTCTCATTGAGGATTTTGTCGGCATCCCAGGCGCCGATGGCGACATAGGCTTCCATCCACTGGCCTTCTACACCGGTGCCGGTCGGTGTGCCATCCTCGTCCCGTACCCAGTAAATAACGCCCGGCTGGTCGTCTGGTGAATCCTTGGTAACACCCGCTATCTCCATCGCTTTGGAGTTCAGCCAGGCATCGTGTGCGGTGAAATCGAGGATGATTGCCGGGCGGTCTGGCACTGCCTCGTCGAGGTCTTTCGCGGTGGGGCGGCCACCATAGGTGCCGGTGCTCCAGCCTATACCGACGATGCGCTCCAGGTCGGGATTCTCTTCGGCATATTTTTTAACCATGGCGATATAGTCAGCCTTGCTCTTGCCGTCGAACAGGTGCACCCCCTTGCTGGTCCACCCGGAGCCGATCAGGTGGTCGTGCGTACTGATGAAACCGGGCATGACCACGTCGCCGGTGGTGTCGATCACCTCGGTTTTGTCGCCAATAAATGGTTTCGCTCCTTCGGCATTGCCCACATAGATGATTTTGCCGTCCCGAACGGCCACGGCTTCCGCCCATGGTTGTTTTGCATCGAGGGTATAGACCTTGCCTCCGCTAAAGACGTAGTCGGCTGCATCACTGGCGAAAAGCGAGGATGAGAAAAACAGCATCGCCACAAGCGCTATTAATCCCACAAGGCTTTTCTTTGTGGAACAGGTGGACTGCCGTTGAGCCGGGGTTGGTGTTAATTGAACCATCTGATTATCTTTCCCTGAGCTGGATTTACTTCGCAAAATTTTATGGAAGTGTAGTTAGCTGGGACGATGGTGCTAGCGTGGGTGTCGTGTGGTGCTACGGCTTAAGGCAATAGAGAGCGACGGCCAGTAGGGTGGGGCGCTTTCTTAATCAGATCATGAAATTAGAAAGGGCGGGTAGCGGAGCGTGTTCAAGGAGTATGGGTTCAGAAGGGATATGCTTGCCCAAAGCGAATTCAAGTGTGCCAGCGGCCGCCAGCACGCCTGTGTGTCGCTTGGCCCGTCACGCAGTGGGCCAGTGAATCAGTTCGAGAGAATCTTTGTCAGCGCGGATACACCAGGCCAGGTCGCCCCAGTCACCGAGGACTATCCGTTCCGCCGGCTCTCCGTCTAACTCGAGGCGGTGGCGGGCTGGGCGGTGGGTGTGGCCGTGAATCAGTGTGTGAACCTGATGCTCCTGCATCACGCGCACGACTTCTTCGGGGGTCACATCCATGATGTCTTCTGCCTTGCGGCTGTTCATGGACTTGGAGACTGCCCGGATCTGGGCGGCGATCTGGCGGCGCTCCTGCAGAGGCTTGGCAAGTAGTGCCTGTTGCCACTGCGGGTTGCGGGCCTGTTCGCGGAATGCCATATATTCCTGGTCGAGGGTGCACAGGCTGTCCCCGTGCATCAGGAGTACCGGTTGTCCGGCCAATTCCACCAGACTGGGGTCAGCCAGCAGCGCGGCGCCGCAGCGGCGGGCAAACGCTTCACCTAGTAAGAAATCCCGATTGCCGTGCATCAGGAATACCTTTGTGCCTGCGGCGGCGTATTCCTGCAGCTGCTTCGCTACCTCGGCGGCCAGCGGTGCGTCGTCGTCATCCCCGATCCATACTTCGAAAAAGTCCCCCAGGATGTACAGGGCTTCGGCACCTGCTGCCGGGCCTTTGAGGAAGTCGAAGAAGGCCCGGGTGATGTCCGGGCGGGATTCGTCCAGGTGCAGGTCTGATATCAGGTATGTCGCCACTGGTTACTCCGCCCGACGCTATTGTGTTGGTGTCCTGTGCGGCGCTTACTTGTCAGCGTAAGCGTCGGAGATGGTGACACCGTTGATTTCGATGGTCTCGGTGGGGACGTCCTGGTGGAAGCCGCTGCTACCGGTCGCCACTTCCTTGATCTTGTTGACCACGTCCATGCCCTCGGTCACTTTGCCGAAGACGCAATAGCCCCAACCCTGGGCGTCTTTGGAGCGGAAGTTGAGGAAGTCGTTGTCATTCACGTTGATGAAAAATTGCGCAGTCGCGGAGTGCGGGTCCATGGTGCGCGCCATGGCGAGGGTGCCGGTGTCGTTCTTGAGGCCGTTGTCCGCTTCGTTTTCGATGGTGTCGCGGGTGGCTTTCTGATCCATATTCGGGGTCATGCCACCGCCCTGAATCATGAAGTTGTTGATCACCCGGTGAAAGATGGTGCCGGTGTAGAAGTCTTCGCGGCAGTATTGCAGGAAGTTCGCGGCAGTCTTTGGCGCCTTGTCAAAGTCCAGTTCAATGGTGATGTCGCCATATGTGGTGTGCAGAGTGATCATAAAATGTCCTGTCCAGGGTCAGTTTGGGGCGGCATGATACTCTGTTCACAGGCCGACGCAAACTGAATGGGGCCGGGCGTTTCACCCCGAGGAAAACCCATGCGGCGACAGCTATCTGCGTTATAATCCGCCGCTTCGATCGTACAGCTGTATAAATAGAGAAAGCTATGACATCCGAGAGCAAGCCCGCTCACTTTTTACAGAATATCATCCGCGAAGATCTGGCCGAAGGCCGGGTCAGTCAACTGACTACCCGTTTCCCGCCGGAGCCCAACGGATACCTGCATATCGGCCATGCCAAGTCCATCTGCCTGAATTTTGGCCTGGCGAAGGAGTTTGGTGGTCAGTGCAACCTGCGCTTTGACGATACCAACCCGGCGAAAGAGGAAGAGGAATACGTAGACGCGATCAAGCGCGATGTATCCTGGCTGGGCTTCGAGTGGGCCGGCGATGTGAAGTACACCTCGGACTATTTCGACCAGCTGCATCAGTGGGCCATCCACCTCATCAAAGAGGGCAAGGCTTATGTCTGTGACCTGTCCCCGGATGAAGCTCGGGCACACCGCGGTACGCTGAAAGAGCCGGGCACCAACAGCCCGTTTCGCGACCGTTCGGTTGAGGAAAACCTTGACCTGTTCGCGCGCATGACTGCGGGCGAATTCGAGGAGGGCAGCTGCAGCCTGCGCGCCAAGATCGATATGTCCGCGCCGAACATCAACCTGCGCGACCCGATCATCTACCGCATCAAGAAAATGGCACACCACCAGACCGGTGATAAATGGTGTGTCTACCCGAGCTATGACTTCGCGCACGGTCAGTCCGATGCCCTCGAAGGTATCAGCCACTCCATCTGTACCCTGGAGTTTGAAGACCACAAGCCGCTTTACGACTGGTTTATCGAGAACTTGCCGGTTCCGGCGCGCCCGCGCCAGTACGAGTTTGCCCGCCTGCACCTGAACTACACCGTGGTGTCCAAACGCAAACTGAAGCAGCTGGTCGACGAAGGTTTTGTCGACGGCTGGGACGACCCGCGCATGCCCACCATCTCCGGGCTGCGTCGCCGCGGTGTGACGCCGGCAGCGATCCGCCAGTTCTGTGAAATGATCGGCGTAACCCGCTCCGACTCCACCGTGGATGTCGGCATGCTCGAGTACGCGATCCGCGACGATCTGGACAAGAAAGCGCCGCGAGCCATGTGTGTGATGGAACCGCTCAAGGTGACCCTTACCAATTACCCGGAAGGTCAGCAGGAAATGCTGAGTGCGCCCGGCCACCCGGTGCGCGACGATCTGCCGGCCCGCGAACTGCCATTCACGCGCACGGTGTACATTGAGCAGGAAGACTTCCGCGAGGAAGCGAACAAGAAATACAAGCGCCTGGTTCTGGGCAAGAAAGTGCGCCTGCGCAACGCGTATGTGATTCAGGCGGACGAAGTGGTCAAGAACGATGCCGGTGAAATCATCGAGGTGCTCTGTTCCGTCGACCTGGATACCCTGGGCAAAGACCCCGCGGACGGGGTCAAGCCGAAAGGGGTGATCCACTGGGTATCGGCGGAGAACAATGTCGATTGTGAAGTGCGCCTCTACGATCGTCTGTTCAACGACGAATCCCCGGATGTTGGCGACAAGAACTTCCTGGAATCCGTGAACCCGGACAACCTCAAGGTGCTCTCCGGCTGTAAGGCCGAGATCGGCCTGGCGAAAGCTGAGCCCGAGGCCGGCTACCAGTTCGAGCGCAACGGCTACTTCTGCCGCGACAGTAAATATGGCAGTGCCGACAAGCCGGTATTCAACCGAACCATAGGTCTGCGGGATTCCTGGGCCAAAGAACAAAACAAGTAAGTAGTAATGTCTTTACAACTCCACAATACGTTCTCCGGAAAGAAAGAACCTTTCATACCGCTGCAGGAAAACCGCGTACGCATGTACGTTTGTGGTCCCACGGTCTACAACCGGGTGCATATCGGCAATGCGCGCCCGGCAGTGGTGTTCGATACCTTGTACCGGGTTCTCAAAACCCAGTACGACGATGTTGTGTACGCACGCAACATCACCGATATCGACGACAAGATCATGAACACCGCACGGGAAAATGGCGAAGAGATCGGCGAGTTAAGCGCGCGTTACGCCCAGGCTTACTTCGAAGATATGCAGGCCCTGAATACCCTGCAGCCGGACGTCACCCCATACGCCACCGAGCATCTGCCGGAAATGATCGCGATGATCGAAAGCCTGGTAGAGAAGGGGCACGCCTACGCTGCGGAAGGACATGTATTGTTTGCAGTCCAGTCCATGGACGATTACGGCAAGCTCTCCAAGCGCTCTCTGGACGATATGCTGGCCGGTGCCCGCGTCGAAGTGGCGCCGTACAAAAAATACGCGGGTGACTTTGTCCTGTGGAAGCCTTCTGCCGACGATGAGCCCGGTTGGGACAGCCCCTGGGGGCGCGGTCGCCCGGGCTGGCACCTCGAGTGCTCCGCGATGATCAAGAAGCATCTCGGGGACACCATCGACATCCACGGCGGCGGTCGCGACCTTACATTCCCGCACCACGAAAACGAACGTGCCCAGAGCTGCTGCGCCAACGGCGTCGACTTTGTGCGCTACTGGATGCACAACGGCTACGTGAATATTGATGGCGAGAAGATGTCCAAGTCCCTGGGCAACTTCCGCATGGTCAATGATCTGCTGCAGCAATATCCCGGTGAAGTACTGCGCTTTGCGCTGTTGTCCGCGCACTACCGCTCCGAGCTGAACTTCAGTGCCGACCTGCTGGACCAGGCGTGGCGTACCCTGGATGGTCTCTACGGCGCACTGCGTGAGACCCAGAATGTTGAGGCCGATCCGGCGGACCTGAGCGATTCCGCGTTTATGGCCGCACTGTACGACGACCTGAACACGCCGATCGCGATCAGCGAGCTGCACCAGCTGGCCCGGGAGCTGAACAAGGCAGAAGACGCGGATAAACCCGCACTCAAAGGCAAGCTGCTGGCGGCCGGCAAACTGCTGGGCATTTTGCAGCTGGATGCTGAGGCCTGGTTCAAGCAGTCGCGCGGTGGTGACGAGATCAGCGAGGCCGACATCGAGGCCCTGATCGCTGAACGTCAGCAGAGCAAAAAGGACAAGAATTTTGCCCGTGCTGATGAAATTCGTGAGGAACTCAAGGCCAAGGGCGTCGTACTGGAAGACAGCCGCGAAGGTACCAAGTGGCGTAGGGAGTGATCCCCGAGATTGCTCAGTATTACCCTGCAGGAGCCTGCCAGACAGGCTCCTGCAAAAACAGAACAAGAAAACGAGAAAATGACCATGAAAAATACTCTGACCATCGCAGCCATCTTCTCCGCAGCTTTCCTGCTTACCGCCTGCGAGCCCAAGCGCGGCTCCGAAGCCTGGTGTAAAAAAATGGATGAAACTCCCAAGGGTGAGTGGAGCTTCAACGATGCCGGCGACTACACCAAATTCTGCGTGCTGAACCAGAAGCCAGAAGACCAGTAATCCCTGACTTCACGGAAACCTGCGCGTTGTTCTTTGCAGATTCTCACCAGCATTTTTTTCGTCCGCTCACGGGTAAGTACCGCGAGCAGGTGGTCGAATGCCTGCGCCTGTTATACGAGCGCCTGTACACCGCCAAGGCGGATTACGGAGAGTCGCTGACGCGCGAGCAGATTCTGGAAACCTTCTCCGAAGCGCTTACCCGTGCCCCGCAACTGGACAGCGACGGCAGTTCTGAGCCTGAAGGTCGGTTTCGGAATCTGCGCGAGCAGTCAGTGTGGGTGCTGAACAGTCTGGTCGAGTTCGGCTGGCTGGAAAAACTGGTGGACAGCGCCACTCTCACGGTTTCCTATCCGTTCAGCCGGCGCGGTCGCCTGTTTACCCAGCCCATGGTGGAGCTGAACAGTACCCGCGTGCGCACCCGCCATCGCAATACCCGCAATACGCTCAACTCCCTGGAGGCGTTTGCCAGCCGGGGTGAGGTCTACGATCTGATCGATGCCTGGGAATACTCCGAGCGTATCGTCGCCGACTTCACCGACATGATCGCGGAGCTTGAAGAGCGCAAGCGGGAGCTGGTGCGTGAGGTCGAGGCCCAGATCCTGGTGCAACAGGCCACCGACGAGTTTTTCTCCTTTATGGAGAGCCGCTTCCAGCCGGATATCGCAATTCGACTTTCCGCGGACAGCGTGGAAAAGCATCGCGACAGCATCGGCCGCGTAATCGGCCAGATCCGCCGCAAGGACAACGAGAAAAAAGCCGAGTGGGAGCGCCGCTTGCGCCAGCAATTGCCGGAGCTGCATGCCGACGGGCAATCCGTGCTCTGGTTGATGCTGGATACCATCGAAGACCGCATGCGCCGCGCTTGCGAAGTCAAATTGCCGGCATTGCGCCAGGCCCTGCAAGGGTTTACCAAGCGCGCAGAAATTATCATTCGCCAGCTCAGCTACCTGCAGAGCAACACGGAAGGCGCGTTTACCGATCTATGTCAGGATCTGGGCAAGGCGGGGAACCGCGATGTGTTGCTGTCGCAGCTCGGTGATGAGCTGGCCGCATTCCAGTTGCGCCTGTACGACCCGAAGCAGACCCAGTTGTGGCAGCGGAGCCGCCGACAGCCGGTGAACACGCTGGTGGAAGACGATGCGCCCATGACCGACGACAGTCAGCGCGACATCCTTTTGCAGCAGCTGCTGGATCAGGCATTCAATTTCAATAGCAGCGACCTGCGCAGCTATCTCTCCAGCGCGCTCGGCAGCGGACAGCGGGTCAACAGCCGGGACCTGCCATTGACGGGCGCGCGGGATCTTCTGGCCATGAGCCATGCCCTGGAAGCCGCCGCAGTCTCCCAAGACGGTAGTGGCCCCTTCGTGGAGGTGACGTTTACCGGCGAAGTCGCCAGTAACGATTACTTCCAGCAATTCGACGAATACACCCTCGAGATCAAGAACCGTGATTGAACAGGCCCTGGACGAAGCGCTGGCGCAGTGCCGGCTGACCCGCAGCGAGTTTTCCGAGTTGCTGGTGCGTTTGCTCGACTACGGCGTTATCTGCCGTGATGAAAGCAATATCGAAACGGTGCTGTACGATCGTTTCCAGCGTTGTGAACAGGTAATCCGCGAGTGGATCTCGCCTCTCGGCCTGCGCCTGCAGCACGACAGCCGTTTTCAGTTTATCCGGGTTTATCCGCCCGGTTCGGAAGTGCCGGGCATGCCGGACCAGGAAGAACCGCATCACGGCGGCTTTCGTGCGCGTCTGTCTCAGCAGGAGGTGGCGGCGATCCTGGTACTGCGCGTTGAGTACGATAAATCCCTTCGCGAAGGCCAGGTGGACGACCATGGCTGTGTGGCACTCACCCTGGAAGCGCTGGAATTGGGGCTGCGCAATCTGCTGAAGATGTCTCTGCCGGATAAGCTGGCAGAGCGCAAGCAGCTGCTGAAAAAACTCCGTCAGCTGCGTTTAATCCAGTTCAACGGCGATGACAGTGATGCGGCCGCGGATACGCTGATGCGGGTGCGTCCGACCATCGCCCAGTTTGTCAGCGAATCCGCATTACAGCAGTTGCTGGATGCACCGGAGGCTGACATTGCGGCCACAACGCAGGCCGCGGAGCCTGCCAGTACCGAAACGGAAATCGAGCGGATTACCCCGACCAGCGAAGAGCATAGTCTGTTCGCCGAACCTCAAGAATAAATTTCATACCGAGCATTCGAAACGTATGTTTCTGAAAAAACTCATTCTGATCAACTGGGGCAATATTCCCCAGCTGGAATATGAATTCGGGCCGATCAACCTGTTTTCCGGCGGCAATGGCTCCGGTAAGACGACGGCGGCGGATGCGATTCAGACCCTGATGACAGCGGCGCACGACACCCTGTTCACCTTTAACCCGGGGCAGGATGAAACCACCCAGCGCGGCCGCGGTGGAAAACAGGTGCGCACGCTTGCCTCCTATGTGCTCGGCTGCGACGACGGCAGTTATGCCCGCCTGAAGCCCACCGATTGTTATATCGTGGGCAACTTCTATCCCACCGAGGGGGAAGACGGTGAGCCGTTTACCGCCATTATGGGCATCCGCGCCCATCTGGATTCCAGTACCAAGCCGGCCCAGGCGCGCCAGGATTCCCTGAAGTTTTTCGTCATTCCCGGCGAACAGCTGGCCATGTGTGACTTCATCAAGGAGTACAAAGACGGCAAACACCTGCTGGCACTGGACAAGTTTTACAGTGTGGTGAGCAAGCAGTTTGCCCACGTCGAGCAGTACGATAAAAAGAAAGCCTATCTGCGCCGTCTCTACGGCGCGTTGCGCGGCCGCAGAGACGCGGTACCAGACCGTGAAGCAACTCACGCTGCGCGCACCTTCGCCAACTTTATGGCGTACAAGCCGGTAAAAAGCATTAACGACTTCGTTGCCCAAGAAGTGCTGGAGAAACGCGATCTGGGTGATGCTATCCGCTCGGTCTCCGAGTTGATGAAAACCATCCACGGGATGGAACTGGAGGCGCGGGAGATCGTTGAGCGGGTCGATGCCCTGCAGCGTATTTCCGGGTCGGCGAACCAGTACTCCGAGCAGTGGTTGCAGCTGCAGGTTCAGGAATACCTGCAGGCCAAGCACCAGCAGCTGCGCGTGCAGAAAACCTACCTGGAAGGCAAAAATCGCCAGAAAGAGACCCAGGCAGAACTGGAACGTACAGCCCAGGAGATCCTGCAGTCTGAGAGTCGTACCCGTCATCTGAGTGAGCAGCTGGTGGCGATTCAGGCCCAGCGGCAGGGCGTTGCGGCCCTGCGCAGTAAAGATGAGCTGGATCGTAAAATCACTGAGGCCAATCGCACACTGTCTTCGCTAGCCGCGCCACTGGCAGCCCAGCAGCAACTCTTCGCATCCAACCAGGCGGCTACCGGCGAGTTGCTCACTTTGCTGAGCACCACCTCGGTCTCCCTGGAAATACCCGCCTTCAGTGATGGCGGTTTGTTGAAGTCGCTCAAGGCAGTGGGGCGCGGAGAGGCATTGCCGCAGCTGGATGGGCTTCTGGGCAAGGACTGGATCGATCTCAGCGCCCAGGAATCCCTGCGAGAGCAGGTGGCGACTGCGGAGGCCGCGCAAAACCGTCTGGTGCGGCAGATGACCGAATCCGAGCCGGGCGCGGTCACGCTGCGCGACCAGGTGAACGACCTGGTGTCCCGCGGTGAGCTCAAAGTGCAGCAACTGCAGAAGCAGCTGCACGCCCAGGAATCCCGCATCCACCATCTGCAGTCAAACCGGGTGCGCTACCCGCAATATGTGGATCAGGCGCTGGCGGCTATTCGCGAGCAGTGCCCTCAGGCTGAGCCACAGGTACTGTGTGACTTTGTCGAAGTGCTGGATGAGCGCTGGCAGATGGCCGTTGAGGGCTATCTTGGTGGCGCGCGTTTTTCGATCCTTGTGGATCCCGATCATGAGGCGGAAGCCATCGCCATCGTGCGTGCCATGCCCGGTCGCAGCAATCGCGCACGGGTGATCCAGGGGGACAAGGCCCGGCGCGATGCAGAGCGTATGGAATCACCGCAGAAATCCATCATCGATTTGATGAGCTTCAGCCATAAAACCGCGGAATATTACCTGCGGGCTTCTTACGGCACGGTGCTGCAGGTGCGCGATGCGCAGGAGCTGCGCGGTACCCGCCGGGGGCTTACTCCGGAAGGGCTGGCCAGCGGCAACTACAGTATGTGGCGTTGCGACATTGACGACAGTGAGCTTGTGTTTGGCCAGGGCGCCCGCGCCCGCGCATTGGCGGCTCAGGAACGCGCGCTACAGCAACTGCTGAAAGAAGCCGGGCAGATGCACGAGCAACAGCAGCAGCTGCGCAATCTCGCCCAGGCGGTGCGCAGTCTGTCGCCCTTGAGACTGCTCGACGCCGTGGATGCCGCGCTGGATGCACAGCGTCAGGGACACACTGCCGAGCAGGCGCTGTCGAATCTTGATCTCGATGACGGTCTGGAGCTGGAGCAGCAGGCCAACGAGCTACACGACAAGCTCGAAACAGAGCGTCAGCAGGGCGCGGGCTTGCAGAAGCTGGCGGGCAAGCTGGAGACCAATCTCGATAATATTGGCAAGCAGTTGAATGCGCTTTCCGCGCAACTCGACCAGCTGGACGACGCACTCACGGACTGTGAAGCGGCAGTGCAGCGTATCGGGCAGATTACACCGGACTTCGATGTGGAGTCGGTACTGCTGCGCGCCGATGACCAGGCCGCGCAGGCCGATGATGGGTTCGATTTTTCCCAGGATGTCGCCGAGTGGCGTGGACTGTTACAGAAATACAGCCACCAGCTGCTGAAGGCGGTGATGGACTACAACAGCAATTGCAGTACTGGCGATACCCTGTCATTTGATCCGGACTTCGCCGGCGGTCACAGTGAGGCGCAGTTCAAGCTGGTTTGCCAGCTGGTGGAGCAGGTCACCGCACTGCGCAACCGGCTGAAAAACAATCTGCTGGTGGATCGCCACGAGCAGCTGCAGGGCCTTAAAAAGTCTTTCAATACCACCTTCGTGACCCACCTGTGTCACGCGATCTACCAGTCGATCAATGATGGTAAGCGGGTTCTGGACGACCTGAACCGGGAGCTGGAGCACCATCGCTTTGGTGCTGATCGCGAACGTTTCCGTTTCGATTATCGCTGGGTGCCGGAGTTCAAGGAGTACTGGAACTTCTTCAAGGCGGTCATCGAATTGCCGAACCTCGGTGAAGAGCAGAGTCTGTTCGATGCAGATCTGGACCCCAAGCACCAGCAGGTGCGTGACAAATTGCTGGACATGCTGCTGAGTGACGACGAGCAGCTGGCGCGTCGCGAGCTTGACCGTATCAGCGACTACCGCAATTACCGCAACTATGAAATTTACAAGGAACCCCAGGGCAAGGAGCCGATCGCCCTCAGCCAGTACGGTACCGGTTCTGGCGGCCAGCTGGAAACACCGGCCTATATCATCCGCTCGGCGGCGGTAACCTCTGCGTTCCGCTTCAACGATGGCAATAGTCACCTGAAGATGGTGCTGGTGGATGAAGCCTTCTCGAAGATGGATGAATCCCGCTCTCGCGAAGTGATCCGCTACCTGACCGAAACCCTGGGGCTGCAGCTGCTGTTCATTATGCCGAGCAGCAAGTCCGGGCCGTTTATGGACCTGATCTCCAATCAGTTTGTGTTCAGTAAATGCCCCAGTCCCAAGCCGGTCGGCGAACTGAATACCCGCGTCTATGTAGACCGCAAGGTTTGTAATCAGGAGAAGATCGCCAAGCTCTGGGCAAATCATCGTCGCACGATACGGCAGCAGGCGAGTCTGGAGTTTCTGGATATGCTGGAAGAGTCCACAGCTTAATATTTCGGCAGTCGGTGCTATTTTCCTTCCGGAAGGACCCGTATGGTCACTTATTGAGCTTGCGTTTTACGCGCCAGTTCGCGGAAGATATTCCGGTATCCGGTAGTATCGCCGGGTAATTTCAGTATTTTGCGCGTGAGCAGGGGAGGCTTGGATGCGTCAGTTTTCGATTTTGTTGGTCTTTGTGGTGGCCTTTGGTGGCGCTGCGGTGCTGTATGAGCAGGAAAGTCGTAAGGTAAAAGGGGTTTTGTCCCAGATTACCGACCTTCAGGCGAAATTGGGGGATATGCAGGCTGAGATCAATCGGCTGAATGCTGAGCTCGAAGCGGTAAAAATTGCCGAGCGTCGACGCCCCAACCTCAACAGTATCGCCAGCCGGGTGTTGCATAATGAGCCCGCAGCGCCGGCCCCCAAGCCGGCGCAAAACCCGCAGCGGCGGGGCCTGGTGGCCGGGGATGTGACCTCTGCAGCACCGGCCATTCGCGCCCGTGGTGAGCAGGCCGAGGACGGGGAGTGGGCCAAACCCTCTGTGGATGCGGAAGCCTATGAGGCGCAAGCCGCACAAGAGGCTCCGGTTGCAGATCCGTACCAGTAAATCTGCGGCCCACGAACCGACGGTCAATTTGCACTAAAGCCCGCTCTCAGCGGGCTTTTGATTTTTAGTTTGTTAAAAGGCAGAGCCAATCATGAATGTAACGGCTTTTTACGAATCCCTGTGTAGCCAGCTTGCCGGTCTGCTGACCGATGAGCGCGATTGGCTCGCCAACACGGCAAATGCCAGCGCGCTTCTGTTTCTGGAGCTGGAGGATATCAACTGGGCCGGATTTTATTTCCTGCACGGTGATGAGTTGCGGCTCGGCCCGTTTCAGGGCAAACCGGCCTGTACCCGGATCGCTGTAGGCGCCGGAGTATGCGGCACCGCAGTTAAGACTGGTCAGTCCCAGCTGGTGGAGGATGTACATCAGTTCCCGGGGCATATCGCCTGCGATGCGGTGTCCGCGTCGGAAGTTGTGGTGCCCCTGTACAGCGGCGACCAGTGTATCGGCGTATTGGATATCGATAGTCCGCTCGTTGCCCGCTTTACCGAGCAGGATTTGGCCGGTGTGGAAGCATTCGCGAAAACCCTGCTTAAGCACTCAGATTTGCCGGGCAAGTAAAGTCTCCATCTCACTGAATTCGGCAATTGGCGGGGATAGGGATGGCGCTAGTCTGGCAGAAGCAGGTCGCGGGAAACCGATACGAGGTGCGCAACCACGGCTCGACAGTCCGGTTGTACAGCAACGGTGTGTTCCATTCCCAGTGGAATCCAAATGATCCCCTGAAAGGCTCGCTGTGGGAATTGTTGCTCCTGCCTGCGTTCTTCATGCCCGAGTTCCAGATACAGCGTGTGCTGGTTCTGGGGGTTGGCGGCGGTGCGCTGATCCGCCTGTTACAGCGGTTTGTCGGGCCAGACAAAATCGTTGGTGTGGACATCGATCGCCATCACCTTTCTGTTGCCCGTCGTTTTTTCGGCGTGCGCGGGGTGGAGCTCGTGTGTGCGGATGCGCGCAAGTTTGTCGCCGACAGCTGCAAAGACATGTTGGCGGGCAAAGAAACTGCGTCATTTGACCTGATCGTCGACGACCTGTTTGGCCACTGTGACGGAGTCGCGGAGCGCGCCATCGAGGCGGACCACCCCTGGTGTCAGAGCCTGTTAACGCTATTGTCCCCAAATGGATTGGTGGTCAGCAATTTCGGCAGTCGGGCAGAGCTGCGTGCCAGTGGCTGGCGCGCCCCTGGCATCAAGTCGAATCTGCAAGGCGCGTGGAGTGCAGAGTTGCCTGACTACGAAAACAGTATCGGTATTTTCAGTAGAGCGCCCTTGCAGCGAACCTCGTTGAACGAGCGCGCGCCCGCTGCGATCAATCCCGCGAACCCTGCCCGCAGGCTCAATGTCCGCCTGTCCCGGTTGCGTTAACCTCCGCTGGCGTTACTTAAACCCTAAATCGCGATTGGCGCACTAATGATCCCTGTGTCTATACTGGGTTGAGGCGGTTATTTTCCCGGGACCTATAGATGCGGTACAAGACCTTGGAAGATGTGATACAGGAGGGGAGGGAGTTCCACCTGAAGTTGAGTCGGCAGTATGAGGAGTTTGAGCTGTTGTCGATCAATGAGCGTGCCCGGCTATTGCTGGATCAGCTCAAGCGGCGGGAGTTATCCATGACACATACATTGGAGAACTTCCGCAATGATATCAGTGAGGGTGCTCTGCACACCTGGGTGCAGTTCGCGCCGGAAGGCCGCGAGCCTGAACTGTTGCAGCGTTTGCGTCATACCGATATCACCGATCCGGACGCCATAGGCAAGGTGGCGATGGATATAGAGGTGTACCTGGCGGACCAATACCGGGACTTACTGCTGGTGGCGGATACACCATCTGCCAAGCATGCTCTGGAGCGATTGCTTGAGCTGGAGCAGCTGGAAGAGCACACGCTGTCAATGAATCTCTTCAATCTGAGGGATTATTGATCGGTAGCGGTGGCTCAAGCGGTGCATTAGCGCCTGCGGATGGTGTGGGTCACCTGGTCAGACGATAAACGCAGAACCCCTTTTCTTTATTCAGCCGGACTACCTGCTGAAACAAGGCCTGTGATTTTTTTTCCAGTGGGATAAATTCATTCACCACAAACAGCGCGGTGCCGCCTTTTTTCAGAATGCGCGCGGCCTGCCCGAGGAAGCGGTCGGTAAGGTCACCTTCAACCTGAAATCCCTGGTGAAAGGGCGGGTTACACACCAGTAAGTCCGCGCTCTTGCTTTCCAGCTCTGATCCCGCGTCACCGGCCACGACCCGTCCGGCTATTTCCCGTGCCTGAAAGTTTTTTTCGCAGGCGAGCAGTGCGGCAGCATTGTTGTCGGTTGCCTCTATAAACGGCCGGCAATCCTGTCCGGCGGCTCGCGCGAGCTGGGTGCTGAGGTAGCCGTAGCCACAGCCGAGGTCAACAACCCGAATCCCTCCCGCGGGCAGGTGTTCGTCAAAATGGCTGGCGAGTAGTGCGCTGCCGGTATCGATTTTGTTCCAGCCAAACAGTCCCGGTTTGGAATAGAGGCCGCCCAATACGTCCAGCTGACGGAGTTGAGGGTATTCAGAGTCATCCAGCTCAGGGCCGGCGGCGGTATCGCGGGCCTGGCTTCTGCTCAGGTAATCGCTGCCATGCTTTTGCAGTTGCTTGGCACAGCCGAACCGTTGGGCGGTTTTCTGGGCATAGGTTTTGATACCGCTGGTTTTTCCTCCCAGCAAAAGGAGCTCGCCACCTTCCCGCAATATCCCGGGAGCGCAATTGATGATGTGGTGGACTGCCGCCTTTTCTTTGGAAACCGGATAAACGATGCGGGAGTACTGGCGTTTGCTCGCAGCCAGTTCGAAATCGCAGAACTCGGTCCTGATTCCCCGGGCTTCTGCGGCCTGTGCAATATCCCAGCGGTTACTGAGTAGCACACCGGAAAATTGCAGGGCCGTGTCCAGCAACGGTTTACTGTTTTCGTCGGCAATCCAGAGGGTGTCTGGATCGCCGTCGCGGAGGAATTGGGAAAGCAGGGTGGTCTGCATAGGGCGTTGGTGGCTCAGTACTTTTTGCGGACAGACTTATGAGCTGACGTTGGCAATTTCTTCAGGGGTCAGTGGGCGATAGTCGCCTTCTGTCAGCTCTTCGTCCAACTGTATCTGCCCGATACGTTCGCGATGCAGCTCCAGAACCCGATTGCCCAGTGCGGCGAACATGCGCTTTACCTGGTGGTAGCGGCCTTCGCTGATTGTGATGCGCACTTCGTTGCGATAGAGGATTTCCAGCTTCGCGGGCTTTGTGCGGGTCTTCTCGTTGTTGAGCCAAACACCTTTTTCGAACTTGTCGATGGCGTTGTCCTCAATGGGATCTGCCAGGTGGGCGTAGTAGGTTTTTGCACAGTGGTGACGCGGTGAGGTGATCCGGTGAGACCACTGTCCATCATCGGTGATCAGGACCAGGCCGGTGGTGTCGATGTCCAGGCGGCCGGCGACATGCAGCTTGTGCTTGTTCGGTTCGTCCAGCAGGTCGAGCACCGTAGGGTGCTCTCCATCTTTGGTCGCGCAGACGTAGCCGAGTGGCTTGTTGAGCATAAAGTAGCGGGGGCCGGCTTCGTTCAGCAGCTCCCCATCCAGGCAAAGTTCATCGGACTCGAAGATCTTGCTGGATGGGTCGGTTACCGCGACACCATTAACGGTGATTCGCTCCTGCCTGGCCGCCCGCTTTACCTCTGCCCGGGACAGGTCGGTGACCTGGCTGATGGCCTTGTCCAGGCGTATGGGTTTACTGTCAGCCAATCTTCTTCTCACCGGAATCAACGGACTGATAGATCAGGGTGTTGATGGTCATGGGGCCAACGCCGCCTGGTACCGGGGTATAAGCAGCAGCGCGCTCTTTAAGCGGTTCCAGTTCGATATCGCCGACACCACCGGGGTGATAACCGGCATCTACCACAACCGCGCCATCCTTGATCCACTCTGCCTTGATAAATTCCGGACGGCCGACGGCGCCCACCACGATGTCCGCGCGACGGATGTGTTCATCCAGTTCTTTGGTGCGAGAGTGGCAGATGGTCACGGTCGCGTTGGCATTCAGCAGCATCGCGGCCATGGGTTTGCCGAGAATCGGGCTGCGGCCCACCACTACGGCGTGTTTGCCGGCGAGCTCTATATTGTAGGCTTCCAGCAGGCGCATGATGCCTTTGGGCGTGGCGCAGCCGTAAGCTTCCTCGCCCATGGCCATGCGGCCAAAACCGAGACAGGTAACACCGTCCACGTCCTTCTCCAGGGCGATAGCGTCGAAGCAGGCGCGCTCATCGATCTGCTCGGGTACCGGGTGCTGCAACAGGATGCCATGTACGTTGGGGTTGGCGTTGAGCTCTTCGATCTTGGCCAGCAGTTCCTCGGTAGTGGTAGAGGAGGGCAGCTCGACCTGCAGGGAGTCCATGCCAATACGACGACAGGCATTGCCCTTCATCTTTACATAGGTCGCGGAGGCGGGATCGTCCCCGACCAGAATGGTGGCGAGGATAGGGGTCTGGCCGCCGGTCTTTTCTTTTAGTGAGGCAACACGGGCAGACAGTTCTTCTTCGGTTTTCTGGGCAAGGGCTTTGCCGTCCAGAACCAGTGCAGACATAGTGATTTCTCAACCTGAACAGGGAGCACCGCAGCCAGAGTTCGCCGGGGCTCGTGGGAGTTGGAGTTAGAAGCTTAATTTAGGGGCGGCATTTTCGCACAACCGGCGAACATTTTCCCTATTCAGTCACTCTCAGAGTTCAAAAGTTGGTGAAAGGCTAAACTACTTTAAAAAAGAATGGCTTAGCGGCGTTGACACCCCCGTGGGGCGGCAGTAATATGCGCGCTCTCGAACGGGGGCTACCCCCGCGAAGGGACATCGGGGCATAGCGCAGTCTGGTAGCGCGCCTGCTTTGGGAGCAGGATGTCGGGGGTTCGAATCCCTCTGCCCCGACCAGATGCCGGGTTTTCTTGCGCCCGTAGCTCAGCTGGATAGAGCATCCGCCTTCTAAGCGGATGGTCGCAGGTTCGAGTCCTGCCGGGCGTGCCATATTCTTATGGTGGCTGAGAGCTCGGTGGACTTGTGACAGTCCGGAGAGAGCTTAAAGTCGCAGGACTATTCCGGCCCATCAGCATAGCTGATGGGCGTCGAAACACTCGCAAAGCTTCGCTTTGCAGGCAAGTGTTTCGATCCTGCCGGGCTTTGTGCCAGGGAGGGAATTGTTGTGTTGCCACAAGGCACAACGTAAATCGCTACTATGGTGGCCGTAGCTCAGTTGGTAGAGCACAGGATTGTGGCTCCTGAGGTCGCGGGTTCGATCCCCGTCGGCCACCCCATATATGACCTTTTGGTCCCGTAAAACCCGGCTTTATGCCGGGTTTTTTGGTTTTGGGACTTTATTGTTCTATCGGTTGCCTTTACCTGCACTGGGGCGATCTAGGATAATGCGCGCCAGTTTTTGTAATTTCGGCCGACGTTTGGGTCGAGTTTTGTCATTAAAGTACTTAGGGGATAAATGTGACGGAAGTAGTGGAGCGCAAGGCAACCAATGTTCACTGGCACGATGGCGATGTAACTCGCGGTGATCGTGCTGCCATGTTGGGTCATAAAGGCGTGACTCTTTGGTTCACCGGGCTGTCCGGTTCCGGCAAGAGTACAGTTGCCGTTGCTGTTGAAAAAGCGCTGACCGCGCGCGGTGTGCTCAGCTACCGTCTGGATGGCGACAATATCCGTCTTGGTATCAACTCCAACCTGGGCTTCTCTGCAGAAGATCGCCAGGAAAATATCCGTCGCGTGGGAGAGATTTCCAAGCTGTTCGCGGATACCGGTGTTGTGGTGCTGAGCAGCTTTATCAGCCCCTACGCGGAAGACCGCGCTCTGGTGCGCAAGGTACACGAAGAAGGTGACCTGCCGTTCATGGAAGTGTTTGTCGACTGTTCCCTGGAAGCGGCGGAAGAGCGCGACCCTAAAGGCCTGTATAAAAAGGCACGCGCAGGCGAAATCCGCGGTTTTACCGGAATCGACGATCCCTACGAAGCGCCCGTTAACGCAGAGCTGCACCTGCGCACTGACCAGATGACCCTGGAGCAGGAAGTTGACGCTGTTATCCAGTCTCTGCAGGAGCGCGGCATCATCGTTTGATGCGCCACCTCAGCGCAAACGCCGCCGGCATGGGTTGTCGGGGCTTAATGTGCTGTGATTCGCCGTAACCGGAGCAAAAAAATCCCTTTTTGCTCCGGATTTCCCTCCCTTATTTCCCTTGCTTTCTCCTCGTTCAGCGTGCGTCATCAGCGGCTTGCTTTTGCTGAATTTTCTTCGAGTTTACTCATCCGCCAACTCCCCGACGCTTTTCCCGGCGCCACATATACTGTTGCTGTGCCAGCCTCAATTTAAAAACTCGCTGGCACATGGAACACATGGCGTACGGAGGCGCATATGGCTTGGAGCGCATGGAATCGCTCTGCGCGGTTTACTACCCGCCGGGTGGTAACTGGAGTAATCGCTTCATTTTTTGTCCTACTGGGACTGGGCGGGTGGTATGTTTACGAGAAGCTGCCACGCCTGCCCGGGGTGCCTAAGGCGCCGGTAGTGGGTGTACCCGAAGGGGCGCTGGATCATGCGCCCATCCCCGCATATCGCGGTGACCATCCGCGCAAAAGTGGTCGCCCCGCAGAATACTATCCATTCCCGATTACTATTGGTGGAGCGGGGCCGGTGGAAACCCTTTTCGCGGGGCCGTCCACCTATCCCTTTCTGTGTGGCGCCAATAAAGTTACCGGCTCCCAGCCGCTGGTGGACAATCATGACGGCGAAGGGGTGCCGGTCTTTTCCCTGGATGTCGAGGGAAATCAAACCGAAGAGGTTATCGGCTACAGCCGGGATTGCAGTCACAAGACTTCCGTTGCCTATTACTATCGCAGCACTTTGGATGGTGAGTTTTACCCGTTAGAAAATGCCAACGGTGATATTGATCAGGTGACGGTTAACGGAAAATCCACGGAATTTATCGTGCGACTGGAAACCGGAACCATCAATCGCTTTTTCTATGCCATTGCGGCGTTGCGTGGCGAAGGGGAAACTGCAGAAGCGCCAAATACCAGTAACTGGAATAAGCGGTTGATCTATCAGTTTCGAGGCGGTGTTGGGGTCGGGCGTCAGCAGGGGGATATTTCACATCGTGCGATTATCGATCGCCGCGCGGATCAGCTTGCCCGTGGTTATGCAGTCGTATACTCCACTGCAAATCAGACCAGTAATCACTACAACATCTGGTTAGCTGAGGATACCGCCCGGCGCCTGAAGAAGCAGTTTTCTGCACTTTATGCCGAACCAATGTATACCGTGGGTATTGGCGGCTCCGGTGGTGCTATTCAGCAATATCTTCTTGCGCAGAATGCCCCGGGTGTATTGGATGCAGCGCTCCCGCTGTATTCCTATCCGGATATGGTGAGCCAGACGATCTATGTATTTGATTGTGAGCCGCTGGAGTACTTCTTCGATGTGGTCGCCGCAGATAATCCGCGCTGGCGTGATGTGCAGGAGCGCGAGGCGGTGATCGGTCTGGCGACCAATCCCGAATTTGAACACCGTTTTAAAATTCTTGAAGATGCCGCGGCGCTTTTCGATGGCCGTTACCGGACGACCGCAGACGGGGCTTCCGAGTGCGTTCAGGGGTGGCGGGGTCTGGTTCCTCTGGTCAACAATCCCAACTTCATCCATTTCAGTAAAAGTTTCTCTGATTCCGTAGCGGAGAATACCCATTGGACCCACTGGGAAGACCTGCGTGAGTTCTACGGTGCTGGTCAGGACGGGTACGCCAATAGCGCTTGGGATAATCAGGGCGTGCAATATGGCCTGAATGCGTTGAAACAGGGAAAGATTACCGTCGACGAATTCCTCCGTCTTAATGCGACTATTGGTGGCTGGAAAAATCCGACCGAGCAGGGTGGTGAAAAGCTCTGGTTTATGAACGGACAAGTTTTCCCAATGGATCTCTCCGTGTGGAGCGAGCACAACATGAACCTGGGCAGCCTGGATAATCCTGCGCCGAGAAGTGTAGCCAGTGTTGAGGCAATTGAAGGTATTTATCGCTCTGGTCATGTTTTTCTTGGCGATGTGGAGATCCCAATTCTGGATGTGCGCCATTACCTCGATGGAGAGCTGGATATGCATCACAGTCTGGCTTCTTTCTCGAGCAGGGAGCGTATCCGTCGTGCGCGTGGCCATGCAGATAATCAGCTGATCTGGATGAGTCACAAAAAATACAACCCGGTGGATGAGGCGTTGGATGTCATTGATCACTGGATGCAAAAAATTATCGAGCATCCGGAGCGTGGTGTGGCAGGTAACAAGCCAGTTGAGGCTACGGATCGCTGTTTCGACAGGGACGGTAACGTGCTTGCCGCCGGCCCGTCAGTGTGGGACGGTGATTGGAATCACAAGCCAGCCGGTGCCTGCATGCGTCAGTACCCCATTCACAGTACGCCGCGCCAGATGTCCGGTGCGCCAATCACCGGTGACGTCTTCAAGTGTGCCCTGCAGCCGGTTGAACGGGCCGTGGCAAAAGATATCTACGGCAGCGCCACTTCCGGGATCGTCGAGCGCATTGACGATCTGCGGAGAATTTTTCCTCAGGGCGTTTGCAATTACAACGCACCGGATGTCGGTCGACCGAAGGGGCCGCTTTTTCCTCACGGTGGTGAGGTTATGATTGCGGGGCATTCTGTTGGTGCTGATTATCGACAGTCGCCTGGTGAAATTACACAGGAGCAAGATGGGGTTGAGCAGGAGGTTCAGCCCACACCTGTTTCGGTTGACGAATCAGAGTTGGATGAAGAGTGACCTGCTGCTAAATGGGCAAGCGGCCGCAAAAGCGCATGAAACTTGGCGGCAAAAATCGGGCGAAAAGTTTTTGAAATTTTTGGCGCTTTTTTTGTTGACACAAAAATGCTGTCGGGTATGATGCGCCTCGTTCTCAGGGGGAACCCCAGAACATAACGGAAATCTTCTCAGGAAGTTACCGAATTGGGTGGTTAGCTCAGTTGGTAGAGCGGCGCCCTTACAAGGCGTAGGTCACAGGTTCGACCCCTGTACCACCCACCACTTCCACTGCGGAAGTGCACTACCGCGGACCGGTAGTTCAGTTGGTTAGAATGCCGGCCTGTCACGCCGGAGGTCGCGGGTTCGAGTCCCGTCCGGTCCGCCATATACGCAAAAGGCCCTGTTCGAAAGAACAGGGCCTTTTGCGTATATGGCATTCCGTCCGGCTCTAACCCGCCAGCCAGGTTGCCATCTGTCCGAAACTAAAATATATTTAGGTCATATGTCCCCGATAAATTTTCCCCGGAGGCAAAATGGCCAATCCAGCCCACACCCCTCAAGCCACCGAAGATCAGGTTCTTTTGGAGGCCACTCTAAATACCGCCACCCACTTGGGCCTTAAAAAGAAGGAGCTCAGCGAAATCATCCATCTGGATGACCGTACCCTGCGTCGCCGCAGCGGGCTGGCGCCCCAAAGCGCCGAAGGGCAATTGGCTCTGTTACTGGTGCGCGCCTATCGCTCTGCCTTCGTACTGATGGGAGGAGAGGAGGGGGCCAGAACCTGGTTTGCTACCGCCAATCGTGCCTTGAATGGTATACCCAAAGAGCTCGCCTGCCGTATTGATGGGCTGGTGCGGGTCGTGACTTATCTGGATGCCATGCGAGGCAAGGTGTGAGTGACTTGCGCCATAAGATTCGTCAAACCTCTACCCGTCTAATTGGCCGCTTGTATCGCATCATCGAATCCCAGGAAGAGGTTGCCACCAGAAGCCTGGTGGGCAGTCTGCAAAAGCAAGAGGTGCTGGAAAACCTGCTGGAACAGAGTAAGCCCGCTCGACTGCCGGGCAGCGAACACCTGCATTATCTGCTTGCCACTCCGTTTCGCTATCCGCCGCTACCCTGGGGATCCCGTTTTGGCGGTACCGCGGAGAGCGGCATTTTCTATGGTAGCAAGACAGTCGATACCGTACTTGCAGAAGCGGCCTACTATCGGCTGCTATTCCTGAATGACATGGAGCCCGCCCCAAGTGCGCCTGTGACCAGTTACCACCAGGTCTTTTCTGCCAAGTACTGTGCAGACCCCGGCGTCCGGTTACAGGCACAAGAATGGCAGCCTCACTGGCCGGCGCTAACGCACACCACGGAATACCAGTTCTGCCAGCATCTCGGAGCGCAGATGCGCGACTGCGGTATACACGGAATAGAGGCACCATCCGCCCGCGCACTATGTGCAGGAATTGTGCAGCTGCCACCAGAAAATAGCGAAGGCATCAACGTGGCGCTGTTTACTCCGCAGGCCCTTCTGCGGCGCCCCCCCACCATCGAGGCCGAAGTGACCGCAGAATCCACCGCCGAAGGCGTGTCCTTCCTGGTGAAGTCCGGCAACAGCGTCCGCTCGAAAAGCTTTGAAAAACAAGCCTTTCTCAAATCCGGTGAACTGCCACAGCCCGCCTGAGTCCCCAAAGAACAATGATCCGTTACCTCACCGAGCTCAGCCTTGAGGCGTTTACCGAGGCAGCCCGCAATGTGCCTTATCAGCAGATTGACTCTGACCTGTTCCCGGGCATCGACCTCTGGGTCCGCCGGGATGACCTGATCGATCCGCTGATCTCCGGTAACAAAGCTTACAAACTGATCTACAACCTCCTAGCAGCCAGGGAGCAGGGTAAAGACACCATCGTCACCTGTGGTGGCGCCTGGTCAAATCATATCCATGCCACTGCCGCGGCCGGGCAACGCTTCGGATTCAAGACAATTGGTATCATCCGCGGAGAGCGGCCACCAGTACTGAGTGCAATGCTTCAGGATACGGAGCGGTTCGGGATGGAATTAAAGTTCGTTACCCGTGCGGATTACCGCAAGCGGCATGAGCCTGACTTTCCCGCAGATCTCGGCCTGAACGGGCCGGGTAGTTGGTTCGTGCCAGAGGGCGGAGCCAATTACCTGGGCGCAAAAGGCGTTCAGCTTCTGGGGCGGTTAGTCGGAGAGACCAGCCCGGTAGCGTTTGACCAATGCTGGGTGTCTTGTGGTACTGGACTAACACTGGGTGCACTGGCATCCGGCCTTCCATCCATCATCGAGCCGGTTGGCGTCGCTGTGCTCAAAGCCGAGAAAAGCATTCTGGCGGCGGCCAAAGCATGGAGTCTGGAGAGCGCAGCATCTGCGAGAGTTAAGCTGATCGCCGATGGGCATCACCGGGGCTACGGGAAAATGAGTGACCAGCTAAGAGCCTTCAAAAGTAAAATTGAGCACCAAGCGGATTTACCCCTTGATCACGTCTACACCGCAAAGGTGTTTTATGCCCTCATGAGGCACTGCACTCACTACCAGCAAAAAAAATGGAAAACGCGCCAGGCGAGCATATTGCTGATGCATACCGGGGGGCTTCAGGGGTGTCGGGGATTGATTAATAAATAATCTAAAAAGATTGTATTTTGTTCGATTTTTAACCATTTTGGCTGGTGGGCATTCAGTCACAAGTGGCACCATCGGTGGTTCGACTCACACTTTTCACTCAGGCATAATCACCTGTCAATTTGCGCGTTCGTGTCTGATTAAGGATCACTTGCGGGCCCTTGGTGGGTTAAAAAGTAAACAATCCTGCCGGTAAAAACACGTAGCAACGATAACTACACTGGCCCAGATTCGGGCACCTTGGGGGAGTGGTGTCGGAATTTCAGAACATCGGCCTGATCGGTCGAACAGAAAGTGATAGTGCAGTCCTTTCGCTGAGGCGCCTGATGGCGTTTCTGGAGCGTGAGGGCTACTCCGTCGTGCTCGAAAAAAATACAGCCAATGATGTCGCAGATCACAAGGCACGTGTTTCCAGCAAAGACAAGCTGGGTGAGCTCTGCGACCTGGTGATCGTAGTGGGCGGCGATGGCAGCCTGCTAGCTGCAGCCCGCGCCCTCGCAAAGTTTAGTGTTCCCCTTCTGGGCATCAACCGTGGCCGTCTCGGCTTCCTTACCGACATCACCCCTGACGAGATTGAACAGAAAGTAGGTGAGGTGCTTTCCGGCAAGTACATGGCTGAAAGCCGCTTTCTACTTGATATGTCTGTTACCCGGGATGGTAAACCAATCGGCAAAGGCTCATCACTTAATGATGTGGTTATTCACCCTGGTGAATATATCCGCATGATTGAGTTTGACCTTTATATCGACGGCCAGTTTGTTTACACCCAGCGGTCCGATGGCCTGATCGTTTCAACACCCACCGGGTCTACAGCTTATGCGCTCTCCGGCGGTGGGCCCATCATGCACCCTAAGCTCGATGCGATCGTTGTTGTGCCCCTCAATCCGCACACGCTCAGTAGTCGGCCGATCGTCGTTGAAGGCAGCAGTGAGTTCAAAATCATTATCGGTGAGCAAAATACAGCCCATTCGTATGTGACCTGTGATGGTCATGACCAGGTGGTGACCGAGCCCGGGGATGTCATTCGAATACATAAGAAGCCACACAGGCTCACGCTGATTCACCCGATCGATCACAATTTTTACGAAACCTGCCGCTCCAAGCTGAACTGGCAAAATAACTAATTCCAAGAGGTAGGAATACTAATGACGAGTATTACCCCCGTTATTCTTTGTGGCGGCTCCGGAACCCGTTTGTGGCCAAAGTCCCGCAAGATGCTGCCCAAACAATTGCTCAGCCTTACGGGGGAGCAGACCATGTTGCAGCAAACGCTAGAGCGTGTCAGAGGGTTTGAACGGCCGATTATCGTCTGCAATGAAGACCACCGTTTTATGGTTGCGCAGCAGGCTCAAGAAATTGGTTTCGAGTCATTCACCATGATTACCGAACCTGCGGGCCGCAATACCGCGCCGGCAATCGCATTTGCGGCAGTGGCAGCAGCAAAAGAGTGCGAATCAACGAACTTGCTGGTGCTGCCGGCGGACCACCTGCTGGACGACGTAGAGCAATTTCACCAAGCGGTAGATATTGGCCTGCAAGCATCGACTAATGGCGGGCTGGTGACATTCGGTATCGTACCGACAGCCCCGGAAACCGGATACGGCTATATCCAGAAGGCGGAGGGTGACACCGCGGATATTCGTCCGATCGCCCAATTCGTTGAAAAGCCGAATAAAGAAACCGCGGGACAATATATCGAAAGTGGCGAGTACTACTGGAACGCAGGCATGTTCCTGTTCTCTGCGAAAAACCTGCTTAATGAACTGGCGGTGCATGCGCCGGAAATTCACCAGTCTTCTGCCAAAGCCATGGAAAATGCGAGGGTAGAAAGCGATTTCATCAAGCTGAACCTGGACGACGTCAACGCTATTCCAGAAGACAGTATCGACTACGCCGTAATGGAAAAAACTGCTCGTGGCTTCGTGGTGCCTCTGGCCTGCGGTTGGTCTGATGTGGGCTCCTGGTCTTCGCTCTGGGAAGCGTTGGAAAAGGACGAGCAAGGCAACGTCGCACTCGGTGACGTGATTATGGAAGGGTGCAAGAACTCACTGGTATTCGGTGAAGATCACCTGGTGGCAGCGGTCGGTGTCGAAGACCTAGTTATTGTTGACACTAAGAACGCCACCTTGGTGGCACCTAAAGACCGTGCCCAGGAAGTAAAAGCGATCGTCAGCAAAATCAAGACGGCTGGCCGCGATGAACACGAAATTCACCGCGAGGTCGCCCGCCCCTGGGGGAAGTACGATTCCATTGGCAATGGCGAGCGCTTTCAGGTGAAACGCATCACCGTGAACCCTGGAGCCAGTTTGTCACTGCAAATGCATCACCATCGCGCAGAGCATTGGGTGGTGGTTTCCGGCACCGCCATTGTCCAGCGTGATGAAGAGGAGATTATGCTCTCGGAGAATGAGAGCGTTTATATCCCGATTGGCGTGAAACACCGCCTTACCAACCCGGGCCTGCTTCCCCTTGAGATTATCGAGGTCCAAAGCGGCAGTTATCTCGGCGAAGACGATATCGTTCGTTTTGACGATATTTACGGTCGAAAACAGTAGTTTTTGAAATCGAAATAAGGCGTATTCAATTTTTGGGGTACGCCACTTTTCTACTCAACTAACCAAAGACTGTTCGCAGTTAAAAACGAACCTGAGTTGTCAGAATGAAGCAAGGCGTTAAAGAGAAGTACGGTAGGGTTGTTATTGTTGACCCCCAGCTAAAAGACTGTAAGGGGCACAACTACCGCTACGCCAAAGGAATTGCAGAAGAACTGGGCCTGCCGGCCGTTGTACTCTCGCATCAGCAGTTTCATGGTGAAGGTGATGACAGCATCGATGTACATCCTTGCCTGTCATTTGACCAGTACAATAACAGTGCGTTCAAAGACGGCTACCGCCCGAGTTTTTTTGAAAAACTTTCTCGCTTTAAAGATCACGTATTTACGCGACTACAGCAAGACAATGCTATTTGGGATAAGAAGTCTCCACTTGGCACGCTGATAAAAATTTTCGTCGCCGTCGGAAATTTTTTGTGGTTCTTCCCCGCGCTTTTCCACCAGCTATATTTACTCACCTTCGGTCGCGGCACGTCTGCGCACACGGATTTGGCTGCAATACAGCTGAAGGCTGCGTTTCAAGAGGTGGATTTGTGTGAAGGCGACTTGTTGGTAATGCAGACAATGCTCTGGCCTACCTTCGAATCGCTACTTGAGCTTAAAGTTCAAGCCAACAAGAACTATGGATGCGATGCATTGTTTATCGTCCACGAAGACTGGACGATCTATAACACCATGTACGCGCGCTTTTCTCCAGCCAAGTTGGAAAAGCGTGTACTGGAGTCCTTACCGTTTAAGCGTGCAAAGATTATCTCCACTAACAAGCCATTGAGCGACTATTGCCTTGAGTGGTGTGGTTACTATCCGCAGGTCGTCAGCGAGATCAATTTCCCGCTTGAGGACGGGCTACCTCAAAGGAATATTGCGGAATCAGACAAGATAAAAGTCCTTATTCCCGGTGTGTACCGTGGCGACAAGAATTTCGAAAGCCTGGAGCAGTTAATCCCGAGTGCGACTGCGGGGGACAACAAAATTGAATTTTGTATGCACGAATCCGTTATGGCTCGTGTCAGGCTACCTTCACAAAGTAACTGTACCTATACCGGCTATTCCAGTGTCGACGGCGCCTATGCCTGGTTGGAGTTTTTGAGTAGCTTCCACCTTATCTTGATTCCATATGGGGAGGAGTACCGCCACCGCATTTCCGGAATTGTGCACGAGGCACGCCTGTTGAATATCCCGGTGGTCTGTCACAATGAAATCGCCGATGCTAGTTTGCTGGCGGATGAGCGCTGCTTGTACGGCAAAGGCGGCGAAGGCATCGCTGAAGCCATTCGGATTGCCGTAGGCCTTGCCCTTGCAGGTACTGCCTTCAAGGCCGAACGTCCGCCGGCAATCGCTTCACTATTGCAGGATGAAACAGGCTGGATAGAGGGCTTTGACAAGCCCATAGCAGTGCAGGTCAAGCCGGCCTGGACTCGTTGTGGCACTTCCGTAGTGCTAGACACTCAGATGGACTGCCTGGTTGAGCATGGATATTTCGTCATTGAAATTTATGTGAAGACAGAGCCGTGGCAGCTGCGCCAATCTCAGGTGGATGCCTGCTATCAAGTCATGCGGGCAGGCCGTGAGTTTTCTGGCGGAATGGCTGTGCGAGTGCTTTTCAAAAACATTACGTTGCCGCGTATTGCTGCGTACTTTTATAAGTTGTTACGCAAGCGTATTCCTGCATTTTTCAAGCGTGAAAATATACACAGCACATGGTGCGATCTAGATGCGCCCATGACCAGTTTTTTACAGAGCAATAACGTCGAGTTGGCGCTCGTCAACCATATTTTTAACAATGATTTCGCCCGTAAATTTATTCCGGCGAAAAAATTTGTGTGTGAAACCCATGATATTCAGATCAATCAGCTACTGATGCGTCGTCCGGCGTTACGGGAGCGCTACGATGCCGAGCTGGACTACGAGCTACAGCTACTCAATACCTATGATGCTGTTGTAAATCTGAATCGTACGGAACATAAGATTATTGAGCAGGCGGTCGGTGAAAAGGCGTACTTTATTCCGCCGCCAATTATTGCCCGCCCCTTGAAAAAGAGCTACTCAAGTTTGCGGGCTTTGTTAGCGACAGAATCTCAGTTCGAGAAACTAGATGGTCTGCCGGAAAAGTTCGATTTGCTGATTGTTGCTGATGGACACCCTGCCAATATCGAGTCGGTAAGCTACTTCCTTAAACAGGTTTTCGCGCGACTACCAAAAGGAATATCACTCGGACTAGTTGGGACAATAAGTAATTATTTAAACGTGGAACCTGATCTTGCAGCGAGAGTATTCAGTATTGGGTATGTAGAAGATCTCGCAAACCTACATGAGTTCACCCGGTTGACGGTGCTGCCAGACATTGCGGGGGAGGGTATTCCCATTAAGACCAATGAGGTTCTGGCACGTGGATGTCCTTTTGTGGCGAGCGCGCACGCACTGCGAGCTTTTACTGTCGAAGAGCTTGAAGAGAGCATGATTCGCGCATCATCCAGCCCGCAGGAAATGATTGATCAAATTCAATCGCTGCTGAATAGCAAGACTGAGTGGGTGGACATGATGCCCGCAATACTCAGGCTTGCCGGCCACTATACATTGAATGACTATCTGGGAAACTGGAGGGCGGTTCTTGGCCTTTCTCGGGTAAGTAGTGCTCTGAAAAATAATGTCCTTCATTCAGGTAAAGAAACAAATTTAGTATCTTAGGTTCGAAGACATGAGCAATATCTTAATAGTTACCGGGCACGACTTTTCGATCTCAAAAAAACATGGGGGCGACAATGCCCTCGGTGCAAGTGAGCTAAGCGCGTTAAAGCAGTTCTCACGCCAATTTTCTGGTGTGATTACATGGAAGGGGGCTGAGGCCGAGCCAGGTAGTCAACTCGGCTGGGTTGACGGGGTCAGTTATAGCCGGCTTGATGATCTTAAAGCTGCGAACGTAGCACATCGCTTTTTGCTACTTTTTCATGCCCCTGAGACTGTTTTTGCTAACGCATACAAAGTGTCTGAAGGAAATTTGTCCATAGCAATATCAGCTTTAGATAATTGGGCTTCTGCTAACCGAGCTGTACTGCAATTTTTCCAGAGTAATCGTGAAATTAGCGCTTTAGTCAGGACTGCTTCGGCACTTGAGCAGCCAGCTGAATTTGGTCGCATTTGTTGCGATTTGTTGGGAGCTGATATTGATATTTCGGCGGTGAACAGTGAGGATTTTGCCCCCGAGCTGGAGCTTTTGGCTCCACATCTGGTCGAGCGATTTGATATCTACCAGGAGCTTTACGATTGCTTGCAGTTGGCAGCCACTCTCCCGGGAGCTGATCTAGAATACAGCCGGGATCATTTTTCTAGGCTGCGCTATCTTGCAGAAAAAGCAGCGGTATCTCTATTCAAGGAACAGGAAAGTGAGAGTTCTACGCAGGTAAATGACACTCTGGAGAATAGCAGGGCGCTTGATGGTACAGTCAAAGAGCTTCAGGAGAAGAACAGGCATATCGAGGAAGAGTTTGAGCTCTCGATCCTTCAGCTTCATCAGTTGCAGGAAGAGTTAGAGGAGTATTATTTCCGTTACGAGGATTTGAGAGAGAAGCGAGAAGAAGGAACTGCTATAGTCTCTACGCAATCACCAGAGATCCGACAGCGGTCAGTGGATTTTGCAAGGGCAGCAAAGATTTCGATTGTTGGGGCTTACGCGGAAAATGGATACCAAGACATCCATTTAATAATCTCTGATATTTCCTTAGCGGATGGTAGGTGCTTAAAGGGGTTACGTTGCAAGCTGGTGTTAAAGGCAGGTAGCCCTGCTCTGGAATTTCGTAGCAACAGTGAGGGAGCAGGAGAAGCAGAAGCTATTTCCAGCTGGCCTGAACAGATGAAAGACCAGTACGGACAATACATCCTCTTGCTGCCTTCTGCAGAAGGTGAGGATCAGGTTCTGCAGCAAAAAATGCTAGCCTCACTTTCTACAGTTGATCGTGAGTTGCTTTTCTCGGTCGCTAATGTGATCCGGGATCACTTTGCCATGGGATTTGTCCAGGGCGCAGAGGGTTTGCCCCCGGAAGAATTGAGAAGGTGGCGTGGCGCAGCAATCAATCTTGCGCAACAGGCAGAAGAGATCAATAGCTTTCTTACGCTGGATGCGGTGGATCTTAAAGAGGAAATGGATTCGGATAGCTATAATCACTTGTGGTTTGTTCTTCACAACCTTCAATTTGGCAAGAAAAAATTCTCTCGATACGGCTTTAAGCTCGCTGCCGTACCAGAAGACAGTAGCGGGAAACTTATATTTGAGTTCCGGGAGCTGTCAGATAGCACTGCTCCTTTTGAGGCGTGGCCCCCCTCTGAGAGCGATGAATATGGCCACAAACTTTTGGTAGAAGTACAACTTTCAGCAAAGCGCGCAACAGTTAATTTGTCAGACGAAATAACACATTCAGATCTTGTAATGTTGTCTGAAGTTATTCGGTTTTCCCCTTCCTTTATTGAGACTTTGGCGGATAGTGGGCTTAACTCTAGCAGGGGCTGGGAATTTTGGCGTGATAAGGTCGTGGGCCTGAAAGGTAAGCCTATAATTTTCAATACGCATGAGCGTGGTCTAGTAAGACGCGCGATATCCCGGATGCGTCGTTAGACCCTTCACGAGTATTCAAATGACGCGGTCACCAAATCTCTCCAAGCTAGTTATATTAGATCCTGCGTTGATTGCCGCTGGAGGGCATCATGCTGGGTTTGCTCTGATGGCGGCGAAGTCTCATAAGAGGTCTGGTGCTCCATTTGATTTAGAATTTGTTTGTAACGATGCGATTGACGGAACTCTCAAGGCACAGTTAGAAGCTTGTGGCAGTAACGTAAGGCCTGAGTATCGGCTTAATTTTTACCAGGGTTTTGGTGAGTCCAAGCGTGTTAGTGATGTCCAATCCTATATTCGCCAAGCTGCAAGGGAGTATGCCTTAGCGATTAAGCAGACAACGAAAAGGTTCCCAGGCCAGGAGTTAGTTTTTTTTCATCCTAGTTTGAGTTGGGAGCATGCATTCTCGCTATCGTTAGCGCTAGACCTTACTAAGGGCGACGAAGGTGCCGCCCTTCAATTGGTTTGTGCGATGTTTAATCCAGGGTTAAGTTTCGATGGTCGAACCCTAGATTGTTTGACTAGTTTAAACTTCCGCATTGGCTTTGGGGCGCTCCAACAATTTTCTAACGTTCAGCTTTACGCAAGTGATTTTGAGCAAGCAGAGAAGTATGCGAGATTGCTTAACCTCCCGCAGAGCTTGCGATTGCACCCATGTTATCTTGCTGACTGGGAGAACCTGGAAAAGCTGAATGCAGTTAGCGAAAGAAAGTCGACGGATTCTTCTCCGGGAACCGTTATCCTTTATATGGGAGACGCTAAGCGTGACAAGGGATTCCTTGACTTACCGAAGTTGCTGACATGGCTATTAGAAAATGTTGCTGATGACCGGCAGTTCTACATTCAGTTTTCAATACCCTGGCCGGATTCGGAGCTGGAGAAGGTTGCAGAGAAGTTGACTGCAATTGCTGCCTTGCACTGGAACGTTGAGTTGGAATATCGATTCTTAAACGAGTCGGAGCTTCATGAGCGACTTAGTGTTGCTTCCATGTTCGTCTTTAACTACTGCCCAGAGACTTATAGGGATAAGAGTTCCGGCTTCCTCTGGATAGTGGCTTCGTATGGGCTCGCAATTTGTTGCATAGATGGGTCTTGGATTAGCCGGGAAGCAGCGCGATTGGGTGGTAAAGTATTAGATTGCCGAGGAAGTAAGGCTACTTTCTTAGGGTGCGTTAACAAATGGCGTCCTGGTGGACCCGTTCGGTCCTTAGGGAACAATATGTATAGAAAGAATATATATCGAGGGTTCTGGTCGTGGCTCCAAAATGTTTCCAAAGGCTCTACGATATGATTCTCCTTGAAGTAGGTAGAGAAAGGGTATACCAGCATGCTTTCCGTTGAAGTTCTTGAGTGTATAAAAGAGAAGATCCTTTGTTCATGCGTACCTGCTGGCAGTCTTGTTTGTGTTGGCGTTGATGAAGGTGTTCAGGGTGGATGTATCAGAGAAATGGGCTTCGAAAACATCTATTTGGTAGATGCTAGTGAAGTGACTTGTGATCGCCTCAAAAACCGCTTTGAGATGGTTGATAATTTGCATGTTCTGAATAAGGTGGTGGCAGCGACTACTGGGCTTCATAAATTCTACCGTACTAACTGCTCTCGCTTCGACTCTATAAGAAATCCTACTATTGTATCCAGTCTATTTCCCAATCTTGAAGCCTTAGAAGCCCAATCGAGAGAGGCGATATCCCTAAAAGACCTGATTCAGGAGATTCCTCTCTTTGACGAGAAGGCTAATGTATTAATTGTTAATGTGGAAGGGTTGGGTCTTGAAGCTCTAAGAAGGTTGAAAGAAATCGATCTCCTCAAGTTCTCACTTATTGCCGTACCAAGCTTTATTGAGGTCTTTTCTCCCCAAGAAAGAGATGCGTTGGATTTATTTCTTACGCAGAGATCCTTTTACAAGCGTGAGTCCCGATTTGATGGCGCTGTATCTGGAATGAACTTGTACTCACGGGATGAAAGCGCCGTTGTACTACGTTCATTGACCTCTCAAAATGAGCTGTTACAGCAAAAAAATAGGCTGCTCAACGAGCAGTTGGGTGTGTTAAAACATGAGTTGGACGTTAGAAATTCCGATGTCGCTAAGCTGGTCAATCAGTACGATATTTTAACTAAGGAAGTGCGTTCTGGAATTGAAAATGCCGTCAAGCAAGTAGAGGCGTATGTTGCGGTTCAGAATTACTTTGCTGATGATTGCCTTCCGCTCTCATATCACGGATGGCCCATTAGCAGTGATATTGCAGTAAATCTTATCGGAAAAATTGAAGAAAATAAGTACGACTTAATTATTGAGTTCGGGAGCGGAACGTCTACGGTGTTGTTCGCTCGGATTTTAAGCCGGTTTTCTGAGCGAACTCAAGACAGATGCCGTAATTTCAAAAATAACATCGTGACGTTTGAGCATCATGAAACTTATTATTCAAAGACACTTTCTGGACTTAAGAGTGAAGGTTTAGAGCAGTTTGTCGACCTTGTTTATGCGCCACTTGAGCTACAAGAAATAGGAGGTGAAAGCTATAGCTACTATTCTTGTAGGGAAAGCTTAGATGAACTGTCGAAGCGGTATCGTGAGAGGCGCTTGAGTATCCTGGTGCTCGTTGATGGTCCGCCAGGGGCAACGGGACCTAATGCGAGGTTTCCCGCTTTACCGTTACTTTTGGAATATTTAGGTGGCCATAATCTGGACATTGTCTTGGATGACTATGCAAGGAAACAGGAAAAGCAGGTTGTTTCAATGTGGAAGAACTATTTGTCTAATAACGATATACGCTACATAGAAGAAGAGTTTCAGTGTGAAAAGGGTGCGTATTTTTGTCGAGTCAATTCATAAGTTCGGTGAGTGAATCGCATTCGCCGTCAATGTATTTAATAAAATAAGAAAAGTATCTAGTTTGGGGGCATGGTTTTAACTGTGATTAATGTATTTTTTCCTTATTACACTTGTGGTAATGCGGCCCGACAGCAAGAGATCGATTTGTGCCTTGAAAAGAATATAAGTAATAGTGCCATCGATAAATTGTTCGTTCTAATTGATGATAAGACTTCTTTTTCCTCGTCGAACTCAAAGGTCGAAGTTGTTTATCTGGATCAGCGGCCGACTTATTCAAAGTGGTTACAGCTGACAGCGTCAATGAAGCTGGAGGGTGTTTCGGTCCTTTGCAATTCTGATATCTACTTTGACTCAAGTATCGTTGGTTTGTCGGACGTTCTAGGTGTCGAAAGGAGCTTCGTGGCTTTGAGCAGGTGGGAGCTTCTCGGTAATGAGATCAGCCTCCACAAAAACCCTCATTGGTCCCAAGATGTGTGGGCAGTGCGGTGTGGTGAGGAATATTCTCGAGAGCTGCTTCACTCTCTGAATTTTCCAATGGGTGTGCCTCGTTGTGACAATAAAATCGCATATATCTTTGCAATTCAAGGCTGGCGCGTCATCAACCCTTGTCAGTTTATAAAGAGTATTCATGTTCATGAAACACAGCTGCGGGGTTATGATAAGCAGTTGGACTCACGAATTATTGGTGGTGTTTGTTACGTTCATCCAGGGGCTGAAATATGTTCTGATGGGCAATTGGAGCTTGATGTTTGGACTTTGCGGAGCGCTCAGATTGGCTCCGTGCGGTTAAACCGAAGGCTGGAAGAGTGGGCCGTGAGTGATTCTCAGTCTAGTGGTGGTGATGATGTGCTGAATGTGTCAACGCCTGCGGAGGCTGAGGGGCTTAACTTCCGTACTCCGACTGCGACAGAGGTGTTAGCAGCTCAGAAGTTTGGAAAGTGTATTTATAGTAACGAGATTGCGTTCCGGGTCTATCTATACGATAGTGCATTCTATTTTGTGAATCGATATGAGCTGTGCCGACATGTCGTCCTTGAACTGGATGGCGGTCTTTCTGCCTCTGATCTCTCCCCTGAATTGCTTGTTCAGGGTCTAATTCCTGCCGTTCTAACCACTCACTTGCACAAGATCCGCGAGCGCCCGTTGAATAAGGAAGACATTAATTTCTGGCAATACCCTTGCTCAACCGAGCAGCAAGCTCTATCCAATCATTTAGCTTTGTCTGAATCTATTGATGTAGACTGGAGAAATAGAGAAGTAAATCTATATGTCGGTTTGCCTTGGGCTACGTATATCGATAAAAAGTCATTTCCGAAGAACCATATCGATCGGCTCTCAAAAATCGTCGAACAGTATCGTAAGCTGTCTAAAGCCGCCGATGTGACCCTTCGGGTTCATACGGTTTGTCAGCACATTCACTGGGTGCGAATCCTGGAGGTGGCTAGAACCTTGGGCATAACCGACATTCATCTTTCTCATAAAGATTCAAAGAGCTTAGCCGTACAACGAGAAGAAGGCTACAGTTTTAATCTCCATGGCTGGCCTTTAATAGCCGTTAATTATGTGGTTCAGGAGCGATCTAGAGGCTTGGAGTTTCGGACGCCTGAGCGGAAGAATTTGCTTGCTTCATTTATTGGCGCAAATATGCCCCATTACCGATCAGACATCCGTATAAAACTGTTAGAAGCAGCTAGAAAGTGTGATCGTGCGGATGTGTTGGTCGATCTCGGTACAGAATGGCATTTCAATAAAGCCGTTTATGACGAACAAGTTTTAAGTAAAACTGTTGACCCAAAAGATAAGTTGGCAGAAGCAGATAAAACTGCTAGCTATAATCGCGTTATATCGGACTCAAAGTTTTCGCTTTGCCCTGAGGGTGCCGGTCCAAATACTTTACGCTTTTGGGAGTCGATAGCTATTGGGGCGATACCAGTATTGTTTTCGGATGATCTTTCTATTTTGAATGAGTCTCCTGATGGAGTAGAGCTGCTCAAGAATTGTATTGTGTGGACGGAGAAGGATGTCGAAAGCCTTTTTGTGGCTTTGTCCGAGTTTTCAGATGAGTACATAGGTAGTGCGCAAGTGAAATTGTCAACCCTGTATAAGAAGTTTGAGCGAAAAACTTGCTTTGGGTTCAACTCATGAAGGTCGTATTTTATGGCGCGAGTGTAACGGCGCAAAGATTTAACTCTGGATATTACCAGGTGTTACAAGAGCGATTGGCCAAAAGTTCATTGGTAGTCACTATCGATCGAGTCGCGTATGGTGCGAGCCATTTAGATTGGGCTGGGTTTGCAATGATCGATAAAGTTCTCGAGCTCAAGCCCGACATTTGTTTTCTGGATTGGGTAACACCTAGCAGTAGTGAATTTTGTCCCGAAAAAATTCATTTTATAAGTAAGCTGTTACTTGATAGAGGGTGCCTTCCAGTTTGGGTGCTTCTACCTCGAATGGATGATTATAGTTGTAGGCGTACTTGCTGCGATCAACTTAGGAATTATGCGTTAGAACATAACATTCCATGCCATGAACTATTAAAGGAGACAGGCATAGTTCAAGCTGAGTTAGCTGATCTCCTTAGAGACGTTGTTCATACAACAGAGCAAGGTGCAGTAAAATATTCAGAGTATTTTTTCAAGCTTATCCAATATTATTCTGAAATTAGAATAGCTGATCTATATTCTTTGGCGCGGGACACTTATAAATCACATGATGAGGTTGGTGCGCCGCCTGCCATCTACTCGGTTGATGGTGAGGTGTCAATTAAGTCTTCACTTGAAATAAAAGTGATTACGGACCTGGAAACACGAAGTGGCGGCGCGGTTGAGGTATTTCTTTTTGCTAGAATTGGTCCAAGGATACCATGCTTGTCATTTAAGGTTCATACTGATGCGGGTGGTTTGGTGCATAAGCAATCTTTAAACTTTGCCGACCCTTGGTGCTATTACGAGCGCAATATGTTGCTCAGCCTACCTGTGATTCAGCCAGGTCTTCGCACTGAGGTCACTTTTCTATTAGAGGCTGAAAAAGTGGATCCGTTCGAGAGCGTTGATCTTCGTCAGCCTCTAAAAGATCCATCATCAAGCTTTAATGATCGAGTACTTCCCTTCTTTGAAGTTGTGGTTCATGGGGGAAGTGTTAAAGATATAAAGTTACAAGATGTGTGTAATCGATGAATAAAATTTCGAGATAAGCTGATAGTAGCATTCATTCTGCATGCTGCGAATTTACGGGCTTTCTTGCTTGTGTTGCTTCAATATGCCAAGAAATAAATACAATTTACTATGGGTATTGTATTCCTCATGAAAAATTTCAAACCGTCATATGTCTGGCCAAATCCAGCTTTCCCATTTAGAGTTTACTATGAGTCCTCCGATCTTAGGATATTTATTATTGAAAATATTCAACATAACTGGGAGTGGATGTCAGTATATGCTTCAGCGTTTCGAGAAACTGACTACTTCTTCGTATATTGTGGTTGGTATCATAGTGAGGGCTTTGCTAAAGAGGCAGACGAAATATTTTCAATTTTAAAGCTGGATCGAAATAAATTTTTCTTTTTGTTTAACTCAAACTCAGAACTAGAAAACTTTCAACCATATGGCTTCATTGGCGAGGTTATCAATCAAAATGCTTGGTTGGATGAAAGCCTCGTTATGAAACCCATGGAGAATACTCGTAAAATTTACGATGCGATATATGTTGGGCGTTTTAGTGCGTTCAAGAGGCATTATCTGGCTCAGCAAGTGGATAACTTAGCTCTGGTTGCTGGAAATAACCATGGTAACAAGGTCGTAGAGGATATTCCCTCTCATATTTATAGAAACGAGGTTCCTCTCAGTCCGGATGAGGTTTGCCTAAAGATTAATGAGTCCCGATGCGGTCTTATTTTATCTGCTGAAGAGGGGGCCTGTTTTGCTTCAAGTGAATACTTATTATGCGGTGTCCCTGTGGTTTCTACTCTCTCTGAAGGAGGGCGTGACGTTTGGTATGATAGTTATAATTCTATTGTTTGTGATGCTCACCCTAATTCCGTTGCAGAAGCAGTCAGCTTTTTTGTCGAGAACCCACGAGATCCAGATTTAATCCGATCCGCATATTTGGCTAAGGCAAAATTTTACCGATATAAACTAATTGCTAAGTTAGCAGAGATGTTCCACCAGCATGGTCAGTATCAGGTTGATGCGTATGAGTTTTTTCATGAGACCTTCATGCATAAGTTGAGGCGTTCATATCGCCCAAACTTTGAAGAGATATTTGGTGCTAAGTAAGTTTATGATTCGAATTTCAAAATAGTGAGTTTATGAATATTCGTTTTGCCCGGCGGTCGATCATGTGGTGGGAAAATTTTTACAAATTTACTTTGTGACGCTTCATCTGTAGATGATGTTCATGTTCTTTCAGCGGAGGCTGAAGCTATCAAGCTATTTGCAAATACATTAACGATGAAGGTTGCTTATTTAAATGCACTTGACACTTACGTCGAAAGGCATGTGTTAGATGCTAGGCAGATTGTTGAGGGTGTAAGCCTAGATTCAAGAGTTGGTGAGCACTATAATAACCTATCGTTCAGCTATGGTGGATATTGGCTGCCTAAAGAGAAGAAGCGGCTTCTGGAAAATTGCGCCGATATCCCTAAGAAGTTAATTCGCGCTATTGTGGGTAGCAATTCCACTTGCAAGGATTTAATCGCTAAATCTGTATGCAGAGGCAGCCGAAAACAGTTGGTATCTTTCGGTTGGTGATGAAGCCTGGGGCTGACAACTACCGATATTCCTCGATTCAGGGCCGGATCAAACGCATCAAGGCCAAGGGCCTTGAAATTGTGATCTATGAGCCAGCTTTCGATGATAATAGCTATTTTAATTTGCGTGTGATTCAGGGTTTGGAGGAGTTCAAGCGGAGCTCAGATGTGATTGTTGCAAACAGGCTCTCTGATGACTTGGATGATGTGTTCGAGAAGGCCTACTCACGTGACATTTTTAAAAGTGACTGATAGTCGCTGACTCTTAAATTATTTTGGGAAATTTTGTGAAAAAAGCATTAATTACTGGTGTTACAGGTCAGGATGGCTCATATCTTGCTGAGCTCCTACTGGAAAAAGGTTACGAGGTTCACGGAATCAAGCGTCGCGCTTCACTGTTCAACACTGAGCGCGTGGATCATATTTACCAGGATCCACATGAAAAAGATCCACACTTTTTTCTACACTATGGGGATTTAACAGATTCTTCTAATCTGACCAGAATTCTCAAAGATGTCGAGCCTGATGAGGTCTATAACCTCGGTGCCCAATCCCATGTGGCAGTTTCGTTCGAAGCTCCTGAGTACACGGCTGATGTTGATGCCATGGGTACGTTGCGTCTCCTTGAGGCAATCCGGTTCTTAGGCTTAGAAAGGAAAACACGCTTCTATCAAGCATCCACTTCTGAACTGTACGGCTTGGTTCAAGAAATTCCCCAGAAGGAGACTACTCCCTTCTACCCTCGTTCTCCGTATGCAGTCGCTAAAATGTATGCTTACTGGATTACGGTCAATTACCGTGAGTCCTACGGTATGTACGCTTGCAATGGCATCCTATTCAATCATGAATCTCCCCGTCGTGGAGAAACTTTTGTGACCCGTAAGATTACCCGTGGTATTGCCAATATCGCGCAGGGTCTGGAAGGCTGCTTGTATATGGGTAACCTGGATGCACTGCGTGATTGGGGCCATGCAAAAGATTATGTCCGTATGCAGTGGATGATGCTTCAGCAAGAACAAGCCGATGATTTTGTGATTGCGACTGGTAAGCAGATCTCAGTACGTGAGTTTATCCGGATGTCCGCTCATTGCGCGGGCATAGAAGTGGAATTTTGCGGTGAGGGTGTTGATGAAACCGCCACTGTAGTAGCAGTGAAAGGTTGCGATGCCCCTGGGGTTTCCGTTGGTGATGTAATAGTTCGGGTAGACCCACGCTATTTCCGTCCGGCAGAGGTAGAGACGTTGTTGGGTGACCCTTCCAAGGCCAAATCCAAGTTGGGCTGGGTGCCCGAGATCACGGTGGAGGATATGTGTGCTGAGATGGTTGAGAGTGATCTGGCCAAAGCCAAGCAGCACGCCTTGCTTAAAGAGCATGGTTTCGCCATCTCTGTTGCAAAGGAATAAATGATGGGTTCGATGGATAAGAAAAGGGTATTTGTTGCTGGCCATAGAGGCATGGTTGGTTCGGCAATAGTTCGGCTCCTGCAATCCCGTGATGACGTCGAGTTGGTCTTACGTGCTCGGACGGAGCTGGATTTAACCAATCAGGGTGCTGTGTTGGATTTTTTCGGCGCAGAACAGATAGATGAAGTCTATCTGGCCGCAGCCAAGGTAGGTGGTATTCATGCAAACAATACCTATTCGGGAGAGTTCATTTATCAGAACCTGATGATGGAATGCAATATTGTCCATTCTGCCCACCAGGCAGGAGTAAATAAGCTTTTGTTTCTCGGTTCGTCCTGTATTTATCCTAAATTCGCTGAGCAGCCGATGAAAGAGTCGGCGCTGTTGACTGGGGTACTTGAGGAAACCAATGAACCCTATGCAATAGCAAAGATTGCCGGGATAAAACTGTGTGAGTCCTATAATCGGCAGTACGGTCGGGATTACCGCTCGGTAATGCCCACTAATTTGTATGGTCCCAATGACAATTTCCATCCGGAAAACTCCCACGTTATTCCAGCTTTGCTGCGTCGTTTCCATGAGGCGAAGGAAAGGGGGGATGATCAGGTGGTGGCCTGGGGATCGGGCAAGCCGATGCGAGAGTTTCTGCATGTTGACGATATGGCTGCGGCTTCCGTGCATGTAATGGAGCTGGATAAATCGGCATATGACGCGGAGACATCGCCAATGTCCAGTCATATCAATGTGGGGACTGGTGTTGACTGCACTATTCGCGAGCTGGTCGAAACCGTTGCCCGAGTGGTGCGGTATCAGGGCGAGATAGTCTGGGATACCAGCAAGCCTGACGGTACACCTCGTAAACTGATGGATGTCAGCCGCCTCGAGCAACTGGGGTGGAAAGCAAAGATTGGGTTGGAAGATGGATTGACCGACGCCTACGCCTGGTTTTTAAACAATATTGATAGTTTCCGAGCTCATTGAAGGTTCGGTGCGACGGGCCAGATCCGGTATAATTGGCCGTTTTCCGGCCCGTCTCTTGGTTTTGGGGCCTGTTTTGCATAAGTGGTGAATAATATACATGCAAAAAGTGCTTATTTTGGCCAATTGCCAGGGGCCTGCGCTGGCTAAGATTTTGGAGAAGGTCGTCGACGGGCAAGGGAATCGCCTGTTCGACGTGCTCAATCTTAAGCCGGTTTATGAGCTCACCCACGAGCAACAGCCGCTGCTGGAAGATCTCTGCCGGCAGTGTGACATTCTGCTGTATCAGCCACATATCCGGCATAAGTTCACTCCTGAATGGCGCTCCAGCGACTATTGGGTCTCCATAACGTCCGCTAAGCACATTGTGAGCTTCCCCTCGCTTTACTTTGCCGGGTACAACCCGGAATTGACCTATCTGCGCAACAACAAGAATCAGCACCTGAATGCTGGCTTTGTGGACTATCACGATAAGCGGGTGGTCAAGCTGTTCCTCGAGGCTCGGTCGGATGATGATATCAAGCACAGCTTCCATCGATTGCAGCCGGTGCGGGAGGATGTGGAGTCTGTTCTGGAAGAGACCCTGGCAGAATTACGCAAGCGCGAGCAGGAGCAGCAGCTTGATATAAGCGTATCCGATTTTGTTGAGCAAAATTTCACCAGGGATAGACTCTTTTATACCTACAATCATCCTGCCAATGCGGTGCTTTATGAAGTTACCCGGCAGTTGCTGAACAAGCTGGGGTTGGGCGAGGTACCAGTTCCTAAAATCGAAAAGGAACTCCTGCGTTATGACTACTTCCCAATCGCGCCTGCAGTCAGTAAGTATCTAGGTTTGCAGTTTGCTGATGATGGCGAGCAGTACCGCGTTCAGAATGAGGATATTCAGCGCACGGAGGTGGTGGACCGATATTTGGAAATCTACCGCGACAATCGCGATTGGGTGAGTGAGGCTGCCACGTTTGTGGGTGAGACTTGGCTAAATCGTAAGAAGTTGATTCTCCACATTGGCCAATCCAAGACTGGGACGACTTCTTTTCAGAGTTTCTGCTTCAAGCACCGCAAGGCGCTGTTGGCGGAAGGTACGCTGTACCCTGAATCCGGGCTGCTCTACACCCACCATCGCAATCTCGCCCTACATTACAAGGGTGAGCAGCGTAATGAGGCGCTCGTGCAGCAACTGAAACAGGAAATTGCGGCAGCCGATTGTGAGCGGGTATTGATCTCCTGTGAATCTTTTGAAGATCTCGGTGCCAGTCAGGCTCGGGAGCTCCTGGACGATTTTTCGGATTTGGATGTTTCCGTCGTATGTACACTGCGTAATCGACTCGACTGGGTGCAGTCGATGTATGCGGAGTATGTAAAGAAAGCTTGGTTCAGCGGCAGTTTTTCACAGTTTATTGGGTACCGTAAGGTGCACCCTCGGCTCGACCGCCTGTTGAATTGGAAGATGGGGCTCTCTCGTCGGGAGAACCAGATTATTCGCCACGTACACAAGTTGCTGAGTGACAGGTCCAGTCTGAGTTTCTGGTCTGACCTGCTGCCGAGGGAAAAGTTGTTTTTTGTCTGCACTGAAAAAGTACGCCTTTGGGAGCTGTTGTCCAGTGAATGCGGTATCAACAAGCCGGATGTGGAAGAGGGGGCAGAAAAACGCCTTAACCCGAGTCCATCCGTTCAGGCGGTGGAGTTTGCACGTTTGCACTTCCGTCGCCTGAAAGTGCAAGAGCTGCATTATCCAATTGCCATGCACTTTTCGCTGCGACTCGACAAAGACTTTGACCCCAAAAACTCACCCGGCAGCTTTTTCTGTTCCAATGAGCAGATATCGGAATTTCTTTCTCGCTATATGGCGGACGATGTCTGGTTACAGCAGAATTTCGGCTTCAGCCGCTCAGGTGTATCGCAGTTGTCTGAAAGATCGCTTGCCGCGAGTGGGCAACTACCAAGAGAGTTCGATCAACGTGCGGATGCTATCGCAGCAACGTACCAGTCTGTTTTGAGCAAATTTTCCTGAGACTCTTGAATGAGTCCAAGTAAAGACAGGGCGTTATGGAAGTAACTGAACAAAAAGTCGATCTGCACGATTTTTTCCGGCGTGTGATCCTGAGCGACGGCGTAATAGCCAGCTATTACCGTTTCTATGACGTATTTCGTCAGGTCCTGGAGCGTAATGGTGTCGAGTTTTTTGCGCATTCCGGAACCATGCTTGGTGCTGTTCGGCATGAGGGTATGATTCCATGGGACGATGACCTGGATGTGATGGTTGAGGAGGTGTTTGAAGATGAATTCCTCGATCTGATACCGGAGCTTGAGAAGTATGGCGTTACGCTGAAAGAGAAGCTGTGTGAACACCTGTACCAGTTCAAATGCACCAGTAAGACGATCTGCCCGTCGGGTACCTATTTGCAAATTGATGTTTTCATCGGCAAGCGTGAGGAAATCGATGGTGAACTCTGCCTGCATTACAAGACGCCCGAGTTCCGCAAGTGGTTCAAAAAACGCTATATCCGCGTCCACGATCTCTATCCCCTGAGGGAGTATGGCTTCGGCCCTCTTAAAATTAAGGGGATAGGGGATTACCGCCATTATTTTGCCCAAAGTGGTTTTGGCCTGGACGAAGCCATCGTCGCTCGGCACAACAATTTCGATCATTTCAAGCCCGAGATTGAAGAACTCAAAGAACAGGGTGTGTACCCAATTCGGGATGAGGCGATACTGAATTATCGGCATGAAATCCCTGAGGCCAGCGTTAGTCATTCGCTGGATTACTATGCTGGCGGCAATGTGAAAACCGTGATTACCTACGGGACTTTTGACCTGTTTCACGTTGGGCATGTCCGGATCCTTAAGCGCCTGCGTGCACTCGGTGATCGACTGGTGGTTGGGCTGTCTACTGACGAGTTCAACGCCGGAAAGGGCAAGAAGTCTTTTTACTCCTATGAGGAGCGGAAAGAAATATTACTGTCTTCGGGGTATGTGGATGAGGTTTTTCCCGAAAATGACTGGGGGCAAAAGGCAGCCGATATAAAACGTACCGGGGCGTCTATATTCGGTATGGGCGGTGACTGGCGCGGAAAGTTTGATGACCTAGCTTGCCATTGTGAGGTTGTTTACCTGGACAGAACCGAAGACGTTTCAACGACAGAGATTAAGCGGTCACTGGCTGGAATCAAGTCCACTGACGTAGAGGGGCTTGAGAAATCGTTGCATACCGCCTTGGAAATTGTCCGTTCATTGTCCCAGTCGGTGTAAGCTCCGATGCTCGGTAAGCTTATTTCCAGATTGACGAGTAATCGCTCTACTGGCAAGACCGTATACTTACATGCAGGTATCTCGAAAACCGGTACTACTGCAATACAAAAGTATTTTCATGCAAATACAGAACTCCTGCGTGCCCAGGGTATCCATTATTTGAGCGCTGGGCGTGCTGAGCGGGGTGAAAGTCATCACTTGTTGGCTCGGATGTATAAACGTGATGGTTGCTCAAGCGACGTACTTGCTCAAATTCGGGATGAAATCTCCGATTCTGACTGTCGTACGTTCGTTGTCTCCAGCGAAATGTTCGAATATCTTGGGCCGAGTCAAATCAGGCAGCTACACGACGATTTTTCCCCTCATGAAGTGGTATTGGTGCTCTATCTCCGTTACCAAGATCAAGCACTGTCATCTATGTATAACGAGCTTGTGAAAAAGCATGCTTGTGCCACTACGTTTCCCAAACATTTGGAAGTAACCCCGCGCAAAGACCTCTTGCGATATTCCAAGTTGCTGAGGCCGTGGGAAAAAGAGCTGGGGCGCGAAAGTATCCGGGTTCGTATTTTTGACCGAGAGCGGCTCGCTGGTGGGAATGTGGTGTCGGACATGTTGAGTGTGGTTGGTTGCAATTCTGCCCCATCCATTGTGCCGGAATCAATTACAAATAAGTCAGTTTCTGCAATTGCTATCCGAGTACTTGCGCTTATTAATTCACACCTGACTTACAAGGTGGATCATTCGGCGAATTACGGGGAAGCATGTAGGCTTGCCTTGAGGTTGGACGAGTTAGTTCGGAGAGAGTTTCCGCTGTTGGACCATGACTGCAACAGCTATTTTACTTCCGATAAAGAGTATCGAAATTTTCTAGCATTCTATCGCGCGGATAATGCAGTACTTTCCAGGCGCTATCTTTCTGGGCAGACGATGGCCCAGGGAACATACCGACCCACCGCGGAATTATCCGGCGAGCATGTGCGGAAAATTCTCGAGAGGCTTGCACAGGATCTGGGTGTTACTGATCGAGGTTCGCCAATGAGTGGGTCTGAGCTAGCGAAGTCGATTGCTATTTTTTGGTCTGACAGACTCCGATCTGCTTGTGAAAAGAAAATAAAGATCTAACACAGAATTGCATACTTCGCTAATAGATGACGGCTTTATCCAATTAAGACTGAGAAGAGACTGATTTTTGTGAGTGCTGCTCAAAGTCACGCAGGGTTTGTTTACCGGCCAGAAATCGATGGTCTAAGAGCAATTGCAGTAATGCTCGTTGTGCTGTTCCACCTTAAGTTGTCGGGCTTTGAGGGTGGTTTCATTGGTGTCGATGTATTTTTTGTGATTTCAGGGTTTCTGATCACCGGGATTATTCTTACTGATCTGGGAAGTGGAAAGTTTTCACTCGCAGACTTTTATATTAAACGGGTAGCCCGGCTCATCCCTGCGTTACTCGCAACGCTTACCGTTACGCTTTTACTGAGTGCGTTTATCATGACGCCCGAGGACTTGGTATATACGGCAAAGCAGGCTGTTTCTGCAGTTTTTTCGTTCAGTAATGTATTTTACTGGTCTGAGGCGGGGTACTGGGACTCTTCTTCGTACTCAAAAGCGTTCCTTCACACATGGTCTCTTGGCGTTGAAGAGCAGTTTTACCTCTTATATCCATTAACACTTGTAGTGGTTTTCAGGCTCTTAGGTCGGAACGGGGTGCTCGCTTTCCTGATTGCCAGCTTTTTTGTTGGTTTGGCTGCCTCTGAGTTTGTGCTGCGTGAACATCCTTCTGCGGCGTTTTATTTGATGCCGTTGCGGATCTACCAGTTTGCACTGGGCGGCTTGGGTGTATATCTGCTGAGCCAGCGCACTCCGGGTAGATTGGGGAATTTCTTCGGCGTTGCTCTGTTCTTGTTCGGCCTAATACTGGTAATTGGTAGTGCCGCAGTATTCAATGAGGGCGTTTCCTTTCCTGGGATCAACGCACTGCCACTGGCAGTCGGTGCGCTGTTGATGATTCTTTTCGGATCGCTTGCGTTACCTCGCAGAATGCTGGCGAATGCCGCTATTCGATTTATCGGAAAGTCGTCGTACTCTATTTATCTGGTTCACTGGCCGTTAATCGTACTGTATCAATATCGGTTTGGTGGTGATTTTACTTTGACGGATATGGCGATATTGTTCGCCTTGACCTTGATTTCTGGCATTGCGTTATATCATTTGGTGGAGTCAAGGTTCCGGTTGAGTGGAGATCTGACTGACAAGGATAATCGTTATCACGCTTTGCTGCGTGTAAACGGTACATTTGCCGGCGCGTTAGTCGTGTGCGGATTGTCATTTCTGGTGGTTCAAGGGAATGGTTGGTCCTGGCGTTTACCCGACAGTATCAAATACCTCGCGGAGCGTACGACCAAGGATCCTATCAAGGAAAATTTCCGGTTTGTCAGTAAGCGCTGCAAGAAGAATAAAGACTCAGTCTTTTGTGGCAAAAGGAAGAGTGGGCTGCAAAATATTATCCTGCTTGCGGATTCTCGTGGAAACGATGCATTTGTGGCGTTATCGACAGCATTTCCTTCCGATAATATCTATATGGCGCGATTGGCAGGCTGCCCTCCGGTTTTTGATACTGAGGTTGCACGCACCGAGAAATGCCGAGGGTTCAATGACGAACGTATGCAGGTGGCTTTGCAGGCGCCAGACGATGACGTGATCTTCTTGGCAATGGAATTCAATGAATTTCGCGCAAAGGCGGTAATTGAAGCCGCCAAGAGGTTCCGGGATGCCGGTAAACGGGTGTTTGTAGTAGGCCAAACAAAGTTTCTACAACACCAGAACCCTCTGAATATTGCCGTCACCCATGGAAGTACGTCAAACATAGACGAGGCACTGGCTAAATATCTGATTCCGTCTCCATTTGCACTCGACAGTAAATATGCATCTGAGTTTGCGAAAATCGGAGTTGAATACATCGGAAACAAACCATTTTTTTATCAGAATGGTTATAGGCTCTACACGAGAGATCGCTCCGACCTTTTGATGTATGACATGTATCACCTGACCCTGAAAGGTGCGGTGGAATATGGTGGTTACCTGAGAAAACATTACCAGATTTAGGGAGGGTGCTTTCGCCGTACGGGCGCTAATGCCGTAGAACAATGAAGAAAAAGCTGATCATACATGGAGGTTTGTACAAAACCGGAAGCTCAGCGATTCAGACGTTGCTGGATGATAGCCGTGACACTCTTTTGCAGAAGGGGATACTGTTCCCTCTCAATGGAACCCTTTTTCACCCAGGGATCGGGCGACGTCATTATTATGTCCGAGAGACGCTATTCGATACGCCTAAAAAGCAACCCAATGTGTTTCGTGATATTTATACTGAGCTTGAAAATTCAGGTTGCCACACTGCCGTACTTTCTTATGAAAATTTCCTTTCGCCGGGTAAGTTTTCCTCCGGAGTGGCTGAGTATTTAAGGGCAACCTTTGACGTATATTTTGTTTTTTATTTGAGATCGCCCGTTCACCACTTCAATACCAAGTATAAGGAATGGATTCGACGCCAGAACTTTAAAGGAGAGCCAGGCGACTTCGTCTTGGCGAAAGCTGGTTATCTGGACTTGAGATGTATGTTGGATCCCTGGATCCAGAATTTTGGCGCTGACAGTGTTACCTGCCGGAAATTTGATAAGTCTGCTTTTCCCGGAAGAAGAATAGAGTTTGATTTTCTTGAGTATCTTTCGAGCATAATAGGCGAGCAGCTTCATGACCTTGATGTTCGTGAGTCTCTGGTTAACCCATCATTCACTAATGAGCAAATTTTGGTCAGCCTGCTGCGCAATCGATATTTTGGTGGACACAAGAGTCTTACGTACGCGCAAAAAGTACAGTATGGCGAATTTATACAAGGGTTGTCCTGCCCTGCCAGTCGAGGTCTAATCCTTTCAAAATATGCCGCTCATGCAGTGCTGGATCTATCCAAATCTTCCCTCGATTACATTGCATCTCAATTTGGCGTAGAGATCGCTACTCCCGATTTATCTAGCTTAACATTCGACGAAAGTTTCCAATGTGTCAACAGACGTGCTGACATGCTGAGGGCGCTGAATGTGGCTCTCGGAAAAGACAGGTCAACTAGCCATACTCTAAGGGCATGGTTAAATAAATTACTGAAGTGATGCCGGTGGGCGAGGCAAAATTAATTCTAATGTATTTGCAGGATTCTTTTTCGGATGGTTTCGCAGTTGTCGGCGTTGAAAGCGATCGCCAAATCCATAATGGCGTCTGTTACATCGGTTATCGTGAGTTGTCGCTTCTCTGGTAAAGACCGCTCTTTAATGTCGAGGTAGGCGATAATCTCTCTCGTGAGAGAGTCTTCCAGCTCATCTCTAGGCGGCTTGGTTTCTGTTATGGTTCGATATCCGCCTGTTGCAGATTGATCATCTGGCACCTGGCTGAAGCTTTGTCCGTTAAGCCAGTTTTCTGAAAGGATGCGGTTCATTTCGGTGAAATGGCTAAGGAATTGCTGACTCTCTGCATTGGATATTTGAAATTTAGTCGCCAAATATTCCTGCCCATTTGTTTTAATAATTTTTTCTCTTATTTCTTTGTAGGGCTGTTGTCTCGGGCCGTTTTTTTTTACGATTTCATTGAAGAAGAGTAGCAGGTGTTGCTGGTAGCCTGTTAGTGCGGAATTTGCTTTTGGAGGTTCCGCAATGTTGGTTGCCTCACTGATGTCGATTTCTTTCAGGTAGTCTTTAATGAGTGATTGTTCGTGGAGTCTTTCTTTTTCAAATATTTTGATCGAGATTTTTTCTTTGCCAAACACATAGCCCCACATTTCGACCAAGTTGAAATGATCGAAGTAGGGGGTGCGAGGTCGAGGTCGTTTTCGGCATGTTGGATGTTGGGAATGTGGTAACCGAGTTCATTCAGCTTCTCCCTGTTGCTACCCAGGAGTTGCTGAATTGAGGTGGAACCGGTTTTTTCGGTTCCGATATGAATGTAGGCGGTTTTCATCGGCACACCAGGGTATTGAAAGCGTTGATTTTAAAAAGGGTGGCGCTTTTCGCCACCTCTTTGCACCAGATCTATTTTGGAGCGAGATTATTTCGCTATTAAGACAATGGTGTTACGGCTCTCAATTTTTCCGGGTGTCTGGGCCAGTTTACGCAGCCTCGATCGCTGCCTTTTTTGTCGCCTGCTGAGGGCGGGCTAGGGGTGACTGCTCGTATTCCTCAAGTACAGCATTGGTTGGTCCGAGGGCCCTTACCTGACCTTCTTCAATCCACAGGGCTCTCTCGCAGAACTTTCGAATTGTTCCAGGAGAGTGGGATACCAGTACGGCAGTTTGGTCTGACTGTACCCGCTCCTTCAGAGCTTTGCCGGATTTGACTTTGAATTCCTTGTCGCCGACGCCCAGCATTTCATCCAGCAGCAGTATGTCGGGTGTCGCCTGCATGGCGATGGCAAAGCCGAGACGTGCACGCTCTCCTGCGGAATAGGTGCTCACCGAGTGGTCCATTAAGTGGGGGATGCCGGAGAACTCGATGACACCATCGATAAGCTTGTGGGCTTCTTTGATGGTTTTCCCCTGGGTTACGAGAGACATTATGGCGTTATCAAAGCCACTAAGTTGGTGAATAAAGCCCAAGTTAAGTGTCAGAAGCTGTGACCTTATTCCTCTTTCTCTTGTTATACTCCCGCGGTTTGGGGCAATGATTCCTGCAAGTAACCTCAGTAGGGTGCTTTTACCGGCACCGTTATGGCCAATTACCCCTAGCACTTCACCACGGTAAAGTTGGAAATCGATATCTTTAAGTACCCAGTTTTTTGGCGCAAATGGGTTCAGGCTGCGGCGATAAGCCAGGCCCACGTTATTAAATGACATTATCTCGGCGTTCATGGCAGCGCTCTCGGATAATAGCGATCAAATCGGAAAAGTAATGCAATCCCTGTCGCGAAGGCAGCCAGGCTTGCAAATATTGGGTAGATCAGCGTCGAAAAGTTGGCGGTTCTTCCGTGTAGCAATACATCCCGGTAACCCTCAAGAATGGTTACGAATGGGTTTAAGCGAAGTATCGTCTGAATGTTCTCCGGTCTTTCGCTGATGTCAAAAAAGATGCCTGAGGTGAACATCATTGCCATCACTATCAGCGGGACCAGATGAGTCAGGTCGGGTATCAATGGTACTGTTGCGGCGAGGAAGAAGCTTAGACTCAAATTAAACAAGATTTGGCACAGAATAATATTAAGAACCGAGAACCAATCCATAGAGGGCTCATAGCCGCCGAGGATGACCAGTAAAAGCATGATCGGGAACACGAAAGAAAAGCGGATTAGCGCTGTCATGTTTGCAACGGAAGGGAATATCCACTTGGGCAAATAGGTTTGGCCAAGAATGCCTTTATTATTGATGAGCGAATTGGAACTTGCCGTGATCGCTGATGCGGTCCATTTAAAGGGGAATAAGCCCGTCAGCAAAAAATAAATGAAGTGACTGTTTGATTCACCGCCACCTCTCACTCCGCTGGCAAAAGCGAGATAAAACAGCGTTGCCATAAGGAGGGGCTCTAGCAGCCACCAGAGCATGCCGAGGTAAGATTGCTTGGTATCGGCCTTTAAGGCACCCATGCCTCTGAGCCAAATTAGATCCAAGTATTTCCGCATATGAAAAACAGCCTTTGGCGGATGTCTATTAAGTTGCCTGCTGGTAAAAGCTAATCGGGAATCCGTGCAGTGTGAATAGCCGGAATACCGATATTTCCCATGGCGCCGTATGGCTGCTTAATATACAGTAACCCCAGTAAAAACAACAGGTTAAGGGGCCTTGGAAGCATGTGCTCCGGCATTTTTTGTTGTGAAACTGGTTGAATTTTGAGCTGGCGTTATGAAGGTCCTCCACTGTTACCGTACATTTTTCCCGGAATCCCAAGGGGGGCTGGAGCAGGCCGTTTTTGAGATGGCCAGTAACTCTGAAGGCGCGGAAGTGCTGACGCTGGCAGATCGGCCCTATGAGGCCGAATTTGAACGTGTGCCGGTGCGGGCATCTCGCCGCTGGTTTTCACTGGCATCCTGCTGTGTGGGGCCCGGCCTAATTGGTGTGCTGATCAAAAAACAGGCAGATATATTGCACTTGCACTTCCCGTGGCCATTTGGGGATCTGGTTTACTTGTTGGCTGGCCGACGCCGCCCGTTGGTTGTGACTTACCATTCCGATATCGTCCGCCAGCGCCTATTGGGTGTTTTTTACACACCCTTGATGCGCTGGTTTCTCGGTAAGGCGGATCGAGTTGTCGCCACATCGCCTGACTACTTAGCGTCCAGCCCGGTGTTACAGCAATATGCGCAAAAAGTTGAGGTTATCCCCCTTGGAATATCTGAGGAAAACTACCCGGCTGTTCCCGATTCTATCTTGGCCGGGTTGTCAGAAAAGTATGGCCGGGACTTTATGTTGTTTGTGGGCGCTTTGCGCTACTACAAAGGGCTCGAATACCTGATAAAGGCATCCGTCAACTTGCCATTCCCGGTGCTGATTGTCGGGAAGGGGCCCGAGGAAGAAAAACTGAAGCAGTTGGCGTCGGAAGTGGGGGCGCACAACGTGCAGTTTCTTGGGCATGTGAGCAATGAAGAAAAGCTCGGTCTTTTGAATCTATGTCGCGCGGTTGTTTTTCCCTCTCATTTACGTTCAGAAGCATTTGGAGTAACCCTGCTGGAAGGGTTGATGGCAGGAAAGCCGTTAATTTCCACTGCAATAGGTACCGGCACCAGCTATGTCAATGTTGACGGTGAAACCGGTCATGTAGTGCCGCCGGCCGACGTCGATGCCCTACGCGGCGCCATGCAGGACTTATGGGGAAACCCGGACAAGGCACAACTCTGGGGGCGGGCAGCCAGGGCGCGGTATGAACATTGTTTTACTGGCGAGAAAATGGCTCGTGCGTACGATGATTTATACCGTCGTGTATTGGAAGAGCGTTCTGGGCAAAAGGTGGTGAGCGAGTGATTCGTGTAGCGGTGGATGCCCGGCCACTCTCTTTTCCCACAACCGGAATCGGGCGTTACACGCAGTCTCTGTTAAGTCGTCTTTTTAGCAGTAGTGATTGGGTCTGGTATCTGTATAGTGATCGGCCGCTGTTGTGGCCTGAATCACTGCCGGATAACGTAAAGGTCCGTTATCCCAATTTTATGTTGCCTTCTGCCGGTTCCATGTTTGCGCAAGTGGCTTTCCCAGTCTGGGCGAAGAGGGATCAGGTTGATCTGTTTTGGTCTCCCCGTCACCACTTGCCGTTATTCTTGGGTGGCAATGTCCGCTCCATTGTTACGATTCATGATCTCGTGTGGAAGCACTTTCCTGAAACCATGTCGCGCTTTGGTCGGATTCTTGATTCCCGCTTGATGCCTCCCTCTGTTCGCAATGCCGACAAAGTCATTGCGGTGTCGGGTGCGACTAGGCGAGAGGTTGAGGCGTTATCGCCTGAGGCCGATGTGGTCACCATTCTTGAGGCCCCATTTTTAAATGGCTCCGGCCGCTCGGCTATAGGTGAATATTTTCTGTTTGTGGGAACGCTGGAACCGCGAAAAAATTTAGAGCGACTTTTGTCGGCCTATGCGGACTATGTATCGGTGAACACATGTGTTTTACCCCTGAAGATATGCGGTGGTAAAGGGTGGGGGTTACCTGAGTTAGAAAGGCTCATTCAGCAAAATAATCTGAGTGATCAGGTTGAAGTGCTCGGATACGTAGATGACGCTACGTTGCCTGCGCTGTATCAAAATGCCCGAGCCTTGCTAATGCCCTCACTATACGAAGGCTTTGGTCTCCCTATCGTAGAGGCCTTCAGTCAGGGAACACCAGTACTTACTTCCAATCGCGGTGCAATGAAAGAAGTTGCCGGCGATGGGGGGCTGCTGGTAGATCCAGAAAACATTGATGATATGGCATCTGCAATTGCCAGATTAACGGATGACCAGGAGCTGGTAGAGTGGCTTCAATTATGCGCACATGCGCGGACAAAGGAATTTAGCTGGGATACTGCAGCAGAGCAGACGCTGACTCTGATGGAGTCTCTTCTGCCTTCCTGATCGTATTTCTTTGGGTTAAACAGCGCCTCCGCTAAACAAGTCGGGCAGTGCTCTCGGCTTCACTTCCGCTTCGTCTGTGTATCGAGCAAGTCGTTCGACGAGTATGTGTAACTGCTGCCGATTAATGGGCTTGGGCGGGTTTTTGTAGGTCGCATCATTCAATATTTCGAGAACCTGGGATAACTCAGGCACTTTGAGTTGCTGTGCTGCGGTCTCGAGGCGGAGACTTTGCACCGTTGGCCAGCGGTTGTTGACCCATTTACGCAACTCCGCTTGAATTTCTTGCGGGCTCGCATCTTTAATCAGATTTTTCAGGTTTTCTGAATCCGCCCGACTGGCAGGCATCTTATTGTATCTGCTGTTAGTGACTAAGGCGGGGCGGTTTTTTCTCGAATAAAAGAAGTAGATAATCCAGGCTATGTGCGATGCAATTGCAGCTATTGCGACCTTCTGCCAGAACCCTGGCTCGACTGTGGTGGTAACAGGGGTTGAGTGAGTTGGGGTGGCAGCTCCGGGAGGTGCTGAATCTAACACCGGTGCTCCTGCCACATTAAACCGAAACGCCGGCAACTGCGTAGCCCGTTGACGTCCAGTTTTCGTATCCCACCAGGTAATCGTAACCGCCGGCAACTGGTAGCTCCCAGGTTTGGTCGCGACGATCGCTGTAGTCTCTATCCTGCTTCCACTAATACCATTGGAGTCAGGCTGGTCTTCCTGCTGGGCCTGGTCCGGGTAGGTCTTTAATCCATCGATATTGAGTTTGGGCAGGGGAGGCAGCTGCGCAGCTCGTAGTCCTTCCGCCCGCAAAGTAATGATGCGGGTAATCGGCTCGCCGACCTTGAACTCCTCCGGGTCTTTGCTCCAGCTCTGCACCAGTCCTAGGCTGGCCGCTGGGAGCCAGTGGCTGCCGCTGTAGCTGTCGGGTTTTGGCTCCACCTTTACGGTTTTGGCTTCCGAGCGCAGACGCATGCGTTGGGCGTTGCGGTTGAACAGCGAGAAGGGGTCTCTGCGGCCGGTAACGGCGACGTAATTTAGTGCCGGTATCTGAAGTTCGCCGGAGCTTTCCGGGAATACGGCATAGGTGAGTTCATACACGGCGTGGCCTACGCCATCGATTCTGCGTTCAAAGCGCTGTTCATCCACTTTTTCGACATGGGCGCCGGGGATCTGCAGGGGATCGGTGGCGATATCGTGCAGTCCGACGGTGGTGTAGAGGCGGACTTTGACCAGTAGTTGTTCCTGGACGTGGACTTTGTCTTTGTCCAGTTCTACTTCCAGGAAAGCCTGTCGCTTGTCGCCGCTGGGGCTCTGGCCAGCCTGGTTGACGGTGATGGGGATGGCGTCGGATATCTGGCCGTGCAGGTGCAGGGAAGGGACAAACAGTTTGCCTTCCTTGAGCGGCGCGAGGATTACGGTCCATTCCACGAAGCTTTCTGCGTGCCCGTTGATTACCCGGTACTGGTTGGACTGCTGGCGAGAGAGCACCTCAAAGTCCTGTGTCAGCAGATTGAAATCTGGCTGCCCACCGCGCTGGCCGCCGCTATAGCGGAGGGTAAGGGTGAAGGTTTCGTTGATGGCGAGTTCGTTGCGGTCAACGGATGCGGTTAACTCCTGGGCTGTCGCGGTTACCGACAGGGCGAGCAGGATGAGGGTGCACACTGTTTTTATGATGAGTGTGAAGGGCCCGCCCGCAGGCAGGTTTTGGCGGGCGGGAAATGGGGACGTTTCCACTGGGGTTACCATCTCTGGGTGGCTCCGTTTTCCGGGGGCTGCCATTCGCCGCTGCGGTAAGCGCGGCGACGCTGCAGGCTTTCGTACTTGAATTTTTCACGCATCAGGCCGGCGGGATCGTCTGGAATCTGGCGTAGCCACTGGTCCAGAGCCTGCTGGGTTTCAGGGTCGAGCGGGCCCTCCTGATCCTGCGGGCGGGCGTTGGCGGATTGTTCCTGCTCATCGCCATCCTGTTCGCCTTGCTCACTTTCGGCCTGCTGTTGCTGTTCTTCCTCGGCCGGATCTTCGTTGTTCTGTTGCTGCTGGTTTTGCTGATCGGCGGATTGTTGCTGATCCGATTGCTGGCTGTCGGAATCCTGATCGGCGTTTTGCTGTTGTTCGGATTGTTCGCCAGAGTCCTGGTTCTGCTGGTTCTGCTGCTGATCCTGCTGCTGTTGGTCGCTGTTCTGGCTTTGCTGCTGATCGGATTGCTGATTCTGTTGCTGCTTTTGTTGCAGTTCCTTCAGCTTTTTTGCGATGTCGCGATTGTGTTTTGCATCGGCGAGCTCCGGGTTTTGCTGCAGGGCTTCATCATAGGCTTTGATGGCCTCATCGAAGCGGCCCTGCTGGGTCAGGCTGTTACCGAGATTGTACAACCCCTGCGGGTCGTTACTTTGCGCAAAGTTCTTGGCGGCGGAATCGTATTCGCCGGCGCGATACTGGGCGGTGCCTCGCCACTGGGAGTTTTCAAACACTTCGGCGGCGCTTTTGGGATTTCCCTGCTCCAGTAAATCCCGCCCTTGCTGGTTCGGGGTTTGCCACAGGTCCTTGAGTTCTGCAGCCTCGGTATTCGGGCTGCTGAACGTCAGAGTGGCCAGGGTCAATGTGACGGGCAGGGCGCAGGCCAGGCTGCCCCTGCGGAATAGCAGTAATGCAAATGGCAGGAGTAGCAGCACCAGCCATGGGCCTTCCTCATACCACTGGTCGAACTCGCGTTCGGTCAGTTCTGCCTGGTCTGGCGCGGTCTCTTTTGGGGTTACCCGGGCGATATCCCGGTCGTCCACGGTGATCTGGGAAAATTCGCCGCCGGTGCTTTGTGCCAGGCGCGAGAGCTCGCGGCGATCGAAATTGGCAATGATGATCGCGCCGCTGTCATCGGTGATAAAACCGCTACCAGTATTTTTCGGAATCGGACTGCCATCCCCGCTGCCAACGGCGAGGATTGAAAGCGAGGTGTTGCTGCCGTTGACTTCTTCCTTGATGGTGCCGATGGCGGCCTTGGCAATACCATCGGTAACGGCGAGCAGGCGACCCTTGCCGTTGGCGCCATCCTTGATCAGCCGGAGCCCCTGCTGAACAGCCATTTCGATATTGCTGCCGGGCACCGGCATGATGCGCGGCGACAACGACGGTACCAGATTGGCGATGGTCGCGGTGTCGTCGGTCAGTGGTGTGACCACATGCGCTTCGCCTGCGTAGGCGACCAGAGCGGTGAGGCCGTCTTTGCGTTGCCGGAGGATATCGAGAATTTTCAGCCGTGCGCGGGTAAGCCGGTTGGGAGAGAGATCTGTCGCCATCATCGAGGGTGACAGGTCGAGCAGGATCACCAGGGCATCCTGATTGCTGTACACCGGGGTGGGCAGCTTGCGCCAGGTGGGGCCTGCGATGGCGACGATGGCGACGGTGAGCAGCGCAAATATCAGGGTAAACAGCCACGGCCGTTTTTCGCCGCCGCGCATAAGCAGGTGCGGTAGCAAGTCCGGGTCGATCAGTTTTTGCAGGCCGCCGCTGGCGAAAACCATGCGCGCCAGCGCCCAGCAGGCAAGAGCGGCGGGCAGGATCAGCCACAAGAGCGCGGGGCGCAGAAAATGAAACTGGTCTAAGTCGGCGAGGAAGCTCATACCTGCTGGCCTCCGTTGGTGTTTGTGCCGTTCATTTTCCCGCGCTGCCGCTGGCGTTCCAGTTGTGTTACCCCCGTGCTCACCAGGGGCACGGCTGCCCAGAGCAGTGACAGCAGCAGGCAGATAGCCAGTGGCCAGACGTATAACGACTTGAGCGGGCGATAGGTCTCGGCTTCCTGTTCCACGGGCTCCAGTCGATCCAGTTCCGCATAGATACGCGCGAGCTCCTGGGGGTTGTGTGCGCGGAAATACAGGCCACCGGTTTCATCGGCGATGGCCTTCAGGGTTTTGCTGTCCAGGTCCCGCGAGGGATTGATACGGCGTGCGCCGAAGCGCGAGCCGAGCAGGCCCGGTTGCACCATTTCTTCGGCGCCTACACCGATGGTGTACACCTTCACATCCGCTTGTTTTGCCAGTTCGGCCGCCTTGAGTGGTGCAACTTCACCGGCGGTGTTGGCACCATCCGTAAGCAGGATCAGCACACGCTGATCTGCCGGACGTTGGGTAAGCCGTTTTACGGACAGGCCGATCGCATCGCCAATCGCGGTGCCCTGGCCGGCGAACCCGATCTGGGCCTCGGCTAGCAGTGTGTCGACAGTCTCCCGGTCAAAGGTGAGCGGGGCCTGCAGGTAGGCGCGGGTGCCAAACAGTACCAGCCCCAGGCGATCGCCTTTGCGGCGCAGGACGAAATCTCCCACCACATTTTTCACCGCGGTAATCCGCATGGCGGGGTTGCCATTGAGGATCATGTCCGGGGTTTCCATGCTGCCGGAAATATCCACCGCGATCAGCAGGTCGCGCGCGCTACTGGTTTGCGAAATTGGCTCGCCATACCACTGCGGGCGTGCTGCGGCAGTTACCAGCAGCATCCACAGCAGCCACAGCATAAATAGGTTCAGGCGATTGCCCGCAGCGCTGCCTCCCTTGTGTCGCAATTCCCGGTAGTAGGGGACTTTGAGTGCACTACTGAGTGGCTCACTCTTGGGGAGAACTGCTCGCGCCAGCAACGGAAGCGGCAGCAATATGAATAGCCAGGGCAGGCCAAACTCAAACATGCTGGCTCTCCGCGAGAGAGGGGGAAGCGGGCTGGGAAATGTCTGCCTGCGGCAGTCGGTGTTCACGCACCCAGCGAATCGCGAAGTCGCGCAGTGCTTGCAGATCCGTATGAGAACCGGCAGAGGCGCTGTAAAGGCTTTCCAGTAGCGCGCGTTGTGCGGCCTCTGGCATCGGCTGTTCGACAGCGGACTCGAGAAACCCGATCCAGCGCTGCCCCGTCAGTGGCGCACAGCTATCTCGGCCAAAGGTTACCACCGCGACCCGTTTCAGCAGGGTATTGATTTCCTCCACCGCGCGCGGTTCATCCAGTGCGACCGAGCGCAGCAAGCGCACGCCTTCAGCGCGGTAGAGATTACGACGTTTTTTCTCGCGCAGGCGCAGTGCCAGCCAACCGGCAGCAAAGAGTAGTGCGATGATCACACCGGCGAGTATCCACCAGCCCGGTGCCAGGGGCCACCAACCGATCGCGGCAGGCTCGTGGATGTCCTTGAGCTGGTTCAGTAGCGCCTGCATTTCAGGCGAGACCGGATTGCCGGGTGGCGGGTTCTGCGGCGCAGGCGATGCCTGGGTCAGTGGCACGGGCAGCGGCATCACACCGTCCTCCGGCTTGGAGACGGTTGCCGTTCGCCGTATGTGCCCAGCAGTACCGGTACCACCGGAAGGGTATTGTCAAAATCCACCAGTGGCAGATGCAGGCGACGACAGAGCTGCGCGGTCTGCTCACGCACCTGGTGCTGATGGTCGGCAAATTGTTGTCGCAACCCGCGGCTGGATTTGCCGAGAAAGGTGCGCTGCTTGCCATCGCTGATGGTCAGCGCCTGCTCCGGCAGCTGTTGCTCGAGTGGATCGGTAATCCGCAGCACCTGCAGGTCCGCATGGCGGGTAAGCAGATACAGCGGCTGTTCGCAGCTCTCGTCGAGGTCGTGACAATCACTGACCAGGAACAGTGCGCTCCCCGGGCGCGCAATGCGTCGGGCTTCTTCCAGCAGGACGCTCAACGGCTGGCTGCCATTGGCCGGTATGGGGCTTTGCAGTGCGTTGGCGGTTTCCACCATGCCGTGAATGGCGGCCAGCACTGCGTGATGGCTGCGGCGCGGTCGCACCGTATCCACGCCGTTATCGGAAAACAGCAGCGCGCCAATCCGGTCCCCGTGCTGCAGTCCGGACCAGCAGAGTGCGGAGGCGATGCTGCAGGCCGCGACTGACTTGAAAGCATTCTGGCTGCCGAAAAACATGGGCGAGCGCAGATCCAGCAGGATGACCACCGGCCGTTCCCGCTCCTCCTGAAACAACTTGGTGTGGGTCTTGCCGGTGCGCGCAGTTACCCGCCAATCGATAGAGCGTACATCGTCGCCGGGCTGGTAGTAGCGGACTTCTTCGAAGTTCATGCCGCGCCCGCGGTAGCGGGTGAGCAGGTTGCCCGCCTGATCGCTGCGATTGACCCGCGGCTTGAACAGGCGCAGTTGGCGGGCGATGTGGCGCAGGCGCACCAGTGGCGCCACCGTAGGATAGGCGCCGCGAATGTTCAGGTCGTTGTGATTGATGGCTTTCTGCACGTCTGCTCGAAAATCTGTAACGCTGACTTAAATGGCCGGGACCTGTTGCAGCAGGCGGTGAATGACCTGGTCTGCGCTGGCGCCGGCGGCCTCTGCTTCAAAGCTCAGCAGCAGACGGTGACGGAGCACATCCGGTGCGATGGCCATGACGTCGTCTGGTGTGACGTAGTCCCGCCCGGCGAGCCACGCATGGGCGCGGGCGCAGCGGTCCAGCGCGATGGTGGCGCGGGGGCTGGCGCCAAAGTCCAGCCACGCTGCCAGCTCGTCATCGTAGCGCTGGGGTTCGCGGGTGGCGATGACGAGTTGCACGATGTACGTTTCCACTGCTTCCACCATGGTCATGTCCAGAATCTCCTTGCGCGCGGCAAAGATGGTTTCCTGGCTGATGATGGACTCGGGGCGGCTCTCGCCGTGGCTGGCTTCGGAACGCGCCAGCTGAAGAATTTTTGTCTCTGCCTCGGCACCCGGGTAGTGCAGGTTCACCTGCATCAAAAAGCGGTCCAGCTGGGCCTCGGGCAGGGGATAGGTACCTTCCTGTTCAATGGGGTTCTGGGTGGCCATCACCAGAAACAGGTCCGGTAGCGAGTAGGTTTTGCGCCCGACGCTGATCTGGCGCTCGGCCATGGCTTCCAGTAAGGCGGATTGTACTTTGGCCGGCGCGCGGTTGATCTCATCCGCAAGAATCAGGTTGTGGAACACCGGTCCCGGCTGGAAATGGAATTCGCCGGTTTCCGGACGGTAGATATCCGTGCCGGTAATATCCGCGGGCAGCAGGTCAGGAGTGAACTGTACCCGGTGGAAATCCCCCTCAATGGCATCGGCGAGGGTTTTGATCGCCTTGGTCTTGGCCAGGCCCGGCGCCCCCTCCACCAGAAGGTGTCCATCGGCCAGCAAACCTATCAGAATGCGGTTGACCAGAACCTCTTGGCCAATAATCTGCTGCTCGAGCCAATCACCCAGAATTTTTATCTGTGGGCGTGTGTCCATATCGTCACTTCTTTTGCCAATTTCCTGTTTCAATACGCTGCCCGAGACGAGGGGCTATCTATCATCTTTATATATAGCTACTCGTCCGGATTTCGCGGGCAGGTTGATTTTAGCGGCGAATCGCCGTGAGGCAACCGCTGTGCCGGTTCGGGCACCCAAAAGACAGCAGAGTAGACAATTATTCTGACGTTTTGTTCTACCTTGATTCAGCAAATGTAGCATTCTGACGCGCGAATGCGGTCGCGCGGCGATGGGAGGAAGCACGTGAATATGGCGACGGTCATAACCGATAGCCGGGAGGAGCTGCTGGCGCAGGTCAGTGGGATCATAGGTGAAAAACTGGGCGATAAGGCGGGCCCGGTAGCGGCGTTTGCCGCACAGTTCCTGAACCAGTACCCGTTGGAAGACCTGGCGGGACGGCGCTTGGCGGATATTTACGGGTGTATCTACACCTGTTGGGACTTCATCCAGCAGCGTGCTGCCGGAGAGCCGAAGATCCGGGTGTTCAATCCCCGGCTGGAGGAACACGGCTGGGAATGTTCCCACACCGCAGTTTGCGTTCTGCAGCGCGATATGCCGTTTCTGGTCGACTCGGTGCGTATGGAAATCAATCGGCGCAATACCGTCATTCACTCCATCAAAAGCACCGTGATGCACATGCAGCGCGGCGATGACGGACGCCTGCAGCAGCTGCTTCCCCCGGTATGCCAGAGCGAAGAGGCGCGCCAGGACGACCCCTCGGTGACCAGTGAAGCGCTGATATACCTGGAAATCAACCTCGACACCTCTGCCTCCCACGCGTCAGAACTTAGCCGCTCCCTCAGAGAGATCCTCAGCGACGTAGAGCTGGTGGTCGATGACTATGTGCCGATGCTGGATACCTGCGCGGCGATGGAAGACCAGCTGCACGCGGGCCTCGCGGATAACGACGCCAACCTGGAGGAGGCGAGCGCGTTCCTGCAGTGGATGCGCGACGGAAACTTTACCTTCCTCGGCTACCGGGAATACGAGTTCTGCCAGCAGGGGGACAAGAAAGTACTGTGTGAGGTGGAGAGCCGCCGCCAGGGTATTTTCAAGAACCTGCAGCAACATGCGGAGCCGACGCCGGAATACGCCTTCAACGAGGGCAAGCAGCGGTTCTATCAAGGGCCGAACTTTCTCACTTTCGCAAAATCTTCAGTGAAATCCCGGGTGCATCGGGCGGCTTACTCCGACTACGTGAGTATCAAGCGCTACGATGCCGCCGGTGAGGTGATCGGCGAATCCGCCTTTATGGGCCTCTACACCTCACCGGTGTATACCGAAAGCCCGTCAAAGATCCCGATTATCCGCCGCAAGCTGGCTTCGGTGATCGAGCAGAGCGGCCTGGCGCCCAACAGCCACGATGGCAAGGCACTGAAGCGGATCCTTGATACCCTGCCGCGGGATGAGCTCTTCCAGAGCAGCACCCGCGAGCTGTACGAGACCACCCTGGGCGTGCTGGCGATGAATGAGCGTGCCCGCTTGCGCCTGTTTATGCGCAAGGACCCGTTTGGCAAGTTCGTCTCTGCCATGGTGTATGTGCCCAGGGACCAGTTCAACAGTGCTGTGCGTGAAAAGATCAGCGACCGCATCGCGCATGCGATCAATGCACTGGACTCCGATTTTACGACCTATTTTTCTGAATCGATTCTTGCCCGGGTACACCTCGTTTTCCGTGTAGACCCCAACGAGCCCGTGGAATTTGACGTAGCGCGACTGGAGGCGCAAATCGTGGATATAACCCGCAGCTGGGAAGATGTATTCCATAGATCCCTGATCGAAACCCATGGCGAGGAAGAGGGCAGCCGTCTGATCGGCACCTTCGGGCAGGCCTTCCCGGCGGGTTACCGCGAGGACTTTGAGCCGCGTATCGCCGTGCAGGATGTGATTTCCATCCAGGAGCTCAGCGAGAGCAATCGCGTTGCCATGAGCTTCTACCAGCCGGTGGGGGCAGAGCCCGGCAGCCTGCGCTTCAAGGTATTCAATATCGGTAGCGGCCTGACCCTGTCCGACGTGATCCCGGTGCTGGAGCACCTGGGCCTGCGTGTCATGGGTGAGTTCCCCTATACCATCCGTCCGCAAGGGCAGCAGGATGTCTGGATGCACGAGTTCCACCTGGAATTCGGCCTGCCCACCCGTGTTGATGCCCAGGCCTCGCGCTCCCTGTTCCAGGATGCGTTTGCCGCTATCTGGGACGGCGTGGCGGAGAGCGATTCGTTTAACCGACTGGTGCTGGCAGCGCGTCTCAACTGGCGCGAAGTCACCATGCTGCGTGCCTATGCGCGCTATCTCAAGCAGACCAAATTCAGTGCCAGCCAGTCGTACATCGCCGCGACGCTGGCCAACCATGTGGAGATCACCCGCAACCTGGTCGCCCTGTTCCGGGCCATGTTCGATCCGCGTATCAATTCCGCCGACCGCAACGACCAGTCCCGGGTAGAGCGCCTGATCAAGAAGATTCACGATGGACTCGATGGGGTAGACAACCTCAACGAAGACCAGGTGATCCGCCGCTACCTCGAGTTGATTCGGGCAACCCTGCGTACCAACTTCTTCCAGCTGGACGATCAGGATCAGCCCAAGGATTACATCTCCATCAAATTCAGCCCGCGGGATATTCCGAATATTCCGGAGCCGCGCCCCGAATTCGAGATCTTCGTGTATTCGCCGCAGGTCGAGGGTGTGCACCTGCGCGGTGGCAAGGTCGCCCGCGGTGGCCTGCGCTGGTCCGACCGGCTGGAAGACTTCCGTACCGAAGTGCTCGGTCTGGTGAAGGCCCAGAATGTAAAGAATGCGGTCATCGTACCCAGCGGTGCCAAGGGCGGTTTCGTGGTGCGCAAGCCACCGGCAGACAACAGTCGCGAGGCGTTTATCGAATCCGGTATCCGCTGTTACAAGACGTTTATCCGCGGCTTGCTGGATATCACCGACAACCTGGTAGATGGAGAGGTTGTGGCACCGGAGCGGGTGATCCGCCGGGATGAAGATGACCCCTACCTGGTAGTGGCTGCGGACAAGGGTACCGCCACCTTCTCGGATATCGCCAACGGCATTGCCGCTGAATACGGATTCTGGCTGGGTGATGCCTTCGCCTCTGGCGGCAGTAACGGTTATGACCACAAGAAAATGGGTATCACCGCGCGCGGTGCCTGGGTCTCCGTGCAGCGCCATTTCCGCGAAATGGGTATCAATGTGCAGGCCGAGAATTTCTCGGTCATCGGTGTGGGTGATATGGGCGGCGACGTATTCGGCAACGGCATGTTGTTGTCCGAGCATATCTGCCTGAAGGGTGCCTTTAACCATCTGCACATTTTTGTCGACCCGAACCCGGATGCATCCAGCAGCTTCCACGAGCGCAAGCGACTGTTCGAGATGCCCCGTTCCAGCTGGGCAGACTACAACCCGAGCCTGATCTCCAAAGGTGGTGGCGTTATTGAGCGCCGCGCCAAATCCGTGAAAATCACTCCGGAAATGCAGGAGGCATTTGCCATTACCGAGGATCAGTTGACGCCCAATGAACTGATCAGCGCGATGCTCAAGGCCCCGGTTGACCTGATCTGGAACGGTGGCATCGGCACCTATGTGAAGGGCAGCGGCGAGAGCCACGCCCAGGTAGGGGACAAGTCCAATGACAACCTGCGGGTCAATGGCAACCAGCTGCGCTGCAAAGTGTTTGGTGAAGGCGGCAACCTGGGCATGACCCAGCGCGGGCGTATCGAGTTCTCCCTGAACGGCGGGCGCTGTAACACCGACTTTATCGACAATGCCGGCGGCGTGGACTGTTCCGACCACGAGGTGAATATCAAAATCCTGCTGGACAAGGTGGTTGCCAACGGGGATCTCACCGACAAGCAGCGCAACCAGCTTTTGGAGGAAATGACCGAGTCCGTCGCCGAGCTGGTGCTGGACAACAACTACAACCAGACCCGCGCCCTGAGCGTGGCGGCCTATCAGGTGGGCGACCGCTTTGACGAGTACCGCCGCACGATCAACGCACTGGAATCCGAGGGGCGCCTGCGTCGTGCGCTGGAGTTCATTCCGGATAACGAGACCCTGAACGAGCGCCAGAACAAGGGCCAGTACCTGACCCGGCCGGAACTGTCCGTGCTGATTTCCTATGTCAAAGTGAAATTGAAAGAGGAATTGCTGCACGCGAATATCATCGACAACGAGCAGGTGCAGGAGGCGGTGGAGTCTGCCTTCCCGCCGGCCCTCGTGGCCCGCTATCGCGGGTTGGTCTACGACCACCAGCTGCGCCGGGAAATCGTGTCTACCCAGGTGGCCAATGAAATGGTCAACAGCATGGGGATTACCTTTTACCACCGCATTCACGGCGCTACCGGCGCCGGTATCGATAACATCGCCGCGGCCTATATCAGCGCGCGCGACGTTTACCTGATGCCGGAGTTCCAGGAGGGCGTTTCCCAGCTGGACTACCAGGTGCCCGCAGAGCTGCAGATGCAGCTGATGAACTCCATGATTGGCCGGGTGCGTCGCGCTACCCGCTGGTTTGTGCGCAATCGCCGCGGGGAGCTGGATCCGGCGCAGGAGTGCGCGCTGTTCCAGGAACCGGTACAGCGGGTAATCCGGGCGCTGCCGGAAGTATTGAGTGGCGAGCCCTTGCGCGAGTGGAAGGCTCGTCATGAGTTCCTGCTGGAATCCAAAGTGCCTGAAAAACTGGCACTGCTGGCAGCCTCGCCCACCTACCTGTTCTCTGCGCTGGGAATTTCCGAGTCCGCGCGGGTAAGCGACCGGCCGGTGGAAGAGGTGGCGAAAATCTACTTTGCGTTGGCTGACAGACTGGGCCTTTACTGGTTCGGCAACCAGATTATCGACCTGCCCGCAGAGAGCTACTGGGAGTCCCAGGCGCGGGAAACCAGTATGGATGATCTCGACAGCCAGCTTTCGCGTCTTGCCATCCACCTGCTGCGTATTGCCGGAGATGACGGCCTGGATGTGGAAACTGCGGTGGAGCGCTGGGTCGAAGTCATGGCGCAGCCGATCCAGCGTTGGGAAAGCCTGCTCAAAGAGCTCAAGGCTTCCCCGCATGGTGACTTTGCCATGTTCACTGTCGCATTGCGGGAGCTGATGTACCTGGCGAACGCAACCTCCGACCAGGAGACGCTGGCGGGCTAGTAGAGCTGGCGGTGCCTGCCGCCAGCAATCTGCCAAAGAAAGCCGTACAATAGGCGCGCCCGCACCCAGGGGTGCGGGCGCCGGTCTCGATACCGGTCACCTTGTCGTGCAGTTGCCGACAAAGTGCAGCACCAGTACAGCAGTGACTTCTCCCGCGCGGTGCACCGTCAAGTGCGCCGGGCGGGTGGAGGACGGAACCTATTGGAACCCAAGGGAAGCCCATGTATCAGCATATGCGCAAAGCCCTGTTTGCGCTTGACCCGGAGCGGTCACACCACCTTTCACTCGATGCCATCGGCGCAGCGGAGCGCCTCGGTCTCATGTCGTTGTTTGCCCGCCAGATTCCGGACGACCCGGTTGAACTGATGGGTCTGACGCTGCCCAATCCCGTGGGGCTCGCCGCCGGGCTGGACAAGAATGCGCAGGCATTTAATGGCCTTGGTGCATTGGGTTTCGGGTTTGTGGAAGTGGGTACCGTGACTCCGCGCCCGCAACCGGGTAACCCGCTACCGCGCCTGTTCCGCTTGCCGGAAGCTGAAGCCATCATCAATCGGATGGGCTTCAATAACGAGGGCGTCGACTACCTGCTGGAGCGGGTCAAGCGCCGACGCTACTCCGGTGTGCTGGGCATCAATGTCGGCAAGAACTTCGACACGCCCGTAGAAAACGCGGCCGATGACTATTGCCTGTGCATGGAAAAAGTCTACGCTCACGCCGACTACATCACCGCCAACGTATCCTCCCCGAACACCAAGGGCCTGCGTGACCTGCAGTTCGGTGACAGCCTGAGCAAATTGCTCGAGGCACTGAAAGAGAAGCAGCAGGCACTGGCGGCTGAACACGATCGCTATGTGCCGCTGGCCGTGAAGATTGCTCCGGATATGGATGCAGAGGCGATTGAGCAGGTGGCGAAAACACTGCGCGATCACGAGATTGATGGCGTAATTGCCACCAACACCACCATCGATAAGTCCTCGGTGGCAAACCTGGAGTTCGGCTCCGAGGAAGGTGGCCTGAGTGGGCGTCCACTGGCCGAGCGTTCCACCGAAGTTATCCGCATTCTGGCAAAGGCCCTGGATGGGGAGATTCCCATTATCGGCGTCGGCGGAATTTTTGATGGGGAGTCCGCTGCGGAGAAAATCCGTGCCGGTGCGACCGCTGTGCAGATTTATTCCGGGTTTATCTACCGAGGTCCTGCGGTCATTCGTGAAGCGGCTGCGGCCATTGCCGAATTGCACAAGGGCAGGGTGGTATCCCGGGATTGATCTTCACGGATGCCTTCTGGTATCCGGGAGCATTTAACTGCCAGAGCGGCAAAAAAAATCCCGGGTTGTCCCGGGATTTTTTTGCTCAACAAGCACGTGACAAACGGTATTTGAGCAAAACTATACAGAGCTATTTGGCCACCGCTAACGGTCCTACCACTTAATTAAGTGATAGCTGGGTATTGCCCGTGATTCAAGGGAAACCGGTGGTCGCTTGCAGTTGCCGATACGCGTTACATATTGACTATTCGCTGTGCCTGCGCGGCGGGTCCGAAACCGCTCCAATAGTCTTGTCGGCCCTGTCGCCAGCCATTAACCCACTCCTGGTGTAGCGAGCCGTTTTCGTGGGGACAGCTGTCGTGGTTTCTACCTTCCATGGCGGCAACGTAACCTTTGTGGAAAGCTCTATCGTTGGGATTACGTTTTTGGCGTTTCATAGATAGGGTACCTCGAGCATTTTTTTGACTTCGATCTTCAGTATTGACGATCAGTATCTGCGATCGGGATCAACATTTTTCCCCCTGCGCACTTTCCAGCTTATGGTGGAAGCTGTCCGGCGAGAAGAGTTGCAGTAAAGCAGATCACGGGCGGCGCCGGAACGAACAGTTTTTTCTGAAAACCCACGGCGTTAGGAGCAATCCGTCTAGGCCGGCGGCAACTGTTCTCACCCCGGCCGGGATTGGGAGAATGCTGTACCGGTTTCCGGTATGCTTGCGCCACCTGAACAGCCCCTTGGCCAGATTGACCGGGGCCAGATAGCCAAAATCGCCATTAACCGATAGAGATTCATCTTTTGACTGCCAAGTTTCCCTTTACCGCCACCTGCCCCAAGGGGCTGGAAAACGTGCTGGCTGACGAACTGCGCTCCCTTGGCGCAGCCGTCGAGCGCGAGCAGCCGGCCGCCGTCCGCTTTTCCGCAGATCTGGCAATGGCTTACCGCATCTGCCTGTGGAGCCGGATTGCCAACCGGGTACTGCTCAATGTGGGGCAGGCGCGTGTTGAAAATGCCGAAGACCTCTATCGCGCGGTGGTGGCGATTCCGTGGGAAGAGCACATCAGCCCGACCGGTGTGTTGTGGGTGAACTTCTCCGGTACCAACCGCGAGATACGCAACAGTCAGTTTGGTGGACAGAAAGCCAAGGATGCCATCGTTGACCGTTTGCGCCAGGCGACCGGTGCGCGCCCGGATGTCGACAAGCGGGATCCGGACCTGTCAGTGATGCTGCGCCTGCATCGCGACAACCTCGAGATCGCCATCGACCTGTGTGGCGACAGTCTGCACCGCCGCGGTTACCGCACCCACATCGGCGCTGCGCCGCTGAAGGAAAACCTCGCCGCCGCATTGCTGATGCGTGCCGGTTGGCCGCGTATTGCGGAAGAGGGCGGTGCGCTGCTCGATCCCATGTGCGGGTCCGGTACCTTTCTCGTGGAAGGGGCTCTGATGACCGCAGACGTCGCGCCCGGGTTGATGCGCGAGGGGTTTGGGTTTGAGCGCTGGCTCAACCACCAGAATGACCTGTGGTTGCCCCTGCGGGAAGAAGCGTTGCAACGGCGCGCGGAGGGGTTGGCAAAACCTCTGCCGGAAATTCGCGGATACGATGCGGACGCCAAGGTGTTGTTCGCGGCGGAGTCGAATATTGCCCGTGCCGGGCTTGAAAAACATGTGCGTGTAAGTTGCCGTCCCGTTGCCGCATTCAAGGTGCCCAGTCATCGACAGGTAAAACCGGGTCTGGTAATCACCAATCCGCCTTACGGTGAGCGTCTCGGCGAGCAGGAAGAACTGCGGGAAACTTATGCGGAGTTGGGGCGTCAGTTGAAGCAGGAGTTTGGCGGGTGGAAGGCCGCTATCTTTACTGGTAACCCGGAACTGTGCCATTCCACTGGCTTGCGCTCCCACAAACAGTACAAGTTGTTTAACGGCAGTATCCCGAGTCAGCTGCTGCTGTTTGATATCCACCTGCAATCGGACGCGGCCAATGGCGGAGACGGCAGCGGGCGGGCAGCGCCGCGACTTTCCGAAGAGGCACAAATGGTGGCCAACCGGCTGCAGAAGAACCTGCGGAATACGGGTAAATGGGCTCGGAAGAACGGTATCAGTTGCTATCGTCTATACGATGCCGATCTGCCAGAGTACGCCGCTGCTATCGACATCTATGAGTCTGTGGAAGGGCAGACTTACGCGCATATTCAGGAGTATCGCGCGCCCGCCAATATTCCCGAGCAAAAGGCCCGCGCGCGTTTGTCCGAACTGGTGCGGGCAACCCGCCATGTGCTGGAGTTGCCGGGGCGTAATGTTTCCATCAAGGAGCGTCGTCGCCACAGCCATAAAGACAGTGGTAGCCAGTATCAGAAGCGGGGCGAGGCCGCGCAATCTTTCTGGGTGGACGAATACGGGGCCCAGCTGGAAATCAATCTGTGGGATTACCTGGATACCGGCCTGTTTCTGGACCATCGCCCGGTGCGCCAGTACCTGAAGAAGCTCGCGGCGGGCAAAAAACTGCTTAACCTCTTCTGTTATACGGCAACTGCCACGGTGCAGGCCGCGCTGGGTGGCAGTAGCGAAAGTACCAGTGTGGATCTGTCCAAAACCTACCAGGCCTGGGCGCAACGCAATTATCGCCAGAACGGGCTGGACCCGTATCGGCATCAATTGATCGAGGCGGATTGTCTGCAGTGGCTGGAAGCGGCCCAGCAGAATCGTCGTGGTCACTACGATGTGATATTTCTCGATCCCCCCACCTTTTCCAACTCGGCGAAAATGCGTGGGGTGCTGGATATCCAGCGGGATCATGCTGATCTGATTCGACAGTGTATGGCGCTGCTGCGCCCGGGTGGCACCCTGCTATTCTCGAACAACCTGCGCAGCTTCAAAATGGACGGCGATGTGCAGGAGGAATTTGCCGTGGAGAATCTGTCATCCAGACTGCTGGATAAGGATTTTCAGCGCAATCCGAAGATACACAACGTGTGGGAAATCAAATCGCGGTAACCGGCCGGGAGAGGGTTATGGGGCTTTGCTCAAAGCTCCATAACCAACCGGAAGCCCACTTCTTTTGAGGCGGCCCGCTCGCTGAGACCAGTGCGGTAATCCGAGGTGATGTTGCGCAAAGGCTCACGCATGGAGCCGCCGCGTATTACGCGCAGGTCACAGTTTTTCAACTGAACCGGGCGTGCGTCATTGCGGTGATTGGTGAAGTCACCGAGGAAGCAGTCCTGCACCCATTCGCCCACATTGCCCGCGGTATCGTACAGGCCGTAGGGATTGGCCTTGTAATTACCCACCGGTGCACTGGAAATGCTGAACAGGGAATTGAATTCACTGGCGCACCCGCGGCGACAGTTGGCTTTGCCCTTGGCGCTGCCGTCGCCCCACCAGAAGGGAGAGTCGGTGCCACCGCGGGCGGCAAATTCCCACTCGGCTTCACTGGCCAGACGGTATTTCTGCCCGGTCTGCCCACTCAGCCATTCGGCGTAGTCCCGGGCGTCCTGCCAGCTCACATTAATTACCGGGCGGTTGCCCCGGCCCCAGTTTTCATCTGAAGGCAGTGAGTGGCCGGTGGCTTTGGCGTAGCGATCGTAATCATTGAACGTCACTTCGTGGGCGCCTATGGCGTAGGGACGATCGATAGTGATTTTGTGTTCCGGGCTGGTAAATGGACGACGCTTGTTGCCCATGGTGAATTTGCCGGGAGATACCACCACCATTTCGGGTCCTTTGCCACCGGAGGCGAGTGGTGACCGGAAGCTTCTGCCCGGGAAAAACTTGCGTTCCAATTGGACGGCCAGATTCACATCTGCATTGTCGATCTCTATCCAGCGGCGCACGCTGCTGTATCCGGCCTTGCTCACCTCAATATCGTAACGTCCCGGCTCCAGCGCAATGCCGGGCGTGTAGCGCGGCACGATGTTCATGATGCGAATGCGAGCGTCCTTCGGTTTCACCGATACCTTCAGGGAGTAGGTGGGCACCGGTTCCTCTACTGGAGGTTCGTCCTGCTCCACGCCTTGCTCTTGGGGCTGTTCTAAAGGTGCATCTGCGGCAGCTGCCTGTCTGGGGGAATCCGCGGCAGTGGACTGAGCGCCCAAGCTCGTCGCAGTCGGCACTTGTGCGGGCGGTACGGCAGTTTGTTCGCTGCGCATAACCGGGCGCAACTGGCGAGCCTCATCTGTCTCAGCGGATTGCAGTGGCCCAAGGATGGGCTCGCCCGCGGGTTGCGCACTGTCACTGCCTGGGGCAGGAGCGGGCAGCAGAATATTTGAGGTCATGTCGACAGCATCGTTTACCAGTACGGATTCGCTCTGCCACTGGAATTTATTGCTGAACAGACTGAATAACACCCAGACCAGAACCAGGCTGACGACGACCAGGCCCGCAAAATGTCGCGAGCGTTGTTTGATCGGCACACTCTGCTGCATCACTTGCTGGATGCGCATTATCGTCTGCTGTTCCGCGCGCGGGTTCTGCTGGTGCAATGGCTTGTCGCGCCAGCGTGCCCAGGCGGCGGTGATGCGGTCGCTGAGGGTTCCGTAGAGCGTCATCAGCAGTGCGCGCAGCAGGCTGGACACACGCACGGACGTGTTGCTCATCTTCGTCGTTGACGTCGGGGTTTTGCCATCCAGTGCCGCCAGCAGTTGATCGATGGCGTCCACCACATCGAGGCCGCGCTGAAAGCGCTGGTCCGGGTCTTTTGCCAGGAAGCCGTCAATCAGCCCCTGGTACAGGGAGTGACGCGCGGGCAGGCGGGGAATCGGATCGGTGAGATGCTTGATGGCAATGGCCACTGCTTCTTCTGCCTGGTAGGGCACCGCACTGGTGAGCATTTCGTAAAATACAACACCAAGGCTGTAGAGGTCTGCGCGGCCGTCTACCGCGGCACCGCGCGCCTGCTCGGGACTCATGTAGTGCGGTGTGCCAACCACCATGCCGGTATTGGTCATGCGGGTAGTGCGGGCGACCGCGCGCGCCACCCCGAAATCCGTCAGTACCGCGGAACCGTCTTCGCGAAACAGGATGTTCTCCGGTTTCAGGTCCCGGTGCACATAGCCCTTGTTACTGGCGTGATCCAGTGCCATGGCAATCTGGCGGGTAATGTGCAGGGCTTCCAGGGGCTCGAGGGCACCTTTGGTCAGCGCATCGGCAACCGAGCCACCCGGCAGAAAGTCCATGGCAATGTAGTTGAGGCTGCGGTAGCGACCGATGTCGTGAATGGCGACGATATTGGGATGGGAAAGCTGGCCGACGATATTGGCTTCGCGCTGGAAGCGTTCACTGAAAATGGGATCGGCGTTCAGCACCGGAGACATGACTTTAAGTGCTACCTGCCGCCCCATGCTGCGCTGGGTGGCGAGATAGACGGTAGACATGCCACCCTGATTAATTTTCTTCAGGATCTGGTAGCCGGGAATTTCCAGCGAGGCGGTGCCGCTGCTGACAACTTCCATTCGAGCCCGTTCCTAATTTATCCGTTCAGCAGCTGCCAGGCCGCATACGCACTTATTGATAAAATAATCGCAATTGTAGCGATTCTGGCAACCATTGTGCCTCGGGCAGAAAAGAAAAGGCGGGACTCAGGTTGCTCTGTAGGTGTGCGGGAGTTCTGATTTTCGTCATCTGGCGCAATAGCGTGCGGGGAGCTGATCACCTGTACGGTGATATTGTCGCGGCCGCCGGCATCCAGCGCCGCGGCAATTAAAAATTCGCTGGCGCGCTGGTTGTCCGGGTTGCGGGCAAGTACCTGACAGATTTCAGCCTCGCTGACATCATTGCTGAGGCCATCGCTACACAGGAGCAATTTTTGTCCGCTATTCCAGGAGAATGATGCGCGGTCGATTTCAAGGCTGGTATTAGCGGTACCGCCAATGCAGCGGGTAATAACGTGCCGATTCGGATGATTGGCGGCTTCTTCCTGATTGATAGCTCCGGAATCCACCAGCATCTGCACGTAGGAATGATCGACGGTGAGCTGCTTGAGGCTCCCGTGGGATTCGGTATTTTCGCCGGGAGGAGTCCAGAGGTAGGCGCGGCTGTCGCCGACCCAGTAGATATGAAAGTAACCGCCATCTTCCGCCACGACCACAGCGGTAGTACCCATGGCGGTTGCGGTGTTTTCGTCACCAACCAGCAGTGCGTGGGCCCGCCGCAGGGCCTGTTCATAATGGCGGTCGGTGGCGGAGGAACGTTGAATTTCTTCAACCACAGTCTGGCTGGCAATCTCTCCAGCCTGGTGGCCCCCAAGACCGTCTGCAACTACCCATACGCCCCGGGCCTCGTCGCCCCAGAAAGCGTCCTCGTTCTGTTCGCGGCGGTATCCGGTATGAGTGGCGCCCGCGCTGCGCTTCGTCGCGCTGATGGCGGGCTGGCTCACACCACTTGGGCGTTCCCGTACTTTGGCTTCACTCACTGGTATGCAACTACCTGTTACCTGTCGTTATTGTCGAAAGCGCCAAACCGCTCAATTCCATGCGGTTTTTACACTTCCATACTAGAGCCTGCAGGCATTGTAAGCTGCAAACGGAATCACAGGCCAATGAATTTGGCCGTGATAAACTAGCCAGACAAAAATCCCTCCCACCCCGACTATGTTGGTCTGGATGACGGGAAAAATAAGTTTGGGCTGAATATTCTGACAATACCTGTGGCCCCGGCAATCGCGTGCGCTGAGCAACTGGGCTCGACACGGGGATTAGGGGTGGTCATCAGGTGGTTAAAAATTGTACACCTTCGCGTGCTTTTAAGGAAGCCGGACAATGTTGAAACTTTGTGACGTAAAAGATGCCAGCCAGAGTGTATGGCTGGTGGCTCCCAAGGTGACCATCGGACGGGCCAGTCAATGTGACCTGACACTATCCGATGCTTCGATCGCCAAGCTTCATGCGGAGATCCTGGTAGATGGCGAAGAGCTTGAATTGCGCAACCTGGCCGGCAATGGCCAGGTGGCAGTGAACGGCAAGCCGGTAGAGGGTAGCTGCCGGCTGGCGCGCAACGACCGGGTGCAGCTGGGTGAGCGCAGTCTTGCGGTCGTGGACCCCAAGGTGACTCGCCTCAAGGCAGCCGGGGCCGCGGCCAATGTTTCCTGGGCGTTGCGCGCCAATCATCCGGCAATCGTCGGTCGTGTGTTCCCGGTACGTGAAACCAGCATCGTGGGGCGCTCTGATGAGTGTGATCTCACGTTTGCCATGTCTCATCTCTCCCGTCGCCACGCCCGCCTGGAAGTGCGCGAAGGCTTGCTGTTTGTGGTTGACCTGGGGTCAGCCAATGGCACCTACCTAAACAATCAGCGAGTCACGGAATGTCGCGTACGTCGCGGTGACGAGCTGCGTTTCGACAGCCTCAGTTTCAGTGTGGTGGGTCCGGCGGACGATATCGACAAAACCACCGTGCGCCAGGCGATCACCTTGCCCGAGTCCGTGCGGCAAAGCGCCTCGCTGGATCAGGCGATGCAGCGCGGACGCGCACGCAACGCCGCCGGCTCCGCATCGGAGCCAGATACTTCAGGTTACGGTGATGCCTCTAACAGCACCTATGCAAGTGCCTCGGCTGGAGAATCTGCCACGGCCGGCCGCGGCTGGATCTGGATTTGTGCGCTGGCAGCAGGCCTGGCAGCAGCGGGTTACTTCTGGGCCCAGAGCCAGGGATTGGTGTAGCGGTGACTGACCGCACACTGATTCTGTACACCACCCTCGGCTGCAGCCTGTGTGAGAAGGCCAAAGCGGAAATCTGGCCGGTGCTGGAGGCAAATCAGCTGCGTCTGGAGTCGGTGGATATCGCCGACGACGAGCAGCTGACCCGGCTGTTTGGCTGGAGTATCCCGGTGGTGGGGCTGGGGGATGTGGAGGATGTGCTCTGCTGGCCCTTTACCGCCAGTGAGCTGGCACAGTGGCTACAGGCGCGGCTCGGCGCCTGAAAGCTGCTTCTTCGATTTTTGTCTTTTCTTTCCCGCCTTCAAGTGGGCCTCGCTGGCCTCCGGTTCCGGTTACAGCTTGGCCTCAGCTTCATTTTTCCTGAGTAGTTGCGTCTTGTCGCCACTGCGGTAGGCATAGATCACCGAATAAGACAGCACATTCTGCACGTACTTGCGGGTCTCGCTGTAGGGGATCGTCTCGATCCAAATATCAAATGGCAGCTTCTTGTCGGTGTCCTTAAGCCAGCGGGAAACCCGCGTCGGCCCCGCGTTGTAGGCGGCGGCAGCGAGAAAGCGATTGTTGTCGAATCGGTTCAGTAGCGAATTCAGGTAGTAAGCGCCCAGGCTGATATTGGTGCTGGGGTTCAGCAGGTCCCAGCTGCGGCGATAGGGAACACCGGCCTTGCGCGCCGTGGCCCTGGCGGTGGAGGGCAGCAGTTGCATCAGGCCCATGGCGCCCGCATGGGATTTGGCGTCGTGGCTGAAATGGCTTTCCTGGCGGGCAACGGCCAGCACCAGATAGGAATCCAGTGCGGTTTTCTTGCCCATGCGACCGGCCACGTCCGAGACGATATCGGAAAAGGCGAGCGGGAATCGCAGTTCCAGGTCATCCAGATAGTCTGCCGCCAGGATCGACTGGATCGACTTGTGGTACCAGCCCCAGGAGCTCGCCACCTTGCCGGCAGTCATCAACTCTTCCGTGGTCATCTTTTCGGTGGCGTAATCCCACTCCCGGCGGGCGTGGTAGAACTCACCGATAGCCTGTAATTCCTCGGCACGCTGCATTCCCGGCAGGGCCGCGACCTTGTTCACCAGCTCGGGAGTGATCGGCGCCGGACGATCCACAAAGCTGTAGTCCTTGCCGAGGGTGTCGGAGGCGAGAAAGCCGTAGTAGCTGCGTTCTTTCGCTGCTTTCTGCAGTAGCTGCTGAGCCAGTGCCGAGCGTTCGGCTTTGTTCTTGCTGCTTGAGCCGAGCTGTTCGTTGATCGCGCGGGCTTTCCAGTAGAGCCAGCGGTCCCAGTTCTGATCGGTTTCCGGCAGCTGGTCGATCCAGAACTCGACCTGCGCCCAGTCCATTTCGCGCAGGGACTGGCGGATCAGCCACTCGGATGTGCGCAGATCGAAAAATCCCGGATTCGATTTGATCAGCTGTTCCAGCCCCTTCTGGTCATCCTGGCGGGCAAACTGCAGTGAGAGGTAGCGCAGGAAGCGGTCGCGCTCCTCGTCATTGAACAGGTAGCTGGCGCTGTAATGTTGCCAGGCCAGGCTGGTCTTTTGCGCATCCCGCGAGGCGAGACGGCGCAGGCCAATTGTGACGATATCGCGGTAATCGGGATGCTTTCCGGTGAAGCGGTCGTAATTGAGCAGGAGATCTGGATCGCGGTACACAGAGCGCATCAGCTCGGCGCGCTTTGCGCGGTCTTTGTCCAGATTGCGGGCGATATAGCTGGCGAGATCCAGGTTGCCTGCCCGCACCGCGAGGGTGTGGCGTTGCCAGGCGCGATCCTGGGTCAGGCCGCCATCTTTCATCCAGCGGGCGAACGCGGGGTCGCACTCCTTGGGTTGCGAGGCGCCCACGGTCCACAGCTCTTCAATCAGCGCGTAGGCCTCTTGCTTGTCGCCGTGGCGGGACAGGGCATCGACGTAATAGCAGCGAAGCTGGGTGCGACGGATCTCGTCAGGACGGTAGTATTTCAGGTAGGCGCGGAAGCGCTCGCGGCTGCCGAGTTCACGCAGTACTCGCACCCGCATCCAGTCGCCGATGGCAGTACCATCATATTCCTCGAGGAAAGCGTCGATCTCGTCATAGGGGAGGCGTGAGAGCCTCTTGCTGATGTTCCAGTAGTCGATATACGGCAGCAAAGGGTAGTCTTTCAGCTCCTTTTTGAGCTGTTTCAGGCGGCGTTGGTCATTGCGGGCGATGGCAAGCCGCGCCTCCTGCAGTTTCTCTCTTTTGGCGACCGCGGCCCGGGCGGCCTTGACCTCTTTGCTCTCCGCCCTGGGCGGAGTCGCCACCGAGGGAGCGGTGCGGCTGGTTTTGGCTACCTGTTGCGTGCGAGCATCGGCACCAACTGCGAGGTTGGACACCAGCAGTGCCATGGAAAGAATGGCGAGTCCTGTGCTGCCAATCGACATACTAAAAACCCGATTGAGAAATCGCTTATTCGAAGCAAGCAGAATAAAGCGTAAAATGTCCTTTTTCACCCCGGCACCGGTAAAAACTGTGACGGCGGACGCCTTCGAGCGCGCTCGCGGTAGATTTGTACTGGTGCCCCAAAAATATTGTAGTGCTTATTTATGTTGCTTCAGTTGGATGGCGTTTGTTTACGCTATGGCGTTCAGGTACTGGCGGATCACGTCGATGCGAAAATAGAGCGTGGAGATCGGATCTGTCTGGTAGGGCGCAATGGCGAGGGCAAGTCCAGCTTGTTAAGCCTGATCGGTGGTAGGGGAGATCCCGATGAAGGGGAGATCGTCCGCCAGAGCGGTACCGTGCTGGCGACCCTGGAACAGGCGTTGCCGGAGGATTGCACGCACACCGTTTACCAATACGTCGCTGAGGGGCTGGGGGATGTCGGTACCTGGCTGGCGCAATACCGTGAGGACCAGGACCCGAACCTGCAGGCAAAAATCGAAAGCGCCCACGGTTGGGAGTTGCTGGCAAAGATCGACAGTGTGCTCGACCGGCTTGATCTGGATGAGGGTGCGCGGGTAATGGACCTGTCTGGGGGATGGCAGCGCCGTGCGGCACTGGCCCGTGCGCTGGTAACCGAGCCTGACCTGCTGATCCTCGATGAGCCCACCAACCACCTGGACATTGCAGCTGTGGAGTGGTTGGAGAATTTCCTCGCCACCTATCGCGGCGCACTGTTGTTTGTGAGCCATGACCGGGCCCTCGCGCAGAGACTGGCGACTTCAGTGTGGGACCTGGATCGCGGGCGCCTGCGGGTATTCAATTGTCCGTTTGATCGCTATCAGCAGGAAAAGGAAAAACTGCTGGAGGAAGAGGCGCGCAACGACGCGCTGTTCGATAAAAAGCTGGCGCAGGAAGAAACCTGGATCCGCCAGGGCATCAAGGCGCGCCGTACCCGCAACGAGGGGCGGGTGAGGGCGCTGCAGGCCCTGCGTCGGGAGCGTCAGGCGCGGCGCGAGCGCCAGGGTGTGGCGAAGATGGCGCTGGACTCGGGGGAGCGCTCCGGCAAGCTGGTGGCGGAACTGAAAGGCGTTACCTTCGGCTTTGAAGGTGACGCTGCGCCGCTGATCCGCGATCTGGATTTCACGCTGATGCGGGGCGACAAGGTCGGCCTGATCGGCCCCAATGGCGCAGGCAAAAGTACCCTGATTCGCCTGCTGCTCGGGGAGATCGAGCCGCAAAGTGGCAATATCCGCCTCGGCACCAAGCAGCAGGTGGCGTACTTTGACCAGCGTCGCGATACGCTCAATCCTGACCTTACGGTGGCGGACAATATCGCCGAAGGGCGTGAAAACATCGACGTGGGTGGAAGCAGTCGCCATGTAATGTCCTACCTCAGTGATTTCCTGTTCACCGGCGTAAAGGCGCGCACCAAGGTTGGAGCCCTGAGCGGCGGGGAGCGCAACCGCGCGTTGCTGGCCAAGTTGTTCAGCCAGCCGGCAAATATCCTGGTGCTCGACGAACCTACCAACGACCTGGATGTGGAGACCCTGGAGCTTCTCGAGCAGTTGCTGATGGATTTCTCCGGAACCGTGTTGCTGGTGAGCCACGACCGTGCCTTCCTCGACAATGTGGTGGAGAGCTGCCTGGCGTTTGAAGGGAACGGCGTGGTGCGCGAGTACGTTGGCGGTTACCAGGACTTCGTTCGCCAGGGAGGTCGCTTCCTCAGTGCGGAGGAGCAGCTCAGGACTCGCAAACAGGGCGCGGCGGAAGCTGTGTCAGAAACGCCTGAGCCGCAGGCGGAGAGCAAGCCCAAGCCGGAGAAGGGTAAAAAGCTCAGTTACAAACTGCAGCGCGAACTAGATGCCTTGCCGGCAAAAATCGAGTCGCTGGAAAATGAAATTGCGGCGTTTGAGGAAGAGATGGCGGCACCGGATTTTTACCAGCAGGACAGCGACACGGTGCAGAAGCGCCTGCAAGCGCTGGCGGAATTGCAGCAGGCGCTGGAAGAGGCATTCGAGCGCTGGGCCGAGCTGGACAGCATGTAGCTCGATAGGTAACTGCTTGATGCAACGAGCGCGTTGGGCAGTTAAAGCATTCGGGGGCGCAAGCCCCCGTTTTTATTCCTGTGGCGCGTGTACCCGCACGGCCAGTACATCACATCCCGCACCGTGCAGAACCCCGTTTGCGGTTGATCCCAGCAGCAGGGCCAGCCCGTGACGACCGTGACTACCAATAACAATCAGATCGCAGCCGGACTCCTCCGCCAACCGGTGAATTTCCGTTGCCGGCTGTCCCAGCAGTACATGCTGGCGGTCTGCGGGAATATTCAGGTTTGCCGCCGCTTTGCGCAGTTGTTCCTTGGCCTGGTTCTGTAGCTGTTCCTGGACTTCCGACAGGTCCATGGGAACATCGCCACCATAGGCGAAGGTCAGGGGTTCGATGATGTGCGCGAGACTCATTTTCGCGCCGCTGCATGCGGCGAGCTCCGCTGCGCGATCCAATACCTGAGAGGATTCTTCAGAGAGGTCCAGTCCAACCAGTATGTTGTTGTAGCCTGCCATGGGGCCCCCGCGGTTTGGGTAAGTTTCATAAGTATGTTTACTGTATGGGCGCGGGCGGATACCTCAAGCCCGGTCACTTTATTGAGTCTACTTTAAAAAAACGGACTTGACACAACCGCCAGCTTGCGGAGAAAAATGCGCGCCCCGAAGTGGCTCGCGCCAACGGCGTCGAGTTGTACACAAGTTCATCAATTGACAGGGAAGAACCCATCATGGCCTCCTGGTTGCCAATAGTCGTTATTTTTTTCGCCGTCGCGCTGGTGATCGGCCCCGTCATGTGGCTGAAACCCAGTAGCCGCGACAGGAAACTCGCAGAGCTGCGCCAGCGCGCGGCCTCGTCGGGCTTTAAAGTGCAAATGCAGCCGTTGCCCGCTTCCCAGGGGCAGGGCAATGCCGCGGTATATTTTTCCCAGTGGCGCAACCCGCGCCGTCTGCAGACGGGGTGGGGGCTGGAATTACAGCGTGTGGAGCACGAGATGCACTTTGACGGCGTGTGGGATTGGCGCAACGGCCGCGAGGCCCCGGAGGCCGCGCGCTCGGCACTGAAAGAGCTGCTCGGTATGTTGCCGGCAGATGTGAGCGCAGTTTATGCAAACGACAGCGGCCTGGGTGTGCAGTGGCGGGAGCGCAGTGGTGATGGCGGCCTGTCAAAGCTCCAGGAGGCGCTCACCAGCATGCGCCCGGTAATAGAAGAAGCAATACGTCAGTCCACCCCGCGGCAGGAAGAGGGCGCCGATCAGGCCCGCTGACTTGTGATCGGGTGCCCGGCGTCGTGATCTGGTCTACTGTTTCTAGCGTTCCTCCCGGTATTGCTGCGTAGGCAGGCTGGACGTTTGATACGGGTGCTTGGAGGGCTTTACCGGGTTGTGAGCTGGCCTGAACCATTGGCCGATTGATCGGTCACAACCGGTTACGAAGCATACAATTTGGTCATCAATTTGAGATGCTCGCTTGACCGCACTGGGGGCGGAGCATATATATTCGCGCAGCGCACAGTCGATTACGGCCGCTGCCTAAAGTGCGAAAGCAGTAAATTTTCTATTAAAAATCAAAAGCTTATGGGTAAATCACTGGTCATCGTCGAGTCGCCGGCGAAGGCGAAAACGATCAACAAGTATCTCGGAAAGGACTTTGTGGTGAAGTCCAGTATCGGTCACATCCGGGATCTTCCCACCGGCGCTTCCAACAAGCAGCCGGTTGACGCCAAGGAGCGCGCTCGTCGCGCAGCGGAAACCCGCAAGCTGTCCCCCGAACAGAAAGAGATCTACAAGCGCAAGAAAAGCCGTGAGCAGTTGATCAAGCGGATGGGGATTGATCCCGACCACAACTGGGAAGCGCACTACGAAATTTTGCCCGGCAAGGAAAAAGTCGTGGACGAGTTGCGCAAGCTCGCTGCGAATGCCGACCACGTCTATCTCGCAACGGACTTGGACCGCGAAGGGGAGGCCATCGCCTGGCACCTGCGGGAAGCCATCGGCGGCGACGAAACCCGCTACCGTCGCGTGGTGTTTAACGAGATCACCAAGTCCGCGATCCAGGAAGCATTCAAGGATCCGGGACCGTTGGATATCGATCGGGTCAACGCGCAGCAGGCGCGTCGATTCCTCGATCGTATCGTGGGTTATATGGTGTCCCCGCTGCTGTGGGAAAAGGTAGCCCGCGGGCTGTCTGCCGGACGCGTGCAGTCCGTAGCGGTGCGGCTTGTGGTCGAACGCGAGCGCGAAATCCGCGCGTTTATTCCCGAGGAATACTGGAATCTGTTTGCCGATACGCAAACCGCCAAGTCCGATGCCCTGCGCCTGGAAGTGAAAAAGCAGGCGGGCGAGGCTTTCCGTCCGACCAATGAAGAGCAGGCCATGGCGGCCGTCAAAGCCCTTCAGTCCAGTGACTTTGAAGTTACCGCCCGCGACGATAAGCCCACCAGCTCCAAGCCCAGTGCGCCGTTTATCACTTCAACCCTGCAGCAGGCCGCCAGTAACCGGCTCGGCTTCAGTGTGAAGAAAACCATGATGATGGCCCAGCGGTTGTATGAAGCGGGTTACATCACCTACATGCGAACCGACTCCACCAACCTCAGCGCCGAGGCGGTGTCATCGGTGCGCGAATTTATCGGCGAGAATTACGGCGATAAATACCTGCCGGAAAACCCCAACCGCTACAGCAGCAAAGAGGGCGCCCAGGAAGCGCACGAGGCGATTCGCCCCTCTGATGTGCGCGTCAAACCGAACATGCTGTCCGGTATGGAGCGTGATGCCGAGCGTCTGTACACCCTGATCTGGCAACAGTTTGTAGCCTGTCAGATGACACCGGCCCAGTTTACTTCTACCTCTGTGGTGGTGACCGCGGGCGATTTTGAATTGCGTACCCGCGGCCGCGTGATCCGTTTTGACGGCTTCCTCAAGGTCGCACCGGCGCAGAGCAAGAAAGATGAAGATCTTGTGCTGCCGGATATCAAGGTGGGTGAAAAACTCAACCTGCAGAAGCTGGACCCGAAACAGCATTTCACCAAGCCGCCGGCCCGTTTCAGCGAAGCGGCACTGGTAAAAGAGCTTGAGAAGCGCGGTATCGGCCGTCCATCCACCTACGCGTCGATTATTTCCACGATCCAGGATCGCGGCTACGTTCGTCTGGAAAACCGCCGTTTCTACGCGGAAAAGATGGGCGACATCGTCACCGATCGCCTCAGTGAAAGCTTTACCGACCTGATGGATTACGGCTTCACGGCCAGCCTGGAAGAGTCCCTGGATACGGTGGCGGAAGGCAAAAAAGGTTGGAAAGACCTGCTGAATGAATTCTATTCCGACTTCAGCAAGCGTCTCGAAGTCGCCCAGGACAAAGACGGCGGTATGCGTCGCAATGCGCCTACTGACACCGACATCGAATGCAGCAGCTGCGGTCGCCACATGCAGATCCGCACCGGTTCTACCGGTGTATTCCTCGGTTGTTCCGGTTACGCGCTGCCGCCGAAAGAGCGCTGCACCAACACCATGAACCTGGTGTCCGGTGAAGAAGCCGTGGATGCCGACAAGGACGAAGAGGCTGAAACCCGCCAGTTGCGGGACAAGCGTCGCTGTAGCAAGTGCGGCACCGCCATGGACAGCTATCTGGTGGACGAACATCGCAAGCTGCACATCTGCGGTAATAACCCGGACTGCCCCGGCTTTGAGGTGGAAAAAGGCACCTTCAAGATCAAGGGCTACGATGGCCCGGTGATCGAATGTGACAAGTGCGGTGCGGACATGCAGTTGAAGTCCGGTCGCTTTGGCAAGTACTTCGGCTGTACCAGCGAAACCTGCAAAAACACCCGCAAGCTGCTCAAGAGTGGCCAGCCGGCACCGCCCAAAATGGATCCGGTACCCATGCCCGAGCTGCCCTGCGAAAAGGTGGATGATACGTATATCCTGCGCGATGGCGCCTCGGGCCTGTTCCTGGCGGCGAGCCAGTTCCCCAAAAACCGGGAGACTCGCGCACCGCTGATCAAGGAACTGCTGCCGCACAAAGACGAGATTGACCCCAAGTACAGCTTCCTGTTTTCGGCTCCCACCGAGGACAACGAGGGTCGCGACACAGTGGTCCGTTTCAGCCGCAAGACTCAGGAGCAGTACGTCCAGAGTGAGGAAGAGGGCAAGGCGACCGGCTGGAAGGCCTTCTATCGCGACGGTAAATGGCAGGTAGAGGCACCGGCCAAGAAAGCGCCCGCGAAGAAAAAAGCAGCCGCCAAAAAAGCACCTGCCAAGAAAAAGGCCGCAGCGAAAAAGGCCCCGGCCAAGAAGGCTGCAGCCAAAAAAGCCCCGACAAAGTAGGTTGCCCTGTGAGTAATCCGTATACGGGTACCGTGGCATCGGCCCTGCGTCGATGCCAGCTGATCCTTCAGTCTCCTGCGCCAGCGGCGGAACAGTCCAACCCGCTGTCGCCGGAGTCGCTCTATGAGAGTGCCCTGTGCCAGGGCGCGCTGCTGCAATTGTGGCGCGCCTACCGGGCGTTTCTGGCGGAGCAGGGGCATCAGTTGCAGCTGGGCTTTGCGCCCGGCGGTGAGCCGGAAACCGCGCATGCACTGGCGCAGCTGGTGGCCTCGCGTGGCAAGTTCAGTGCCGAGGTCAACGAGCTGGTCAGCCTGGCGGAGAATCCCGACAGCTGGTTCCAGGGGCTGGAAGCAGCCTGGCGGGCCCTGTGGCATCCTGCCGGGGGCGCGGTCCAGTCGCCCGCGGATTCTACCGGTGCGCAAAGCCTGATCCCTGTGCGGCAGCTGGATACTCGCGCGCCCGAAGCCCTGAATCGGGATTCCCTTGAGGAGTGGCTCCGGGCCCTGAATGAGCTGGTCCAGCGTCAGCGTGCCCACGGCCAGGAGTGGTAACTCCCACCATCAATGGCCCAGTTGAGGGCCAAGCCTGCCCGGCCCCGCCACTGATTAATCATTTGCCGCTGTGTTACACTGGCCTCAAATCACGCCGCGCCCGGTACCTGGTCGCGCTCTCGGATATGCGGGTGGCCGGTGTGAGGTAATTGAGAAGTAATTGGAGAAATGAATGTCTTCTGAGACCTACGAAATCATCGAGTTGTCCAATGGTGATGTAGCGCTGCGACGCGCTGGTCACAAAGAGGACCCGCTGGTGCGTATCCATTTCTCTGAGGAGAGTCTCGAGTTTCTGCGCGAGCACAAGATTGCCATTGCGCGGGCCATGCTTGAGGCCGGCATCGAGGCGGTACAGGATATCAATGAGCTGGAGCCGGAACCCTTCGAAGAAGAGGAAGTGGATATTACCGAGCACACCATCCACTGACGCAGCCTGCGAGTTTCGGGAAGCTGCGGGTAGTGGATACCTGTACTTTGGCCAGACATAAAAAAACAGGGCAATGGCCCTGTTTTTTTATGTCTGCTTTTTACTGTTTATGGCGAATCATGTGCCATTACAGGGGGTTCTGGCGAATGACGCCAACAGCCAGCCCCTCGATCGCGAAGTTTCTGTCGCGCATGTCTACCTCAATAACGTTGAAGTCCTCGTTCTCGGGCAGCAGCTGTACGGTTGCCTGATTTCCGCGGCGCTTGAAGCGTTTCACCGTCACTTCATCTTCGATACGTGCAACCACGATCTGACCGTTGCGAATGTTCTCTGTGCGCTGCACGGCCAGCAGATCACCGTCGAGGATGCCGGCGTCTTTCATGCTCATTCCGTGAACCCGCAACAGGTAATCTGCGGGAGGGTGGAAGAACTCTGCCGGAATCTCGCAGTACTCCTCGATATTCTCTTCCGCCAGGATCGGATTACCGGCGGCTACCCGGCCGACGATCGGCAGGCCGCTGTGATAGTCGGGAATGCGAATGCCGCGCGAGGCACCGGCAACCATCTCGATGGCCCCTTTGCGCGCGAGTGCCTTGAGGTGCTCTTCCGCCGCATTGGGGGAGCGGAAGCCCAGTTCCTGGGCAATTTCAGCCCGGGTAGGTGGGTAACCGGTATCGTCCAGGTAACTTTTGATCAGCTCCAGTACCTGTGCCTGGCGGGCGGTGAGATTTGTCATGGGCGCGTTCCTGTTGTTTCCGGAGTTATTCCCGGCATCTGTTCCTGGAGTCCGGTGTCTGTATTTATATACAGTTGCTGTGATTATATACAGATTTGGCGGGTGCGCAATCTTCCGGGGGCGGCGCCTGATTACTGCTAGACTTGAATGGCCCTGAGGCGGTTTATGTCTGCAGTTCCAGGCCGCAGGCCTCAACGGTTGGATTAAGTCGTGCAGGGCTGCGAATAGCGATAATGGAGAAGGCATATGCTGGATGCAAAAATGCCGGAAGCGTGGCGTGTGCTGCGCATTCAATCGGAACTCGTCGACGGTATCGAACGCCTGATTACCCTCAAAGGCGCGGTGACGGTTTTTGGCAGTGCAAGGTTTCCCGAAGATACGAACGAGTATCAGCAGGCCATGCGTCTTGGTGAGCTGTTGGCGAGTGAGGGTATCCCCGTGATTACCGGCGGAGGTCCGGGAATAATGGAAGCGTGCAACCGCGGCGCTTTCACTCAGTCCGGCGCTTCTATCGGCCTCAATATAGAGCTGCCTTTTGAGCAGACCCCAAACCCCTATCTGGATATCAGCCTGAACTTTCGCTATTTCTTCGTGCGCAAGTTTATTTTCGTCAAACACGCAGTGGGCTTTATCGCCATGCCGGGTGGATACGGCACACTCGATGAATTGTTTGAAGCGCTAACCCTGGTGCAGACGCAGAAAGTCCGACGCTTTCCCATTGTGCTGGTAGGAAAACAGTACTGGTCGGGCCTGGTAAATTGGATGGTGGATACGCAGCTTGCGCGGAATTGCATTGATGCGAGTGATCTCGAGCTGTTCAGGTTGGTGGATACCGTCGATGAGGCGGCAGAAATCATTGTCGAATATATTCGCGAGCGCGATGATTGAGGGTGAGCAACCGATCAAGGATCAGTGCCTGCTATTCGGAGAGGTCGATATCGGTAGTGTGCAGAAGTTGATGCTTCATGTTCGAGCGCAGGATTTTGGGTTCGTTCTTTTCCTTGGGAAGCGAAAGAACCCATTTGCCGCGGTTAACCTGAATCGGATTTGACCGCGGCCTCAGAAGCCCTCGTCGGTCCCCGGAAACGATTCGCCTTCCAGCCGATCGATAGCGCTCTGGGCGGGTGAGAAGAGGGGGCTGGTGAAGCCAGAATCCTCCGCGTCCTGCATCTCCTCGGCCAGGGTGCCATAGCCTGCATTGGCATCTTCCGGCGCGGCGGCGCCAATCACCGGCAGCCGTGGCCAGCTGTGAAAGTCGATCTCATCTACCGAGCCATCCACGTACTGGATTTCAATTGTCCGCGACGGATGGTCTACGGCGACCACCTCAAACAGATCACCGCTGTCGAAATTTTCAAACCAGCTGCCAATTTCTGGTGCGATTCTCGCCATGATGCAGCCCTCCTGATATTTATCAGTGCTGGCATTACCTATGCCTCTGTTCTCAATCTAGTGTGCGCGGGGCCCCCTCGGTAACGGAGTAGTCGCGAGATACCGCCTGACCAGGGCATTTTGTGCGCATGCGGTGGTTTTCGCGATGAAGTATCTGCTTGACTCGCATTCTGGTGAAATTGTGCGCAATGGCGGGTGGTTGGATTCTGTGCCGTCCCGCGGCGACTGTGCTAATCTCAGCGCTTAAACAAGTGTTTTAATTGATAGTTTGAATTGCTGTGAGCATGGTATGAGTCAGCTGGATACCGTAAACCGAATCCTCGATGCTGCGGAGGTGCTTTTTGCCGAGCGCGGCTTTACCGAGACATCCCTGCGAACGATCACCAGTACCGCTGGAGTGAATCTGGCCGCGGTGAATTATCATTTTGGTTCGAAAAAGGAACTGATTCAGGCGGTATTCGAGCGGTTCCTTACACCTTTTACGAAAAGCCTGGATGAGGAACTGAGCCGTCGACAGCAGGCGCAGGTCAGTGGTGAGGAGCTACAGCTGGATGACCTGCTGCAGAGCCTCTACCGGGTGGCGCTCGCAGGGCTGGCGGAAGAGGGGCGGGATCCCAAGCGGTTTATGCGCCTGCTCGGTCTCGCCTACACCCAGTCCCAGGGCCACTTGCGCCGTTTCATTGTCGCCCGCTATGGCGCCAGCTACCGGCGTTTTGCGGGGCAGTTGGCAAACGCACTGCCCCAGGTGGATCCGGTTACCTTCTACTGGCGTCTTTATTTTATGCTTGGCGCCACCATATTTTCCCTGTCGAGCTTTGACGCCATCGAAGCTATCCTGAGGGAAGATTTCGGTGCCGAGAGCGATCTCGATGAGACGCTGGCGCGATTGGCGCCGGCGGCTGCAGCGATGCTGACTGCGCCGGTATCCGGCGAGATTTGAAGGCCAGCGCGTATCCGGGCAAGCACATAGGCCCGGTCAGCCCGATTAATTGACTTGCAGTGGGAGCGGCAATCCATGTCTGTTCAGATTGGCCCAGTGATGATTGATGTAGAGGGTACCGAGCTCACCGATGAAGATCGGGAGCTGTTGCGGCACCCTCAAGTGGGCGGGCTTATCTTTTTTGCGCGCAACTACCGCGACCGTCCACAGCTAGAGGCCCTGATCAAAGATATCCGTGCCGTGCGCCCGGAGATTCTGCTGGCGGTGGACCAGGAAGGCGGGCGCGTGCAGCGCTTTCGCGAGTCATTCACTCGTATCCCTTCCATGCAGGCGCTCAGTGCCCGCGCCGACGCCCAGCAGCTGAAAGATGTCGGCTGGCTGCTCGCTGCTGAACTACTGGCAGTGGGTGTGGATTTCAGTTTTGCCCCGGTGCTGGATGCCGATGATGACTTCTGCCGGATTGTGGGGGACCGCAGTTTCGCCCAGGATCCTCTGGTGCTCGCGCAAAAGGCGCGGCCGTTTATGGCGGGGATGCACGAAGCGGGAATGGCGACCACTGGCAAGCATTTCCCCGGTCACGGTCAGGTGCTGGAGGACAGCCATGAAGAGCTTCCGGTGGACCAGCGAACCCTGGATGCCGTGCTCGCGTCAGACTGCGTACCCTTTGCCGAGTGCATTGCCGCAGGTGAGCTACAGGCAGTAATGCCGGCACACATTCGCTTTGCCAACGTTGATGAAAACCCGGTGGGCTTCTCGCGCTTCTGGCTGCAGGAAATCCTGCGCAAGCGGCTGGGATTCGACGGGGTGATTTTCAGTGATGACCTGACAATGGAGGGGGCAGGCGCGGCAGGCGGCTATGCGGAGCGCATCCGGGCGGCTATGCAAGCTGGCTGTGATATGGGCGTGGTGTGTAATAACCGCCAGGGCGCATTGGAGGTGCTGGAAGCGCTGGAAGGGTTTGAGCCCGACCCGTGTTCGAGCGATCGCCTGGCGCGCATGCGTGGTCGCGCCGCCATTGATAGCTGGAGCGCCCTCGAGGCCAACCCCCGCTGGCAATCCACCAGAGAGTGGCTGGCATCCTGGATGTAAATGGGCACAATAGGCGAATTTCGCAAGGCGCTACTCCAGTCGGGGCCAGCGCCCTTTTTACATGTACGTATTCGATCGACCTGTTAAGGCCAACGCCGAATAACCTTAAGTATTGAATGGAGTGATTTGTGGAGCAGGCTAAAGCGTTTTTGCGCTCCCTGGTGGGGGAAGACCGTTTCTGGATTGCCGAAGTTTTTCTGATTGTAATGGCGACTGCGTTTGCGGCGTGGCTTCTGGCGTTGCTGGTTAGTCGCTTGCAGGCGCGGGCAGAGCGCACCGTCAATCCCTGGGACGACGCGCTTTGCGGCGCGATCAATCCGCCGGCATCGATTCTGGTGTGGCTGGTGGGGCTTTCTGTTGCTGCTGCCAGGGCGGGTAAAGCTACCGGCGCAGAGATATTTACCCTGGCAATTACCGTTCGCGAGATTGGCTTTATCGTGCTGGTCACCTGGTTTGCGCTGCGATTTGCCAAGGCAGTGGAGAAGAACCTGGCGGATCCGCGTTTTATGGGCAAGCCGATGGATGCCACCACCGTACGCGCCATTGGCAAGCTGATTCGCGCATCCATCATGATCACCGCAGCCATGGTGATCATGCAGCACTTTGGCTATAGCATCAGTGGCGTACTGGCATTTGGCGGTATTGGTGGCCTGGCGATCGGCTTTGCCGCCAAGGATTTGCTGGCCAACTTTTTTGGCGGCCTGATGATCTACCTGGATCGTCCATTCAAAGTCGGGGACTGGGTGCGCTCACCGGATCAGGAAATCGAGGGAACCGTAGAAGATATCGGCTGGCGCCTTACCCGTATCCGTACCTTCGACAAGCGTCCCCTGTATATTCCCAACGGCGTGTTTACCCAGATTTCTGTCGAGAACCCTTCGCGCATGCTGAACCGCCGCATCTACGAGACCATCGGCATCCGTTACGACGATGCCAGCCTGATGGAACCGATCGTAAATGACGTGCGTGCCATGTTGCAAAACCACCCGGAGATCGACACCAATCAAACCCTGATTGTGAACTTCAATTCTTTTGCGCCGTCTTCCCTGGATTTCTTTATTTACACCTTTACCCGTACCACCGAGTGGGTGCGGTATCACGAGATCAAACAGGATGTGCTGCTGAAGATTCTGAAAATCATCGAGGCCCGCGGCGCTTCCTGTGCCTTCCCGACTTCGACTCTGCATATCGCGGATTTACCGGAGCTCGCGATTGCTCGTGACCGGGAAAAGTCTATTGGTGCGTGATGTATCTGATACCTGAATGACCGGTAAGCGACATAGGGCTAAATGGCATCAAATGTCAGAATTTGTGGCGTTGTAGTCGGTAAATTGGTGACTAATTGCGCATTGTTTGTGGGAAGTAACATTAATTTCACGTGTAAACCTAGACAGTGGCGCTGTTTTATCTAAGAATCAGTAACGGCTTATCTGGATGACCAGATGGGCACTTCGAGACAGTGGACCAGCTTCGTATAAGAGCTGGCCACGGCAATTGGGGTAGGCGCTTCGCCCGTAACCGGGGTAAGCGCAATAACAATAAATGAGGTTGGCTTAATGAGTGATCGCGTTACGGGTACCGTGAAGTGGTTTAACAATGCCCGGGGTTATGGCTTTATCACCTGCGCCGAAGGTTCCGAGGATATTTTTGTACACTACCGCAGCATTCGCGGTGACGGGTACAAAACCCTCAACGAGGGACAGGCTGTTGAATTTGAAATGCAGCAGGGTGACAAGGGTCTGCTCGCAGAAGATGTAGTGCCCTGCGAATAACACCCAGCCAGACGCACGCTCAATATAGCATTGCTTCGGCAGCCAAAGCTGCCGCGCTGCAGTGCCGGGGTTATCGTGTCGCCCAATAAAGAGGGCTCGTACGATAGTCTGCGCAAGTTGGTTTGTGCTGCTTGCGGGGCGTAAAGCGCTATAGCCGCGAATGCAGGTGTCTGTTCGCGCTGTCAGTGTAGTGGCGGCGGAATCTTGTAGCACCAATAAAAAAGCCCGGGATCTTCCAGTGTTTGCTGGAAGATCCCGGGCTTTTTTATTGGGCGATAGGGCGGCAATCCCGTGCCGCCCTGAGTAGGGCCTCAGCCGGCCCCAACTACCCGCAACAACTGCCCGCAGAACCAGGCGGCGTATGTGCCCAGTGCGTACCCCATCACCGCAAGCAATACGCCTACCGGGGCGAGTGATGGATGGAATGCCGCTGCGACCACGGGCGCAGAGGCCGCGCCCCCGACATTTGCCTGGCTGCCGACAGCCATAAAGAACGTCGGTGCCTTGATGAGTTTTGCGACCAGAAGCATCAAGCCCGCGTGTATCGCCATCCAGATCATGCCGAGTACAAACAGCTCCGGGCTGTTCTTCAGGGCGGTGATGTCCATGTGAGTGCCGATGGTGGCGACCAGGAAATAGATAAACACGGAGCCAACCTTGGCGGCACCGGCTCCCTCCAGTTTTTTGGCTGGGGTAAAAGCCATGGCGATACCGAGCGTAGTGGCAATAATGATCAGCCAGAAAAAAGAGCTGGTGAAGCTGAATCGGGCCAATTGCGGCGCATTATTCTGAAACCACGGCGCGAGGAAGTCAGCGCAAGCGTGGGCAATTGCCGTCACACCGAAGCCGACGGCAGCGATCAACATCAGGTCCTGCAGCGCGGGAATGCGCGCATGCTTGCGCTGCATACTTTCCACGCGCTCTCGCAGGGTATCGATGGCAGAGGTATCCGCTCCGCGTTTTGCGTCCAGGTTTTTCGCATTGCCCGCCATGATCAGCAGCACTGCCATCCACAGGTTGGCAACGATCACATCGACGGCCACCATCGCGGAAAAGACATCCCCGCCCACGTCGAAGATTTCTTTCATCGCGGCCTGGTTGGCGCCGCCACCAATCCAGCTGCCCGCCACGGTGGTCATTCCCCGCCAGATGGCATCTGGGCCGTTGCCATTCAGCATGCCTGGATCAATGGCCGACATGATCAGTAGTGCCAGTGGGCCGCCGATGACAATACCCGCGGTACCGGTTAAAAACAGGATTAGTGCTTTTGGCCCAAGGTTGACGATGCCTTTCAGATCGATGCTCAATGTCAGCAATACCAGACTGGCCGGCAGCAGGTAGCGCGATGCCACGAAGTAGAGGTTTGAATTGTGCGCATCGATGATGTGGAAGGTGGTCAGCAGCGATGGAAGGAAATAGCACAGGAGCAGGGCAGGTACGAAGCGGTAAAACCGCTTCCAGAAACGCTGTTCGCTGCTCGCGGTATAAAACACAAAGCCCAGAATCGCGGCGAGCATGCCGAGAATGATGGCGTCGTTGGTAATCATGGAAATTGCCTTATTTTTATGACTTCCTGAAATAAAAGCGGAAGAGTTGGTCAATCCAAAAGGAAAACGGCCCGCGGAGGGCCGTTTTGCAAAGTGCGTTGCGAGGTCAGCGGGAGAGCTCCATTGACTCTTCCTCGTCACCCGGCTCTGGTCCCTTTGCGACGGTGCGCACCTCAATCAGAACTCCCAGCTTGGGGTGGTCGATATAGTGCAGCTCGCCACTGCGTAGACGGCGCTCTTCATTAAGGACTGCCACGCGTGCAGCCATCTTGTGGGCTGGCTCGGCGGCCTCTGCGTAATCACCGTGAAATACCGCGGAGTCGGCGCTGGTGCTGTAGCCGAAGTCCCGATTGCTGTCTGTGCCGGAGCTTGCCAGATCCATGGGCTCATCGCCAGCGGTCTGGATTGCTGCGCGAGGGCGCGTAGGGACGGGGATGCCGCTGAGTTGGGTCTGGTCGCTGACGCTGCCGGTCTGGGGCAGCCATTCACTCAGCCACAGGTCGGTGCTCAGGTGCAGGTAGCGGGAAACGCTCAGGGTCACGCTACCTTCCAGTTGATGGTGGTTACCTTCCTGGGCGCCGCCGCTGATGAGCACTGCCGGGGCATTGCGCTCGTTTTGCAGTACCTGACGCCAGGTCTTGTGGAACAGGACCTTGTAGCCACGCGCGCGGTTCAGGGCGGCGACCTTGTTGTCCAGCTGGTTCGGGGCGGGTTGCAGGGCCGGGGTCATCGGGTCGGCCGCTGACGGGGTATCGAAATCTACCCACTGGTTGTCATAGTTCAGGCGCAGTGCCGTGGGCCAGGTTTCCCGGGAGCGATCCATGCCGCTATCCCGTGCGAAAACCACCATCTCAATTTCAAACTGGGTGCCTGCATAGCCGGCCGCCTGGGCGCCCGCAGCGCAGAGCGCCAGCAATGCGGCGCCGGTTAGCTGCTTCAGGCGAGTTGTGACCTGTTTGTTGGTGAGGGTCATCTTGATACCGCTTTATTCGTTGTGCCTATGCCGGGGCTTTTCGTTGGAGCCAGCCCCGGGGTCTTTGACCAGTGTCTGCCGTGGTGCTTCCAGAATCGCACTGTCAGAAGCGCCTTGAAAGCAAGCCGGATTCGCCGCCCCCGTTGGCGACGAATTCCTCCATGTTATCACCGATTGATCAGCAATTGTGCCGACTGATTGGCCCCGTGTGCGTTACTGAGACAGCTGTTGCAGAACGTCGCTCACCTGTTGCAGGCGCTGTTCCGGGCCGCTCTCGTCGAGGGCGAAATTCAGCTGGTTGGCACCCTGTAACCGGTAGGTGGTTGGGCGCGATTGCACCAGCTTGACCAGGGTGAGTGGGTCGACGTTGGCGTTGTCGGCGAACTCGATGCGTCCGCCGGTGGCCGAGGCTTCCAGCTTGCGGATGCCCATCTTGTTGGCGTTCAGCTTGATCTCGGTAATGCGGAACAGGTGTTTTAGCGGCTCCGGCAGCAGGCCGAAGCGATCGATCATCTCCACCTGCAGCTCTTTCAGAGCCGCCTTGTCCTCCGCGTTGGCGATGCGCTTGTACATGATCAGGCGACTGTGGACGTCCGGCAGGTAGTCTTCCGGAATCAGCGCCGGTACCCGCAGGTTTACATCCACCGCAGGGGATTCCAGTGGCTCATCAATGTTGGGTGTACGTCCCTCGCGGATCGCCTTTACCGCGTGGTCCAGCATCTCCATATACAGGTTGAAACCGACACTCTGGATCTGGCCGCTCTGTTCCTCGCCAAGCAGCTCGCCGGCACCGCGGATTTCCAGATCGTGGGTGGCCAGGGTAAAGCCGGCGCCCAGATCCTGTGCCTCGCTGATGGCTTCGAGTCGCTTCACCGCATCCCCGGTCATGGCGCGCTTGTTGGGCGTCAGCAGGTAGGCGTAGGCCTGGTGGTGAGATCGGCCAACACGACCGCGCAGCTGGTGCAGCTGGGCGAGGCCGAATTTGTCCGCGCGCTCAATCAGGATGGTGTTGGCGTTGGGGATGTCGATACCGGTTTCGATAATGGTGGTGCACACGAGCACATTGAAGCGCTTGTGGTAAAAGTCACTCATCACCTGTTCCAGCTCGCGCTCGCGCATCTGGCCGTGGCCAATACCGATGCGGGCCTCGGGCACCAGCTCCTGCAGTTCGCGGGCGAGACGTTCGATGCTCTTCACCTCGTTGTGCAGGAAATAGACCTGACCACCGCGCAGGATTTCCCGCAGGATGGCTTCCTTGATCAGTGCGTCGTCGCGCTCGCGCACAAAGGTCTTTACCGACAGTCGCCGGGCGGGCGGGGTAGCGATCACGGAGAGGTCCCGGATGCCCGCCATGGCCATGTTCAGGGTGCGAGGAATGGGCGTCGCAGTGAGGTTGAGGATGTCCACCTCGGAGCGCAGGCTCTTCAGTTTCTCCTTCTGGCGAACACCGAAGCGGTGCTCCTCGTCAATGATCAGCAGCCCCAGGTTTTTGAATTTCAGGTCGCTCTGCAGCAGCTTGTGGGTGCCCACCAGAATATCCACCTTGCCGGAAGTGACCCGTTCCTTGATGGCTTCCACTTCTTTATTACTGCGGAAGCGGGAAATCACCTCGATGGTAATCGGCCAGTCTGCAAAGCGATCCTGTAGGGACTGAAAGTGCTGCTGTGCGAGCAGGGTGGTGGGCACCAGCATGGCGACCTGTTTGCCGCCGTGCGCCGCGACGAACGCTGCACGCATGGCGACTTCGGTTTTGCCGAAGCCTACGTCGCCACACACGAGGCGATCCATCGGCTTGTCCGACAGCATGTCTCCCACCACGGACTCGATGGCCAGTTGCTGGTCCGGTGTTTCCTCGAAGGGGAAGCCCGCGGTGAATTCGCGGTAGGCGAGGCCCGGATCGCCAAACGCGTGCCCCACACGGGCCTCGCGACGGGCGTAGATGTCCAGCAGCTCGGCGGCGGCATCGCGGACTTTTTCCGCGGCCTTGCGCTTGGCCTTTTGCCAGGTCTCGCTGCCCAGTTTGTGCAGCGGCGCCAGTTCTTCATCGGCACCGGAATAGCGGCTGATCAGGTGCAGGCTGGCCACCGGTACGTAGAGCTTGGCCCCATCGCCGTATTCCAGGGTCAGGAATTCCGCTTGCTGGCCGTCGATATCCAGGCTCTGAAGCCCCTTGTAGCGGCCGACACCGTGATCGATATGCACCACGGGCGCGCCGATACGCAACTCGGCGAGGTTTTTAACCGCGTTGTCGGCGTCGTCTTTGGCTTTTTTGCGGCGGCGCTGCTGCAGCACCCGCTCGCCAAACAGTTGCGGTTCGGCGATCAGGTTCAGCGATGGATCCAGTAATAAAAGGCCGGTATCAATGGGCGCAACGGTAATTCCGTAGCGCTCGTCGCTGGCGAGGAATTGCTGCCAGCTATCGAAAGTGTTCGGCTTGAGGCGGATGCCGCTCAGCAGTTCCAGCAATGCTTCCCGGCGACCGCCACTCTCCGCGCAGAACAGCACGCGGCCATCGTAGTCCATCAGGTAGGCTTCGAGCGCATTGAGTGGCTGCTCTGCCTTGCCGTCCACCGGCAGGCTGGGCGGGGGCATGCTTGCGAAGTTGTAGTTGCCCACCGCTTCCGGGAGGCTTTCTGCAGAAAAGAAGGCGCGGGGCAGGGACTTCAGTGCACCGAAAAACTCGTCGATATTCTGCAGCACCTGGCGGGGTTCCAGAATGGGTCGGGTAAGGTCGCCGCGACGGCTCTGGTAGCGGTTTTCGGTTTCCCGCCAGAAGGATTCCACCGGCTGTTGCAGGTCGCCCTGGACAAATACCTGGCTGCCCTCGGGCAAATAGTCGAACAGGGTCGCACAGCGATCGAAAAACAGCGGCAGGTAATACTCGATGCCTGCAGGGGCAATACCCGCACTGATGTCCTGGTAGATGGACACCGGGCCGGGATCGCAGTCGAACTGCTCGTGCCAGCGCTCCAGGAACTTGGCCAGTGCCGGCTTGTGCATCGGGAATTCCCGCGCGGGCAGCAGGTGGATCTGCTCCACCTTGTCCACGGTGCGCTGGTCTTCCGGGTCGAATGTGCGCAGGGATTCGATCTCATCATCGAACAGGTCGATGCGGTAGGGCAGGTTGCTGCCCATGGGGAAGATATCCATGAGGGCACCGCGCACCGCGAACTCCCCGTGCTCGTACACGGTGTCTACACAGTGGTAGCCCGCCTGTTCCAGCAGCCGACGCTGGGCATTCAGGTCGAACTTTTGCCCCTCTCGCAACACCAGTGCATTGCCGGCTACATAGTCCTTGGGTGCCAGTCGATGCAGCAGGGTGCTGACCGGCGCAATGACGATGCCGCGCTCCATCTGCGGCAACCGGTACAGGGTCGACAGCCGATCAGAGATGATGTCCTGGTGTGGCGAGAAGGTGTCGTAGGGCAGGATTTCCCAGTCGGGAAACTGGGAAATTTCCAGCTCGCCGCCTGCGTCTTTGGAGTCACTTTCTCCGGCGCCATCTCGACGGGGCTTGTTAAAAAATTTCAGCTGCAGCTCAAGTTGCTGTGCTTCCTGACTATTCCGGGCTATCAGCAGCGTGGGCGCGCTGCTGGCTTTTGCCGCCTGCAGAATGGCCAGCGCGGCGCTGGCGCCGTGCAGCTGGCCCCAGAATTGCCGGTCATTCTGTGAACGAAAAGCGGGGGGGGATAAAGGGGGGAACTGACTCATGTTTCCTTATAATTCCGTGCTTTCTGACCACTGGCGGCCGGGAGGGCAGCTATTGTAGCGGTGAACGGTGGCCAGTGCAGGTGTGGGTCGTGCAATGGTCGGAAAAGGATGTTCGTGACCGGTGAATCCGGTGTTGCCGCGGAGCGTTTAAACACTCGAAAAAATGTAGTTTAACTACAGTTTTTCGGCCATTTTTTGCGCGGTTGCGCGGCCTCAGGTGAATACACATAATGCGCCGGCCTTCGCGCCAGAGGTGGTTTTTGGAACCATTCTTATCCTTGGGATAGAGCCTCAGGGTGGAGTAAGGCTCGACCTATTTTTTCACTTTGCAGAGGTGTCCGACTGTGACTCAGAAGCGACCGAAGCCCGCTGACTTTTTCAAGGACTGGAAGGCGCGTGAAGCGCTGGCGGAATCCATGATTCCGATGATTGGTAAGCTCAACCGGGAAAGCAACGTCGGCATTTACATGTACGGCCAAAACCTGGTTAACCGCTCCGTGCTCAGCATCATGAAGGCACATCGCTTTGTGCGTCAGGTAGAAGAGAACGAGCTGTCCGAGTTTGAGACCTATCCGGTACTGGAAGCCATCTGCAAGCTGGACCTGGGCCCGGTCCATATTGATCTGGGTACCCTGACCAACAAATACATGCGCGACCAGCGCGGCCTGTCCATCGAGGAGTTCGTGCGCGAAGAGCTGGCTGACGCCAGTGGCGCTGGCAAGCCTCTGCCGCAGTCCCAGGATGTGGTGATCTACGGTTTCGGCCGGATCGGCCGCCTGGTAGCCCGCCTGCTGATCGAAAAGGCCGGCAGTGGCGATGTGCTGCGTCTGCGTGCCATCGTGCTGCGCAAGGGCAAGGCGGACAACGACCTGGTCAAGCGCGCCTCCCTGCTGCGCCGCGACTCGGTGCACGGCGCCTTCAACGGCACCATCCGTGTGGACGAAGAGACCAGCACCCTGATCTGCAACGGCAATGAAGTGAAGGTGATCTACGCCAACTCCCCGCAGGAAGTGGATTACACCCAGCACGGCATCAACAATGCGCTGATCGTAGACAGTACCGGCGTATGGCGTGACGAAGAGGGCCTGGCCCAGCACCTGGAGAGCAAGGGCGCGGCCAAGGTGCTGCTGACGGCGCCGGGCAAGGGCGACCTGAAGAACATCGTGTACGGCATCAACAACGGCGAGATCAAGCCGGAAGACCAGATCCTGTCTGCTGCCTCCTGTACCACCAACGCCATCGTGCCGGTACTGAAAGCAATGATGGACAAGTACGGTGTTAACCACGGCCACGTGGAAACCGTACACGCCTACACCAACGACCAGAACCTGATCGACAACTACCACAAGGGTGAGCGTCGCGGTCGTTCCGCAGCGCTGAACATGGTGTTGACCGAGACCGGTGCGGCCAAGGCGGTGGCTAAGGCGCTGCCGGAGCTGAAGGGCAAGCTGACCGGCAATGCGATCCGTGTACCGACCCCGAACGTGTCCATGGCGATTCTGAACCTGCGCCTCGGCAAGGAAACCACCAAGGACGAGCTGAACGAGTACATGCGCGAAGTGGCGCTGCACTCTCCGCTGCGCCAGCAGATTGACTTTACCAATTCACCGGAAGTGGTTTCCAGCGACTTTGTTGGCTCCCGTCGCGCCTGTGTGTTCGACTCCATCGCCACCATCGTCGAGGGCGACAACGCAGTGCTCTACTGCTGGTACGACAATGAGTTCGGCTACAGCTGTCAGGTGGTTCGCTGCCTGGAAGATATGGCTGGCGTGCATTACGAAGTCTTCCCCAAGAAAGACTGATCGGGTGTCAGGTGGGGGCGCGTGCGCCCTCATCGGCTCCGCGGCGCAGGGCTTTGGTCAGACAGATCATTCCTGCGCCACCTCGACCCGCCCGGGGCGAGGGCGACGACAGGGTGGTGTCTCCAACTAAAGTCGTTGTTTTTTCAGCAAAATTTTACTCATCTTGAGCCGATTTGGCTCCATCTCCTCTGGTAAACCCAACGCCCCATCCTTATAATGCGCGCGATTTTGCGGGGCTGCTGTGTGCCGGGAAATATTTGCGCAAAGACTGCGAGTTGCCAAGGCAACGGTGGTTTTATGCGCCTCCCGAGCACTGAGCGACGACGATTACCTCTGCATGCCTTCTGTGCGGCTTCTCTTTATAAGCCCGCTCTCAGCATGTATCAGGCTCACGACAGCCTAAGCCCCCGCGTATGGGTTCCTCATTTTCAGGTTTTTAACCTAGAAACTTTTAAACCTACTAAATCTATCAACATTAGAACTTAGGCATAGGCGTATGAGAAAGATCCGTCGGGGATTGGATTTACCCATATCCGGCGCGCCCGAGCAGGTCATCTATGATGGCCCTGCAGCCAAGACTGTTGCGGTGATTGGTCCCGATTACAACGGGATGAAGCCCACCATGGCAGTTGCGGAAGGGGATAGCGTCAAACTCGGACAGCTGCTGTTCACCGATAAGAAAACCGAAGGGGTTCGCTACACCGCACCGGCCGCTGGCCGCGTGGTAGCCGTTAACCGCGGTGCCCGTCGCGTGCTGCAGTCTGTGGTAATCGAGGTGGATGGTGATGAAGCTGAGCAATTCGCCAGCTACAGCGCTGACAAACTGGCAAGTCTGACTGCCGAACAGGTTCGCGTGAACCTGGTGGAGTCGGGCATGTGGACAGCACTGCGCACCCGTCCTTTCAGCAAGGTGCCGGCGCTCGACGCCCAGCCTTCTGCACTGTTTATCAATGCCATGGACACCAATCCGCTGGCGGGTGACCCGGTTGTGGTCATTGCCGAGCAGCGTGAAGCGTTCTCTCAGGGCGTTGAAATCCTGTCCAAGCTCGCTGATCAGACCTTCGTGTGCACCGCACCGGACGCCGATATCCCGGTTCCGAGTGTTGCTAGCGTGCAGCGCGAAGCGTTTGCCGGCCCGCACCCCGCTGGTCTCTCCGGTACCCATATCCATTACCTGCATCCGGTCAAGCCGGGCCGTCAGGTGTGGACCATTGGTTACCAGGACGTGATCGCCGTGGGCAAGCTGTTCGAAACCGGCAAGCTGTTCACCGATCGCGTTGTTGCCCTGGGTGGCCCGCAGGTCACCAAGCCGCGTCTGCTGCGCACCCGTCTGGGTGCTGATCTGACAGCGCTGACTGCTGGCGAAACCACTGGCGACGACAACCGCGTTGTGTCCGGTTCCGTATTTGGCGGTCGTACCGCTGCCGGTCCGCTGGCTTACCTCGGCCGCTACCACAACCAGGTGAGTGTGCTGCAGGAAGGCCGCGAGCGCCCGATGCTGCATTACTTCACTCCGGGTACCAATCGCTTCTCTGCGATGCCGATCTACCTGTCCCGCCTGCTCAAGAGCAAGCTGTTCAGCTTCACTACCAGCACCAATGGCTCCGAGCGTGCCATGGTCCCGGTCGGTGCCTACGAGCGCGTGATGCCGCTGAACATCCTGCCGACTCAGCTCCTGCGTGCGTTGATCGTGGGTGACACCCAGGTTGCTCAGCAGCTGGGCGCCCTGGAGCTGGATGAAGAAGACTTGGCCCTGTGTACCTTCGTGTGCCCTGGCAAGTATGAATATGGCCCCATTTTGCGGGACAACCTGACCCGTATTGAGAAGGAGGGTTAAGGGATGTTGCGTAAATTCTTAGACTCCATCGAGCCGCACTTTCACAAGGGCGGCAAGTATGAAAAGTTCTACGCGCTTTACGAAGCCTTAGATACCGGCCTGTTCCAGCCTGCCGATCGCACAAAAACCACTGCGCATGTACGCGACGGTATCGACCTGAAGCGCATCATGATCACCGTTTGGGCCTGTGCCATGCTGGCGGCCTTCTTCGGTATGTGGAACATCGGTTACCAGTCCAACTCGATCATTGCCAACATGGGCACCACCGAGTTTGAAGGCTGGCGCCACGCGATCATCGGCGCGCTGACCAGCTACAACGCGGCGAGCATCTGGGACAACCTCGTATACGGGGCAATGTACTTCCTGCCAATTTACCTCTGCACCTTTATCGTGGGCGGTATCTGGGAAGTGTTGTTTGCCGCGGTGCGCGGTCACGAGGTGAACGAAGGCTTCTTCGTAACCTCCATCCTGTTTGCCCTGAGCTGTCCGCCGGACCTGCCGCTGTGGATGGTAGGTATGGGCATCAGCTTCGGTGTGGTGATCGGTAAGGAAGTCTTCGGTGGTACCGGTAAAAACTTCCTCAACCCTGCACTGACCGGGCGTGCGTTCCTGTACTTTGCCTACCCGGCCTCCATGTCTGGTGACGCTGTGTGGACTGCGGTCGACGGCTACACCGGTGCCACCGCACTGTCTGTGCTGGCGAGCGAAGGTGTTCAGAATGGCGTGATCAACGCCGCCTCCGGTCCGCTGACTTGGTGGGATGCCTTCTTCGGCAACATGCACGGCTCCATCGGTGAAACCTCCACCTTTGTGATCCTGATTGCCGGTGTCATCCTGATGGGCATGAAGATCGCCAGCTGGCGCATCGTTGCCGGCACCATGCTGGGCATGATGGCGACCTCGCTCATGTTCAACATGGTCGGCTCCGAGACCAACGCATTCTTCAATGTGCCCTGGTACTGGCACCTGGTGGTTGGCGGTTTCGCATTCGGTCTGATCTTCATGACCACCGATCCGGTATCTGCCGCCATGACCAACACCGGTCGCTGGTGGTACGGCATCCTCATCGGGGTGATGACCGTTCTTATCCGTGTCGTGAACCCGGCCTTCCCGGAAGGCATCATGCTGGCGATCCTGTTCGCCAACCTGTTCGCGCCGCTGTTTGACCACTTTGTGGTGCAGTCTCATATCAAACGGAGGTTGGCACGTGGCTAATAAAGATTCTGTAAAAGGTACGCTGATTGTTGCGCTGGTGCTGTGTATCGTCTGCTCCGTGGTGGTTTCCACCGCAGCGGTGATGCTGAAGCCCACGCAGGAAGCGAATGCCCAGCTGGACATGAAGAAAAACGTCCTGCTGGCGGGTGGCCTGATCGATCCGGATCAGACCAACCGCAAGGCCATCGAGGAAGCGTTTGGCAACGTAACGATCAAGTACGTTGACCTGAGCACCGGCAAATTCACCGACGAAGCACCGGCCGGTGGCACTGGTCGCGCCGCGGCCAAGATCGCCAGCGCCAGTGAAAAACTGCCTGCCGATCAGGACACCGCCAAGATCATCCGCCGTGAGAACACCAAAGAGGTGTACCTGGTAGAAGAGAATGGCGAGATGCAGCGCATCATCCTGCCGGTTCGCGGCTACGGCCTGTGGGGCCAGCTGTATGGCTTCCTCGCTCTGGAAAAGGACCTCAACACCGTTGCGGGCCTGGGTTTCTACGAGCACAAGGAAACTCCCGGGCTGGGTGGTGAAGTCGACAACCCGCGCTGGAAAGCGCAGTGGGAAGGCAAGGAAGTTTACGGCGCTGATGGCGACGTTGAACTTTCTGTGATCAAGGGCAGTGTTGACGCCAATACACCCAATGCTGAGCACAAGGTAGACGGCCTGTCCGGTGCCACTCTGACCAGCAAGGGCGTCGACAACCTGATCAACTTCTGGCTGGGTAGCCAGGGTTACGGTCCCTTCCTGAAAAACCTGAAAGCAGGGGAGGCGTGAGCATGAGCATGAAACTGAAAGACACTCTGCTGGAGCCGATTTTCAACAATAACCCCATCGCGTTGCAGATCCTCGGCATCTGTTCCGCGCTGGCGGTGACCAGCTCACTGCAAGTGACGCTGGTAATGTGTGTGGCACTGACAACCGTGGTGGCGTTTTCCAACACCGCGGTGTCCCTGATCCGCAAGCAGATTCCAAACAGCATCCGGATCATCGTGCAGATGACCGTGATTGCCTCTTTGGTAATTCTGGTTGACCAGGTGCTGAAGGCG